>CAZQEH010000029.1:0-39062 GCA_964592205.1 uncultured Novosphingobium sp.
TGATGGGCGACATCAAGATCCCCAAGGAAGCCATCAGCCGCCAGATCGCCGAATCAGTGGACCTTATCGTGCAGGTGAAGCGCCTCCGCGATGGCTCGCGCCGCACCACCAACATCACCGAGGTGATCGGGATGGAAGGCGATGTGATCGTGACGCAGGAACTGTTCAAGTTCGAGTATCTCGACGAGAACGAGGACGGCAAGATCATCGGCGAGTTCCGTCCTTCGGGCCTGCGCCCCTATACGCTCGAAAAGGCGCGCCAGTTCGGCTTCGATCAGGCATATCTCGAAGCCTGCCTCTGAGTGATGGCGTAAACGCTTGATCCGCGCCGCCCCTGCCTTATGGGCAGGGGCATGCCGCCAATCCAACGTCCGATCTATGCGCTCGCCCTGCGCCTCATGGCCATGGTGGCGATTTCGGTGATGCTCCTGCTCGTCAAGCTGACGGGCGAGCACGGCGTGTGGCTGCCCGAGACGCTGTTCTGGCGCCAGTTCCTGCCCGGTATCGCCCTCTTTGGCTGGCTCGCCGCGCGGGGAGAGATTGGCCGCCTCGCCACCAGGCGCCCCTGGGTTCACGCACGGCGCGCGCTGATCGGCGGGATCGGTATGTTCCTGACACTTGGCGTGGTGCAAATCCTGCCGCTGGCGGAAGCCACCGTGCTTGGCTTCACCTCGCCCATCTTCGCGGTGCTGCTTGCGGTGCTGTTGCTGGGCGAGAAAGTCGGCCCGTGGCGCTGGACAGCGGTCGTGCTCGGCCTAGCCGGGGTGGTGATCATCGCCGGGCCCGACCGCGCCCATATTCCGCTACTGGGCCTTGCCACCGGCATTGGCGCGGCCTTCATGGTCGCGGTTATCTCGATCCAGCTGCGCGATCTTGGCCGCACCGAAGAGCCCGTCAGCGTGGTGTTCTGGTTCTCCACATTCTGCACCCCGGTGCTGGCGCTGTTCTTCCTGCACATCGGCGTGCCACATCATGAACCGGTGGTCTGGGCGATGCTTGCCGGCATCGGGGCGACCGGACTTGCCGCGCAGCTGCTGATGACCGCCGCACTGCGCTATGGCAGCGTCGCCAGCGTGATCGTGATGGACTATTCGCAATTCGGCTGGGCCACGCTGTGGGGCTGGCTGTTCTTTGCCCACGTGCCCGGCGCGCAGACATGGATCGGCGCGCCAGCAATCATCGCGGCGGGGCTGATCATTGCATGGCGCGAACAGGTGCGCGGCAGCCAGGCAGGTGAACGTTCGCCCGCAGCCTAGTTCACCTGCCGCTCCATCCCTTCCCAATAGGGCTCGCGCAGATTGCGCCGCAGGATCTTCCCCGATGGATTGCGCGGCAGCGCGGGAATCACATCGACCGACTTGGGCACCTTGAACCCTGCGATCCGCTCGCGCGCCCAGGCGATCACGCTCGCCTCATCAACCTCGCAGCCATCGCGCGGGACGACGCAAGCCTTCACCGCCTCGCCCCAGCGCGCATCAGGCACGCCGATCACTGCGACCTCCGCAACTTGCGGATGGCCGTAGATCGCGCTTTCGACTTCCGCCGGGTAGACGTTCTCGCCGCCGGAGATGATCATGTCCTTGATGCGGTCCTGGATGAAGACATAGCCGTCCTCGTCCATATAGGCGGCGTCCCCGGTGCAGACCCAGCCATCGCTTGTCAGCGTCTTGGCGGTCGCTTCAGGCAGCTGCCAGTAGTGCAGCATGTTGGCCGCCGAGCGCGTCTGGATTTCGCCCACGGTATGGCGAGGCACTTCGTTGCCTTCGCTGTCAACGATGCGGATCTCGACGCCGGGTGATGCCTTGCCCGCAGAGCGCATGCGGGCATTGCCGCCAAGGTCATGGTCGGACGGCGGCAGTACCGCGATCGTGCCTGTCGTCTCCGTCATGCCGTAGCATTGCATGAAGCTGGCGTTGGGGATCGTCGTCACCGCCTGCCGGAGCAGTTCGAGCGGGATCGGCGCGGCGCCATACATCACGTACTTGAGGCGGGTAAAATCGGTCTCGGCCGCCTTGGGATGCTGGATCAGCATCTGCAGCGCGGCGGGCACGATGAAGAACCGGGTGATCCCCTGCCCGATCGCATCAAGCGCGCCTTCGGCCGTGAATTCTGCCTGCACGATGGCACGCACGCCCGCGCAAAAGGCCATCGTGCCAAGCCCTGTGCCACCGATATGCGCACAAGGCATGCAGACGAGAATTGCCTCGTCGTCCTCCCACTCCGCCCACGGCAGCCCGGCATCGAGCGCAGGAGCGCGCAGCCCCATGAAGTTGCGCTGGCACAGCACCGCGCCCTTGGGCCTGCCGGTGGTGCCGGAGGTATAAAGCTGGAGGAAGGCCGCTTCGGGATCGGCGGCGACAAGCGGGTCGGCCGGGCATGCCGGGATCGCGGTGCGGGCCGCGCCTTCCTCGATCACCGCTGGCTTCTGTGGCGCAGCGGCGGCCAGTTCGTGCGCGACTGCTTCGAAACCGGTGCCTGCGAACACCAGCTTCGCGCACGTGTCCTCAAGGATATAGGCCATCTCCGCCGGTGCGAGCCGCCACCCGATCGGCACCATGACCACGCCAATGCGCCCGCAGGTGAGCAGCATCTGGAAGTAGAGATCGCAGTTCTTGCCGATCCATGCGACCCGGTCGCCCTTCACCACGCCCTTCGCGGAAAGGAATGCGGCGAAGCGGCGGGAAAACACCTCAAGCTGCGCGTAGGTCGTCTTGCGACCATCCTGTTCGTGTGACACCGCATCGGGCTTCTGCTCTGCCCAGTGCCGGAAAAACGCGTCGAATGTCTCGAAACCTGCCGTCTCGCGCATATGGTCACCCTCGTCCTGATGCCGCTGGCTTCGGGCCTGCTCAGTCCGCGTTCACCTTGCCGGTGGCAGGGACGCACCAACCGCGGCAGCCCCCGCGACTTAACTACGCGATTAAAGGGACAAGACCCATGGTACGCAAGGTGATTTTTTCCATCGCTCTCACCGGCATGATGCTGGGCATGACGGCCTGCAAGACAGTGAAAGGCATCGGCGGCGATATCCAGTCCGTCGGCCAGGCCGGATCGGACGCCATTCACAAGAAGCGCTGATGATCAGACGTTGCTGAGCCCTTCGGGCCGCTCCCCGAATAGCTTGGCATAGGCTTCGATCGCGTACTTGTCGGTCATGCCGGCCATGAAATCGGCAATGTGGCGGCTGCGCGCGGGTTCGCCTTCCGGCAGGCTCTCGCGCCAGCTTTCAGGCAGGTTTGCGGGCGCCTGCCGATACGTCGCGAACAGGCGCGCGATCACGGCCCGTGCCCGATCCGCGGTTTCGACCTGCTCGGGATGCAGATAGAGGGCCTTGTACATGAAGGCCTTCAAGGTGCGCTCCTCCGCAGCCATCGCAGGCGAGAAGCCGGCCAGTGTGCGCCCCGCCGCGCGCGCATCGTCGCAAGTCTGTGCGCCACTGTCCTTCAGCCGCCGCTGCGTCTCATCGATCACATCGTTGACCATGCGCCCGATCTGGCCGCGCACCAGTTCGCGCAGCAGCCGGTCGCGCGGCGCCCCCGGAAACCGCGCTTCGATCTCACGCCACTGCGCTTCAAGCGAGGGCAGCGAAAGCAGCGTATCGAGCGTAAGGAACCCGGCGCGCAGACCATCGTCGATATCATGGTTGTCGTAGGCGATATCATCCGAGATCGCCGCGACTTGCGCTTCCAAGGAGGCATGCTGAGCCAGATCGAGCGGGAACGCGGCGTCAAGCTCGGCCAGCGCCCAGGTCGGCTGGTAGACTGGCCCGTTGTGCTTCGCGAGGCCTTCGAGCAGTTCCCACGTGAGGTTGAGCCCTTCATGCCGCGGATAAGGGCTTTCGAGCCGCATCAGGACGCGCAGCGTGTTGGCGTTGTGATCGAAGCCGCCATGCTCCGCCATGGCTTCTTCCAGCGCATCTTCGCCTGCGTGGCCGAACGGCGGATGGCCGATATCATGCGCGAGGCAGAGCGCTTCGGTGAGATCCTCGTCGAGCCCCAGCGCGCGCGCGATCACCCTGCCGATCTGCGCGACTTCGAGGCTGTGAGTGAGACGCACGCGGTAGTGATCGCCATCGGGCGCGATGAACACCTGCGTCTTGTGGCGCAGGCGGCGAAAGGCGATCGAGTGGATGATGCGGTCGCGGTCGCGCTGGAACGGGCTGCGGGGGCCGCGTGCGGTTTCCCCGGCCAGCGTGAACTCGCGGCCACGCGACTGCGCGGGGTCGCAGGCCCAGGGCGCACGTCCGGTCATGATTTTTGGGGATTCGCGGGCATGCCGCGCCCTAGCCGGGCTTCCTCTCGGGCGCCAGACCAGTGGCGCAGAGCAGCGCCGAGCCGACTGTCACTTCGATAAGTTCCCGGTCGCCCACCTTGCGCACGGTCATGACATAGTCCGCCATGGATCGTTTGGGGGCCTGCAGCGCCTGCAACTTGCGCAGCTGGCCAAGGGTAAGGCGGTCGGTCATCCGCTCGGCCATGCAGGCGGCGTTTGGCTGGGAAAGGCCTGCATCCATCAGCGCGGAACGGACGCGGCCCTCGGCCAGCTTGGCAGGGGTGCAAGCATCAACCAATGCGATACAAGCAAATGAAAATACTATTCGTTTCATAAAAATTACCGCAGTGGTGCCTCCGATATCTCTTTGCTAACCGAAGGCTTGAGTTACCTCATCATTCGAATTAATTTGCTCCCGCAGCTTTAACCCTCTCCGCATCGCAAAGAAGCCAACTACAAGCAGACCAAAGAAGTAGATAAACAATCCGTCAGGATGCCATGCCCCTCCTCTCGCGGTCGTAAATCCGTAAATCAATGAAGCAGTAAAGTACGCTGCGAGTGTTGAAGCGAGCTTACCTTTTACCGGGTCCGTGAAAAGCCCTTTTTAAATAAGCCACTCCAGCACCTGTTGAAGTATATAAACCCCAACTATTCCACCGATTAACTACCCTATCGAATTCACCCCGTCGTCACAAACCGCATCAGTGCGCCAGCGCCTTGTTGATATCCTCGACCATCTTCTTGGCGTCGGCGAGGAGCATCATGGTCTGGTCCATGTAGAACACGTCGTTGTCGACCCCGGCATAGCCGACCCCGCCCATCGAGCGCTTGATGAACATGACCGTCTTCGCTTTGTCGACGTCGAACACGGGCATGCCGTAGATCGGCGAGGACTTGTCGGTCTTCGCCGCCGGGTTCACGACGTCGTTGGCGCCGATGATGAACGCGACATCGGCCTGCGCGAACTCGCCGTTGATGTCTTCGAGTTCGAAGACCTCATCGTAGGGCACGTTCGCTTCGGCGAGCAGCACGTTCATGTGGCCGGGCATGCGGCCCGCGACCGGGTGAATGGCATACTTGACGTTGACGCCTTCCTTCTTGAGCAGATCGCCCATCTCGCGCAGCACGTGCTGGGCCTGCGCCACCGCCATGCCGTAGCCCGGAATGATGATGACATTCTCGGCTTCCTTCATCAGGTAGGCGGCGTCTTCTGCCGCGCCGCGCTTCCACGGGCGCTGCACTTTGGCACCGCCCCCCGCAGCCGCTTCCGGCGCAGCGCCGAAGCCGCCCGCGATCACCGAGATGAAGCTGCGGTTCATCGCCTTGCACATGATGTACGACAGGATCGCGCCCGACGAACCCACCAGCGCGCCGGTGATGATCATCGCGGTGTTGTGGAGCGTGAAGCCCATCGCCGCCGCGGCCCAGCCCGAATAGGAATTGAGCATCGAGACGACGACCGGCATGTCCGCGCCGCCGATGGGGATGATCAGCAGGAAGCCGATCGCGAAACTCAGCGCGGTGATCACCGCAATCACCCAAGGCGCCTGGTCCGTGGTGAAGTAGCCGACGAGCCCGAGAATGGCGAGCAAGGTGCCGAGATTGATCGCATGGCGTCCGGGCAGCATGATCGGCGCGCCGCCCATGTTCCCGTTCAGCTTGAGGAACGCAATGACCGAGCCCGAAAACGTGATCGCACCGATGGCGATGCCGAGGCCCATCTCGATGCGGCTCTGCACCTCGATCACCCCGTCCGGCCCGGCGATGCCGAACGCAATGGGGTTGAGATAAGCTGCAAGGCCGACGAGCACCGCCGCCATCCCGACAAGGCTGTGGAACGCCGCGACCAGCTGCGGCATGTCGGTCATCTTGATTCGCCGCGCGGTGATGAAACCAATCCCGCCGCCGATGGCGATCGCGCCCGCGATTTCAGGCAGGCTGGCAATGCCGTGGGTGAGCAAGGTGGTAACCATTGCGATGGTCATGCCGATCATGCCGTAGCGGTTGCCCGCGCGGCTCGTAGCCGGGCTCGAAAGCCCGCGCAGTGCGAGGATGAAGAGGACGCCCGCAATCAGGTAGGCAAGCATCGCCCAGGGAGGAGTGGTGACGTGTTCCATCACTTCTTCTCCTTCTTCTTGTACATCGCGAGCATGCGCTCGGTAACCGCGAAGCCGCCGAAGATGTTGACCGAAGCCAGCACTACCGCGAGCAGCCCCAGCCACTTCGACATGACCGAACCCTCAGCCGCACCGGCGACGAGCGCGCCGACGACGATGACCGAGGAAATCGCGTTGGTGACCGCCATGAGCGGCGTATGCAGCGCCGGCGTGACCGACCACACCACGTAATAGCCCACGAAGCAGGCCATCACGAAGATCGACAGAATTGAAATGAAGTCCATGGTCTCGCCCCTCCCTCAGCCGAGCAGTCGTTCGTTGACGACCTTACCGCCCTGCGTCAGGCGAATGGCATTGCCGATTTCCTCGTCGAGGACCGGCTTGCCCGCTTCCTTGTCCCAGAATGCGGACAGGAAGTTGAACAGGTTGCGGCTGAACAGCGCCGACGCGTCTGCGGCGAGATGCGTCGCGGTGTTCGAATAGCCGACGATCTTGACGCCGTGCTTTTCGACGACCTGATCTGCGACCGAACCTTCGACATTGCCGCCCGATGCGACGGCGAGGTCGAAGATCACCGAACCGGGCTTCATCGTCGCGATCTGGGCATCGGTGATCAGGCGCGGTGCCGGGCGGCCCGGGATCAGCGCGGTGGTGATCACGATGTCCTGCTTGGCGATATGGCTGGAGACCAGATCGGCCTGCGCCGCCTGGTATTCCGGGCTCATTTCGGTGGCATAGCCGCCCGCGCCTTCGCCCTCGATCCCCGCGACGTTCTCGACGAAGATCGGCTTGGCGCCAAGCGACTGGATCTGCTCCTTGGTGGCCGAACGCACGTCCGTGGCGGAAACCTGCCCACCCAGGCGCCGCGCGGTGGCGATCGCCTGGAGACCGGCAACGCCGACGCCCATGACGAAGACTTTGGCCGCCGAAACCGTACCGGCTGCGGTCATCATCATCGGGAAGGCGCGGCCATAAAGGTCCGCCGCCACGATCACGGCCTTGTAGCCGGCGAGGTTCGACTGCGAGGAGAGGATATCCATCGACTGCGCGCGGGTGATGCGCGGCATGAACTCCATCGCCAGCGCTTCAAGCCCTGCGGCGGCATAGGCATCGACCCGGCCGCGCTGGCCGAACGGATCGAGCGAGGCGACCACCCAGGCACCAGGCTTGGCCCCGCCGAGCACATCGACCTCGGGCCCCTGTACGCCGAGCACGATATCCGCGCCCGCGGCCACGCCGCTATCGACGATTTCCGCCCCCGCTGCGCGAAAAGCATCGTCGCTGATCGAGGCGGTAACGCCTGCCCCGGCCTCGACCCGCACGGCTGCTCCGAGCCCGATGAACTTCTTCACCGTCTCAGGCGTTGCCGCGACCCGGTTCTCTCCGCTAGCCCGCTCCCGCAGGACCGCGATCGTTGTGCCCCCTCCCATTCGCGGTTCAGGCGATCAGGTACATGACGAAGAGCACGATCACCGCGATCACCGGCGTGGCAACCTTGACCATGCCGACGAAGCCCTCATACGTTGCCGTCGCTGCCTTCATGTTGTTCCCGGCGTTGTTGGTGGCGCCCATGACAAACCTTTCCTCATTGCGGATTAAACGACCATTTGACCGCATCCTGTAGCGGCGGCATCCACACGGCTCAAGCGGAACCGGAAGGTTTGCACTTAATCTGGTCTTTACCCAAATGGGCTAGACCCCGGCACTATGCAAAAGGACCGGGGAAGCCATGGCAGAGCCCACTGATCGGCTGCTCATGCTGATAGACGACGAACCAGCGCAGTGCCGCCTCATCTCGGCGCTGGCGGCGCGTGAAGGCTGGCGCACGATCATCGCGCGTGATTCCGAGACGGCGATTGCCACGCTCGGTACGCGCCATGGTATGCAGCTCGATGCAATCATTCTCGATCAATGGGTTCCGGGTGACAACGCGTGCGCGTTGATTGCCGAGCTCAAGGCACGCCGTCCGGCGCTGCCGATCCTGATGATCACGACCAGCGCTTCGCCGCTGCTTGCTGTCGAGGCGATGCGCGCGGGGGCTTCTGACTACCTCATCAAGCCGGTTGCGCCCGATCGGCTGCTGCAGGCGCTGCGCACGGCAACCCGGCGCGAGGAATCGCCTGACGAGCTGCAACCGCTCACCGAAAAGTTCACCGGCACGCTCGATTTCGATTCGATGATCGGCGCGGCGCCCAGCTTCCGCGCCGCGCTCGCCGTGGCCGCAAAGGCCGCGCGCACCCAGAACACCGTGCTGATCGAAGGTGAGAGCGGCACCGGCAAGGAAATGCTGGTGCGCGCGATGCACGCGGCAAGCCCACGAGCCAGGGCGCCGCTGCGGATCGTCAACGCCGGCGGTATTCCGGCAAACCAGATCGAATCCGTGCTGTTCGGCCACGAAAAGGGCGCCTTTCCGGGCGCTTTCGAGCGCCATGTGGGCGCGCTCCAGCATGCCGATGGCGGCACGCTGGTCATCGACGAGATTGACCGGCTGTGCCTTTCGGCCCAAGTCCGTCTCGCCCAGTTCCTCCAGCGCGGCGATATCCAGCCCATCGGCGCGCGCCACAGCTTCCGGCTCGATGTGCGGGTGATTGTGTGCAGCAATGCGGTGCTGACCGATCTGGTCGAAGCTCAGCTATTCGATCTCAGCCTGCTCGAGGCGCTGAGCGGCGTCCACGTGCACCTGCCGGCCCTGCGTGAGCGAGCCGGTGATATTCCCGCTCTGGCTCGCCATTTCCTCACCCGCATCGGCGAGCAGCCCGGCCTGCGCCCGCTTGGCATCACCGACGGCGCGCTCTCGCTGCTCGCCGCCTATGACTGGCCGGGCAACGTGCGCCAGCTTCAGGCCACGCTGTTTCGCGCCGCAGTGTTCTGCGACGGTGAAGCCCTCACTGCGCAGGACTTTCCCAACCTGTCGAGCATGGTCGGCGAAGCCCCACGCGCAGCGCCTTCGGGCACTGAAGGGGCCGGCGTAATGCTCTATTCGTCGGACGGCAATCTCCGCCCGCTCGAAGATATCGAAGCCGATGTCATCCGCCTCGCCATCGGGCACTACCGTGGGCGCATGACCGAAGTCGCGCGGCGGCTGGGGATCGGACGTTCGACGCTGTATCGCAAGCTGACCGAGCTCGGGATCGACAACGTCGCATAAGGCCCCCTCTTCATTCTGGCAGCGTTGCTCCGCCGCGCGGGACTGGTAAGTCTTCGTCCGGCAGGCCGCTGGGCCGCCGGGAGGAGAGCGCATGATGGCCGGGCAGAAGCTGCTGGAAGGCATCCGCATTGTTGATCTGACCAGCGTGGTGTTCGGTCCTTATGCCACCGAAACGCTCGCCGATCTCGGCGCGGACGTCATCAAGGTCGAAGTGCCGGCCGGCGATATCTTCCGCCATGCCGGCAAGCCCGCCGCCACGCCCGGGATGGGCCCCTGCACGCTCAATCTCAACAAGGGCAAGCGCAGCCTCGGGCTCGATCTCAAAAGTGCGGAAGGCAAGGCCGCACTGGCAACGCAGCTCGCTGAGGCCGATGTGTTCATCCACAATGTGCGCGCCAAGGCGATCGAGCGATTGGGCTTCGGCTATGAAGCAGTGAAGGCGCTGAAGACCGACATCATCTATGTCCATTGCACCGGCTTCGGTGCGAATGGGCCTTATGGCGATCTGCAGGCATACGACGATGTGATCCAGGCCGCGACGGGCACCACGAACCTGCTCGGGCGGGTCGACGGCAATCCGGTCCCGCGCTTCCTGCCCACGCTCATGGCGGACAAGGTTTCGGGGCTCCACGGCGCCTATGCCGTCATGGCCGCAGTGATCCACAAGCTGCGCTTTGGCGAAGGCCAGTTCGTCGAAGTGCCGATGTTCGAAGCATTCACCCATTTCATGATGCAGGAGCATCTCTACGGACAGACGCTGGTGCGGCCCAAGGAACCCGCAGGCTATCCCCGCCAGCTCGATCCGTTTCGCCAGCCCTTCCCCGCCAAGGATGGCTACGTGGTGATCGTGCCCTACACGCCCGATGCCATCGACACGGTGATCGAACTGCTCGAAGCGCCCGAACTCGCCGTGGATCCGCGCTTCATCGACTACCCCTCGCGCATGCGCAACATCAGCGCGTTCTACGAGGAAATGGCCAAGCGCACACCCAAGCTGACCATGGCCGAATGGGCGGCAAAAATGCACGAGCACCAGATTCCGGCGATGCCGGTGCGCGATCTCGATGATGTGATCAATGATCCGCACTTGAAGGCGGTCGATTTCTTCCAGCAGCGCACCCACCCGACCGAGGGTAAGTATCTCAAGATGCGCAGCCCGGTGACGTTCTCGGTAGGCGGCATCGAAGTCAGGCCTGCTCCGCGGATTGGCGAGCACAACGAAGAGCTTGGGGCGCCGCCGCTGCCGGTCAAGCCCCGAGCTGGCTGAAGTCCGTCAACGCCGCATCGCGCAGGCCGCGCCAGACGCGCAATGCCTGCACCGTTTCGGCCACATCGTGCGCGCGCACCATCTGCATGCCCGCCTCGAAGCCCCTGGCCGCAAGCAGGAGCGAACCGCCAAGCCGCAGGTGTGCGGGCGCTTCGCCTGACAGCGCGCCGATCATCCGCTTGCGGCTCGCCCCCAGCAGCAGCGGCTGGCCAAGCGCGTGGAACAACGGCAGCGCGTTGATCAGCGCGAGGTTCTCGGCCAACGACTTGCCGAAGCCGATACCGGGATCGAGGAGGATCTTCTCGCGCGCGATCCCGCCCGCTGCGGCCGCATCGCGCCGCTCGCGCAGGGCATCGAACACATCGAGCACCACATCGGCGTAATGGCCATCGGCGTGCAGGTCTTTCTCTCCGCCGGGCGCATGCATGAGGACAACCGGTGCGCCGCTTGCCGCGACAACCTCGAGCGAGCGCGGATCATGGCGCAGCGCCGAAACATCATTGACGATATGCGCGCCCGCTGCGAGCGCCTCGGCAATCACGGTCGAACGGCGGCTGTCGATGGAAACCGCCGCACCGCTCGACGCGAGCCGCGCAATCACCGGGACGACACGCTTGACCTCGTCGCCTTCCCACACGGCGGGGGCACCGGGGCGCGTGGATTCGCCGCCGACGTCGATGATCGCAGCGCCCGCTTCGAGCATGGCGGCGGCATGTTCGAGTGCGGCCTCCGGCTTGTCGAGAAACTTGCCGCCATCCGAAAAGCTGTCGGGCGTCACGTTAAGGATGCCCATGACCTGCGGCTGATCGAGCCGCAGCGTGCGTGCGCCGCAGGCAAGGGGTCCGTGCGGCTTCCGGAGATTGCTCCACTGCGCATTGGCCTCGGCAGCAAGTGCATCAGGCAGCGTGCCGAGCACTGCGCCTGCCTCATCTGCGGCGAAGCGGCGGCGCGAGATGACTTTCTCGCCCTCGCGAACGATCAGCGCGAACCGCGAGGCATAGACAAGCCCGCCCGCAAGGCGGATTGCCCCGCCCTCCTCGCTCTGCGGGCTTTCAGTTAGAGCGATCGGGCGGATGTAGAGCTTGTGCGCCATTTCGGCGTCCTATCGCGTCCGACGCCGCGCGGCGAGGCACATCGCGCGCAAAATCACGGTTCTGGTCCAGCGCGCATGGCAGCGCAGCACCAGCGGATCGGGCATCAGGCCCAGCAGCGACAGCATGTCAGTCCTCGACCGCGAGGAGATGGAGCTGGCGCAGCGCATCGAGTGGCTTCACTTCGCCTTCGTGCTCGATGTGCCAGAATGTCCAGCCGTTACAGGCCGGTGCGCCCTGAACCGCCGAGCCGACACCGTGGATCGAACCGGACGCAGCGCCCGATAGGATTGAACCATCCGCGCGCACGCTCGCCGTCCAGCGGCGCTTGCGATCGAAGATCTGCGCGCCCGGCGCGATCATCCCGCTTTCCACCAGCTGTCCGAAGGCAACGCGGGGTGCGCTGCGCTTGCTCATCATCGTGGTGAGCGCGCTTTCATCGAGCGGAAGCGCGGCGGCGATGCGTTCCTCGGCCACTGCGATGTAACTTTCCTCGCGCTCGCAGCCGATCCATTCGCGGCCGAGACGGCGGGCGACCGCGCCGGTGGTGCCGGTGCCAAAGAAGGGATCGAGCACGACATCACCGGGATTGGTCGTCGCCAGCATCACGCGGTAGAGCAGCGCTTCGGGCTTCTGCGTCGGGTGCGCCTTGACGCCGCCCTTGCGAATCCGCTCGGGGCCGCCGCAGATCGGCAAAACCCAGTCCGAGCGCATCTGCAGTTCGTCATTCAAGGTCTTCATCGCGCGGTAGTTGAAGGTATATTTCGCCTTCTCGCTACGCGAAGCCCAGATCAGCGTTTCATGCGCATTGGTGAAGCGGGTGCCTTTGAAATTGGGCATCGGATTGGCCTTGCGCCACACGATATCGTTCAGGATCCAGAAACCGAGATCCTGCAGCAGCGCGCCGACGCGGAAGATGTTGTGGTAAGAGCCGATCACCCAGATCGCGCCATCAGGCTTCAAAAGGCGGCGCGCTTCGGTGAGCCATTCGCGCGTGAACGTGTCATAGCGCTCAAAGCTGTCGAACTTGTCCCAATCGTCGGTCACCGCATCGACATGGCTGCCATCAGGCCGCGCCAGATCGCCGCCGAGCTGCAGGTTGTAGGGGGGATCGGCAAAGATGAGATCTATCGAGGCTGTGGGCAGCTCGCGCATCCGCTGGATGCAATCGCCGCGCAGGATTTGCCCGAGCGGGAGCGCCAGCTTTGTCACCGCCGCAGCCCCATTGCTGCGCAGCGCCCGCGCCGCCCCCTTCGCGAGACGTTCCTTTGCCAGAGCTACCATTACCGCCTTGTCCCCTGCTGATGCGAGGTGACAGGTGAATCATCGCGGACTCGCCGTCAAGCCGCGACTCGCCAGATTTCAGCGAGTCGCACGACCCTGAATGGTGAGAACGGAACGAGTCCGTATCTATATCTGGAGTCCGCCAAATCGAGCAGGCGCCATATATGGTGGGTGTGGCTGAGCGGATTCGCCGCAAAAAAGTTTTCGCTGCCGCTCAGCCGATCACCGCAGCAACCGGGGCGAAGCTGCGCCGGTGGTGCGGACTTGCCCCGTGGAGGCGCAGCGCTGCCAAGTGTTCGGCGGTGCCGTAGCCCGCATTGCGTTCCCAGCCATAGTGCGGAAATTCCGCTGCCGCCGCGCGCATCAGGCGGTCGCGGTGCTCCTTGGCCAGGATCGAGGCGGCGGAAATGCAGGGTTCGCTCGCATCGCCCTTCACGATGGCCTGCGCGGGCCAGACCCATTCGTCGCAGCGCTTCGCCGGGGTCATGTTACCGTCGATCAGCACCATGCCGATCCCCGCCTGCCCCAGCTGCGCCGCGAGCGCGGCAACCGCCCGGGTCATCGCCAGCATCGTTGCCGCGAAGATGTTGAGCCGGTCGATCTCCTCCACCTCGGCAACGCCAAGCGCCCAGTGGCAGCTTTCGCGGATTGCAGGCTCCAGCCGCGCGCGGCGCTTGGCACTCAGCACCTTGGAATCGGCCAGCCCGGCAGGCGGCGGCGCGCCAAGCACGACGGCCGCCGCAACAACCGGGCCAGCCAGCGGCCCGCGCCCCGCTTCGTCCACGCCGACGACCAATCCGGAATGCAAGGCCGTTCCGTTTCCGGCGCTGACAGCCAGCCCGTTCGCTGGCATGGTGCCTGCCATGAAAAGATCAGTCTCTACGCATTTCGCCATGGTCGCCCTCATCTCTGAAAAGGCTAGCAAGCTCAAGTTGGGCAGGAGCATGTTCCTTGGCATTTGACCCCTCACGCGTGAATTGCTGGATCTTCGACCTCGATTACACGCTTTACCCCCCGGCCTGCGGCCTGTTCGGCCAGATTGATCGGCGCATGGGGCAGTTCATCGCCAATCTGCTCGGCTGCGATGCCGCCGAAGCGCGGCGGGTGCAGAAGATGTATTTCCACGATCACGGCACGACCCTTGCGGGCATGATGCACTACCACGCGATCAACCCGCGCGAGTTTCTCGATTTCGTGCATGATGTGGACATGTCGGTGCTGGCTGAGGCGCCCCGCCTTGCCGAACGGATCAAGGCGCTGCCGGGGCGGCGGCTGATCTTCACCAATGGCGATCAGCCTTATGCCGAGCGAGTACTGACCGCGCTGGGCCTTGCGGACTGCTTCGAGGGCATGTGGGACATCATTGCGATGGACTACAAGCCCAAGCCCGAACCCTCCGCCTATCACGGGCTGATCGAGGCGTTCGGCTTCGATCCGGCGCGCGCGGTGTTCGTCGAGGATTCGGCGCGCAATCTGCCGCCCGCCAAGGCGCTGGGCATGCAGACCGTCTGGCTCGACTGCGCCAGTGAATGGGGCGACCGCGCCAAGGACGATGCGGCAATCGATCTCGTGATCGACGATCTGCCGCAATGGCTCGATTCGCTTGCCCGGACGCGTGCGCTCGGTTAGGCCGCGCGCTCTGATTTGCCGGGGAGCCTTACTCATGTCCGCAGAGCTGCAGTCCGCCGTCGAAGCCGCGTGGGAAGACCGCGCCAACGTGTCTCCCGCCAGCACTGCCGTGCGCGAGGTGGTGGAAGCCGCGCTCGAACTGCTCGACGGCGGCAAGGTCCGCGTGGCCGAGAAGGTGGACGGGGAATGGACTGTCAACCAGTGGCTCAAGAAGGCCGTGCTGCTCTCGTTCCGCTTGCAGGACAACGCAGTGATCGAGCAGGGTTCGGGCGGTGCGCCGGCTTATGACAAGGTGCCCTCAAAGTTCGCAGGGTGGGGCGAGAACCGCTTCCGCGAAGCAGGCTTCCGCGTGGTGCCGGGCGCGGTGGCGCGGCGCGGCGCGCATATCGCGAAGGGCGTGGTCCTGATGCCGAGCTTCGTGAACATCGGCGCTTATGTCGATGAAGGCACGATGGTCGATACCTGGGCCACCGTGGGTTCCTGCGCGCAGATCGGCAAGAACGTGCATATCTCCGGCGGCGCCGGGATCGGCGGAGTGCTTGAGCCGCTGCAGGCAGGCCCGGTCATCATTGAGGACGGTGCCTTCATCGGCGCGCGCTCCGAAGTGGCTGAAGGCGTGATCGTCGGCGAAGGCGCGGTGCTTTCGATGGGGGTGTACCTCGGCGCTTCGACCAAGATCGTCGACCGCGCGACGGGCGAGGTCCACATGGGCCGCGTGCCGCCTTATGCGGTGGTCGTTCCCGGTGCGATGCCGGGCAAGCCCCTGCCCGATGGCACGCCCGGCCCTTCTCTCTACTGCGCGGTGATCGTGAAGACCGTCGATGCGCAAACCCGGAGCAAGACCGGAATCAACGAACTTCTGCGCGATTGAGCTGATGACGCGAACCATCACCCGCTGGATACTGGCGCTGCTCTATGCGCTGGCAGGGGTGCTGCACGTGATGGCGCCGCGCCCGTTTCTGGGCATCATGCCGGCTTGGGTGCCTGCGCCCGAACTTGTCATACTGCTGACAGGCCTTGCCGAGATCGCGGGCGCAGCCGGTTTGCTGCAACCGTGGTCTCCGGCGCTGCGCCGCGCGGCAGGCTGGGGCCTTGCGGCCTACGCAGTCTGCGTGTTTCCCGCGAACATCGTCCACTTCATCCGCGATATGGCGCGGCCCGATCACGGACTTGGCCTTGGCTATCACGTGCCGCGGATGTTTCTTCAGCCGGTCCTCGTATGGCTGGCACTTTGGGTTTCGGGCGTCCTGCCCTTCAGGGCAAGGAGCACGCAATGACAGATGATGACTACGTCTACGATGAGGATAGCGGCGAATGGCTGCCTGCCTCCGAACTTGCTGCAAAGCGCGCGGCAGAAGGCGCTGTGGAAGTGCGCGATGCGGTGGGGAACCTGCTTGCCGATGGCGATCAGGTGACGCTGATCAAGGATCTCGAGGTCAAGGGCGCGGGCCAGACGCTGAAGCGTGGGACGCTCATCAAGTCGATCCGCCTCACCGGAGACGCGCAGGAAATCGATTGCCGGTTCGACGGCATCAAGGGCCTCGTCCTGCGCGCCGAATTCGTCAAAAAGCGCTGATGTTCAGGGCAGCGGCCCGGCTTCGGTAGGCGCGAAAGTGCCATCGAGCCGACCGCTGCGAGAAGAGCCAAGTTGCGCGTTCTACAACTGTGGCGGCGTTCATTACATTTGCGGGCAATTGTGCGGTGCACCATATTCGGCGCAACCAGAACATAGGGGTGCTCGAAGGCAATATCTTCCCATTTAAAAGGAGATTTTGCCATGTTTCTCAAATCCTTCCAGATCGCTGCCGCTGCTGCCCTGATCGCCGCCCCCGCCCTCGCCCTCGCTGACGAGACTGCCGGGAAGTTCACGCACGAAGGCGTTACCTACACCTACACCACGCAGGTCGCGAATGGTGAGCGCGTGATCCGCGGCACCGCCTTCAACGGCACGGCCCCTTTTGAACTGCACGTGCGCGGCCGCTTTGTGACCGGCACGTTCAACAGGCAGGCGGTGGAATTCACCCAGGCTGAAGCGCGTGCGCTGGGGCTCCAGGTCGCTGCGAACTGATCCTCGCGAGGTAGCCCTGCCACCCCTGTGACAAAGCCCCCTTGGAACGCCCGTAAGGCGCTCCAAGGGGGCTTTTTTCTTTTCGGCCCCTCCCGCCAATCCGGGATTGCTGGCCAAGCAGTGGCCAAAGGCCTAGGGCTGATCTCCGGCCATACCGTCCGGACGGAGAGTGAGCATGGCCAAAGGCCAGAAGAAATCGAACCGCGAAGTGCGCAAGCCCAAGGCGGAAGGCCCCAAGAAGCAGAACGCATCCAATCCCAGCCAGAAGCCGGGTGTCGTCGCCGGGCTCGACAACATGAAGCGCAGCACCTGACCGATCGCCCCTGTCGGACGCAAGGGCGCTGTGGCATGGGCCGGCGATGAACGAACCTTCCGCCCCCATTCGCATCCTCGTCGATGGCGATGCCTGCCCGGTCAAGGACGAGATCTACAAGGTCGCGTGGCGGCATGAAGTCGCCGTCGTGGTGGTGAGCAACGCGCCGTTCCGCGTGCCGGTCCATCCGTTGGTACGGCGCGTGGTGGTGAGCGATGGTTTCGATGCGGCAGACGACTGGATCGCAGGGGAAGCCGGCCCACGCTGCGTGGTGGTGACCGCCGACATCCTGCTCGCCGACCGCTGCCTCAAGGTGGGCGCGCAAGTGCTTTCGTCCACGGGCAAGCAATTTACCGCCAATTCCATCGGCAGCCAGATCGCCACCCGCGCGATCATGGCAGACTTGCGCGCAGGCGGAGACGTGATCGGCGGGCCTGCGCCGTTTTCCAAGTCCGACCGCTCGCGATTTCTGTCCGCGCTTGATGATGCGCTGGTGCGGCTGAAACGGTTGTAGTCAGCCCGCGAGGAAGTGCTGGCGGAACCAGTCGGCAAGTTCGTCTTCGGTAAGCTCTCCGGCGGCGAGCGCCTGCACGGTCGCGACTGCATCCGCAGGCTGGAAAACTAGCTCGACCGCATTGAGCACAAGGAACGTGCGCGCGAGGACCCAGGCCGTGCGCTTGTTGCCATCGGTGAAGGGATAGTTGCGGGCGATCCCGAAGGCATGGGCCGCCGCCAGCGCCGCGAGATCGTCCTCACCATATTCCCACTGGTTGCGCGGTCGCGCGAGCGCGGATTCCAATGCGCCCATGTCGCGGACGCCGGACGGGCCGCCATGTTCGGCGAGCTGGCGATCATGGACGACGAACGCGAGACGCGCATCAAGCCAGACGCGTTCGAGACGCATGGCCTTACTGCGCAAGAATGCGCAGGATATCGCGGTCCTCGCGCATGACCTTTTCAGCGGCTTCGAGCTTGGCCGCAAAATCGGGATCGGCGGCCGTGATGCGGATGCCGTCCGGCGCCTCGGTGACATAAAGCGTATCGCCCACACCAACGCGCAGCCGCGCGAGCAGCTCCTTGGGGAGCACGACACCGGCGGAATTGCCGATCCTGGTGATCTTGAGCGGGGTGTTCATACGGAAGTTATAACGCAGGCGCGGGCAATCTGCGACCTGCGCGATTTCCGCAGGGGTCTGGGCGATCTCCTCCCCATCTCTGAGCCGCAAAAATGGGGAGGATTTGGGGCCTTACTCTGCAGCCGGCAGGTACAGTTCGCTCCCTGCCTCGCGGTACTTCTCGCTCATTTCGGCCATGCCTGCTTCGGCTTCGGTCTCGCTGGCGACAAAGGTCTCGATCCCGGCGTTCTGCTTGGCGGCAAAGTCACGCACTTCCTGCGTGATCTTCATCGAGCAGAACTTGGGGCCGCACATCGAGCAGAAGTGCGCGGTCTTGGCGCCTTCAGCCGGGAGCGTCTGGTCGTGGTATTGCTCGGCGGTTTCGGGATCGAGCGACAGGTTGAACTGGTCGCGCCAGCGGAATTCGAAGCGGGCGCGGCTCAACGCATCGTCGCGCAGCTTGGCCGCCGGGTGCCCCTTGGCAAGGTCCGCCGCGTGGGCGGCGAGCTTGTAGGTGACGACGCCGACCTTGACGTCATCACGGTCGGGCAGGCCGAGGTGCTCCTTGGGCGTGACGTAGCAGAGCATCGCGGTGCCGAACCACCCGATCATCGCGGCGCCGATGCCGCTGGTGATGTGATCGTAGCCCGGCGCGATATCGGTCACGAGGGGCCCGAGGGTGTAGAACGGCGCTTCGCCACAGGCGGCGAGCTGCTTGTCCATGTTCTCCTTGATCTTGTGCATCGGCACATGGCCGGGGCCTTCGATCATCACCTGCACGTCCTGCTCCCAGGCGCGCTTGGTCAGTTCGCCCAGCGTGTAGAGTTCGGCGAACTGGGCTTCGTCGTTGGCGTCAGCCACCGAGCCCGGACGCAGGCCATCGCCCAGCGAATAGGCGATGTCATAGGCCTTCATGATCTCGGTGATCTCGTCGAAGTGTTCGTAGAGGAACGATTCCTTGTGATGCGCGAGGCACCACTTGGCCATGATCGAACCGCCGCGGCTGACGATGCCGGTCACGCGCTTGGCGGTGAGCGGGATGTAGGGCAGGCGGACGCCAGCGTGGATGGTGAAGTAATCGACGCCCTGCTCGGCCTGCTCGATCAGCGTATCGCGGAAAATTTCCCAGGTCAGATCCTCGGCAATGCCGCCGACCTTTTCGAGCGCCTGATAGATCGGCACGGTGCCGATCGGCACGGGGCTGTTGCGCAGGATCCATTCGCGGGTGTCGTGGATATTGCGGCCGGTCGAGAGGTCCATCACGGTATCCGCACCCCAGCGGACCGACCAGACCATCTTCTCGACTTCCTGCGCGACGTCCGATGCGACGGCGGAGTTGCCGATATTGGCGTTGATCTTGACGAGGAAGTTGCGGCCGATCGCCATCGGCTCGGATTCAGGGTGGTTGATGTTGCTGGGGATGATCGCGCGGCCGCGCGCGACTTCATCGCGCACGAATTCGGCGGTGACGTAATCGGGGATGCTCGCCCCCCAGTCCTGCCCGTCACGCGCAAGCGCTTCCTTCAGCTGGCGGCGGCCAAGGTTCTCACGAACCGCGACATATTCCATCTCGCGCGTGATGATCCCCTGGCGGGCGTAGTGCATCTGGCTGACATTGCCCCCGGCCTTGGCGCGCAGCGGGCGCCGGGTAACATTGGGGAAGCCGGGGACGCCGCCCGAACGATCGGGGCCAAGCTGGCCGTTGTCCTCAGGCTTTACTTCCCGCGCGTCGTACTCCTCGACATCGCCGCGGCCCATGATCCATTCGCGGCGCAGCTTGGGCAGGCCCTTGCCGATATCGATCGTCGCATTGCTGTCGGTGTACGGCCCCGAAGTGTCGTAGACGCGAAGTGGCGGCTCGCCCGAGGAAGGTTCGAGCGCAATCTCGCGCATGGCGACCGTCAGCCCCGGAAAGCGCGGGCTTTCGACGTGGATCTTGCGGCTGCCGCGGATCGGGCCGGTGGTAACGCCGATGGGCGTGGCCTGCGGGCCATTTTCGAGGCGGGAATTGATATCGGCCATCTCATACGCTCCTTGGAGCGGACGGATCACGGGCGCTGGCGTACAGGCTACCGCTCCCTCCGCCCGTGCTAACGGGTTCAGGTTCGACGGGTCGGGCTGCGTGACCAGCCCCTCTCAGCCATGGTTGCTCACTGGCTCCCCGGGGAATGGCTCCATTCTAGTGCGAGTGCGGGGCCGCGTCCACCCACCAATGGCGCTGGCAACCAATGGGGCTGGACTTTAAGCGAGCGCTTAAACATACTTCCAGCCAAGGCCGCGCCGGTTTGCGAGCGGGGCCATCGGAGCAGGACATGGCGAGCCAGACGCTGGAGCGGGACCGCGCAATCAATCCTTATGACGTGAGCGCGGACACGCTTTACACCGAGGATACCTGGCGCGAACCCTTTGCCTTCCTGCGCCGCGAGATGCCGGTGAGCTGGCGGCCCGAAAGCCCGTTCGGCGGCTACTGGTCTGCCGTGACGCACGAGACAATCCAGAACATCGAGCTGAAGCCCGAGGTGTTCTCCTCCTCGTGGAAGCTAGGCAACATCACGATTGCCGAATCGATTAACGAGGCCGAGTTCCCCAACTTCATCGCGCAGGATCCGCCGATCCACACCGCGCAGCGCAAGGTCATCGCGCCCGCGTTCAGCCCGGGGCAGATGATCAAGCTCGAGGTGCAAGTGCGCGAACGCGCCAGGATGCTGTTCGATACGCTGCCGGTGGGCGAGACGTTCGACTGGGTGGAGCTGCTCGCCATTCCGCAGACGCTGGGGATGCTGTGCAGCCTGTTCGATTTCCCGTTCGAGGAGTGGCGCGATCTCAAACGCTGGTCGGACTATGGCAGCGGGGTTTCGGCGGACAACCTGACGCCGGAGTACCGCGCCGAATGGATGAAGCAGATGGGCGAGATGCTCGCGCGTTTCGACCGCGAGCTTGATGCGCGCAAAGGCCTGGCGCCGACGGACGATCTCCTCAGCCGCATGGTGCATTCAGAAGCGATGGGGAACTTGCCGGCGCTGGAGCGGCTCGCGAATATTGCGCTGCTGATCGTGGCGGGTAACGACACGACGCGCAATTCCATTGCCGGGCTGGTCGAGGCACTGAACCTCTATCCGGAAGAGCTCGACAAACTGCGCGCCGATCCGACTCTCTCGGTCAATGCATCGCAGGAGATCATCCGCTGGCAGACGCCCGTCACACACATGCGCCGCACCGCGACGCAGGATATCGAGGTTGGCGGGCAGCTGATCCGCTCGGGCGAGAAGATCGTGATGTGGTACATTTCGGGCAACCGCGACGAGAGCGTGTTCCCGAATGCCGAGCGGTTTGACGTCACGCGCGAGAATGCGCGGCGGCACATCGGGTTTGGCCACGGCATCCACCGCTGCGTAGGCGCTCGGCTTGCCGAAGTGCAGATCGCGGCAGTAATCGACGAAATCGTGGCACGGGGGCTGCGGCCGGTGCTGGCCGGCAAGCCGGAGCGGCTGGCGAGCCCCTTCCTCCATGGCTTCAACGCCATGCCCGTGCGGCTTGAGCGGAACTGACGCGATGACCAATGCGCGCGTCTGCATCATCGGGGCGGGCTGCTCGGGGATCACTGTCGCCAAGCGGCTCAAGGACTACGGCATCAGCTACGACGAGTTCGATGCCTCGGACGATATCGGCGGGAACTGGTACTACAACAATCCCAACGGATTATCGGCTTGCTATCAGAGCCTGCATATCGATACCTCAAAGTGGCGGCTCGCCTTCGAGGACTATCCGGTGCCGGCGGACTGGCCGGACCTTCCGCACCACTCGCAGTTGCTGCAATACTTCCGCGACTATGCGGAGCACTTTGGCCTGCGCAAAAACATCACCTTCAACACCAAGGTGGAGAAGGCCACGCGCCAGCCCGGTGGCGGCTGGGCAGTGCGCCTTTCGAGCGGAGAAACGCGCGCATACGAAGCGCTGGTGGTGGCGAACGGACACCACTGGGCGGCGCGGATACCGGAATATCCGGGACATTTCGGCGGCGAGCAAATCCACAGCCATTCTTTCCGCAGCGCGTTTGAGCCGGTAAACTGCGTGGGCAAGCGCGTGCTGGTGGTCGGCATGGGCAATTCGGCGATGGATATCGCCTCCGAACTTTCACAGCGCCCGATTGCCGAACGGCTCTATGTCTCGACCCGGCGCGGAGTCTGGGTGCTGCCCAAGTATTACAAGGGCCAGCCGATCGACAAGAACCCGGCCCCGGCGTGGATGCCGCGCAAGGTGCGCACGGCGCTTGGCACGCGCATGATCAAGAGCCTTGTCGGCAAGATGAGCGATTATGGCCTGCCGGAGCCCGAGATCGGCCCATTCGATGCACATGCCACGGTTTCCGGCGAGTTCCTGCTCCGCGCCGGATCAGGTGACGTCACCATGAAGGGAGCGATCGAGCGGCTGGACGGCGACAGCGTGGTGTTCAAGGATGGCAGCCGGGAACAGCTTGACGTCATCGTGTGGGCGACGGGCTATGACATCCGCTTCCCCTTCTTCGACGATCCCGCCTTCTGCACTGATGCTGACAACCGGCCGCCGCCGCTGTTCAAGCGGATCATGAAGCCCGAAGTGCCGGACCTTTTCTATGCCGGACTAGGCCAGCCCCTGCCGACCCTCGTCAACTTTGCCGAGCAGCAGTCAAAGCTTATCGCAGCCTACCTGGCGGGCGCCTACACCCCTCCCCCGTTTGGCGAGATGCACCGCATCATCAAGGCAGACGAGGAGTACCACACCGGACACTATTATGCTGCGCGGCGGCACACCATCCAGCTCGATTTCGATGCCTATGTGCGGGATCTGCTCAAGGAGATTGCGCGGGGTGCGCAGCGGGTCGAGGCTGCTTGATGGATGACGGGCCAGATTGTTAGGGTCGAAAAACCACTCACACGGCTGCGGGGATGTAAGCTTTGCGCAACGCTTCGTCGATCTGGACCATGCTCGGCTCGCCCGTGATCGTGCCCGCTAGAGGGTGATCATCTTGGCTTGAAGCAGATCCGCTGTTCCTGAGGTAGTCTGCGCACTCGTCGGGTGAGAACGCGTTGAGCAGTGAGCCGAAGCGTTTCCAGGTGGCTTCGGCGGATCGTTCGCTGGATTTTCGCAGGAGCGTCTTGAGCTTGGCGAAGACCTGTTCGATCGGGTTGAGGTCGAGGCTGTAGGGCGGAAGGAACGGGAGTCTGGCACCGTGATCGCGGATGGCCTGACGCACGGCGCGGCCGTTGATTGGCCGTCGAGCACGCAGGGGGCATCGATCCGGTCGTGGCGCAGCGCGGCAAGGAAGGTGAGTGTGCGCCAGTGGCCGAACGGCGCCTTTGCGTGCAACCGCTGCCCGCGTCGGGCGCGGCCGTGCGTGCGGGTCATGTGGGTCTTGGCCCAGGTCTCGTCGATGAAGACGAGGCGCGTCGGATCAACCCGGTTCTGGTACTTGCGCCACTGTGTCCCTCGCCGCGCGATGACGGGACGGTCCTGATCGCTGGCGAACAGGCGTTTTTTGAACGGCAGTCCCTCGCGTTCGAGGAACAGCCGCAACGCGCCACAGCTCGCCTTCACTTTCCCGCCGCCCTGTTTCGCCCAGCAATCCACGCAAGGTCAGGTCAGGCTCGGCTGCAACTCGCGCCAGCAGCCACTCGCGTTCCGGCAGCAGCACCGGCTTGCGGTGGCCGCCCAGCTTGCCTGGCGCGACCCCGCCGGTCCACCCAGCATACCGCGCTCGCAACGCTCACGCCAAACTGCGATGCAGCCACCCGGGCCGAAGCTCCCGATAACATCGCCGCTACAACCCGCTCTCGAAGATCAATCGAATAGGCTCGGCTCATCCCTGCTGGCCTCCTGCACAGCCAACAGGGTGAATCAGAAAAAATCAGCCCGAGTGAATCCCCTTCCGATTCACTCAAACAAGATCACGCTCTAGAAGGGCTTTCCAACCCAAGTCTTACTACCTTCCGCCGTCATAGCCATCGGGGTCGGCCTTCTCGTGCGCTGGGCAATCAAAGCGCCAAGCGGAATAACCCCGACTGACCAAAGCAGCGCTCACCGGAATTTGTCCACGCCGCCTAGGGCTGCATTTCTGCGTTACCATCTCCTTGACTATGTTACTATTTTCAATTGCGCTCGCACCCTTCTTGCAAAGTAAATCAAGTAAGCAACCCGCTTCAATCTTCCCCGTCAGCACACAAAAGCAGTGCTACTCTGCCGCTTCCAGCGCCACTTCGGCCCGCTGGCCATCGTAGACGAACTCGCTGGCAGCGGGATCGATGCAAGGAATTTCTTCCTTCTCGCTCCAGTAATCCTGATTGTGCTGCCATTCCGGCTTATCACCGCGCTTGGGCATGCGATCGAGATCGCGCATGAGATAGGTCGGGTTGAAATTATCGGCATCAATCCAGGGCAGGATCGCCATGTCCTTGTCTTCTTCGCGCAAGGCCACCTCGACCTTGTGAGCACCCGCTGAATCCATATGGTTCAGAAGCTTGCAGACGAAATCTCCGACGATGTCGACCCGTAGCGTCCACGAGGCGCGGAAGTAGCCGAAGACCCAGACGAGATTGGGCACGCCGGTGAACATCATGCCGCGATAGTTGACGGTATTGGCCCAGTCGACCGCCTGCTCATCAACTTCGAACGGGATCTCGCCGAGTACGGAAAGGCGAAAGCCGGTGCAGGCAACGATGATATCACCCTCGATTTCCTGTCCTGAGCTGACGCGCAGACCCTTTTCGGTGAACGTCTCGATCGTATCGGTAACCACGCTCGCATTGCCCGCAACGACCTGCTTGAACATGTCGCCATCGGGAAGCTGGGCAAGGCGCTGCTGCCATGGGCGATAGCGCGGGGTGAAGTGGGGTTCGAAATTGAAATCCTCGCCCACATAGCCGCGGATCAGGGCACGCAAGTCCTCGGCCATCGCCTCGGGTTCCTCGCGGCTTCGGCGATCCATTTCATAGAAGTTGTAGATGTAGTCCTGCCGCACGATCCGGTGGATCGTCGGCTCGTCGATGCCGATCGTGCGCAACCGGTCCGCCAGTTCGCTGACGTTGGGCGCGCAGTAGAACCAGGTGGGCGAGCGTTGGACCATTGTGACTTTGGCGCCCGCTTCGCACAGCGCCGGGACGATCGTTGCCGCCGTGGCGCCCGAACCGATCACGATCACGCGCTTGCCCGCGACATCGGTCTGCGGATCCCACAGCTGGGCGTGCACGAACTGGCCCATGTAAGACGCCATGTTCGGCCAATCGGGGATGTAGGGCTGCTTGTGATCGTAGTAGCCCTGGCACATCCACAGAAAACAGGCGGTGAACACAGCATCGCTGCCATCCTTGCGGCGGGCATGGACGGTCCACAGGTTGTCTGCGCTCGACCAGCTGCACGAAGTGATCGTGTGGCCATAGCGAATGTGCGGAGCAATGCCGTTTTCCTCGATCACTTCGCCCATGTAGGTGAGGATGGCTTCGGCCGAAGCAATCGGCGCCCCGGTCCACGGCTTGAAACGATAGCCGAAGGTGTAGAGATCGGAATCGGAGCGGATGCCAGGATACTTGTGTGTTTCCCAGGTGCCGCCGAACGTCTCCTTGGTTTCCAGGATGGCGTACGTCTTGCCCGGACATTGGTCCTGAAGATGCTTGGCTGAGCCGATGCCGGAAATGCCGGCTCCGACGATCAGGACATCGACATGCTGCGCAACCTGGTCTGCCATCTCTCTCTCCTATCTGGCGGCCCTTGCCCTTCTCCGCCGCCGCGCGCGGGGCTTGCGGGGAACCTGATGGGCCGATTGTGGCGGTTTTCGCCCTGTGGCCGCAAGGAGGCCTTGATACGCGTCAAAACGCAACAGGAATCTAGTGGTACTTCGTTCTGCGAAAACGAAACATTGCCAAATGTTCACGGTTCGGATCAGCCGGTGACATTTGCCTTGGAGCATCTTCAAATCGTCGCCTCGACCAGCCCCGACCTTCACCGGTTCTAGGCCAGCCGACGGGACAATCCCTGGGAGAAGGGCTTCTCCCCCCAGTAGCCCTTCACGACCACCTCCGGGGGCGGCCACCTTACCGCCGCCCCCGGAGCCCCAGCCTCAGCTTCGTGCCCGGGCGCCTGCTGTCTCCAGCGTCACGAACGGGCGGGGACGCGCAGGTTGCGCCGGTGCGGGCCAGCGCCTATCGCCAGCGATGATGAATGCACGGCGCTGCGATATCGCGATCCTTGGCGGCGGACTGGCCGGCGGCCTGATCGCGCTTGCGCTGGCGCGCTATCGCCCCGATCTCTCGCTCCTCGTGGTCGAGCAGGGTGCGTCCCTTGGCGGCAACCACGTATGGTCGTTCTTCGCCACCGATACCGATCATGAAGCGACCGAGCTGCTGGCGCCGATGATCGAGGCGACCTGGGCCGATTACAACGTCCAATTCCCGCGCCACAGCCGCCATCTGACCACCCGCTACAGCGCCATGACGTCGGAGAAATTCGATGCAGCCCTGCGTGCCGCGCTCCCCGCCGATGCGATCCTGACCGGGCAGGGCGTGAAGGGCTGCAGCGCAACTGAAGTCATGCTCGCCGACGGGACGCTCGTCAGCGCAGGCGGCGTGATCGATACGCGCGGTCTGCGCGATGTCGCGCACTTCACCGGAGGGTGGCAGAAGTTCGTCGGCCGCAAGTTCAAGCTGAAGGCGCCGCATGGCCTTGAGCGGCCGATCGTGATGGATGCGACGGTCGAGCAACTCGATGGCTACCGCTTCATGTATGCCCTGCCCTTCGCGCCTGACATCGTGTTCCTCGAGGACACCTACTATTCTGACAGCAGCGTGCTCGACCGGCCGCTGCTTGAGCGGCGGATCGACGATTACCTTGCCGCGCGCGGCTGGGAAGTCGAAGCGCTGGTCAGCGAGGAGCACGGCGTGCTGCCGGTCGTGGCCGGCGGCGATTTCGCGGGGTTCTGGCGCGATGGCGGCGAGGATGTTGCACGGGCGGGATCGCGCGCCGCGCTGTTCCATTCGGTGACGAGCTATTCGGTGCCGGACGCGGTGCGTTTTGCCCTCGCGCTGGCGCACCATGATGCGCTCGATGGCCCGGGCCTCTGGGCGTTCTCCGCGAAGTGGGCTAAAGTGCACTGGGAAAACCAGAGCTACTACCGCATGCTTTCGGCGTTGCTGTTTGGCGGGGCCTATCCGAAGGAGCGCCTCCGGATCCTGGAGCGGTTCTACACGCTGAACCCGCAGCTGATCGAGCGGTTCTATTCGGGGCGCTCGACCCGGTTCGACAAGTTTCGCATTCTGGCGGGCATTCCGCCCATTCCTATCCCTCGGGCGCTTGGCACCATCACGGGCCTTGGCAGGCAGCCGGCCCGGCTCAAGTTTTCAGGAGTTTAGAGTTCCATCATGAAGAAAGTAGCCGTCATCGGAGCCGGTTTTGGCGGGCTGGCGCTGGCGATCCGCCTGCAATCAGCCGGGATCCAGACCACCGTGATCGAGGCACGCGACAAGCCGGGTGGCCGCGCCTACTATTGGGAGCGCGACGGCTTTACCTTCGATGCTGGCCCGACGGTGGTGACTGATCCGCCCTGCCTCAAGGAACTCTGGGCACTCTCGGGCCACGACATCGCCGAGGACGTCGAACTGATGCCGGTCAAGCCGTTCTACCGGCTCAACTGGGCCGACGGCACCAACTTCGACTACACCAACGATGAAGCCGTGCTCAACGCCGAGATCGCCAAGCTCAATCCGCGCGAC
Source organism: uncultured Novosphingobium sp. (assembly GCA_964592205.1). Taxonomy (GTDB): domain Bacteria; phylum Pseudomonadota; class Alphaproteobacteria; order Sphingomonadales; family Sphingomonadaceae; genus Novosphingobium. The sequence goes on from CAZQEH010000029.1 coordinate 28,042, forward strand.
GTGGCGGGCTATGCGGACTTCCTGAAGTACTCGGCCGGCGTGTTCGAGGAAGGTTACGTCAAGCTCGGCTCGGTGCCGTTCCTCGATTTTGCCTCGATGATCAAATCCGCCCCGCCGCTGATCCGCTATCAGGCGTGGCGCTCGGTCTATTCGATCGTTTCGAGCTACATCGAAAACGACAAGCTGCGCGAGGCGTTCAGCTTCCATTCGCTGCTGGTGGGCGGCAATCCGATGACCGCGAGCGCGATGTACGCGCTGATCCACAAGCTGGAGAAGGACGGCGGGGTATGGTGGGCCAAGGGCGGCACCAACCGGCTGATCGCGGGCATGGCCAAGCACTTCGAGCGCCTCGGCGGCACGCTGCGGCTCGGCGATCCGGTCGTGCACATCCACTCGCTGGGCGACCGGGTGACGGCGGTCGAGACCAAGAGTGGCTGGCGCGAGAGCGTGGACGCGGTCGCCTCGAACGGCGATATCGTCCACTCCTACGCTGATCTCATGCCGGACAACGGCCATGCGCAGCGGCGCGCGAAGTCGCTGAAGAAGAAGAAATTCTCGCCGAGCCTGTTCGTCGTCCACTTCGGCATCGAAGGCACCTGGCCGGGGATCGCGCACCACATGATCTTGTTCGGTCCGCGCTACAAGGGCCTGCTGGATGACATCTACAAGCACGGCGTGCTGCCGGAAGACTGCTCGATCTACCTGCACCACCCTTCCGTCACCGATCCGAGCATGGCGCCCCGCGGGATGAGCACGTTCTACGCGCTCGTGCCAGTCGCCAACACGGGCAAGCTGCCGATCAACTGGGACGAGATCGGGCCGCAATTCGAAAAGCGCGTTCTCGACGAGGTCGGCCGCCGCCTGATCCCGGACATCCACAGCCGGATCGTGACGAAGTTCTCCTACACGCCCAAGGACTTCTCGGTCGATCTATCGGCGCATCAGGGCAGCGCCTTCAGCCTTGAGCCGTTGCTCACGCAATCCGCATATTTCCGCGCGCACAACCGTGACGATGCGATCCGGAACTTCTATCTTGTCGGCGCGGGCACTCATCCGGGTGCGGGAATCCCCGGCGTGGTCGGTAGCGCAAAGGCGACGGCGGGCCTGATGATCGAGGATTTGCTGGGGGCGTGAGAGCAAGGTGAAACGGCTGGCAGTCTATTGCGGTTCGGCATCGCCGGCAGATGCGCGCTACGTGGCGCTTGCGCGCGAAGTGGGCGCGGAGCTTGCCGGGCGCGGTATTGGCGTCGTTTATGGCGGTGGGCGGCTCGGCCTTATGGGCGCGATCGCAGCGGGAGCGCTGGAAGCGGGCGGCGAAGTGATCGGAGTGATCCCGCGCGCACTTGCCGAAGCCGAAGTCGCCAATCCCGATTGCACGAGCCTGACGATCGTGGAGACGATGCACCAGCGCAAGCAGGCCTTTACCGACCTGTCGGACGGGTTCCTGACACTGCCCGGCGGGGTCGGCACGATGGATGAGCTGTGGGAGGCGGTGAGCTGGGCACAGCTCGGCTACCACGCCAGGCCCGTCGGCCTGCTCAATGCCTTCGGGTTCTACGACCAGCTGCTCGCCTTCCAGCGGCACATGATCGAGGTCGGGTTCATCCGCCCCGCCCATGGCCAGATCATCATCGCCGAACATACGCTCGATGTTCTGCTCGAACGGATGGCGGCGCATGTGCCGCATACGCCGATCATCCAGATGTCCGCGAAGGACTTGTGAGGCGGCGTGACTGACCCTCTCGCAGCGCTGCCGGAACCGGACCGCGCTGCCCTTGTTGTCCATGCCCGTGAAACAATTGCCCGGGGTTCCAAGAGTTTCGCAGCGGCCTCGCGGCTGTTTGACCTTACGACGCGCGAGCGGGTCTGGCTGCTCTATGCCTGGTGCCGCGCTTGCGACGATATTGCCGACGAGCAGGATCTGGGCGGCGAACTGGGAACGACGCCGGGCGGCGACGCGGGCGAACGGCTCGGGCAAATCCGGCGGCTGACCGACCTTGCGATGGCGGGGCTCCCCACCGGCAATCCGAGCTTCGACGCACTCGGCGTGGTTGCACGCGAATGCGGGCTGTCGCGCGGCATGGCCGAGGACGTGATTGATGGCTTCGCACTGGATGCGCAGGACTGGTCTCCACGCTGCGAAGCAGACCTCCTGCGCTACTGCTTCCACGTGGCGGGCGCGGTCGGGGTGATGATGGCCGTCGTCATGGGTGTCGCGCCGGACGATGACGACACGCTGGACCGCGCCTGCGACCTTGGCCTTGCCTTCCAGCTCGGCAATATCGCGCGCGATGTGGCGGAAGATGATCGCGGCGGGCGCTGCTATCTCCCCGCCGAATGGCTCGCGGAGGCCGATATTCCGCCGGGCGAACAACTGCGCCCTTGCTACCGCGCGGCGCTGGTCGGTGTAGCGCAGCGGCTGGCGGCATTGGCGGCGGACTATGAGGCTTCGGCGCGCGTGGGCGCGGCAAAGCTCGGATTTCGGCAGCGTTGGGCGATTCTGGCGGCGGCGGGCATCTACGGCGCAATCGCACGCAAAGTGGCAGCAGGCGGCCCGCGCGTGTGGGATGCCCGCGTGTTCACATCGCGCGGGGAGAAAATCGGCTGGGTGTTGCGCGCTGGGCTTCAAGCGCTGTGGTGGCAGGGCGCCGCGCCGCGTCCCAAATGGTCGCGCACCAGCCTCAGGGCTCTGGCTCGCCTGCCGGAAGCATGATGGTGCCACGATCGCCGGCGAGATCGGCAAGCTCGGCTTCGGGCAACGGCCCCTTGTCGCCGGCAGCAGGCGCGTTGATCAGCCCAAGGAGGCGTTCGGGTGTATCGGCAAGGTGGTCGTTCCCCTCCCCCCGGTCCTGCGCGCAAAGGTAGACAGTTGGCGTTTCTGCGATGCTGCAGTTCTTGGAAATCGTTTCGAACTCTGCGCGGTAATTGTCTGTGAAGAAGCCATTATGGTGTGCCAGCTCAAACCCGGATGTGCGTGCCGCTGCGCACCAGCCGGACTCCCTGCTGCCCGACATGGGCGATCAGCATCAAGGTGGCAGGCGCTGCCCAGGGTGAGGACGCGACAGAGGTCGAATAGCGCCCGAACAGTTGCCGCAGGCGCGGATCCTTGAAGTGATCGCCGAGCAGGCCCCACAATGTCCGCATAGCAACAGTGCGCATCAGCGCGGGAATGCCGAAGGGGCCCATCCCGGCACCGACGACAACGACCTTCTTGCGCGCCACGTCAGTCCGAAGCCGCAGCGCGGCACGGCGCGCGCGGAACCGCGGGATCACGCTGATCCCGGTCGATCCCGCGCGGCCAGCGGTGATGCACCGGTTTGTCGAAGGACGCGAGTACAGCACCTGCACGATCGCCCATGGCGGTCGCGCGGCGGCGACCATGGTCTTTCGTGGAGCGCTGATGTCCGGCTCGATCGCGGTGGCATTCGAGTTGGCGGAGGTGCCAGCCATCAACGCGTGGGTCGAACGGTTCGTGGCCAAAACCGGATGGAGCGGGTTCGTTACGTTCGACTTCATCGTCGTTGCGGCAGGCGGGCCCTACGCCATCGAATGCAATCCTCGTGCGAGGAGCGGCGTGCATTTCTGGGAAGGTGCGGACATCGCCCGCGCCGTGCTGGAGCCTGGCTGGGCTGGTGCGGTTCGGGTGCGGCAAAACCGGACCCTGCAGCAGTTCCACGCCCGCCTGACCGAGACGCAGGGGGCGCTGCTTCGGCGCAAGCGATTCCTGTTCGCGCTCCAGATCCTCGTTACCACACGCGACGTCAGCTGGGACCGGAGCGATCCCTGGCCGTTCCTCAGCATGATCGGAACGTCGTGGCCGATCATCTGGCAGTCGATCATCAAGGGTGCCCGCTTTGGCGAGGTGGCCACGCAGGATGTCGCGTGGTACGAAGACTGACGCGATTTTTTGCGCGTGATGTAACGTTTGACCGGTTCAGCCCGAACTGGTTTGTGCGGCGCTTGCGCTTCCATTCCGGAAGAGCACTCCTGGCGCCTGCGCGCGACTTGGCGGGAGCGGGAACATGGCGACACAGTATGCTGACAGCGGAGCTGGCGGCGCGGAAGGAAAAGCGGGCGCGGATGCATCGCCGCTGATCTACCGCACGAAACTCCCGGTGCGAATCTGGCACTGGATCAATGCACTTAGCATCTTCGTGATGCTGATGAGCGGCATGATGATCTTCAATGCCCACCCCCGGCTCTACTGGGGTGTCTACGGCGCCAACCTCGATCATCCCTGGCTGGTCATCAGCCACCGAGGCACCAGCGGGTTCGTGCAGATCGGCGGCTTCGAGATCGCGACGACGGGCTTCCTCGGCTACGCGCAAGGCGTAGCCTATGCTTTCCCGCCGCTGGTCACTATCCCTTCGACCTACAGCCTTGCGGACGCGCGCCAATGGCACTTCGCATTTGCCTGGGTGCTGCTGATCAGCGCGACGCTGTTCATGACTTACAACTTGCTTTCCGGTCACTTGCGCCGCGATCTTGCCTTGAAATCTGAGGAGCGCAGCATTGCCCACCTGTGGCACGACATCAAGGAACACGCACGGCTGCGCTTTCCCACCGGCGAAGCGGCACGGGCCTACAATCCGCTGCAGAAGATCGCCTACCTTGGCGTGCTTTTCGTGCTGATCCCCGTGGTGATCCTCACCGGCTGCACGATGTCGCCTACTCTCAATGCGGCCTTCCCCTGGCTTGCGCATCTGTTCGGCGGGCGGCCCTCGGCGCGCTCGATCCATTTCCTCTGCGCAAGCGGGTTCGCGCTGTTCATTGCGGTGCACCTGCTGGCGGTTATTCTGGCGGGGCCGTTCAACGAGCTGCGCTCGATCATTACGGGCTGGTACCGTCTGCCCAAGGAGCGTTCATAATGAGCAAGGACAACACATCCGGGCTGATCCTGCCGGCTGAACGCCCCACTTCGCTGATCACGCGGCGCAACGCGCTGATGGGCGGCGCGGGGCTGCTGCTGGCGGGCTGCGACCAGATCAACGCCTCGCCCACGGTCAAGTCGGCCCTCAGCCTCGGCGAGAAGGCAACGCATGGCGCGCAGCGTCTCGTAACGGACCGCAATGCGCTGGCGCAGGAGTTCAGCCGGGCCGAAATGTCGCCCGTATTCCGCCAGAACGGCAACCAGAATCCGGGCACTGCGGAATACAACACGCTCGCCGCCAACAAGTTTGCCGATTGGACGCTGAGCGTGGACGGTATGGTGGCGCATCCGCTGCGCATCAGCCTTGCGCAACTGATGGCGGCGCCTCGGCGGACGCAGATCACGCGGCATGACTGCGTCGAAGGCTGGAGCGCGATCGGCGAATGGTCGGGCGTGCCGCTTGGCCTGATCCTCAAGCGCGCGGGTATGTCGGCCAATGCCAGGTACGTGGTGTTCCACTGCGCGGACAGCACCGGGGGCATCCCCTTTTACGAGAGCATCGACATGATCGATGCCTTTCACCCGCAGACGATCCTTGCGACGCATATGAACGGCGAACTGCTGACAGTCGGCCACGGCGCGCCGCTGCGCCTCAGGGTTGAGCGACAGCTGGGCTACAAGCAGGCCAAGTACGTGATGCGCGTGGAAGCGGTTGCCTCGCTCGACGGCATTTACGGCGGCGGCGGCGGATACTGGGAAGACCACCGTAGTTATCAGTGGTTTGCGGGGATCTGAACCCTAGAGCTTCACGATCCCCTGCTGAATCAGACTCTTCGCACAGTCGACAATAGACTCCTCGGCGGGCCGCGTCTTCCACCCGAGGCGCTCCAGTGCATGGGCGGCGCTCGCATCGCGGACGTTGCCCAGCTCTCCGACGACCTGCCGGATTAGCGGATTGAACGTGGCGGAGAAGCGCACGATCCAGTTCGGCAGACGGCGGGTCGGTACGTTGCGGGCCTCCAGCGGCATGGCCCTGCGCAGGATCTGGGCGACTTCGATCATCTTGAGGAATGGGCCAGAGGCAATGAAGCGTTCGCCATCAAGGCCGGGTTCGGTCAGCGCGCGGACATGGAGATCGGCCAGATCGCGCACGTCAACGATCCCGAAGCCGAGATCAGGGCAACCCGGCAGCGCGCCTGAAAGGAGCTGGTTGACCATCTCGATCGAGGCAGAGAAATCGCGGCCCCAAACCGGACCGAGCACAGCGGCAGGATTGATCGAGAGGAATTCCATGCCGGCCCCTTCCTTCGCCATCCATTCGCGTGCGGCGCGTTCGGCAATGGTCTTGGATTTGACGTAGGCATAGGCATCGCGGCTGTGGATGTTGGTCCAATCGGCCTCGGTAAAGTGGTGGTGGCCCTTGCCGTGGCCATAGGCAATGGCCGCAACGGAGGACGTCTGAACGAAGCGCTGGACGCCAGCGGCCTTGGCAATGCGGAGCGTGCGCACGGTGCCTTCGCGGGCGGGGATGATGAGGTCGTCAGGATTGCGCGGAGGCTTGCTGCTGAACGGCGAGGCGACATGCAGGACATGGGAGCAGCCAGCCATTGCCTCGGCCCAGCCCGCATCGGCGGTGAGATCGGCTGCGAAGAACGTGAGCGTTTCGGCGCTGCCGCCGAGCAGCGGGCGCAGTTCGGATTCGCGCTTGAGGCTCCGGACGGTTGTGTGGACCGTCCAGCCCTCGGCAAGAAGCTGCTGGATGATGAAGCCGGCGATGTAGCCGCTGCCGCCGGAGACCAGAACTTGCCTGGACATTGCGCGCATCCTTTCGATCAGAACCGGAGCATGATGGACCGGGCCAGCGCCGGCGAAAACGAATAGACCGCGCGCAGCACCTTCACCATGCCGACATTGGCTTCATCCTTGCCGCGTTCCATCGCGGCAATGATCTGGCGGGCGCATTCCTCGGGCGCCAGCTTGGAACCCGCGCGCGATGCGGTCATCTGCGTTTCGACCACCGGCGGCAGGACTTCGAGCACATGGACGCCAGTGTCCTTCAATTGTGCGCGCAGCGCCAGCGTGTAGCTCCTGAGCGCAGCCTTGGATGCACAATAGATCGGCGATCCGGCATTGGGCGCAATGGCGAGCCCTGAAGTAACGTTGACGATCATCGCCTCGCCGTGCGTGCGCAGCATGGGCATGAGGTGCCCGATCAGGCGGATCGGCGCATGCACGTTGAGCCAGAGCGTGCGCTCGTCATCCGCCGGAACCGGGTGCGCAACGCGGAAATCATGCTCTGTGCCCATGCCGGCGTTGTTGATCAGAATGTCGATGGAGCGCTCTCTGATGCCGGCCACGACGGCATCCACGCCCTCAGGCCCGGCAAGATCCGCCGCGATGACCTCGAACCCCTCCGCCTGCGCCGCAGCGATCCGTGCCGGGGTCCGTCCCGTCAGGATGAGGACCGCGCCCTTGCCGCGCAACTGCCGGGCGAGACGAAGGCCGATGCCATCCGTCCCGCCGGTCAACACGATGGTCTTGCCTTGCAGTCTCATGCCGCGCTCCCGCTTGAATCGCCGGGAGACTAGTCACAAGGTTGCAAAGTGCAACTTTTACTTCATGAGCACCAATTCCTCGGCCATCGAGGGATGCAGCGCCAAGGTTGCATCGAAATCCGCCTTGGTCAGCCCGGCTTTGACCGCGATGGCCGCAGCCTGCAGGATCTCCGGCGCTTCGGGCCCGATCATGTGGATCGCAAGCACCCGGTCGGTCGCCGCATCGACGATCATCTTGTAAAGCCCGCGCTCAGGCCGGTGGCCGAAGATGTTCTTCATCGGGCGGAAGTCCGACGAATAGACCTTGATCGAACCGTACTTGTTGCGCGCCTGGCCCTCGGTCGGCCCGACACCCGCGAGAGGGGGCTGCGAGAACACGGCGCTGGGGATGCAATTGTAGTCGATCGCCACGTGCTTGCCACCGAACACGCGGTCAGCAAAAGCCTGGCCCTCACGGATCGCAACCGGGGTAAGCTGCACGCGGTTCGTTACGTCACCGACAGCGAAGATGCTCGGGCAGCTCGTTTGCGCGCGCTCGTCGACGACGATCTCGCCGTTCTTGCCAAGCTCGACGCCCGCCGTCTCCAACCCGAGGCAGTCCGTCTTGGGGCGGCGCCCGGTGGCAACAAGGACTTGATCGGCAAGGATCGGATCAGGCTGCCCCTTGACCCAGACTTCGAGCATGCCGTCCTCGCGCTTCACCACCTTTTCGAACGGACAATTGAAGCGGTATTGGATGCCGCGCGCCATGGTGATCTGGAGCAGGCGGTCACGCAGCGCCTCGTCATACGTGCGCAGGATCGTCTCCGAGCGGTTGACGACCGTTACGTGACTGCCGAGCGCGTTGAAAATACCAGCAAATTCCATCGCGATGTAGCCCGCGCCGGAGATCACCACGCGGCGGGGGAACGTTTCCAGATGGAACACCTCGTTCGAGGTGATGCAGTGTTCGGAGCCTGCGAAATCGGGCATGACCGGCCAGGCGCCGGTCGCGACAAGGATATTCTTCGCGGTAATCTCGCGGCCCGAGGCAAGCCGGACCGAATGGGGGCCGATGATCACGGCGCGTTCGAGGAAGCGCTCGACCTTGTGGGTTTCAAGCGTGGTTGTGTAGGCCGCGTTGAGCCGGTCGACGTCCTTGAGCACCGCGTCGCGTAGCGTCGGCCAATCGAACGTCGTCTTGTCGACCGTCCAGCCATAGTTGGCCGCGTCCTGCAGTTCCTCGGCAAAGTGCGAGCCGTAGACGAGGAGCTTCTTGGGCACGCAGCCGCGGATCACGCAGGTGCCGCCAACGCGGAACTCCTCCGCAACCGCAACGCGGGCGCCGTGGCTGGCGGCAATGCGGCTGGCGCGCACGCCGCCCGAACCAGCACCGATAACAAAGAGATCATAGTCGTACTGGGTGTCGTTCATTCGGGAGGCTCCTGCTACGTGCACCCATATGGAGTATCGGGGGGCACTGCGACAATGCCCAACTGCCATCGATTTGCGGCACATCCTGCTTCGGCACGGAACTTCCGGGATGCCGGGCGCGTCTATGCAGCACGCGGCCAATCCGGCCGCGGCGGGAAGATCAGCAATGAAGCATGAAGGCGAAGAGGTCCATATCGACACCGAAGAGGTCAGCGGCGGCGATGAGGACAGGAGCCTTGTCAAGATGGTCGTGATCGGCGCACTGCTGGCGATCGGGCTGCTTTCGGCGGTCTGGATCAGCGGTGCGGTCCGGTTCGACACATCGACCACGTCCACTGCGGACACAGCGTCGAACCCCTGATTCCGGCGTCAGGCCCGGGGCCGCGGGGCGAGCCAGATCTTGCGCTGGCCAAGATCGGTCACGATCAGGAAGCGGCGCAGCACGCTCACGCCGATATTGAGCGCACCGGCGTTGCTGTGTGGATCAAGCCGGGCGCGCAACCGGGGAAAGCGCACGCCGCCGAGGTCCAGTTCGGGCAGGTAGTAGATTTCGGCCGAGATCGCACCGCCGATGCCGCCGCCGGGTTCCAGCCCGACCGGCTTGAGCCCGAGCGAAGCCACCAGTTCCTTGCTGATCAGTGGTCCGCCGCCATTGCCGAGATCGAAATCGGCCGGAACGGTCTTGCCGGCGATCTGCACCGGGATGGAATCGATCCCGTCGTGCCCCGAAACCGGCAGTTCCGTGCCTGAAACCGGCTCCGTGCGGTCTTGCCGCGTCATCGTGCCGCCCTCAATGTCTATTGCAAGGCGCGTTTCTGCAAACAGGTCGTGGCCAAGGATCACATCGAGGCGGCGGCCCAGCAGGCGGGCGCCGACATCCGACAGGTCGGTCACGCCAACGGTCGTTCCGGATAGCGTCACACCCAGCGCCGTGATTGTAACGTTACGGACCAGTTCGGCATCCTGTTCGCCGCCCGAGCCGCGCGCGCGGTCGATAACCGAAAGCTCGGCGGCAGAATCGAGCAGCGCTTCGACCGGATGGCCCTCGACATTCGCCGCAACATAGAGCCGCTCACCGCGCACCGCCAGCGGATCGGCCGCCGCTGCAACCGGGACGAGCGCCAGCAGAACGACCAGCGCGGCTCGGATCATTAGTCGATGCCAGCCGCCGCCAGCAGCGCCGTGGTCGAAGCATCAAATCTGGCATCGCCCGCCTCGATCGACTTTGCGATGGCCTTGCCAAGCTCGACGCCAAACTGGTCGAAGGGATTGATCCCCAGCATCATCGCCGAAACGAAGGTGCGGTGCTCGTGGAAGGCGATCAGGCTGCCGAGCGTTGCCGCACCCAGTTCGTCGCAGAGGATCGTGGCGGAAGGACGGTCACCGGGATAGTCGCGCGCCATATCGTCGCCACCGGCCTTGCCCGCCATGAGCGCGGCACCTTGCGCAAAGCAATTGGCGAGCAGCGTGCGGTGGTGCGCCGGATCGAAATCGTGGCCGGGAACGCTGATCGCGAGGAAATCGACCGGGATCAGGTGCGTGCCTTGATGCAGCAACTGGAACACCGCATGCTGCGCATCGGTACCGACACCGCCCCACGTAACGGGCGCGCTGGGGCGGGCAAGCGGCTGGCCCTGTGCCGTAACGCGCTTGCCGTTCGATTCCATCTCGAGCTGCTGGAGGTAGCTCGGCAGGAGGCGCAGGCGTTCGTCATAGGCGAACACCGCGCGGCTGCCGCAGTGGCGGGCCTGCGTGTAGTAAAGATCGGCAAAGGCAGCGCGGACTACCACGTTTTCGGACACTGGCGCTTCGAGGAAGTGCCGGTCGATCGCGGCGGCACCGGCAAGGAAGGCGGCGAATCCATCCCAGCCCAGCGCAATTGCAATGGGAAAGCCGATCGACGACCACAGCGAATAGCGCCCGCCGACGGTTTCGGCGAACGGCAGGACGCGGGTTTCGTCGACGCCCCAGGCGACCGCCTTGTCCGGCGCTGCGGTCAGCGCGACAACGCGGCCATAGGGATCTTCAACGCCTCCCTCGCGCAGCCAATCAAGCGCGCTCACGGCATTGAGCAGCGTTTCAGTGGTGGTGAAGGTCTTCGAGGCCACAGCGATCAGCGTGGTGGCAGGATCGCACTGGGCCACGGCGGCAGCAAGCGCGGCGCCATCGACGTTGGAAACAAC
>CAZQEH010000030.1:0-38015 GCA_964592205.1 uncultured Novosphingobium sp.
GGAACCGCGCCGGCGCAATCCCGGCGCACGCACCGCCGCCCGCACAGGCCGGCGCGGCGCCGCCTGCATATGTTGCGCCGCCTTCCGTACCGACAGTGATTGATCCACTTGCCGTTGGTGACGAGGTGAGTGAGCCGAAATCAAGATCGCCAAGCGCTACGGCGATGATCGGCGCGATGATCACCGCCTGCGCCTGGCCTATTGCAGTGGAGCTCTGTCCGGTTGCCGCGTGTGCCGACGATGCAAGCACTGCGGCCAAAGCGCCCAAGGCCAGACGGGCGCGCATCACAATTCCGCCAGCACGGTAACGACGATGGGCAAGGGAATCGCGAGATCCGCTCCGCCCGAGGTTCGCGCTACCTGAAGTGTGCCGCCGACGCGGAAGGTCCGGCTGCAGATCCGGCGTTGACATCCCGTCAGGGTGAATTGTGTCGTCTGGCCTGGCAGCAGCGAGCCCACTCCGGGCAGATCGGTATCGAACCGCGCGATGGTGCCCGTCACGCCGCCGCTCACCTGGCGCGCCGTGCTCGGCACCAGCACTGCAACCAGCAGCGAATAGGCCACGTTGGCATTGTTACCGCGATCATAGGTGAAGGTGAACTGCGCCGGGCCGGGGGCTGTACCGGTGAGTGGGATGATCGCCGAGCCTGTAACCGATCCGGTTGCCGAAACGGTGCGAGTGCCAGTTGTATCGGTGAAAAAGCTGCCAAAGCGCAGCGCCTGATCCGCGCTCACGGTAACCGAAGGCGTTGCGGCGAGGGCAGGGGCGGCGGAACTGGCAAGACCGACGCCCGCAACTGCCGCCGCTATCCAGCGGATCATCGGGCGGGGACAAGCGAGGCGAACGCGGTGCACTGGCCATTCCTGCGCAAGCGGCAAAGTTACCAACGGATTGATAGGCCGCTCGCACGGTGGCGGCAAGTGCGCCAGCCGGCCTCGTCCCGCCCCGGTACGCTCAGCAAGCAGGTATTAACCGGCTTCCTTAACGGCCGAGGCCGAGAAAACCGAGACTATTGCTATCGAACTTGACCCGCATGGTGGCGAAAACGCCTTTGGTCGTGTTGCGCGCGGCGGCAAAATCGCGGTCGCGGAAGCCGGTCAGGTTGTAACCGATCACGACCATCACGTTATCGGCCGGAACGATGCCGATCTGCGGGCCAAAGGCATAGGATGTCGTGCCATCGGACAGGCTGCGGCGCACGGTGGCGCTGCCGCCCACTTCGATATGCCGGCCGATGCCGATCCGCGCATCGAGCCCGCCCAGCACGGTCGTCCCGGCCAGATCGAACCCCTGATACCGATCGAGATTGTGCCGGGCGGCAACAAACACGCCGATTTCGGTGCGCTGGACCATCTGCCCGTTCACCCGGCCGCTCGGTGCCCAATCGCCGGAGAAGCTGGCGACGATCCGCCGCGAGCGGGCATTGCCATCGACGGTGAGCGCGGTGCCATCGGTCGCTGCGCCGCTGCCGGTGGCCGTCGCCGCGGTCACGCCCGAAATGCGGTCGCTGCGGAATTCGAACTTGCTGAGGAACGCAAAGGCCGAAGTGGCCGGGCGGTGCGCGATCGAGATCGCGGCGCTGCCAACTTCGCTCGTCGCGCCGGTCACGTCATGCATCGTGGACCAGGTTACCGCTCCGCCGACGACGCTGCCTTCGCCCATCTGGCGAATCATGCCGAACGTCACGCCCTTGCGCTTTGATAGGTCGCCACTGCGCAATTCTGCGCGCGCGGTCGCGCTCCAGCGGCCTGCACGCCATGTTGCGCCGAGTGTATAGGCGGTGAAATCCTCGGCAATCGTGGTCTGGCTGCTCGCGCCGACCACTGCCGTCCCGCCGTTCGTCGCGAGCGCGCTCTTGCCGCCGATCACCTTGTTGCCGTCGATCGTCGCGTCGAGCGTCAGGGATTTGCTGACCGGCAGTGACTGCGCGAGACCATAGGAGGCAAAGGCGCGCTTGCCCTGCTCGGTGATCGCCTGCTGATCGCCCGCCGCGGGGAGGCCCTTGCTGGTCTGCTGGCCGATCACCGTGGCGATCTTGGCGCCGGTCCACGGCTGCACTTCCAACCCGCCGCGCAGCGTGCGCGTTTCGCCCTGGCTGCCATTGCCGATCTCATAGTCACTGATCAGGCGCACATTGGGGGTGATCGCATAGCGCAGGCCCAGCCGGTAGCGCGGTGCCTGATACGAAGTCGCATCCCGGCTGCCGATCGAGATCGAGCCAGCTGCGCTCAGCTCCAGCTTGTTGTCGAACAGGCGCTTGGTGGTGCCGGCCTCGATCAGCGTGGTGCTGCCGCCCTTCGCCCCGGTCGGGCCTGCCGCCGCGCCTTCCGCCAGTGTCTCGCTGTAGCGCGCGATGCCGAGCCGCATTTCCGTGCCGGCCGAATTCCACGTCGTGCCAAGCTGGATCGCGCTGCGCCGTGAACCATCGATCAACGACTGGTCGCGCCATGCGGCCATGCTCACCAGCCACTTCTGGCTGAGGCGATAGCGCGTATCGAGGCCGATCTTGCGGCGGCCAAGCTCACCGATGCTCACTTGTCCCACGCCGAAATTGGCATCGAGCGAGCGGATATAGGCCAGCACATCGAGCCGCGCGTCGTGGCGCTCGGCCTCGATCAGCCATGCCGCCTTGGTGTTGCCACCGGTGGCGTGGCTCATCGCCGCTTCGGCGCGCACTTCGGTCTTGGTGCCGAGGAAGACCTTGGCATCGACCGCGCCGAGATTGGTACGCGTGACCGCCGCACCGGCATTCGCCGAAGCATCGCTGATTGCGGTCGCGCCGAGGCGGACCTTCTCCGACTTGTTGCGCCATTCGGCGCGCGCACCGGCGTTCCATGCCCCGCCGTTCAGCGTGTCGATTTCATAGTCGACCACGATCGTTTGCGGATTGAGGTTCGCATCGCGGCTCAGCACCGGCTGCTTGAAGGTGATCGTGCCGGCGAGGAGATCGATGTCGTAGTCGATGAAGCGCGTCAGCACCTGGCTGGAGACGACGACTTCGGACCGGAAACGGTCGCGCGCCTCGATCGTCACCGTCTCGCTGTTGGGGACGATGGCGCGGCTGGAAAGGCCATAGGGGCCGCTGATGCCGCCACCGGGGATCTGGTCGCGGCGGTGCGTGGTGGCAACCTTGGCGGCATAGGCCTCGCCGCGCAGCTTGCCCACGCGGGCTTCGGCCTTCACGCCGGTCATCGTGCGCTGATAGCGGCCGAGCTGGGTGTGATCGAAACCGGTATCGAAATCGCCGAACAGCGCGCGAACTTTGGCGCTTTCGATGCGGACATAGAGCTTGTTGACGCTCGCGGCATCGAAGCGGCGATCCGAGCCATCGGCAAACACCGTGTAGTAGGCCCGGGGATCGAGCCCGCCGAGCAGGCGCTGTTCGGCGCGCTGCTTGGCGCTGTCATACGCCACGGTTGCCAGCCATTTGCCCTTGATCCGCCCCTTGGCGTAGAATGCAACACGGGCATGGTTGCCAAGGTCGCTGTCGAAATGCCCGGTGCGCTGCATGTGATCGGCGATCGACTTCGCGCCGACCGCGCCTTCGGCAAGGCCGACGAGCGTCCACTTCGCTTCGCCGGGCACGACCCAGGCTTCGAGCACCTGCTGGCGCTTCACTTCGCGGTCGGTGAACTGGAACGAGAGGTCGAGGCTGCCGCTGACCATCGTGGGGGCAAGTTCGATCAGCGCAACGCCGTCATCGCCCTTGACGATCCAGGTCGGCGCTGCCCGGTCGAGCCCCGAAAGCACGCGGCTCTGCATGGCATCGAGCGCCGCCGCGCTTTCGTATGGCGCAGACAGGACGATCGGGCCGGAAATTCCGGCGTGAACCGGGCGGCCGGTGCGATCAAGTACCCGCACCGCCACAACCGGGCGCGTCGCGCCATCGGCGACAAGGTGAGTGCGTTCGGGCACCAGTTCGACTTTCGCCGGGGTCGCGCCGAAGTGCACGGTGCGGGTAATCGTCTGCACTACGGCGCCGCTGGCATCGCGGATTTCCGCGTCAAAGCGGGTGTCCTCGCCCAGCAGCGGCAAACCGCGCCACACGCTGACGGCAAAGCCCTCGGGCGAGCTCTGCGAACCATCGAAGGCGAGCTTGTCGACCGGTTTGCCGTCGATCTTCAGCATGACAGTTTGCCCCTTGCGGTGGCGGATCACTACGCGGGTGGTCGGTGCGCGCGGGTTGTAATCAGCGGCCGGGAAGAGGAACTCGGTGGGGCCATCGCCCGTGGCGATCCAGTCCCTGTCGCCGCCCGATGCGCTGCGGTCAGTCTCTGTGGCGGGCTTGGCCGCTGCCGCGGCGGCGGCGGCAGCCAGCGTTTCGGCAGGCACGGTGGTCGCGAAATTTGCGACGACGAGGCTACCGCCCTGGCCGATCACAAAGCGACTGGAGGCGCTGCCGGCGCTGCGGGTGGAGCGCGTGCAATCGACGAACTTGCCGCCCTTGGGCAGTGTAACGGCTTGTGCTTCAACTACATGCGTGCCGGGCATCAGCCCTTCGAAGTGATAGCGCCCTTCCGCATCGGTGACCGCGAAGCTGCCGTCCTCGAGCACGAGGCGCACCCCGCCGATACCGGGGCGAGGTGCCAGGCGCGTGTTCGGCACGTCGCAGCTGCCCAGCGTGATGCGGCCGATCAGGGTCATCGTCGCGGCAAGGTTGTCGCGTTCGATGCGAATGGCTGCGCTCGCCGTTGCGGTTAGTCCTCTTGCATCTACAGCGTCAATACGGTTAACCGCGTTGCCGGCGGAGGCTTCGGGCCGAACCGTCATGGCATACATCACCGTGCGGGTTGCGCCCGGTGCGATCGTGCCGATGGCAATGGTCATGGTGCGGCCATCGGGCGCCACCGCAACCGCATCCTGTGGCGCATTCACGCCGTCGATGCGGATCGTGCCGGCCCGCAGACGCAGGCTTGCCGATGGCGTATCGCTAAGCACCACGCCGCGCTTCATGCGCCCGGGATCGGTATTGCGCACCGTTATCGTGTAAAACACGGCATCGCCTGGCTGGGCGACTTGCCGCGAGGCAACCTTGCTGAGGCTTACCGCGACCGGCGGCCGGTCGACCGGTATGTCGACGCGGACTGGCGCCGGGCTCGAAAGTGCCAGACTTTCACCATAGGATGCTGGAAAAATAGCCAGATCACCGCCATCGGGGCGCCTGAGTCCGGTGAAATTCTTCGGAGTCAGCGCGGATGGCGCGGTATAGGGATCAGGCGGGACGACAACGAGCCGATATGTGCCGAGAGGCGCAAGCGGGAAGCGATATTCGCCGTCCGGCATCTGCCAGGTGCGCCCCGCTCCATCGGTGATGACCGATCCGGTGACGATCGTCGAAGGCCAGGTCGTGACTCCGTCGTCTGCGAACACGCGGGCAGGCTGGCCGGTGGCGACATCGACCAGCGTAACCCGCGCGCCGTCAATCGGAGCGGCATCTTCGCTATCGAAAACAAGACCATAGGGGTCGGCCAGCACGTCGACGTCGGTCTTGACCACCGCACCGTCACCGCTCGTGCCGTTGTAGCTCACCGTAACCCGGTCACCGCCCGAAACGCTGAGCCGGCAATCGCCGTCCTTGGGCTGCGGCGGGATCGCGCTGGTCGGGATGGCGCCATAGAACACGCCGCTGTCGGCAGCCGTTTCGGCGATGGCGACCTGCTCCTTGTCGCCGCTGGCTGAAGTGATCGTGACATTCACGGTATCGATCCGCGAGGGATCGAGCCCGGCGTGCCCCAGCACGAGGCGGAAAACCACCGGCTGACCGACAATGATGCTCGAAATCGTCGCAGGTTCCGCCGGATCGGCGCCTTTCGGGTCGATATTGACGCTCGGCAGCGCTGTGCCGCCGCAATTACCGGCGTTGATCGCGAGCGTTTCGCTGCCATTGGGCAGGGGCAGCACGAAAATCCGCGTATCGTCGCGCAACACATCGAACGATACCACGTTGGAATCGGTCGTCAGTTCGGCTTCGCCCCGGTTCCAGTGCGCGTGCGCGGTGTTGGTGATGGTGTTTGCCGCGACGGGAACGCTGGTCGCGATAAGCAGCGCTGCAAAGAGCAGCGCGGCCATCGCCCAGATCCTGTTCCGCAATGCCGGCATGGCGTTTTTTCTTTGTTTTCAGGACAGAAGAGGAGCGGGGCGGCGGCATCCCCCCGGGTTTGCCGCCGCCTGACCGTCCAATGTCCTTGATGTCTTGAGAGGTGCCCTCTTAGAGCCCGCTCAATTGATCGTGGCTTGGAACACCACCGTCTTGGTTTCGCCCCCGGCGACCGAAGCAAGCGTGCCGCTCACTGTGTTCGAGGCCATCGTGCCGGTGCCGGTCGTATCGGTGTTGCAGGTTGCAACGCCGCTCGCGATCGTCGCGGTGCCGTTGGTCTTCACACCGAACGCCGTATCGTAGGTCAGGTTCGCCGGGATAGGGTCGTTCACGGTGATGGTCGTCGCCGAGGCGCTGCCCGAGGCATTGCTGATCGCGATGCAGTACTGGATTGTCGCACCTGGGATCATCTTCGGGTTGGTCGTCCCGTTGATCGGATCGCTGATGATACGCGAGGACTTGACCGCGCTGAGCGTGGCGGCCGAGACGGTGTAGTCGTCCTTGGCCGAGAACGCGGCATCACGCAGAGCGTCGGTCGCGCCCGCGCCATCGGCGAACACTGTATCCATGCCCGAGGTGTTGGCGCCCGTGGTCTGGACCAGCGCCGCACCCATGCTGCCGGCAGAGCCCGCTTCGCGGCCCGTTGCGGTGAGCGTCACCGCCGCGACCGCACCGTTGGCCTGGGCCAGCGGCACGTCGGAAACAACGAGCACCTGGACCGAAGCATCCGCGGCCACTTCGTCGAGGTAGGTCACCGCGGTGTCGGTACCGGATTCGTACGTGCCGTTGTTGTTCACGTCGCGGAAGATGCGCACGTTGGTCACATCGAACGAATCGGTGTTCGAGTGCGCACCCGCGCCGCCCGCCTGCTGGGCTGCGGCAAGCGCGAGGTCGAGCGGTGCGTTCGAGGTGTTCACGACCGTGAACGCCGTTACCTGGTTGACCGAACCCGGCGTGACAGTCGTCGTGGTCGAGCCGACTTCGGCAACGGTGAGGTTGATCTTGCGGTCGACCGTGAGCGTGTCCGAAGCGCTGGTGCCGGTCTGGTTGATGCCGCCGACCTGGAAGGCCACCGACACCGTATTGGTGATCGTCGACCCCGCGGTTGTACCGGCCGCGTGGGCCGGATTTGCGCCGAGAACGGCAAGGGCGCAAACGCCCGCCGCACCCAGCAGTCTGCTGCGATACGTCATTTTCTTATGCTCCACTGGGTTGCCTGCGAATATTCAGGTCGCTCACAGGCACGGCGACCCCCCGTTTCGCCGGTTCAGCGAACGATTCCATGGTATTGAACCTCACCCGAAGTGCCCGGAGCGATTGCGGGAATGGTCCAGCGAACGTGCGTCACATCGGCGCTGCCGGCCGCGCGTGCGCTACCATCGCTGCCGGTGACCTTGAGGCTGGCGAGCTGGCCCCAGGTCTTGCCGCCATCGACCGAGACTTCGGTGCCCGGCGCGCCACCGGGCGCGAGCTGAACCGCCGAGGGCAGCGGATTGGTCATCACGTAGTTCGTGGCTGGCAGGCCGCCGGTGTTGTGATAGCGCAGCGTGTAGACCAGCTTGTCGCCCGGCACGACGACCTTGGGTTCGACCAGTTGGACCTTGCTCGCCCCGTTTTCGCTCACGGTCTTCTCGACCATGACGTCGACCTGCAGCGAGACGGCCGCGGGGGCGGCAGGCGCGGGTTGCGCTACTGCGAACGCGGGACCGGTCATCGCGGCAATGGCGAGCGGGCCAGCGAGGGACTTGACGATGAAGGAGGGTTTCATGGTTCGCTTCCCTAACTAATCAGTTGATCTTGACGGAGAAATTGACAGTGCGCGTGGTGCCGCCGGTGATCTTGCCGAGCGCCACGTCGATCCCGCTGGTACCGCCGGTGCCGGCATCGCTATCGGCTCCGTCGGTCAGCGCTGCGGCATCAAGCTTGAGCGAGCCGGGCACGTATGTGGTTCCTTCAGGGATCGTATCGATGACATGCAGGCCATCGAGCGCGCCGCTGCCGGTCACCTTGGCGGCCAGTGAATACGTGACGACCGCGCCGGGCACGGGTTTGGCCGTGCCGAACGGATCGAGGATCGTGGCGGACTTGGTCAGCGTGATGTTGGCAAGGCTGGCGATCAGCGCAGCAAGCGAATTGGCCGAAGCGGTGGTCAGGCCAACTACCGCATCGCCGCCGCCTTCGCCCTTGCCGGCAAAGCTGGTGCCAGGCGTTCCGGTGCCGGTTTGCGCGGTGGCGGTGAGGCGGACCTGGCTGGTCTGCGCGTCGCTCGCCCCAGCCGGGAGTGTGGCCAGCACGAAGACCTTGACGCTCTTGTCCGGCGCGAGAAGCGGCGTCGCGAGCGAGCCGGCGGTCAGCACGGTATCGACGCCGGGATCGTAGACGCCGTTGTTGTTGCTATCGAGCACGACGGACTTGACCGCGCCATCGAAGGCGTTGCCCGAAATCTTGGGATCGGCGGCAAGATTGAATGCTTCGGGGCCGTTGCCGCTGTTGGTGACCGAGTAGATCAGGAGAGCTGGATCGCTGCTCGCCGTCGCCGGCGCGGTGCTGAGCGTCGCCACGGCAACATCGAGCAGCTCGTCGACTTTCACGGTGACCTTGTTCGACGTGACCGAACCGGTAGCCGAGCCCGATTGGTAGGTGGCGGTCGCGGTGTTCTCGATGAGCGTTCCCGCGAGCACACCAGTGGCATGCGCGGTGCCCGCGAAGGGAGCGGTCACGGAAAGGGCAACCAGCGAGCATCCAGCGATGCCCGCAGCCCGGCGGAGGGGGATGAGGTACGTATTCATACGTGATCCTTTCCGCCGGGCGTGGTTAACATCAGGTAAGAACGGAGAGGCGCGGGGCGGTGGCTAAGGGCCGGAAGGGGCCTGGCCTCTGAGTTGGAGCGTTAACCAAAAATGGTTAGCGTGCCGACCGATCCGCATCTTCAAGGCTATGAAATCATGCAATAATTTCAAGTCTGACAGATATACCCCCCGCCAGACCTTACTTCGGGCAACGCTAAGGAAAGCGCCGGATGCCATTGATAATATTTTTAAAAAATAGTCCGGAATGGTTGTGAATTTGCCGATTTCATGCTGAATTTTACGTAGCGCGATCACAAGGCGTTACCAGGCCCCCGCCGATGGTTAAGAGTCGCAGCGCCTGGGTGGTGCTTGCGCGCGGGCATTCCGCAGGGTGCTTGTCCGCGCGCGCGCCGGAGCCTAAAGGGGCAGGATGCCGGGAGAAATTCTAGACAATCGTGGGCGTGGTTCGGCCGGGTTCACCTGGCCCGCAATCCATGCGGAGGGGCGCAAGTTCGGTGCGATCGCTGGGGCGCTCTGCATCTTGGGCGCGCTGCTGGGTGGTTCGCTGCTGGGCTGGCCGCTCGCCGTTCTGACGCTGGGTGTGCTCGCCTTCTTCCGCGATCCCGAGCGTGTGACGCCGTGCGACGACAGTATGATCGTGGCGCCTGCCGATGGGCTCATCACCCTGATCTGCACGGTCCCCCCCCCGCGCGAGATGACTGCGGATGACGGTACCGGTCAGCCAGCGCTGGCCGATGTTCCGGTGACGCGGGTTTCCATCTTCATGTCGGTGTTTGACGTCCACGTGAACCGCACGCCCATCGGCGGCACGGTGCGGAGAGTGGTCTATATCCCGGGTAAATTCCTCAACGCCGATCTCGATAAGGCGAGCGAGGAGAACGAGCGCCAGCACTTCGTGGTCGAGCGCGGCGACGGGGTGCGCATCGGCTTCACCCAGATTGCGGGCCTTGTGGCGCGGCGCATCGTGCCGTTCGTCAAGGCGGGCGATATCGTCGCGGGCGGCCAGCGCATCGGCCTGATCCGCTTCGGCAGCCGCGTGGATGTCTATCTGCCCGCGGGCACCGAGCCTCGCGTGTTGATCGGCCAGCGCGTTGTTGCCGGGGAAACGGTTCTCGCCGTGCTCGGCCAGACCCTGATGATCGAGGGTGTCCGCCAGTGAGCGAGCTACCCCCGCCGGGCAAGCGCGCCGCGGCAAGGGATGGTGCCGGAAATTTGTACTCGGGCGAGGATTTCGGCCGCCGCCGCCTGCCGCGCGGACTGACCCTGCGCGCACTGGTGCCAAACGCCATCACTTCGGCGGCGCTGTGCAGCGGGCTGACTGGCATTCGCTTCGCGATCGGCGGGGATTTTCATTCGGCGGTGCTGGCGGTGATGCTTGCCGGGTTGCTCGACGGCATCGACGGCCGGGTTGCGCGGCTGATGAAGGCGCAGTCGCGCTTCGGGGCCGAGCTTGACAGCTTGTCCGATGCGATTGCCTTCGGGGTCGGACCGGCGCTGATCCTCTATCTCTGGTCGCTCAGCGCTGCGCCACGCTACGGCTGGTTTGCTGCGCTGGCGCTCGCCGTGTGCTGCGCGCTGCGGCTCGCCCGGTTCAATGCCTCGATCGATCTGCCCGGCCAGCCGCACAAGTCTGCCGGGTTCATGACCGGCGTGCCTGCGCCGGTTGGCGCCGGTCTTGCCTTCCTGCCGCTCTACCTGTGGTTTGCCAGCGGGCTGGACGTGTTGCGCGCGCCCATCGTGGTCGGGCCCTGGGCGCTGCTGATCGCGTTCCTGATGATATCCAACCTGCCGACCCTTGGCTGGGGGGCACTCCGTCCGCGCCGGGCGATCCGGCTCGAGGTGATTGCGCTCGCCGGGATGTTCACCGTTGCGCTGCTCACCGAACCCTGGCTCACCCTCGTCGGCCTTTGCGCCATTTACCTGGCGCTGATGCCGGTGGGCGTGTGGCGCTATCGCCGCATCAGGCTGCAGCGCGCCAGCGCGGGCCAACCGAAGCCTGAACAGGCCTGACCAGGCGCACTTGCGCCCGGCGAGGCCGCACGGCGATGCGTGGTGCGGCGGGTGCAGTGGTTGCCGTGATCTGCACGAGGAACTCGCGATCAGCAGCGAGCGCGCGCGAATCCGCGAAGAGGCGGCGCACCGCGGGCAGCTGAGCGCGCACGGTGACAGCGATCGCCGCAAAAGCCACGAAGCCTGCGCCGGCCATCACAAGCGAGGCGAGGAGGGAGACCATCGACATGGAAACACTGCCTTTCGAACCTGGGCGAACCGCTTGACAGGCGGTGGACACCCTGTGGATAAAATGGGGAGAGATTCGGAAATTCCAAGCCCATCCCGTCTATGGCCCGATTGTTCTCTTTTTGTTCCACCTCGTCAAGCCGATTCGAGGGGGCACTCCAGAAATTCAGCAATGGGGTAGCAGTGCACCCGTACGCATGTTGCACCGGGCGGTTTTGTCACTGCACCTGCCTGCTAATTCGAACGGAATGCCGTTTTGGTTACGATCCCCGCGCACGGGGAGCGTGGGGACCGCTGCGGCGGTATGGGAGGGCGCCTGCTTCGGGCGCGACCGCCAACGGCCGGCGGGATGTGCGGCCGGTTTGACGATCCGCGCAAGGCAACTCTGCCCCGCGTCGGCGTACTTGGGTGTAGACGCGGGGCCGCTACGGCGCTAACGGCGCCAGCGCTACGTCATGATTCGGACACGGTGTTCACATCGGGCGCGGCAATCCACATGGAATGCGCACATACCGGTGCCGCGCTGGGGTCTTTCCCGAAAAGCGGTTCCTGCATTCCAGAGGCTTAACCGGAAAGGAATGACCTATGGCGGCCCCCGTCGTCACCATGCAGCAATTGATCGAGGCCGGCGCGCATTTCGGCCATCAGACCCACCGCTGGAACCCGCGGATGAAGCCGTACATCTTCGGCGCCCGCAACGGCATCCACATTCTCGACCTCTCGCAGACCGTGCCGCTGTTCGCCCGCGCGCTCGAGTTCGTCTCTGCCACCGTCCAGGGCGGCGGAAAGGTTCTGTTCGTCGGCACCAAGCGCCAGGCGCAGGAGCCGATTGCCCAGGCCGCGCGCATGTCGGGCCAGCACTATGTCAACCACCGCTGGCTGGGTGGCATGCTCACCAACTGGAAGACGATCTCGGGTTCGATCAAGCGCTTCAAGGCGCTGGAAGAGCAGCTCTCGGGCGACACCGCTGGCCTCACCAAGAAGGAAGTGCTCCAGCTCACCCGCGAGCGTGACAAGTTCGAGCTTTCGCTCGGCGGCATCCGTGACATGGGCGGTATTCCGGACGTGATGTTCGTGATCGACGCCAACAAGGAAGAGCTGGCGATCAAGGAAGCCAACGTCCTCGGCATCCCGGTCGTCGCGATCCTCGATTCCAACGTTTCGCCCGATGGCATCGCGTTCCCGGTTCCGGCGAACGATGACGCCAGCCGCGCCATCCGCCTCTACTGCGAAGCCGTCGCCGCTGCTGCCACCCGTGGCGGCCGTGATGCGGCGATCGCCTCGGGCGCGGATCTCGGCGCGATGGACGAGCCGCTTCCCGAAGAAGCTGCGGCCGAGCCGACCGAAGCCTGATTGCGGCAGTTCAAGGTGACGGTGCCCACGAGGGCGCCGTCACCGAACTGATCCGAACACCCCTTACGGGCCGCGCCAGGTAGCTATGACCGGGCTGCGGCCGCACCCATATTCACGAGACAAGAAGGATCACCGCAATGGCCTATACCGCCGCTGACGTGAAGAACCTGCGCGAGCGCACTGGCGCGGGCATGATGGATTGCAAGAAGGCCCTGGACGAGACCGCGGGCGATATCGAAGCCGCCGTTGACGCGCTGCGCGCCAAGGGCCTTGCCGCTGTTGCCAAGAAGTCGAGCCGTACCGCTGCGGAAGGCCTCGTCGGCGTTGCCGTTTCGGGCACCCGCGGCGTTGCCGTCGAAGTGAACTCGGAAACCGACTTTGTCGCCAAGAACGAGCAGTTCCAGGATTTCGTGCGCAAGACGACCGAAACCGCGCTGGGCCTCGCGGCTGACGATGTCGAGGCGCTCAAGGCTGCGGCGTACCCCGATGGCGGTACGGTCGCCGACAAGCTGACCAACAACGTCGCGACCATCGGCGAAAACCAGCAGGTTCGCCGCATGAAGACCGTCGCGGTCTCGAGCGGCGTCGTCGTGCCCTACATGCACAACGCCGCTGCGCCGAGCCTTGGCAAGATCGGCGTCCTCGTCGCGCTCGAATCCGAAGCCGGTGCCGATGTGCTGGAGCCGCTCGGCAAGCAGATCGCGATGCACATCGCCGCTGCTTTCCCGCTCGCGCTCAAGGCCGATGACCTCGATCCCGAAACCATCGCGCGCGAACGCAAGATCGCGGCGGAAAAGGCTGCCGAAACCGGCAAGCCGGCCGAAGTGCAGGCCAAGATGGTCGACGGCGCTGTGGCCAAGTATGCCAAGGACAACGCGCTGCTCTCGCAGCTGTTCGTGATGGACAACAAGACACCGGTTGCACAGGTCGTCGAGGCCGCCGGCAAGGCTGCCGGCACCAAGATCACGCTAGTCGACTACGTCCGCTTCCAGCTCGGCGAGGGCATCGAGAAGGAAGCCACCGACTTCGCAGCCGAAGTCGCTGCGGCTGCCGGCATCAAGTAAGCCCGTGCGGGGGGCAGCGTCTTCCGGTTTTCCGGGAGCGCCGCCCCCCCGCGCCGCGCACAAACCTGTGCCCCATGCCCTTGGCATGCGCCGCCCCGTGCGTATAAGGGCGGCGCTTTCCACTCAGTCGAGTTTTCCCGGACGATGAGCCTTCCTCCCCTCAAGCGCGTACTTCTCAAGCTTTCGGGCGAAGTGCTGATGGGAAGCCAGCCCTTCGGTATCGATACCGATTTCGTCGCGCAGATGGCCGAGGAACTGAAGGCCGCGAAGGACACCGGGCTTGAGCTGTGCCTTGTCATCGGCGGCGGCAATATCTTCCGCGGCATGGCGGGGGCTGCCAAGGGGATGGACCGCGCGCAGGCCGATTACATGGGCATGCTCGCCACGATCATGAACGCGCTGGCGATGCAGAGCGCGCTCGAAAAGGCCGGTGTCGAAACCCGCGTGCAATCCGCGATCCAGATGGACGAAGTGTGCGAGCCGGTGATCCGCCGCCGCGCCGAACGCCATCTGCAGAAGGGCCGCGTGGTGATCTTCGCGGCAGGCGTTGGCGCCCCCTATTTCACCACCGATTCCGGTGCCGCGCTGCGCGCCGCCGAGATGAAGTGCGATGCCCTCTTCAAGGGCACCAGTGTTGACGGCGTTTATGACGACGATCCCAAGAAGAACCCCAATGCCAAGCGGTACGACTTTGTCGATTTCGATACGGTTCTGGCAGATAATCTCAAGGTGATGGACGCTTCTGCCGTGGCGCTGTGCCGCGACAACGCCATTCCCATCGTGGTGTTCTCGATCCGCGAGCGCGGCAATCTTGCCCGCGTCCTGGCGGGGCAGGGTACGCAGACCATCGTCCAGAAGATGAGCGTTTAGGAAGGAAGCTTGAGTCATGGCCAAGTACGATAAGGCCGATCTCGAACGCCGGATGAAAGGCGCTGTCGAATCGCTCAGGAGTGATCTTTCGGGCTTGCGCACGGGCCGCGCGAACGTGGCGCTGCTCGATCCGATCACGGTCACGGTTTACGGCGCGAACACCCCGCTCAACCAGGTCGCGACGGTTTCAGCGCCCGAGCCGCGCATGCTGACGGTGCAGGTGTGGGACAAGTCGAATATCGGCCCGGTCGAAAAGGCGATCCGTTCGGCGGGCCTTGGTCTCAACCCGATCAACGATGGCAACACGCTGCGCCTGCCGATCCCGGATCTCACCGAGGAGCGCCGCAAGGAACTGGCCAAGCTCGCCTCGCAGTATTCCGAGAAGGCCAAGATCGCGATCCGCAACGTCCGCCGCGACGGGATGGATGCGCTGAAGGCCGATGAGAGCAAGAAGGAAATCTCGGAGGACGAGCGCAAGCGCCTCGAAACCGAACTGCAGAAGCTGACTGATGAGCAGATCAAGGCTGCGGACGAAGTGAGCGCGCAGAAGGAAAAGGAAATCCTCGGCAAGTGAACGCGGCCCCGGCGCCTCGATCAGAAACGAAGGTTTCCGGCCAGCAGGGCGGGGGCTACACGGGCCCCGCGCGCCATGTCGCGATCATCATGGACGGCAATGGCCGCTGGGCGAAGAAGCGCCTGATGCCGCGCGCCGTGGGCCACAAGCGCGGTGTCGATGCGGTACGCGAAGTGGTTCGCGCGGCGCGCCACATGGGGCTCGAGGCGCTCACGCTCTATGCGTTTTCCTCGGAAAACTGGAAGCGGCCCGAGGACGAGATTTCCGATCTGATGGGCCTGCTGCGCGCGTTCATCCGCAGCGATATCGATGAATTTGCCGCCAACGACGTTCGGCTCAAGATCATCGGTGATTACAAGATCCTGCCCCCCGATATCGTGACGATGATCGAGGATGCGCTCGCCCGCACGGCGCATGGCCGCAGCACCACGCTCGCCATCGCGCTCAACTACGGTTCGCAGCAGGAAATCGCGCGTGCGGCGGCTGCCGCGGCGGCCAAGGGCGATGTGACGGTTGCCGCCATCGAGGCCGAACTTGATACGGCAGACCTGCCGCCGCTCGATCTGCTCATCCGCACTTCGGGCGAAGTCCGACTTTCGAACTTCCTGCTGTGGCAGGCGGCCTATGCCGAAATGTGGTTCACCGATGTGCTCTGGCCCGATTTCACGCCCGGGCACTTGCGCGAGGCGCTTGATCACTACGCCACCCGTGAGCGGCGCTATGGAGGCCGCTGAAACGCCTGCTGTTCCAGCGCGGAGCGATTTGCCGGTGCGCATCGCTTCAGCCGTTGTCATGCTCGGCATCGCCGGTTTCGCATTGTGGCAGGGCGGATTGGTGCTCAAGGGTCTCATCGCGCTCGTCAGCTTTGGTGTCTTTGCCGAATATGCTGCGCTCGCAGCCAGGATCGCGCCCGATCCGGCGCGCATGGTGACGGCGATGATCACCGGCGGGCTCTACATCGGCTGGGCGGCCTTCGCGCTGATCGTGATGCCGCCGGTCCTGCTCATTGCGGTGCTGGGCCTTGTCATCTGCACCGATACCGGCGCCTACTTCGCCGGGCGCGCCATTGGCGGTCCGAAGATTGCGCCGGGCATCAGCCCGTCCAAGACCTGGGCGGGCCTTGTTGGCGGCATGACAGCGGCGGCGCTCTGGGCCATGCTCTACATCCTGTTTGCCGGCTACATGCTCTCCGCGATGAGCCCGACGGGTCCGAGCCTGGCCGAGGCTGTGCGCACCACGCGGCTTGGCATGGCGGCGCTGGCGGGGGCGGGGCTGGCCGTTGCGGCGCAGGCCGGTGATTTTTACGAAAGCTGGCTCAAGCGCCGCGCCGGGGTGAAGGACAGCGGCCGCCTCATTCCGGGGCATGGCGGCTTGTTCGATCGGGTTGACGGACTGCTGCCGGTCGCCATCATAGCGGGCACGGCGTGGGCAGCAACTGGGGGAGCAGGAGGCGCATGACCCGCACGATTACCATTCTGGGCGCAACGGGTTCGGTCGGTGCTTCCACGCTCGATCTGGTGCGGCGCAACCGCGGGCAATTCCGCGTGATCGCGCTGACGGCGAACGGCAATGCTGCGATGTTGGCCGCGTTGGCGCGGGAATTCGGGGCCGAAGTCGCTGTCGTTGCCGATGAAAGCTGTCTTCCCCTGCTGCGCGAAGCGCTGGCCGGAAGCGGAATCGAGGCCGCTGGCGGCGCGGCGGCCGTGATCGAGGCTGCCGCGCGCGGGGCGGATATCACGATGGCCGCGATCGTCGGCTGTGCGGGCCTCGCGCCCACGATGGCGGCGATCGAAGGCGGCAAGGCCGTTGCGCTCGCCAACAAGGAAGCGCTCGTTTCCGCGGGCGAGGTGATGACCGCGGCGGTCAAGCGCACCGGGGCCACGCTGCTGCCCGTGGACAGCGAGCACAATGCGATCTTCCAGTGCCTTGCCGGCAACGATCCGGCGCACGTCCACGCCATCACGCTGACGGCCAGCGGCGGCCCGTTCCGCGAATGGGACATGGAGCGTATCCACCGCGCCACGCCTGCCGAGGCGGTCAAGCATCCCACCTGGTCGATGGGTGCCAAGATCAGCGTCGATTCGGCCACGATGATGAACAAGGGTCTCGAATTCATCGAGGCCTATCATCTCTTTCCGGTCGGCGCCGAACGCTTGCGTATCGTCATCCACCCGCAGTCGATCGTGCACTCGATGGTCGAGTACCGCGATGGCTCGACGCTGGCGCAGCTGGGCCCGTCCGACATGCGCGTGCCGATTGCTTCCGCGCTCGCCTGGCCCGCGCGAATGAACACGCCCTGTGCGCCGCTCGATCTCGCGTCCATCGGCAGCTTGAGCTTCTTCAAGCCCGACGAGGTCCGTTTCCCCGCCACCCGTGTCGCGCGTGAGGCCGTGATCGCGGGCGGCGCGGCACCGGCCGTGCTCAATGCCGCGAACGAAATTGCGGTTGCCGCCTTCCTTGCCGGTCAGATCGCGTTCAGCCGCATCGTGCAATGTGCCGAGGACGTGCTGGCAAGGGGCCTCCCCATGGCACCCGCAAACCTTGAAGACGTCATCGCGGTGGACCGGGAAGCCCGCATCCGCGCCGCCGAGACGATGGAGACCGTGTCCTGAACGCTGCCGTGCAAAGCCCCGGGATCCTGCTCACCGTACTGGCCTTCGTCGCAGTCCTCGGGCCGCTCGTGTTCATCCATGAACTCGGGCACTATCTCGTCGGCCGCCTGTTCGGCGTGAAGGCGGACAGCTTCTCCATCGGCTTCGGCAAGGAAGTGGCGGGCTGGACCGACAAGCGCGGCACCCGCTGGAAGCTCTCCATCCTGCCGCTTGGCGGCTATGTGCAGTTCGCGGGCGACATGAACCCCGCCAGCACGCCGAGCGCGGAATGGCTCTCGCTCCCCGCCGAAGAGCGCGAACGCACGTTCCAGGCCAAGCCCGTGTGGCAGCGCGCGCTGATCGTGCTGGCCGGGCCGCTGACGAATCTCCTGCTCGCCGTCGCGATCCTTGCGGGCTTCACGATGGCCTATGGCAAAGTGGTCATCCCGCCGGTTGTCGGCATGGTGCAGGAAGGCTCGGCGGCCGCGAAGGCGGGCGTGCAGCTTGGGGACCGGGTCGTGTCGCTGCAAGGCTCGGCTATCGACAGTTTCCTGCAGATCCGCCTCGCTGTCGCGCAGCATCCGGGTGAACCGCTCGATCTCGTCATCGAGCGCGGCGGGCGGCGCATCGCGCTGCCGGCAGTGGCGGCTTACAAGGAAGTGGCCGATCGGTTCGGCAATACGCAGAAGATCGGCTATCTCGGCATCGGCCCCGCCACGGCGGAGCGCATTGCGGTGGGTCCGGTGGACGCGGTTGGCGATGCTGTCGTCCAGACGCGCGACATCATGGGCATGATGATCACCGGGATCGGCCAGATCGTCACCGGCAAGCGCGAGATCAAGGAACTGGGCGGGCCGATCAAGATTGCCAAGTATTCCGGCGAACAGCTGGTTTCGGGCTGGGCGAACTACGTCTGGTTCATCGCGCTGATCTCGATTAACCTCGGGTTCATCAACCTCTTGCCAATTCCGGTGCTCGATGGTGGCCACCTCGCATTCTATGCGATCGAGGCGGTCAGCCGCCGGCCGGTCAGCCAACGCGGTCAGGAATGGGCCTTCCGCACGGGGCTTGCCCTGGTGGTTGCGCTGATGCTGTTCGTGACCTTCAACGACGTCGCTTCGCTGCGCGTTTTCGGAGGGTGAGGAGACCTGTGTCGACCGGTTTTGTCCGTGCTTCATCGCCGGACGGTGGGGGGAGCCGGATTTTCCACAAAATGCGGGGCAATTACGGTCTGCTGCGGTGAGCTTGCTTGATTGGCGGGCTTGCATCGGGCAGGAGGCGGCATCGCGGAGCGTGACGGATTGTTGCCGTCGTGCCCATGGTGCGCAGGCGGGGCGGTTGGGCCGCTACGCTGCACGAAGAAACGGGATGGCGCTTGGTGATGAATGCTTGCAACTTGCCCCGGACCGCTAGGCGTATGACCGGCCAGAGCAATCTGGCCGCCACGCTTGCGGCGCTCGCGGCAACGACCTGCCTCGCTGGCATGCCGGTCCTTGCTGAGGCGCAGGGTCTGCCCGCTGCGGCAGCTGCGCCTGCTGCTGCTCCGGCCGCAGCGCCTGCCGCCGCTCCGGCCCCGCCGCCGCCTGCTCCAGTCGAATTCGTGCACTCGATCACGATTGCGGGCGCCCAGCGGCTCGAAGCTGATACGATCCGTTCGTACATCCGCCTCAAGGAAGGCGACAAGTACACCCAGGCCGCGGCCGACCAGGTGCTCAAGGACCTCTACGCGACCGAGCTGTTCGCCGATGTCCAGGTACGCGACAATGCCGGCGACGTGGTGATCGAGGTCAAGGAAAACCCGGTCGTCAACCGCATCATCCTTGAAGGCAACAAGCGCCTCAAGGAAGACAAGATTCTGCCCGAGATCAAGCTCGCGGCACGCCAGATCTTCACGCGTTCCAAAGTGCGCGCCGACGTTGCCCGCATCATCGAGCTCTACAAGCGGCAGGGCCGCTTTGCCGCCTCGATCGAGCCCAAGATGGTCATGCTCGATCAGAACCGCGTCGATATCGTGTTCGAGATCAACGAGGGCCCGAAGTCGCGCGTTCGCCAGATCAACATCATCGGTGCCGAAAAGTTCTCCGCCAGCCAGCTGCGCGGCGAGATGGTGACCAAGCAGGCCCGCGTGTTCCGCGTGTTCTCCAGCGGCACCAGCTACGATCCCGATCGCCTCGCGTTTGACCAGCAGAAGCTGCGCCAGTTCTACCTGACCAACGGCTATGCCGATTTCCGCGTCGTCTCGGCTGTGGCCGAACTCACGCCGGACAAGCGCGATTTCATCATCACCTACGTGGTCGAGGAAGGAAAGCGCTACCACTTCGGCGACGTGAAGGTCGATAGCCAGCTGCGCGATTTCGATGGCGATGCGCTTGCCAAGCGCCTGCCGCTGAAGCCCGCGCAATGGTACAACGCCAAGCTGGTCGAGGACACCGTCGACAGCCTGACCGAGACCGCGGGCAGCTTCGGTTATGCCTTTGCCGACGTGCGGCCGGACTTCAACCGCAACAAGGACGACCTGACGATGTCGGTCACCTTCCGCATCGCGGAAGCGCCGCGCGTCTATGTCGAACGCGTCGATGTCAACGGCAACAGCCTTACTCAGGACAAGGTCGTGCGCCGCGAGTTTCGCGTGGCCGAAGGCGATGCGTTCAATTCGTTCCAGATCAAGCGCTCGTCGAACCGCATCAAGTCCCTGGGCTACTTCCAGGAGAAGTTCGAGGTCGAGCAGAAGCCCGGTTCCGCGCAGGACCGCATCGTGCTCGAGGCCAACGTCGAGGAAAAGCCCACCGGGCAGCTCCAGCTTTCGGCCGGTTTCTCTAGCCTTGAAAGCTTCATCTTCCAGGCCTCGGTCCAGCAGAACAACTTCCGCGGCCGCGGACAGACGGTCGGCCTTTCGGGCGACATTTCGCGCTACTCGCGCAGTGTGCAGGTCAGCTTTACCGAACCCTACCTGTTCGATCGCAACGTTTCGCTTGGCCTCGATATTTACCGCCGCGATTTCAACAGCTTCAACTTCTTCAACAGCAATCGCAACACGACCTACAAGAACGCCACCACCGGCTTCCAGGTCCGTGCCGGCCTGCCGCTGACCGAGTACATGTCGCTGATCGGGCGCTACACGCTCAATCTCGAAGACGTCACACTCGATCAGGCCGCGTATTACCTGCCCGATGCCTCGGGCAAGCTGCAGTGCTCGATCTACCTCGCCGGCCGTTATCTGTGCGATGCGATCGGCAAGCGCACGAGCTCGATCATCGGCGCCAGCGTGGTCTACGATACGCTCGACAACCGCCTGCGCCCGACAAGCGGCACGCAGTTCGTGCTCGGCGTCGATTTCGCCGGGCTCGGCGGTTCGGTGCGCTATGCGCGCATCAACGCCAACGCTGCGCGTTATTTCGCGCTGGGCAAGGGCTTCGTCTTTTCGCTGCGCGGTGAAGGCGGCGCGATCAAGGCGCTCGGCAACCGGACCGACGATCCCACGGTCGACGACGTTCGCCTGACGGACCGCTTCTTCCTCGGCCAACCGCAGCTGCGCGGCTTCGACATTCGCGGCGTCGGTCCGCGCGTACTGCGCCGGTTCTACAGCGGGTTCGATCCCAAGGACGGCAGCGGCGGCACGATCAGCACCGACCGCAACCAGTATGTCGATGACGCGCTGGGCGGCAAGTACTACTACCTTGCCCATGCCGAGGTCGAGATTCCGCTGGGCTCCGGCGCGCGCGAACTGGGGCTCAGGCCCTCGATCTTCGTGGATGCGGGTGCTGTGTTCAGCGTGGCGCGGCCTGCCGTGTTCGGCACCACGTTGCTTTACCAGGACAATATTACCGGCACGCTTACCACGTCCACGAAGGATGCCAGTGGCAAGCTCAACAACGTAGCCCAGAAGTTCGACGAGTCCTTCTTTGGTGACAGCCCCAAGCCGCGCATTTCGGTCGGCTTTGGCGTCAACTGGAACTCGCCGTTCGGACCGTTTCGCATCGACGTCGCCAAAGTCCTCAGCAAGGTCGATGGTGATCGTACCCAGACAGTCAACTTCAACGTAGGAACCCAGTTCTGATGCATAACCGTATTTTCGCGGCGACCATCGCCGCCCTCGCGCTTGGCACGGGGCCCCAGGCAATGGCCCAGGCCGCAGCCGCCCCGGTTCAAAGCACGCCCGGCGGCATCATTGCCCCCGGCATCGCCTACGCAAACGCGCAGGCCGTGGTTGGCGCTTCGGCCGCTTACAAGACCGCGATGGTCCAACTGCCCGTCACCTACAAGGCGCAGATCGATGCGGTGAACACTCGCCGCAACCAGATCACCGCCCAGCTCAAGCCGCTCTACGACAAGTTCGAGGCTGACCAGAAGGCGGCAAAGCCCGATCAGGCCTCGCTCCGCACGCAGGCTGCACAGATCCAGCAGATCGAGCAATCGGCCGAGCGCGAGGTCCAGCAAATGGCCGAGCCGCTCAACGTGGCCCAGCAGTTCATCATCGAGCAGATCAGCGACAAGCTCACCGCCGCCACCCAGGCCGCGATGACCAAGCGCAAGATCACGCTCGTGCTCGATTCGCAGAGTGTGCTGAAGGCCGATGCGGTCTACAATCTCAATCAGGACATCCTGAACGAGCTCAACACGCTGATCCCCAACGTGCAGCTCGTGCCGCCTGCCGGCTGGATGCCACGCGCGCAGCGTGAAGCTGCCGCCCAGCAGGGCGCTGCCCCTGCTCCGGCTGCCGCCCCCGCCGCACCGGCGGGCAAGGCCCCCGAAGGCCGCTGAGGCAAACTGGCATGAGCGAGGTTTCCGGAGAAGCCGGTGTTTCGGCGCCGCTCAGCCTGGACATCCGGGGGGTGATGGCGGCGCTGCCGCACCGCTATCCCCTCCTCCTCGTCGATCGCGTCGTTGAACTGGTGGTGGGGGAGCGCATCCACGCCATCAAGGCGGTCTCGATGAACGAGCAGTTCTTCCAGGGCCACTTTCCCGGCCGGCCGATCATGCCCGGCGTGCTGCAGATCGAGGCGCTGGCGCAAGCCGCCGGCGTTCTCGCGGTGGAGTCGCTCGGCCTCGCCGGCACCGGCAAGCTCGTCTATTTCATGGCGATCGAGGAAGCCAAGTTCCGCACACCGGTGGAACCGGGCTGCCTGCTCGACCTGCATGTCGAATTCACCCAGAAGCGCGCGCGCGTCTGCAAGTTTGCCGGCAAGGCTATGCTGGGTGACAAGATCGCGACGGAAGTCAGCTTCACCGCGATGATTGCGGACTCTTGATTGGTGCGCCTTGGGCATCTGCCCAAGGCTTGGCGGCACCAGCCTGCTCCCCCGCCCGGCCACCCACGAGTTACCCTGAATGGGTGGCCGGGCGGGGAAGCGGGCTGGTGCTGCAAGTCCCCGACGGAGGCCGGGGATGCACAAAGCAAAGACACATCTCGACAAATCCTGCCGCTTCCTGTACCGGCGCGCCTTTCCGAGATTCCCTGAAGCCGGTCGGAACCGGCCTCACATTGTGGAGCGAGACCCATGAAGGCCAATACCCACCCCGACTACCACATGATCAAGGTGCAGATGACCGACGGCACCATGTTCGAAACCCGCTCGACCTGGGGCAAGGAAGGCGACACCATGGCGCTTGAAATCGATCCGCTGTCGCACCCGGCGTGGACCGGCGGCACCCGCCAGCTCGATCAGGGCGGCCGCGTTGCCCAGTTCAACAAGCGTTTCGGCGGTCTCACGCTCAAGAAGTGAGCGGCAAACGGCATCCGTTGCTGGAAAAGGGCGGCTTCGGTCGCCCTTTTTCGTGAAATCCTTCGTAAGCAGCCCTTGCCATCGCGGCACGGCGAGGCAAAACAGCGCGCATGGCGATCCTGACCAACGCTCTAGACAAACTGCTCGGCTATCAGATGCGCCGGGCAACCGCAGCGATGATGGCGGATTTCGTCCGCACTCTTGCCGATTTCGACATGCGTCCGGCCGAAATAACCACGCTGCTCGTCATCTCCGAAAATCCCGATTGCTCGCAGAGCGAAGTGGGTGAGGCGATCGCGGTCAAGCGCGCCAACATGGTGCCGATCATTGCCAGGCTGATCGAGCGGGATCTCGTCGCCCGCACCCGCGTCGATGGGCGCAGCCTTGCCCTGCGGGTAACCGACAAGGGCGCGGAGGAGGTAGCGGACGTTTGGCGCCGCATCGCCGAACACGAGGCCCGCTTCCGCGATCGGTTGAGCCCTGGCGATCTCGAAACCGTGCTCACCGCGCTGCCGGTGCTGCGTTCGGCCATCGAGAATGGTGACGCGCTCTGATCAATAGTCGCTGCTGCGGCTAACAATTGGTACTGTAACCTGATTGCACAGGCGCCGCGAATTCGCTGCAGTCCTCTCATTTTTGTCGGTTGTCGTGGTTTGGCCCGCTGCCGATCCTCTTGGCAGACGCCGGGATCACGTACTGCACAAAAAACCGCAGGCTCCGGCTGTCCACTGGATGAGAGGAGAATGGCATGCGGTATACGCGCGTTCTTGGCAGGTCGTCGCTTGCGGCGGTCGCTGTTTCCCTGGCTATGCCCGCCCATGCGGCAGAGGCCGCCGCTGCTGCCGATCAGGGCGGCGGTGCTGCGGAAGCGATCGGCAAGGATGTGATCATCGTTACCGCAACCCGTCAGGCTGCCGACAAGCAGAAGGTCGGCGTCGCGCTCACCGCAATCACGTCTGAAGACATTGCCCTTCTCGCCCCGCGCACGCTTCAGGATCTCCAGGGTTCGGCGCCCAACGTGTTCATCGGCAGCGGCACAGCCGCGCCGGGGCAGAGCGCCATCTTCATCCGCGGCCAGGGCTATGCCGACGTGGAAAAGACGCAGAGCCCGCCGGTCGGCGTGATCCAGGACGGCGTGTTCTTTGGCAACAACACCGGCCAGCTGCTCGACATGTTCAACGTCTGCTCGGTCGAAGTCGACCGTGGGCCGCAGGGTATCTTCTACGGCAAGAACACCACCGCCGGCCTTATCAACATCACCCGCTGCGCGCCTACGCGCAAGCTCGGCGCCAGCTTCGAGTTGGGCTATGGCTCGTTCAACGAGTTCTACG
Organism: uncultured Novosphingobium sp.; assembly: GCA_964592205.1. Lineage (GTDB taxonomy): Bacteria > Pseudomonadota > Alphaproteobacteria > Sphingomonadales > Sphingomonadaceae > Novosphingobium. Next base: position 24,653 of record CAZQEH010000030.1, read on the forward strand.
GCCGCGGCGTGCTCAACGCGCCGCTGGGGGATAAGGGCGGCATCGCCTTCTCGGGCCAGTACCGCCGCATCGACGGCATTCTCAACAACGTCTTCACCGGCAAGCGCGCCGGCGGTTCGGAATACCGCGCCTTCAACCTCAAGGTGAACTACGACCTCACCGACTGGCTCAACGCTGACCTCAGCCTCGATCACATCCACGAGACGGGCGGCGGCACCCCGGTGCAGTTCGGCAATATCCTGACCGCGAGCATCCTCTCGGGCGGCAATCCCGCGGCCGCCTTCCCCAACTATAACCCCGAAACCGGCAGCCCCGACGGGCTCAAGCCGCGCGAAATCGAAAACAACCTCGGTGCCGACAGGGACCGGCTCAATACCAATATCGGCAGCCTTGCCCTGAAGGCCAAGACCCCGATTGGCGATCTCGTCTCGCAGACTTCGTACATGTCGTCGGGCGATACAGTGAATCAGGACTTCGACGGCACCTGCGTCGGCGCCACCGGTTGCACCAGTATCGGCAATCCGCTCCTCAGGGGCGGGAGCCTCCTCACCAACCGTGATCAGACCTACAAGCAGTTCACGCAGGAAGTGCGCCTGCAAGGCAAGGCGGCAAACGGTCTCGTCGATTACATCGTCGGCGCGTTCTACTACGATCACAAGATCACGCTGCACCAGAACACCAATGGCGCAATCGATGCCTATCAGGCCGAGAAGGACCACAGCTGGTCGTTCTTCGGCAACGTCGATCTCAACCCCACCGACACGATCAAGATCTCGGGTGGCCTGCGAAACATCTTCGAAGCCAAGCGCTTCGACACGCGCTACACACTGTTCGGGACGGTTCCGATCGTCGGCCCGATCAATGATCGCCGCAGCTGGCAGAAGCTGATCACCCGTTTCAACGTGCAATGGCAGGCAATGCCTGATCTGCTGCTCTACGTGAACCGTTCGGAAGGTTTCCGCTCGGGCGGCTTCTCGATCCGCGGAACGCTGTCTGAACAGCAACCCGGCCAGACCAACTGCGGCCCGGCCGCATCAAACGACGGTGAGGGGGGCGTTGTTGGGGCACCCGATTGCTCGGCCAACAACTTCCTCTCGTTCAAGCCCGAAACCAACACGACCTATGAAGCGGGCATCAAGACCCGCGTCCTCAACCGCGCGATCACGTTCAATGCGGCCGGATTCATCAACGACATCAAGGACTTCCAGCAGTCGCAAGTCGTCGTGACGCCGGGCTATGGCCCGGGCACGAACACGTATGTCGTGAGTTTTCCGAAGGTCCAGATCAAGGGGCTCGAGTTTGAGCTGGACATCGATTTCGGCAAGATGACGGAATCGATGAAGGGCCTTTCGCTTTCTGGCACGCTGGGTATCCAGGATGCCAACGTGAAGAACGGCAAGGTCAACGGCCAGACGGCCTCGATCGGGGCCGGCGCGCAGGCTGGCGCTCCGGGCACCATCGCCGATTTCACCGGAGTTCAGCTCCAGCGCGTGCCCAGCAACAACTTCACCGTGCGCGGCAGCTATGTCCGCGAACTCTCGGCCGATGCGAAGCTTTCACTGACCGCCGGGTACTCGTGGATCGACAGCTTCTCGCTGGGGACATTCGGAACGCTCAACGATATCCAGCCCAGCTACGGGCTGCTCGATGCCTCGGCCTCGCTCAACTACAAGGGCTATTTCCTGCGTGTGGCGGGCAAGAACCTGACGAACAAGGCCTACCGCACGCAATCGCTGCCCACCGTGTTCTTCCAGGGCTGGGCTGCGCCAGCAACGGTCACCGTCTCGCTCGGCGCGAAGTTCTGATCGCGGTGCAAGGCTGACAGGCAAGGCCTCGGCGGCTCGTCTCGCGCGGACCACTGTCGAGACGGGAATGCCGCGGGTGCTCCGTTCAGGACGATCCGCACACCCTCGCCCGTGCGGCGTGCGAAGCCCGCGCCAAGCGCCCCGGCGCGGTCGAAGATGGCTTCGGCGTGCGGGTCATGATCGATGCCGGGGGGATCGCCCACCGGGGATGCCGAACGCGCCACCGATTGCGTCAGCGCCATCGGCGGCGCGGTCCAGCACGTGATGTACGAGGAGAATCTCAAGCATCTCGTGGAGGCGTCGGAGGGGCGCAGCCACCTGCCGCAAGATTCCGCTTCCCAAATCGCGCTCATTCTGCAAAAGCGCGCCTCCGCAGTGCCGAGGCTTCGGCGCAGCGTGTTCGTGTGGCGATCGTAGCTCAGTTGGTTAGAGCGCCGGTTTGTGGTACCGGAGGTCGTGGGTTCGAACCCCATCGGTCGCCCCATTTTCTCCCCAGCTTGTGCCAGATGTCGCGCCTGCACCCAGGCTAAGCTCTTGCTCTCCATGCGGGCAGGTGGTAGAGGATGGTGCCAAGGGCAGGTTCGACTGTCCTGCCAAGTTACGGACGTACCTGCCTACTCATGCACGGCTTTGCCAATCCTGCCCGCTTTCTGCGCATGGCGCGCTGGCTGATGCCGTTGATGCTGGTGCCGGGGCTGATCCTTGCGTTCGGCGCGCTGGCGTGGGGCCTGTTCATGGTTCCGCCAGACCGGCTGATGGGGCAGACAGTGCGCATCCTCTTCGTTCACGTGCCTTCGGCATGGCTCGGTATGGCCGGCTGGTCGACGATCGCGATCGCCAGCCTGGTCGAACTGGTCTGGCGCCATCCGCTCGCGGGCATCGCAGCGCGGGCAGCGGCCGTGCCGGGCGCGGCGTTCACCGCGATCTGCCTTGTTACGGGATCGATCTGGGCCCGGCCCACGTGGGGCACCTGGTGGGTCTGGGACGGCCGGTTGACGAGCTTCCTGATCCTCCTCTTTCTCTACTTCGGCTATATCGCGCTGGCGGGCGCCGCGCAGCGCGATGCCGCTGCGGGTGAGGGCGCGAGCCGCGTCACCGCGATCTTCGGCCTCGTCGGTGCTGTCAATATCCCGATCATCAACCGCTCGGTGGTGTGGTGGAACAGCCTTCACCAACCGCCATCGATCACCGCGGGCAAATCGGCCATTGATACGGCGTTCCTTTATCCGCTGCTGATTGCGGCGCTGGGTTTCACTCTCATCTTCGGCGGACTGGTGCTGGCGCGCATGCGCATGCTCCTCGCCGATATCCAGACCGAGGCGCGCCTGCGCCGCAAGGCGATGGCGTAAGCGGCGAAAAATGCACGAGAGGCTCGATCAATGGCACTTCGTTGCCGCTGCGCTTACTATCGGTGTCGTCGGCACGATCGTGCTGGTCGGCTGGACCTTGTGGGCCATGCGCCGCGCCGAAAAGCGCCGCGACGCCGTGCGTAACTCCGGGCAGCGCGGCAAATGAACACGACCAGCAGGCCTTCCATGATCAAGGCCAAGCATCAGCGCCTCGTGCTGATCATCCTCGCGCTCGTCGCGCTGATCGGCGCCGGGTTGCTCGCAGCCTATGCGCTGAGCAAGCAGGCCGCCTATTTCTACCTGCCCAGCGAACTGGTCGCCAAGCCGCCCGAAGCGGGGCGTGCGGTGCGTCTCGGCGGCATGGTCGAAAAGGGCTCGATCAAGACCTTGCCCGATGGCGTCACGATCAACTTCACCGTCAGGGACGACAAGGCGCGCGTGCCGGTGCGCTTTTCCGGAATCACGCCCGATCTTTTCGTTGAAGGGTCAGGCGTCGTGGCCGAAGGGCGCATGGAAGGCGCTACCTTCGTGGCGGACAATCTCCTCGCCAAGCATGACGAGAAGTATGTGCCGCGAGAAATGAAAAACATGACGACAGCGCAGGCCAAGGCCGTGATCGCGGAGACGAAATGATCGCTGAACTGGGCCTTGCGATGCTGTGGATGGCGGCGGCGCTCGCCGTGCTGCAGCTGGTGGCTGGGGCGCTCGCATTGCGCCCGGCGACAGCGGATCTTGCAGGCGTTGTGCGCCCGGTGGCGATCCTGCAGGGCGCGCTCGTCGCCTGCGCGTTCGCTGCGCTGATTTCGCTGTTTCTCACCACCGATCTCTCGGTCAAGCTGGTTGCGGAAAACAGCCATTCGGCCAAGCCCTTCATCTTCAAGCTCGCGGGCACCTGGGGCAACCACGAAGGCTCGATGCTGATGTGGGTGACGATCATGAGCATGGCTGGCGGTTTCGTCGCGCTCATCGAGAAGCGCTTGCGTGAGGAAACGCTGATCGCGACGCTCGCGGGGCAGGCCTTCGTCAGCCTGGGCTTCTATGCCTTCCTGCTGCTTGCCTCGAACCCGTTCACGCGCCTGCCCGAACCTGCGCCCGAAGGCGCCGGGCTCAATCCGCTGCTGCAAGATATTGGCCTCGCGTTCCATCCGCCCACGCTTTACGTCGGCTATGTCGGGCTCTCGATCGCGTTCAGCTTCGCGGTTGGCGCTTTGGTCACGCGTGACGTCGGCCCGGCCTTCGCCCGCGCAATGCGCCCCTGGGTGCTTGGCGCATGGATTTTCCTGACGCTGGGCATCACTGCCGGTTCGTATTGGGCCTACTACACGCTCGGCTGGGGCGGCTGGTGGTTCTGGGATCCGGTCGAGAATGCCTCGCTGATGCCGTGGCTCGCCGCCACCGCGCTGCTCCATTCCTGCAGCGTACTTGCCGCGCGCAACGCGCTGCGCACCTGGACCGTCATGCTCGGCGTGATCGCCTTTTCGATGTCGATGGTCGGCACGTTCCTCGTGCGCTCGGGCATCCTCACCTCAGTCCACGCCTTCGCGGTCGATCCCACGCGCGGCACCTTCATCCTGGTGCTGCTGGCGATCTATATTGGCGGCGCGCTGCTGCTGTTCGCCCTGCGCGCCAATACGGTGACCGAAGGCGCACGCTTTGCCGTGGTAAGCCGCGAATCCGCGCTCGTGTTCAACAACGTGATGCTCTGCGGCATCCTTGGCATCGTGCTTGTCGGCACGCTCTATCCGCTGCTGACCGAAGCGATGGGCGTCAAGGTTTCGGTCGGCCCGCCCTATTTCAACCCAGTCTCGGCGGTCTTCGCGGTCCCAATGATGCTGGTCATGGCGGTCGGCCCGGTGCTGCGCTGGCGCGAAGATACCGGCGGGCGCATCACCTGGCAGATCGCGGTTCCCGCGCTGGTCATGGCTGCCGCGCTGCTGGTGGTCGAGCTTCGCTTCGCGCCGATCAACCTGCTTCCTGCGCTCGGCCTTGCCATCGCCCCGGGCCTCGCAGTCGCCTCGCTCCAGCCGCTCGTGGGGCGCAATTTGCGCCGCACGCCGCTGCCGATCTACGGTATGGTCATCGGCCACCTCGGCATCGCCGTCGCCTTGTTCGGCATGGCGAGCGAAGGCGCATTCTCGACCGAGCGGCTCGCTGCGATGAACCCCGGTGACAGCCAGCAGGTCGGCCCGTGGAAGGTCAGCCTGCAAGCCATCGATCCCGTTGCCGGTCCGAACTGGACCGCGCTCGAGGCGAACGTTGCGGTGAGCTACGCCGGGACCGAACCCACCGTGCTCCATCCGCAGGCACGCACTTTCGCCAATCCCCCGGGGAACCGCACCGAAAGCGCGCTGCTCACGCGCTGGAACGGACAGCTTTACGCCGTGCTCGGTGAAGAGGGTGAGGACGGCCGCTGGCAGATGCGCTTCTGGTGGAAGCCGTTCGTGCCGATGATCTGGTATGGCGGCGTGCTCGTTGCGCTCGGCGGCCTGCTTGCGCTGCTTGGCCGGGTGGCGCGCGATGTGAAGCGGCTCGTCGCGATCGACAAGATCGCGTGGCGCCGCGAAAGGCAGGGTCGATGAACCAAGCAGCCGCCCCCAAGCGCCCCGGCCTTGCCGTATGGCTACCGCTTGGCCTTTTTGCAGGCTTCCTCGTGCTCGTTTTCGTCGGACTCTACTGGCCGGCGGACCGCGAAGTTTCGAGCGCCTTCATCGGCAAGCCGCTCCCCGTTTTCAACTTGCCCCCGGCTACCGACGAACGCCCGGGCCTTGCAACCACCGTGTTCACTCAAGGCAAGCCGCGCCTCCTCAACGTCTTTGCCAGCTGGTGTATTCCTTGCGCGGTCGAAGCGCCGCAGCTGGCCGCGCTCGCCCGGCAGGGCGTCGAAATCAATGGCGTCGCCATCCGCGACCGCAACGAAGATCTCGCCCGCTTCCTCGGCCAATATGGCAATCCCTTCGCGCGGATCGGCAAGGACGATCTCAGTCAGGTCCAGCTCGCCATCGGCTCCTCCGGCGTGCCGGAAACCTTCGTGGTCGATGGCAAGGGCATCATCCGCTACCAGCACATCGGCGATATCCGGCCAGAGGACGTGCCGCTGATCCTGCGCAAGCTCGGGGAGGCCGGGCAGTGACTCACTCCCTGCAGCTCCGCGCCCGTTTTCTTCGTCATCCCCGCGAAGGTGGGAATCCAAAGCGGCGAAGCGCAAATTGGCCCTGGATTCCCGCCTTCGGGGGCATGACGAAGCTTTGGTTGGACTTGGTCCTTGCAGCCTTCGCCGCCATCGCGCTCACCGCCCCGCTCGCCGCGCAGGACATGCTCCCGCCCGCACCCTATGCCTACAAGCAGCTGGCCGATCCCACGCAGGAAGCCAAGGCGCAGGCGCTGATGGAAACGCTGCGCTGCCTAAAGTGCCAGAGCCAGTCGATCGCCGATTCCGATGCGCCGATGGCGGGAGACATGCGCCATCAGGTGCGTACCCGCATCGCCGCCGGAGAGGATCCCGAAGCGATCCGCCAGTGGCTGATCGAGCGCTACGGTGATTACGTGAGCTACACGCCGCAAGTGAAGCCGATCACCTGGCCGTTGTTTGCCGCGCCGCTGCTTTTCCTCGCGCTGGCGGCATTTCTGCTGCGTGGGCGTTTCCGTGGAGGCAAGGGCGCATGACCTGGGTGTTCATCCTGCTCGTGGCCGCACTCGTCTGGGGCGTTATGGCCGTCGTGCTCAAGCTGCCGCGGACCGGCTGGGAAATTACCGCCGCCGCGCTGCTGTTCGGCATTTCGGGCTATGCGCTGCAAGGCCATCCCGGGCAGCCGGGCGCTCCGCAGGCCCCGGTCGAAAGCGCAAAGCTGGCCGATCAGACGCTGATCAAGGAGCGCCAGCAGATGGGCGCGGCCTTCGGGCAGGGCCAGTCGTGGCTGATCCTCGCCGATGCGCTGACCCGGCAAGGGCAGTTCCGCGCCGCTGCCGATGTGTTGCGCAGTGCCATCGCCAAATCGCCGCAGGATGCGGACTTGTGGGTCGCGCTCGGCAATGCCCTTGTTGGGCATACCGATGGGGTGATGACGCCTGCCGCGCAGTTCGCGTTCCAGAAAGCCGCCACGATCGCGCCCGATAATCCTGGCCCGCCGTTCTTCATAGGCCTCGCGCTCGCGCAGGCCGGGCGGCTGGCCGAGGCCCGCACGCTCTGGGCAGAGCTGCTCGCCCGCTCGCCCGCCGATGCGCCCTACCGGGCCGACCTGCAGGCACGGCTTCAGCGGCTCGACTCGATGATCGCCGAGCAGGCGCAGATGCAGGGCGGCATGGTCGGCGCACCGACAGAGCCACCGGCCGGCGTCAAACCGGCTCAGCAATAATATAAAAATCAAGAACTTACCGTCCTTTTCCGGCGCTACTTACACCCGTGTGCATCCCATTGCGGGCACCATGGGGCAGTGCTAAAGCGCGCCGCCGTCCGGGGCATCTGTGGTATGCTCGCGGCCTGATTGCGCCATAGCGCGGGGACTTGCTGACAATGAACGAAGCCGTGGTTGACGCTGCACCGGAAAGCGGAGCGGGAGGCACGCCCTGCGCCGCCGAAGCTGCGCCTGCGGCGCGGCAGGTGGGCGGGTTCAGCCTCGCGGTCGGCGCGATCGGTGTGGTGTTCGGCGATATCGGCACGAGCCCGCTCTATGCGCTGCGCGATACCTTCGCGGGCCATCATCCGCTCCCGCTCGACCAGCTGCATATCTACGGCATCGTCAGCTTGATGTTCTGGTCGATGATGCTGATCGTGACGCTCAAGTACGTCACCGTCATCATGCGGGCAGACAACAAGGGTTCAGGCGGCAGCCTCGCGCTGCTCGCGCTGATCAACCAGCAGGGCACGGGCCGCCGCTGGGGCAAGGGCATCGTCCTTCTCGGCGTGCTGGCGACTGCCTTGTTCTACAGCGATTCGATGCTCACGCCCGCGGTCTCCATCATGAGCGCGGTCGAAGGCGTGTCGGTCTACAATCCGTCGCTCCACGGCGTGGTCGTGCCATTGGTGGTGGCCATCGTGATCGGCCTGTTCGCGACCAAGAGCCAGACCACAGGCACGCGCCTCAGCTTGGCCTCTCGGTGGGCGGGGCCGTTCATGCTGCTCTATTTCGCCACGATCTCGCTGCTCGGCCTGCGCAGCATTGCCGCCGATCCGCAGGTGATCGGTGCCCTGTCCCCGCAATGGGCGCTGGCGATGTTCCTGGCCGATCCGTGGCACGGCTTCATTGCCATGGGCACCGCCGTGCTCGCGGTGACGGGTGCCGAGGCGCTCTATGCCGATATGGGCCAGTTCGGCCGTTCGCCGATCCGCGTCTCGTGGCTGGTCTTCGTGTTCCCGGCGCTGGTGCTCAATTATCTGGGGCAGGCGGGGCTTCTGCTGCGCGATCCGGGGGCGATCCACAGCCCGTTCTACCTGCTGGCCCCCCCAGGCTTTGAATGGCCCCTGCTGGTCATCGCCACCACGGCGGCGGTGATCGCGGCTAAGGCGGTGATCTCGGGCGCGTTCCTCGTCACGCAGCAGGCGATCCAGCTGGGCTTCATCCCGCGCATGACGATTCGCCACACTTCGACGAGCCTTGGCCAGATCTACATCCCGGCGATCAACTGGGCGCTGATGATCGCGGTTGTCCTGCTCGTGCTGGTGTTCGAACGCTCGCGCAATCTTACGGCGGCCTATGGCATCGCGGTGACCGGCGCGATGCTGATCGACAACCTGCTGCTGGCAGTCGTGCTGTTCAAGCTTTGGCGGTGGAAGCCGGTTTTTGCCCTGCCGCTCCTTGCGCTGTTCTTCGCGATCGACGCGACGTACCTTGGCGCCAACCTTGCCAAGATCCCCGATGGCGGCTGGGTGCCGCTGCTGATGGGCGTGGCCATCTTCACCTTGCTGACGACATGGTCACGCGGACGCACCCTGATGCGCCAGCACATGGCCGAAGGCGCGCTGCCGCTCGAAGTGTTCACGCGCTCGGCGCACACCAGCGCGGCGCGGGTGCCAGGTACGGCGGTGTTCATGGCCTCTGCCGCTGCCGGCGTGCCTTCGGCGCTGCTCCACAATATCAAGCACAACAAGGTGCTCCACGAACGCGTGGTGGTGCTCACCGTGCAGATCGCCGATGTGCCCACGGTCGAGGCGGCTGATCGCGCGCAGGTCAAGGATTTCGGGCAGGGCTTCTACCGCTTGATCCTGCGCTTCGGTTTCATGGAAGAGACCGACGTTCCTGCCGCGCTCTGCGGCGTCTCGGTCTGCGGCGAGCCGTTCGACATGATGCGTACCAGCTTCTTCCTCTCGCGCCAGACGCTGATTCCGGCAGATGTTCCCGGCATGGCGCTGTGGCGCGAAATGCTCTTCGCATGGATGCTTCGCAACGCGGCGGACGCGATGGGCTTCTTCCGTCTGCCGACCAACCGGGTGGTCGAACTGGGCAGCCAGCTGAAGATCTGAGCGGCGGTTCCACGCTGGAGACGCGGTGAAGGCTCTTCCGGCTGAGACAGCCGCAGCCCCCCAAACGCAAACGGCGCGGGAGCCCGTGGGCACCCGCGCCGCTTTTCGGCAACCGAAGCTGGCTGGATCAGCCGAGGTTCGCGCTGACCATGCAGTAGAGCATCGGCAGCGAGAGCAGCAGGTTGGTGCGGCTGGCAAACAGTGCGCGGGGCGCGGCAGCGGCCTTCTCTTCGGCGGTCGCTTCCACGATGCCGAGGATCTTCTTCTGCGCCGGCCAGATGATGAACCACACGTTGAACGCCATGATGATGCCCAGCCACATGCCGACGCCGATCAGCTTGACATTGCCTTCGCCGCCGAAGGTCAGCGCTTCATGGCCGTAACCGTCGATGATCGAGATGCCGAGGCCGGTCAGCAGCGTGAGCAGCGCGCCATAGCGGAAGAAGAAGAACACCTTCGGCGCGATGTGCCCGGTGATCGCGCCCTTCTGTTCGGCGGGGATCTTGGGCATGGTCGGCACCTGCACGAAGTTCAGGTAGTAGAGCAGGCCGATCCACAGGATGCCGAAGAAGGCGTGGCCCCAGCGGAACAGCGAGTTGCCGTCTACCGGTGCGCTGGCGTGGAAGGCGATCATCACGCCGATCGCGGCGGCAAGGCCGACCACGAGCACGAGATGCAGATTTCCAAAGAACTTTGCCATTTTATGTTTCCCCCGAATAGATGGTTTTTTGATGGCTGTCCGGCCACCCTGCCGGTCTGTAGCGTTTCATATGCGCGACAAGGCACGCTTGTCATTGCATTTTAGGGCGATTCGTCAACCGGCAGGCGGGTTTTGCTCCACTTCCGTCTCCGCATCCTCGCCCAGCCCATGGCGCAGCAGCATGGGGATCTGGGCAAAAGTGAACAGGAATGAGAGCGCAGTGACGCCCCAGAGCTTGGCAAGCAGCCAGGCATCGAACGAGAGCGCATGGCGCAGCACTTCGTTGAGGCCCGCCAGAACCAGGAAAAACCACGCCCAATTGCGCGAAAGCTTGAGCCAGCCTTCCTCCGAAAGCCCGTCGAACGCGCTCTGGAGCAGCAAGCGCAGCATCGCTTTCCCGCGCAGCAGCCCGCCAAACAGCATGCCGGCAAACAGCAGATAGATCGCGGTCGGCTTGATCTGGATCCACACCGGATCACCAAGGAACACCGTGAGCGAGCCGAAGCCGATGATGAGGATCGTCGATAGCCACAGCATCGGCGAAATGTGGCCGAGCCGCCATTTCGAGATGACCAGCGCCGCCACCGTCGCGATCATGAACACCACAGTCGATTTGGTCACGGCCACCACCGCGCCAAGGCTCTGGCCCGCAGCATCCTTCGGGCTGAACCAGCGGTAGGCGAGGAAAAACACCAGCAGCGGCCCGTAATCGACCGCCAGGTTGATCCACGACGACTTGGCCGGGGCCTTCTGCTCGCTCACCGCACCACTCCCGCAATCACCCGCGCAACGAGATCGGGATCGAAAGGTCTCAGGTCATCGATCTTCTCGCCCACGCCAATGGCATGAATGGGGAGGCCATACTGCTCCGCCGCTGCCACCAGCACGCCGCCGCGCGCGGTGCCGTCCAGCTTGGTCATGATGAGGCCCGAAACGCCCGCAACTTCCTTGAACGTCTCGATTTGCTGCAACGCGTTCTGCCCGTTGGTCGCATCGAGCACGAGTACCACGTCGTGTGGCGCTTCCGGATTGAGCCGGCCGAGCACGCGGCGCACCTTGGCCAGTTCGTCCATCAGCTCGCGCTTGTTCTGGAGGCGCCCGGCGGTATCGACGATCAGTGCGTCGATGCCCTTGTCGGTCGCTGCCTTCACCGCGTCGAACACGATCGAGGCGGGATCGCCGCCTTCCGCGCCCGAGACGATCTCGATGCCGAGCCGGTCCGCCCAGACGCGCAGCTGGCCAATCGCGGCGGCGCGGAAGGTATCACCTGCCGCCAGCATCACGGAATAGTCCTGCTCCTGGAACAAGTGCGCCAGCTTGGCGATCGTCGTCGTCTTGCCCGATCCGTTGACTCCGATCACGAGGATCACCTGCGGGCGCGGGAAGGCGATGATCTCCAGCGGCTTGGCCACCGGGCGCAGGATCGCAGCGATTTCCTCGGCCACGGCCTCAGCGAGCGCGGCTTCGTCCACGCCCTTCTCGAAACGCGCCGAGGCCAGCTTCGCGCGAATGCGCGCGGCAGCGCGCGGGCCGAGGTCGGAGAGGATCAGCGCATCCTCGAGGTCGTCGAGCTGCGTATCGGTCAGGCGGGTGCCGCCGGCAAGGCCCGCAAGGTTTTCGGTCAGGCGTTCGGATGTCTTGCGCAGGCCCCCCAGCAGGCGATTGGTCCAGCCGCCTGCCGCATCTGTGGTTGCGCTTGTTTCGGGAGTCATTCCAGCAGGCCTTCGCGGATACGGGTCGGTGTCAGCATAACGATCTCCCCCGGTGCAGTGCCTTCGGGCAAACAGTAGGGGGCGAATTCGGGGGAATGGCCGGTTCCGTCGCGCTCTGCAAGCACTTCGCGCGTGGTGCCGATCAGACCCTCCAGCCAGCGTGCGCGTGTGGCGGCAACGGCGGCGCGCACTTCGGCGGCCCGCTCGCGCACCACCGGCGGCGGCACTTGGGGCATGCGCGCGGCGGGCGTGCCGGGGCGGGGCGAATAGGGGAAGACATGGCCGTGGACGATCCCGCAGTCCGCCACCACAGCGACATTGGCGGCATGCATGCCCTCGTCCTCTGTCGGGAAGCCTGCGATGAGGTCCGCGCCGATGGCGATCTGGGGCCGCGCGGCGCGCAGCCGCTCGCTCAGCGCCACGGCCTCGGCACGCGTGTGGCGGCGCTTCATGCGTTTGAGGGTGAGGTCGTGCCCGGCCTGCAGCGAGAGGTGCACATGCGGCATGATCCGCGCTTCACCGCTAATCAGTTCGAACAGCAGGCCGTCGATTTCCACTCCGTCAAGCGAGGAAAGGCGCAGGCGGGGGAGCGTGGGAAACGCGGCAAGGATCGCGGCAACCAGATCGCCAAGGCGCGGGCTTCCCGGCAGGTCTGCGCCCCAGCCGGTCACGTCCACCCCGGTCAGCACCACTTCGCGCGCGCCGCTCGCCAGATGCCCTTCCACCGCGCGCAGCACATCGCCGACCGGCTGCGACAGACTTTTGCCGCGCCCCTGCGGGATGATGCAAAAGGTGCAGGCATGGTCACACCCGGTCTGCACAGGCACGAAAGCGCGAGTACGGCGCGTTTCGGCGGGGACCGGGGGAGAAGGACGCGCTTGCCACGCAGCCGCATCAAGCTTCACCGGATTGGCCACCACGCCGTCCACTTCGGGCATCGCGGTGAAATCCTCGGGCGCGATAGTCGCCGCGCAGCCCGTCACCAGCAGCCGTGCATCCGGATGGGCAAGGCGCAGCCGCCGCACCGCACGGCGCGATTGCCGCACGGCTGCGGCCGTCACCGCGCAGGAATTGACCACCACCGTGTGCTGCGGCGCGCCTGCGATCAGGCTGCGGATCGTCTCGCTCTCGGCCAGATTGAGCCGGCAGCCCAGCGTGACCACATCGTCATTCACAGCGGATAGGCGTCTTCATCGAAGGTGCCGGAAAAGCTGAACGAGGCCGGCCCCGTCATCAGGATCGTGCCGCCCTCGGTCCATGCGATTTCGAGCGGCCCGCCGGGCAGGTCCACCCGCACCGGCGCATCCGGACCCTTCGGCACCAGCCGCCGCCGCAGCGCG
>CAZQEH010000031.1:0-37851 GCA_964592205.1 uncultured Novosphingobium sp.
CCGAACGCCTGCTTGCCTTCACGGCAGAGCCCGGCCCGCTGCGCCGCCTCCAGCTCCTGCCCGAAACCGCCCGCGCGCTCGAAGCGGCCTGCACTGCGCTTGCTGCCGCCGCGCCCGAGGCAAGGCGGCTCATCCCGCTTGGCGAACGCATGACCCGGCACCTGCTGCTCCGCCCAGCCCCTGCTCTTCCGGCTGGCACGTTGGCACCGGCCGCCATCGGCCTCGTGCGCACTGGCCCCGGCGCCATGCCAACTGATGCCGCAAGCGTGCTGGCGGCGGTCCATGGCCTTTCCCCGCGCGAGGCCGCGCTAGCCATCGGGCTGGCGCAGGGCGAAACAATCCTCGAAGCAGGAGCCCGCCTCGGCCTGACGGCAGAGACCGCGCGCAACTACTCCAAGCGTATTTACGCCAAGACCGGCACGTCCGGTCAGCCCCAGCTTGTCGCGCTCGTGCTCACCGGCCTCGCACCGCTCTGCTGAACTACTCGGAGTAGGCCACGCCCCACACCTCGATGGTCTCGCGCACCTTGGCAACGGGGAAACTGGTATCTTGAAATGCGGTGTGCGGGCAGCGGTGCTGCGGACGGTAGCGGAACATCGTTGCGGCGATCATCTGGTCCTCGCCATCAACCGGCGCGGTCAGAGCGTCGCCCAGCGGGAATACATCGACGACAAGCAACGTGTTGGAAACGGTTTCCGCATCGTTCACCGTGCGCCCGGCGTACACCGCTAGCGGCCAGTCCTGCGCGCCCGGCGAGAAGGTTCGCCACAGCGATAAGCAGATGTAGCGCTTGTCGCCCGGGCTCTGCGGAAAGGCCTGCCCATAGACCCGTGCCACCGCGCGCATGCCGCTCTGAAGCCGACCACATCGAGGCTGAAATGATCGCGCAGCGGCATCCTCGACGTCGTCCGGGGCAGCGGTTGCCATGACCCTCTCCGATTGTAGTCAGACTTACGAACTATGTCGGTTGCGGCTGCGCTGTCCACCCTCCGCGCGGCGCGGTTTCGGGAATTCGCCAGAGTACCGGCAGGATCGCGAGCGCAACCACTGCAATCATCGCGCCGGGAGCCGCAGGCCAGCCGGTCTTTTCCAGCAGCATCTGCGCCACCAGCGGCGTGATCCCGCCAAACAGCGCGGTCGCGCTCGTGACGCCGAGCGCCAGACCGGAAAGGCGCGCCTCACCGGAGAACTGCTCTGCCGTCGCCACCGCACCCACCGCGCTCCATGCGCCGCCGAGTGCGGCCAGCAGCACCGCGCCCAGCAGCGCCGGCCAGACCCCGCCGTGCGCCATCAGCGCAAACAGTGTGATCGGCCCCGCCGTGCAAGCAAGCGCAATCCCGATCAGCACCGGGCGCCGCCCGATCTGGTCCGAAAGCGCGCCAACCAGCGGCGTCACCGCGATCACCACGAAAGCGGCCACCGTCGAAAGCGCCAGCCCCGCGCCTTCGCCCACCGCGCCCACCGAGGCGAGGAAGGCAGGCACATACGTGATCCCCACGTAGTAGCTGATCGAACCCAGCGCCGAGATCGCAAAGCCCCGGATGATCCCTGCACGCTGATGCGTGATCGCGTGGCGGAGCGGGTTTTGCGGCACCGTTCCGGCCGCGCACTGGCGCTCGAACTCGGGCGATTCGTCCATATTCGCCCGGGCCAGCAGCACCCCACCCGCCAGTGCGGCACCAACAAAGAAGGGTATGCGCCAGCCCCAGGCATCAAGCGTCGCAGCAGGCAAGGCCCAGGTCGTCACCGCCGCAACACCCACGGCCAGCAGCGCCCCAACTTCGCTTGCCGCCGAAGCGCAGCTGGTGATGAGCCCGCGCCGGTTGGGCCCCGCACCTTCGATCAGATAGGCCACCACGCCGGTATATTCGCCGCCCACCGCGAAAGCCATCACGCAGCGCAAGGCAAGCAGCAGGATGCCCGCCGCCGGGCCGATCTGCGCATGGGTCGGCAGCAGCGCGCAGCCCAGCATCGCCGCCGTCATCACCGCCATCGAAAGCAGCATGGCGCGCCGCCGCCCATGCCGGTCGCCGTATTGGCCCATGGCAATCGCACCGAGCGGCCGCATCAGGTAGGAAACGGCAAAGCCCGCCAGCACCGCCGCCAGCGATCCCTCGCCGCCGCCAAACATCACCCGCGAGAGGATCGTTGCGACATAGATGTAGAGCGTGAAATCGTACCACTCGACCACGGTCGAAAAGCCCGCGATCAACATCGAGCGGTACGAAATGGTCTGGTGCGCGCCAGGCTTGGTGGGGAACATCACCCGATCATGCCGCAATGCCCCCCAGTTGCATACCGCTTTCAGCCGATCCCTTCGGTCACCATCACGCGGTACGTCGCGCCTTTGAGGCGGTGCACCTTGGCATCCTGATAGGCGGGGCTGTTGTACCAGGCCTTGGCCGCATCGATATCGGGAAACTCGATGATGACGAGGCCCTCGGCCGCGGGGCCCTCCCACGTCTCGTTGGGGCCATAAAACGCCAGCGGCCGCAGCGGATGACCGGCAATGGAAGCGCCTGCCTTGGTGTTGTATTGATCGAGCTCCGCTTGATCGTTCACGCCATCCTTGATGAAAACAACATAGGCAGTCATTCGGGCATTCCCTCCGGTTCTGGTTGCAGGCAGTCTAGGATCATAATTCGGCGTGCGGCAAGGCCACTCACGTGGCAGACCAGCCCACATCGATCACAAGGTTCGATCCCGTCACCACCCGTGCCGCCTCGCTCGCCAGATAGAGCACGGCGGCGGCGGTCTGCTCGGGCCGGATCGGCTCCTTAACATGCGCAACGCTGAGGTACTGCGCATCGACTTCGTCCTGCGTCAGCCCGGCGCGCGCGCCGATCTCGCTGGCGGTGTGCTCGACCATCCTGGTCGGCAGGAACCCCGGCCACACCGCATTCACGGTGATGCCATGGGCCTCCAACTCCGCCAGCACGCGCCCCACGAAGGCATCGATCGCGCCCTGTCGGCGGATGTCGCAGGCCGCATGCAGTGCTCGAACACCAAGCGCCGTGATTTCGCCCGCCACCGCATCAAGCGCACCGCCCAGGGCATAACCCACGCGCGGCATGGTCGCCTCGCCCACATCGCAGATCGCAACGTCGGCGCCCGCCCCAGCAAGCGCCCGCGCCATCGCCCGCCCCTGCCCGCGCGCCGCGCCTGTCACGATCGCCACTCTGCCCGAAAGCTCGCCCATGCCCGTCTCCTCCTGCAAGGCGCGCAGCATGCGCCCTCGCCGGGCCCGCCTCATCAGGCGAAAGTGATAGGTTCAGGTCACCCCCTCACGTCACTGGCGCACGCACGGCCCAGCGCGGATCGTCCCATGCGCGCGTTTCGCATACCGCGCGGATACGCAGGACGGCCTCCAGCATATCGACATGGCGTAAATAGAGCGGCGTCAGGCCGAAGCGCAGGATGTCCGGATCGCGGAAATCGCCGATCACGCCGCGCTCCTTGAGCGCCTGCATGATCCCGTAGCCCTCTGCGTGCGCGTAGGCGACATGGCTGCCCCGCAGCGCATCCTCGCGCGGGCTCGCCAGCGTGAAGCCGTGCCCGGCGCAGTGTTCGTCCATCAGATCCATGAACACGCGGCCCAACTGCAGCGATTTCGCGCGCACGGCCGCCATATCCGCCTCGGCCATCAGGTCGACCCCGCACTCGAGCGCCGCCATCCCGAGGATCGGCGGCGTACCGCACAGGAAACGTTCGATCCCCGCAGCAGCGCGATAACCATCCTCGAACGCGAAGGGCTCGGCATGGCCCATCCAGCCCGAAAGCACCGGCATGGCCGCCGCCTGATGCCGACGCGCCGCAAAGATATAGGCCGGAGCGCCAGGTCCGCCGTTCAGGAACTTGTACCCGCAGCCCACCGCGAAATCGGCGCCTGCCCCGTTCAGGTCGACGGGAATGGCCCCCGCACTATGGCTGAGATCCCAGACCACCAGCGCCCCGGCTTCATGCGCGCGCCGGGTCACCTCGGCCATGTCGCGCGCCTTTCCGGTCTTGTAGTGCACTTGGGTCAGCAGCAGCACCGCGACATCCCTGCCAAGCCGCTCGAGCACCGCCTCGCCCGGCACAGCTTGGGCGCGGACCCGGCCGCCCGAAACGGCCGCGACCCCCTCCATCATGTAGAGATCAGTCGGGAAATTGCCCGTCTCGGAGAGGACCACCGATCGCTCCGGGCGCAGCGAGAGCGCCGAGTTGATCGCCTTGAACAGATTGGTCGAGGTCGAATCGCAGACGATCACTTCACCCGGTTCGGCCCCGAGCAGGCGGGCGATCTTGTCCCCCACCCGTCGCGGCGCGGCCATCCAGCCCGCGTCGAGCCACGACGTGATGAGGCCCTCGCCCCATTCCTCCTGCGCGGTCTGCTGCAGCCTTGCGAGTGTCCGGCGTGGCAGCGCGCCCAGCGAATTGCCATCGAGATAGACCAGCCCCTCGCGCAGCTGGAATTCCCCGCGAAAAGACCCAAGCTGATCGGCCCGGTCGAGCGTTTCCAGTGCCTCGCGGCTCCAGCCGGTCATGCTGCAATCTCCCGCAGCACCGCGCGCACCGGGCTCGCATCCGCTCCGGCCAGCGGCAAAGGCAGCGCGATCAGCTCATAGATTCCCGGCGGCACAGCATCGAGCACCAGCCCTTCAAGAATGCGC
The DNA here is from genome assembly GCA_964592205.1 of uncultured Novosphingobium sp. Lineage (GTDB taxonomy): Bacteria > Pseudomonadota > Alphaproteobacteria > Sphingomonadales > Sphingomonadaceae > Novosphingobium. The sequence continues at coordinate 4,653 of CAZQEH010000031.1, forward strand.
ATATCGGCCGCGCGCACGGCATGGTGTGCGTCCATCGTCTTTGAGGTCTCGGGATCGAGCGAGGCCGCATCGCTTCCGATCAGCACCACCCCCAGCGCCGCCAGCCGCGCGATCACCGCAGCCGAAACCGCGCGAAACGCACTGTCCCACGCCTCGTGCGGAAAGTGCTGGTATGTCCGCAGCAGCACGCGCGGCGCCTCTGCCGCTTCCAGCACGGCCCAGTCGATATCCTCCACCGCCACCGCAGCCCCCGCTGCATGGCGCACATCAATCACCACGCAGCGCCCGATATAGGGCTCCAGCACCGTCTCCGCGCTCGTCTGCCCCGCCGCGTCATAGTGAAACGGCGCGTCGGCATGGGTGCCTGCATGCAGCGGCAACGAAAGCGCGCCCACGTTCACCGGGCACTGCGCGGAAATCACCGCATGGTGGCTCAGCACTAGTGGCGGCTCGCCCGGCCAGAGCGGCGTCCGCGCATCAAGCCGTTGGGATATGTCGATGATCTTCATGGCCCGCCTTATTGCCAGGCGGGCGAAACATTGCACCGAAATTATGGAGCCAGCGCGCGGCGAAAGGGCCCGCGCGATACTCCCGGAAGGTTCGCAATCTTGCACTCCAATCACGCACAAATTGGGAACTCTACGCCATTCTGGCGCAGAAAGCGGCGTTTTGGCGGCAGACATTGCGCGGACAGCGCATGGCCTTTTGCGCTATGATCGCGCCGCAAATGCAAACCATGGGAGAAACACGGTGAACGCAGAGGCGAAAACGACCGACCTGTTCGACAATCCGCTGGGCCTCGATGGCTTCGAGTTCATTGAGTTCTCCGCGCCGGAGCCGGGCCTGCTCGAAGGTGTGTTCGCCGCGATGGGCTTCACCCACATTGCCAACCACCGCTCCAAGGCGGTGCAACTGTGGCGGCAGGGCGGCATCAACCTCATCGCCAACTATGAACCCAAAAGCCCCGCCGCATGGTTTGCCGCCGAACATGGCCCTTCGGCCTGCGGCATGGGCTGGCGCGTGCGCAATGCTGCCGAGGCGTACAAGGTGGCGCTGGAGCGCGGGGCCGAACCGGTCGAAGTGCGCACCGGGCCGATGGAGCTCAGCCTCCCCGCGATCCGCGGCATCGGCGGCGCGATCATCTACCTGATCGACCGCTACGAAGGCTCGCCGCTGGGCGATCTCTCGATCTACGACATCGATTTCGTCTACCTGCCCGGCGTCGACCGCCAGCCGAAGGGCGCAGGCTTCCACACCCTCGACCACCTCACCCACAACGTTTACGGTGGCCGCATGGCGCACTGGGCGGCGTTCTACGAGCGCATCTTCAATTTCCGCGAGATCCGCTATTTCGACATCAAGGGCGAATACACCGGCCTCACCAGCCGCGCGATGACCGCGCCCGATGGCAAGATCCGCATTCCGCTCAACGAGGAAGCGAAAGCCGGCGGCGGCCAGATCGAGGAATTCCTGCGCGCCTACAATGGCGAGGGCATCCAGCACATCGCCTTTGCGTGCGATGACCTCCTCGGCGCGTGGGACCGCCTGAAAGCGCTCGGCACCCCGTTCATGACCGCCCCGCCCGCCACTTATTACGAGATGCTCGCCGAGCGCCTCCCCGGCCACGGTGAACCGGTGGAACAGCTGCAGAAGCGCGGCATCCTCCTCGATGGATCGACCGAAGCGGGCGATCCGCGCCTGCTGCTGCAGATCTTCTCCGAAACGCAGATCGGCCCGGTGTTCTTCGAATTCATCCAGCGCAAGAAGGACGAAGGCTTCGGCGAAGGCAACTTCACCGCGCTGTTCCAGTCCATGGAGCGCGACCAGCTGCGTCGCGGCGTCCTCAACGTGGAGACCACAGCATGATCCCCCAAATCCAGCGCATCCACCATGTTGCCTATCGGTGCCGTGACGCGAAGGAAACCGTGGCGTGGTACGAGCGCGTGATGGGCATGCGCTACACCACCGCCTTTGCCGAGGACACCGTGCCCTCCACCGGCGAGCACGATCCCTACATGCACGTCTTCCTCGATTGCGGCGGCGGCAATGTCCTCGCCTTCTTCGAGCTGCCGAACCAGCCGGAGATGGGCAAGGATCCCAACACCCCCGCCTGGGTCCAGCACCTCGCCTTCGAAGTCGCCGACGAAGCCGCGCTCCACGCCGCCAAGGCGCATCTGGAAGCGGAAGGCATCGACGTGCTCGGGCCGACCTACCACGGCATTTTCCGCTCGATCTATTTCTTTGATCCGAGCGGCCACCGGCTCGAACTCGCCTGCAATATCGGCACGCCCGCGCAATACGCCGAGCTCGAAACCCTCGCCCCCGTCATGCTCGAGGAATGGAGCCGCACCAAGCGCGCCCCGCGCCACGCCGAATGGCTGCACAAGGACCCGGCAGCCGGCGGCTGATACGCGGGAAGGCGCGACAACGGCGGCGGCATCCCTTATGGGTGTGCCCTCCCTGTCCTCGCCGGAGCCCGGAAAGCCGCCCATGCCCGCCCTCACCATCCGCACCATCGATCTCAATTCCGACCTTGGCGAAGGCTATGGTCCGTGGGTGATGGGCGATGACAAGGCCATGCTCGATATCGTCACCAGCGCCAACGTGGCCTGCGGCGGGCACGCCAGCGATCCCGAAACGATGTTCCGCACGCTGACGTGGGCGCGTGAGCGCGGCATCACGGTCGGCGCGCACCCCAGCTATCCCGACAAGGAAGGCTTCGGCCGCCGCCGCCTGCCCATCCCGGCGCCCGAGGTGGAGCGCTTTGTGGCCGCGCAGACCGGCGCGCTCATCGCCATTGCGGCGCTGGCTGGGACCAAGGTGTCCTACGTCAAACCCCACGGCGCGCTCGCCAATGTCGCAAGCGAAGACCGCGCCATCGCCGATGCCATCGTGCGCGCCGTCCGCGCCATTGATGGCAAGCTCGCCATCCTCGCGATCTCGGGCACCGTGCTGGAACAGGCGGCGCGCGATGCCGGAGTCCGCGCGTTCAGCGAGATCTACGCCGACCGGGGCTATACACCCGCCGGCAACCTCGTCCCACGCGGCCAGCCCGGCGCGATGATCGACGACTATGGCGCCGCCGCCGCGCGCCTGCTCACATGGCTCGAAACCGGCATGATGCCCACCGTCGGCGGCGATCCCGTCCGCCTCGCGGGGCATTCGATCTGCGTCCACGGCGATGATCCCCACGCCGTCGTCATGGCCCGCGCCATCCGCGTCGCACTCGCCGGGCGCAGCGTCACGATCGCGCCCTTCCTGCGCTGATGCCCTCCATGCCAGCCGTCCGGCCCATCGGCGAGACGGCCGTCCTCATCGATTTCGGCGGCGGGATCAGCACCGCAACCAATGAACGCGTCATCGCGCTGGATCGCGCACTGGCAGCACGGCCGCCGGTCGGCATGATCGAGACGGTGCCTGCCTATGTCGCGCTGATGATCGTGTTCGATCCGCTGTTGGCGGACGGAGAACAGATCGCCGCTCACGCCCTGGCCCTGCTCGATACCGCCTCAAGTAAAAACCAGACCCCGCGCGACTACGTGATCCCCGTCCGCTATGACGCCGAATGCGCGCCCGATCTCGCAGCTGTTGCGGCAGCAACCGGCCTGACGCGCGAAGAGGTCATCACACAGCACCTGTCCGGCGAATACCGCGTGTTCATGTACGGCTTCGGACCGGGCTATGCCTATCTCGGCGGCGTGCCACCCTCGCTGCAATTGCCGCGCAAACCCCGTGCCGAGCGGGGCCATCCCGTCGGCAGCGTCATCATCGCGGGCGCGCAGTGCCTTATCACCACCCTGCCGATGCCGACCGGTTGGTGGGTCATCGGCCACACCGCGCAAGTGATCCTCGATCCCGCCCACACGCAGCCCTTCCTGTTCGATCCGGGCGACATCATCCGCTTCGAACGGGTACCTTGATCCATGCAGGCGCGGATCATAATCGAAGCTGCCGGCCCGCTTACCACGATCCAGGATCGCGGCCGCACCGGCGTGATGCGCTTCGGCGTGCCGACTTCCGGCCCGGTCGACCGCCTCGCCTTCGCCGCCGCAATGGCACTCACCGCCGCGCCCGAAGGCTGGGCGTTCGAACTCTCGCACGGCGGCTGCATGGTCCGTTGCCATGAAGGCGAAATCGGCTTCGCGCTGTGCGGCGGCGGGTTCCTTGCCGATATCGATGCCGACACGGCGGCGCCGTGGCGGCAGGGAACGCTGCACGCAGGCCAGCGCCTGCGCGTGCGCACCGGGATTGGAAACTGGGCCTACCTCGCCTTCGCGGGGAGCCATGCCCCGCCGCACTGGCTCGGCAGCTGCGCAACTCATGGCCCGTCCGGGCTGGGCGGCCGCATCATTGCTGCGGGCGCCGCGTTCGATTTTGCCGCAGCGCGCCCGCTGGAGCACTGCACGCTTGCGCCGCCACCAAAGCTCCCCTCAGCCATCGCTGCCGTGCTCGGCCCGCAGGATCGCCATTTCCCGGCAGAAGCGCTCGCGCATCTGGCGCAGACCAGCTTCACCGCCTCCGCGCGTTTCGACCGGATGGGCCGCGTACTTGGCGGCCCGCCGCTCGTCCCCACCTCGATCTCGATGCCGAGTGAGCCCGCGTTGCGCGGCTGCCTTCAGACCGACGGCGATGGCAGCCTCACCGTGCTGCTGGCAGACCACCAGACGACCAGCGGCTATCCCAAGATCGCCACCGTCATCAGCGCCGACATCGACCGGCTTGCGCAGCTATCCTCGGGCCAGTCCGTCCGCTTCGAGCTTATGGGCGCGCGCGAAGCCCTCCTCCGCACCCGTGCCACTGCTGCTGCAAACCAGGCATGGCTGCACAGCCTTGCCCAGCCCGCCCGCCTGGATGAGCGTCTCTGGGCGAACAACCTCGTCGATGGCGTGATCGATGCGAACGAGGCCTGACCCGAGGAAGCATTCCGCACGGTGGTCATCGGCAAATTCGGCGCTAGGATGCCGCCAAACAGAACCGACGGAGAGAGACGCCCATGACTGAACTTGCCGGCCGCATTGCCCTCGTCACCGGCGCCTCGCGCGGCATTGGCGAGGCCAGTGCCCGCGCCCTCGCCGCGCTTGGCGCGCGTGTCATCGTCACTGATCTCACCGCGCCCGAAAGCCTTGCGGAGCAGATTGGCGGCATTGCCCGCGCGCATGACGTGACCGACGAGCAAAGCTGGATCGACACAATGGCCTTCGCTCGCGAGGCTGCCGGCGGGCTCGATATTCTGGTCAACAACGCCGGGCTGTTCATGGCCCGGCCCCTCACCGAAACCACGCTCGAAGACTGGCGCCGCCTCCACAGCGTCAATGTCGAAGGCGTGTTCCTCGGCTGCAAGCACGCCGTCCCGCTCCTCGCCGAGCGCGCGAACCAGTGGGCTGGCGGCGCCTCGATCATCAACCTGTCTTCGGTCGCGGGCCTCGTCGGCACGGCGCTCGTCAGCTGCTACAACGCCAGCAAGGGCGCTGTCCGCCTCTTCACCAAGGGTGTGGCGATGGAAGTCGCCCCCTCGCGCATCCGCTGCAATTCGGTCCACCCCGGGATCATCGAAACCGACATGGGCCGCGATCTCGTTTCCCAGTTCGCCGCCGCCACCGGCTCGGGCGAAAACGATACCCGCGCCAACTTCTCCAACCTCCACCCGCTCGGCCACTTCGGCGTACCGACCAACGTCGCCGACGCGGTCGCCTTCCTCGCCTCAGACCGTGCCGCGTTCATGACCGGCTCGGAAGTGGTGGTCGATGGGGGCTTTACGGCGAATTGAGGAGGGCGTTCGTCACTCCTCACCCATCCTGAGCGCGGCGATGAACGCTTCCTGCGGGATAGTGACGTTGCCGTATTCCCGCATGCGCTTCTTGCCTTCCTTCTGCTTTTCCAGAAGCTTCTTCTTGCGGCTGATGTCGCCGCCGTAGCACTTCGCCGTCACGTCCTTGCGCATCGCGCTGATCGTTTCGCGCGCGATCACCTTGGCGCCGATCGCGGCCTGGATCGGGATCTTGAACATGTGGCGCGGGATGAGATCCTTGAGCCGCTCGACCAGTTGGCGGCCGCGCGGATCGGCCTGGCTGCGGTGGACGACCATCGAGAGCGCGTCGACCGGCTCGTTGTTGACGAGGATGTTCATCATCACGAGATCGCCTTCACGCAGGCCGATCTGCTCGTAATCGAAGCTGGCGTAGCCGCGGCTGATCGACTTCAGGCGGTCGTAGAAATCGAACACCACTTCGTTGAGCGGCAGTTCATAGGTCACTTGCGCGCGGCCGCCGACATAGGTGAGGCCGGTCTGGATGCCGCGGCGATCCTGGCAGAGCTTGAGGATCGAGCCCAGGTATTCGTCGGGCGTGTAGATCGTCGCCTTGATCCACGGCTCTTCCATTTCCGCGATCTTGACCGGATCGGGCATGTCGGAGGGGTTGTGGAGCTCCTTGATCGTCCCGTCGGTCATCGTCAGGCGGTAGACCACCGAGGGCGCGGTTGTGATGAGATCAAGATCGTATTCGCGGCTGAGGCGTTCCTGAATGATTTCCAGATGCAGGAGGCCGAGGAACCCGCAGCGGAAGCCGAAGCCCAATGCGGCCGAGCTTTCCATTTCAAACGAGAAGCTCGCGTCATTCAGGCGCAGCTTGCCGATGCTTTCGCGCAGCTTTTCAAAGTCTGCCGCATCGACCGGGAACAGGCCGCAGAAAACGACCGGCTGGACTTCCTTGAAGCCGGGCAGCGCATCGACCGCGCCCTGCTTGACGGTGGTGATCGTGTCGCCCACGCGGGCCTGCGCCACTTCCTTGATCTGCGCGGTGATGAAGCCGATCTCGCCCGGGCCGAGTTCGGCGAGCTGCTCGATCTTCGGGCGCATGCAGCCGACGCGGTCGATCAGATGTTCGGTGCCGCCGGCCATGAACTTGACCTGGAGGCCCTTCTTGATGACGCCATCGATGACGCGCACGAGAATGACGACGCCAAGGTAGGGGTCGTACCATGAATCGACCAGCATGGCTTTGAGCGGGGCATTGCGGTCGCCCTTGGGCGGGGGGATGCGCGCGACCACCGCATCGAGCACTTCCTCGATGCCGATGCCGGACTTGGCGCTGGTGAGCACCGCCTCGCTTGCGTCGATGCCGATCACTTCCTCGATCTCTGCCCGCACCTTTTCGGGTTCGGCGGCGGGCAGATCGATCTTGTTGATGACAGGGACGATCTCGTGGTCGTGCTCGATCGACTGGTAGACGTTGGCAAGGGTCTGCGCCTCGACACCCTGTGCAGCATCAACGACCAGCAGCGCGCCTTCGCAGGCGGCGAGGCTGCGGCTGACTTCGTAGGCGAAGTCGACGTGGCCGGGGGTGTCCATGAGGTTCAGCTGATAGGTCTTGCCGTCCTTGGCCGGGTATTCCAGCCGCACGGTCTGCGCCTTGATGGTGATCCCGCGCTCGCGCTCGATGTCCATGTTGTCGAGCACCTGCTCGCTCATCTCGCGTTCGGAGAGGCCGCCGGTGTACTGGATCAGCCGGTCGGCGAGCGTCGACTTGCCGTGGTCGATGTGCGCGATGATGGAAAAATTACGGATCAGCGAAAGGTCGGTCATGGGGCGCCGTTAGCAGTGTGCGGCGCCAGTGTCATCAGGCCCATCCGGACGGGGCTTGATGACCAAGTTGACACGGTTGACACTGTCCAGAGAAATAATTGCATCCCATCAGGAGCGCGCTTTCTACAAGGCTGAAGGCGAACTGGCCGATGTGATCTGCACCGATGTGTGGAAGGCGGAGCGCTTCTCGCGGGCGTCCAAGCTTGAATGGCTGACGGATGGAGCAGTGGCTGGCGCAATCGAAGGTGGTGTACCGGTGGTGCGCGAAGCGTTTGCAATCGCAGGGAGTGGTATCCAAACAAAGCGGAACAGTTTTGTGTATGACGTCAAGAAGCCGAATTTAACGGCTCGGGTCGCGGATTTTCCGCGCTCTCAAGAGCCAGTTTCGTTAGACCAACTGGTGTAAAAACGACCGCAAAAGCGAATGCTGCACCTTTCAGCGAAGGATTCGCGGTTCGATCTGGTTTTCGTCCCTTCGATCAGAGACTTCTCCTTGATCATGAGGCGTTCATTGACCGACGTCGGCCTGTTCTTCAATTGTGTTGGGGAGACAACAACGTCTCACTTTACACGCATCATTTTGGGGTACGCACAGGCCCAGCGGTATGGCCGCATTCGTCCTTACCCGACTACGACCTCTGGTGCGGCCGTGGCGGCTACACTTTCCCACTGTTCGACCGCCGCGCAAGGCCGGACGTGCACAACCTCAATCCCGCGCTGCCTGTCGCGCTCGCCGAAGCCGATGCGCAGTGCAATCGCCGCAGGCCGTGTTCGATGCCATGCTCTGCCTGCTTTCGGCCACCAGCTATACCGACCGCTTCGCCGAAGACCTTGGGGATACCTTCCCACACTTGCCCTTCCCCGCCGATCCCGCCGTGCTCGCCCGCGCGGCGGAACTGGGCGCGCGCATCCGCCTCCTTGAAACCTGCGCTGCCAATCCCGCTCCGGATTTCCGGCCCAAGGCGTTCTGCAAGCTCGCCAGCGAACCAACCGGGCCAGTCGCCGCCGTCCGCTATGCCGATGGCAGCATCGCACTGTGCGAAGATGGCAGCGGGCGCATTACCGGCATTCCCGAAATGGTCTGGTCGTTCGCGGTCAGCGGTTACCGCGTCCTCCCTCGCTGGATCGAGGCGCGCATTGGCTTCCCCGCCCCGCTTGCTGCTGCCACGGATGAACCGGATGGCTGACCTTTTCGGCAACGATCAGATGAGCCTGTTCGGCGATGCGCCCGGCCGCATCCCGCATCAGGCCCAGGCCCAGGCCGATTACGTGCCCGATCCCGCCCGCATCCGCCAGCGCCTTGCCGCCGTGCTCGAAACGGCACGCGCCGCCCTGCCACCCCGTGGCCCGAAAAGAAGCAGCGCGTCTGGCAGATCGTGTTCCCCAACATGGCCAAATGGCTCCCCGATGCGGAACGCGATCAGCTCTGCTGCGAATTCGCGCAAGAGATCGAACGGCTCAGGCTGGCCGCGTAAGCGATTCCGGCAGCGCATGGTGCTACGTTCTTTTGATGGTTGCTACCGGTCTGCCGCCTGTGCCGCCTTGGCTGCAAGGAAGGCGGGGCGGGTGCTGGCGCGCTGCCAGTAGGCGGCGATTTCGGGGCTGAACTTGTAATCGAGCCCGAGGTCCAACGCGAGGAGGAGCGCATAGGCAGTGCAGATATCGGCCATCGTGAAGCGCCCGGCGCAAAGCCATTCGCGGCCATCGGACAGCGCGCGCGTGAGGTGCTTGAGGCGCGAGAAGAACCACTGGGTGTAATCATCGGCGGCCTGCTGCAGCCGGCGCTCTACGGGTTCGAGGCGAGTGTAGCGCAGGACGATGGTCTGCGGGAACGTGAGGGTCGCTTCGCTGCGGTGGAGCCAATCGAGCCAGAGGCCGTAGTCCGGCTCATCGGGCGTGAGGGCAAGCGATGTGGGGGCGTAGCGTGCGGCGAGGTATTGCGGGATAGCGCTCGATTCGGTCATCCGCGTCGCGCCATCGACCATCAGCGGGATCGTGCCGAGCGGGTTCTGCTCGAGGTATTCCGGCGCGAGGAAGCGCGGGGGGAACGGGAGCGTGTGGAGCTTGTAGGCAAGGCCCATCTCCTCCAGCGCCCAGAGCGCGCGGAAGGAACGGGCATCGCGGCAGTGGTAGAGCTCGATCATTGGTTCAGATCAGGCCGCGGCTGATGAGGCATTCCTGGACGGCGCGTTCGCCCATGTCGATCGCGGTGTTGGTGAAGGCCGAGCCCGCCGCATCGGCATTGGCGATGGCGATGCGGCCGAAGGTCTGGCGGCCGATCACGTGGGGGCGCAGTTCGTCCGGCACGTCGGGATCGCCCAACGTATCGTAGGTATAGGCATAGCCGTGCGGCCAGCGGTTGACCGTGATCGCGGCGATATCGCGCGCGGCGTTGAAGCCTGCGCCGCCCAGCATGCGCTGCAATTGCAGGCGGATTTCGCGTTCGATCGCGGGGTATTCCTCCGCCAGCATCATCGCGCGGCCGAGGCGGTTCTGCTCCTTGCGCGGAAGACCGGGCTGGTTGGGATTGCGGACCATGTGGATGACGACAGGCTCATCAGGCGTCAGCGCGCTGGCATAGCCGCCGATGTTCATCGGCGTATCGAGCGAGGCGCCGATGTGGTAGCCATTGGGCGCGCCGATGGATCTGACACCGAGCTTGGCCCAGGGGCGCCAGTTCTTCACCAGCACGTTGGTATACTGCATCGGCACCTTGGAGGCATAGTGCAGCGCATCCTTCTGCGGCTGCGGCAGTTCGGGCACGATAAAAGGGATCACCATGTTGAAGCACGCCATGATGACATTGGCGCCGGTGACCGAAACGCGCTTGCCGTCCTTCACGTAAACGACCCGCACCGCCTTCTCGGTCTGGCGCGCGGGCTTGCCGATGTGTTCGGCGCGGATGACCATGCTCCTGAGGCGCAGGCGGGTGGGGTTGGCCGGATTATCAAGCGCGACATAGCGCGCGGGAGCGAGGACGATGCTTTCCTGATCGAGCTTGGCTGAGGGGAACGCGCCGGGGATGAGGCGGCTGACGAGCAGGCGCGCGACGGTGGCGTTGCCGTCCGGCCAATGGAAGTGCTGCGCTTCCGCGGTGATCTGTTCGGGCAGGTCCATCCCCGCAAAGCCCGGCATGCGCCCGCCGAGCGCCGCTTCCCACGCGGGGAGCGTATCGACGCGCTTGTTGTTACGGAAGTAGTGGCCGAAGAAGAACGGCAGGCTTTCCGGCAGCACGCCCGCGTGCTTGGTCAGGTAATCCTGATAGCTGATATGGCGCAGGAATTCGGCACGCGCTTCGGGGCTGAGGTCCGCGAGGTAGTTCTTCCTGTCGGTATAGAGGCGGGTGAGGTCCGCGCGCACGGTCCCCGTCAGCGGCGCTTCGGCGAAGAACTGCGGCCAGGGCTTGGCGCCGGTGCCGGTGACGAGCTTGTCGGCAAGGAAGTGCTCCTTGTCGAAGAAGGTGGCCGAGCCGAGGCCATCGTAAGCCTTGGTTTCGTACCGCTCGTAGCTGGTGAGATCGACGCCGAGATCGGCCAGCAGCTGCTTTGAGGTGAAGCTGTAGGGGAACGGCGATTCAATGCTCATCGTGCCGCCGTAGGCGAGGATCGTGCGGCCTTCGTAGTGGAACTCGTTGCGCTTGGCGTGACCACCGAAATCGTCGTGGTTGTCGAGGATGAGGATCTTGCGACCATCCCCCAGCGCCTGCCGGTAGAAGTAAGCCGCCGAAAGGCCCGAAATGCCGCCACCGACGATGACGAGATCGTAGTGCTCGCCCGTATCCTCGGCCGCAAGCGCGCCGGTGAAATCGCCGTCTCGCGCCATATGCGCGGCTTCAAAGGAGCCGGGATACTGCCCGCGCAGGCCCTGCTTGAGCGGTGGATAATCGGCGCTGCCCGCATCGGCCGGGGCCGCCACCGAAGCGGCCTGCGCAAGTGCCGGGGGTGCTGCCGCGAGCGCAGCGCCAGCGGCGACACCGCCGATAAAATCGCGCCGTGCAATGGGCAGGTGCAGCCCCAGTTCCTTGTCAGACCATTCCGCCATCGCATCGTCCCCCTTGCAGCCCGCCGCTTCGCCATGATGTGTAATCGCAAAGCAGCCTTGCGCAATCGCCCAAATTGCGGCCTCATCGCGGGCGAGCCCGATCAGGAGACCGCCAATGTACCGCCCGCTGCTTGCCGCCGCCCTTGCCTTCCTCGTCACCGCGCCTGCCGCAGCACAGGCGCAGGCTAATCCGGCGGACACCTGCCGCAACGATGCGAAGTTCCGCGAACAGGATTTCACGCTGGGCAGCTGGGATGTCTACACCGGCGACAAGAAGACCGATGAAGTGACGATGAGCCTGATCCTCAACGATTGCGTGATCGAGGAGCACTGGCAGCGCGCCGATGGCCGCCCGACCGGCAATGGCATCGGCCTGTTCAACTATTCGCGGCTCTTGGGTTCATGGGGCTATAGCTGGGCGACCGATGACGGTGCCGCGACGGTATTTCGCGGCAACCTCGCGAAGCCGGGCGAGATGCTCTACGTGACCGAGAAGCCCCTGCCCGGCGGAAAAGTGCGGCTGCGCCACTGGACGCTGATGCTGATGCCCGACGGGACGATCCGCGAACTAGCCACCGGCACCGAAGACGGCGGCAAGACCTGGACGACGGATTACGACCTCAAGTGGGTGCGCAAGAAGTAGCTTCTAGCGACCGCTGAAAAACGGCAGCGGGGCTGCTGCGCCCGCATCGAAGGTGCGCCAGTCCTCACCCAACGCGGTGAGCGCACTTGCGGCGATCTGGCTTTGTGTGAGGCAGGCGGCGGGCTTGAGCGAAACCGGCGGCGCGGCGCCGACGCCGGGGCCGATGGCGGCGAACCAGATTTCGTCCGAGCCGGGGAAGCCATCCGGATCGGCAATCGTGTAGTCCGCAGGATCGAGCTTCCACGCGGCGGCGCTGCCGTGTTCAGTCCATGCGGCACCGGGCTTGGCGCCGCGGCCGTGATCGGTGGTGACGATCAGCGTGGTCCGCCCGTGCCATGCGGGATCGGCCTGCGCCATGCGCCAGAGCTCGGCGATGAAATCATCGTCACGGTTCATCGCGGCAAGGTACTGCGCATAATCACCTTCGTGCGCGAACGTATCAGTATCGCCGAGCGCGACATAGAGCACCCGCAGATCGGCGGCGGAGCGCAGCGCTGCCTGCGCCAGGCGCATCGTGCGCGTTTCAGTGGGGAGCGCGCCAGCGGCCTCGGCATTCACCGGAACACCGCTCCTCTTGTCGTTGATGATATAGGGAAACACATCCCAGGTGCCGTACATGCGCACGTGCCCCGCAAAGCCCGGACGGTGGTTCAGCCATTCAAGGAAGGTGGTGTTGCGGTTCCAGATCTTGGCATTGCTGGTGATCGCGGGATCGGGGCGCCCGGTGAGCAGTTCGTTGTAACCGGGATAGGAAAACCACATCGGATTGGTGACGCTGAGGCATTCGCCCGCATCGCGGTTGCCATAGAGCACCCCGCCCGCAGCGGGCAGGCTGTGGACGAACGGCATGACCGCGGGACCGGTGCTCCACGCCTTTTCGACCGTCTCCGTCCAATCGTGCTGGGTGAACTTCGGTTCCGCGACCAACGCCTTGTCCGGCCCGCGAAACACTTCCTGCCAGCGTGTGCCGTCCATGGTGACGAGGATCAGCCGCTGGCCTGCGGCGGGGGCTTCGGCGAGTGCCAGTGCGGGGGCCAGTGCGGGAGCGAGAACCAGCGCGAGGGCAAGAACTATACGGTGCATCTCTGTCACTCCCTGAATGCGCTGCGGCGCGCGGTGTCTCGACTTCGCTCGACACGAACGGGTTTCCTGGCGTTTAGAACCTTCGGCCGACACGGAAGCTCACGAAGCGGGGCCGCAGCGGGTAGACGACGATGGAGCCCGGCCCGCAGATCGCGATGGCGCACGTGGCACTGCGGCTTTGCTCCGCGCGTTTGTCGCCCACATTCTCGATGGTGAGTGACGCCGACCAGTTGTCGCGGCTGACCCCGGTGGAGAGGTCCGCCGTGGTATAGGCGCCCTGGAGGCCGATCAGGCGCGCTTCATCGACATCGAGCGAGGACGTGACTGTCGACTGGTGGAAGGCGGCCAGCTGCAGGAACGCGTCGAACTTGCCGAGGGGGAATTCATAGCGCGTCATCGCCGAAAGCTTGAAGCGCGGGCTGCCGGAAAAGCGCGTGCCGGCAGGCGCGCGCAGGGCGTTCGGGTTGCCTGATGGGCTGGGCACCGTGCAATCGAACGCGGCATTGGTGTATTTGCAGAGGTCCGTGGTGATCTGCGCCTCTGCGAGCGTGCCGGAGACCTGGAACGAGAGCCCGCGCGTGGGCCTGACTGTGAGATCGGCTTCGATCCCCTTTGATCGCGCGCGGCCGGCATTGACGATATCGGTGATGCCGTTCTGATCACTGGTAACGGCGAACTGCGCCTGAGTGAGTTTTTCAAGGAACAGCGCGCCGTTGAACAGCACTTTGCCGCCGAGCCAGCTCGTTTTCCAGCCGACCTCGTAGTTGGTGAGTTTTTCCACCACATAGGGCGGCGCGGTGGGGCGGCGGTTGATGCCGCCGGGGCGGAAGCCGGTGGACCAGGTGGCGTAGAGCAGCTTGCCCGGTGCGGCCTTCCAGCTGAGGTTGAGCTTGTGCCGCACGCCCGAGCCGGTGGCCTTGGTGTTGATGTTGTCGCAGGGCCTCTGGGTGCCATAGGCGCCAATGGTGTCAGGGAAGCACAGCGCTTCGCCCACCGCGCTTCGGGCAGCGTTGAAGCCGAAGAAGCCCACGACATTGTTGTTGTACTTGTAGGCGCGCAGGCCGCCGGTGAGCGTGAGCGTCGGCACGATGTCAAACGCGGCTTCGGCGAAGGCGGCATAATCGCGGTCGGTGCGGAACTGGATATTCGCGTAGTTGACTCCCGGCAACCCGGTGACCGACTGCGCATCCGCGAGACCGGGCACGGTATAGAGATTGCGCCAGTTGTTGGTCTGGCGCTGATAGAACAGGCCCGCCACGATGCGCAGCCGGTCGCTGGAGGGCGAGGCGATGCGCAGTTCGTGGCTCTGCTTGGTGAAGTGCTCGCTTTGGCTGACGATTTGCGCAGGGCTGATGAGATTGCCCGCGTTATCCTTGAAATTGTTGCCAAAATAATCCGGCGTGCTGGCGTAGTAGGTATCGTAGAGATAGGCGTAGTCCGAATAGTCGGACGTATATTCAGCCTTCCGCTCGAAATAGGCGCCGGCGTAGGTAAGGTCGAAGTGGCCGAGCTTGCCTTCGATGGCGAGGCTGGCCTGATACCATTCGTCCTTCTGCCTTTCGGGAAAGAAGCGGCTGATCGCGAGATCGCCTTGCGAGGGCTTGTAGGCGAACGTGCCGTTCGAGGTCTGGTGCTGGCCCATCACCCCGGCGGTGGCGGTCCAGCTATCATCAAGATCGACCTTCAAGGCAGCGCGGCCACCGTAGGCTTCGATCGAGTTCTGGTCCCGGCCTACGAGCGCCTTGTTGTCGCGCAGCACGCCCGAGGTGGGATAGCGCACGCCGCCAGGGCTGCGGACATTGTCGATATAGCCGCCGTCGTACTGGTAGAAACCGACAACGCGCAGCGCGGCGCGGCTGGAAAGCGGGATGTTGAGATAGCTTTCGGCAATCCCGCCCGCCTTGCCGTGGACGACCGTGTTGGCGGTGAGATCGATCGAGCCCGAGAAAGCCTTGGTATCGGGCTTGTTGGTGATGATGCGCAAGGTGCCCGCCTCGCTGCTCGCGCCAAACAGCGTGCCTTGCGGACCCGAAAGCGCCTCGACCCGCGCGATATCGTAGACGTGGACATCAACCGTCGAGCCGATCGTGGTGACGGGCTGCTCATCGAGATAGACGCCGACGGTGGGGAGCGAGCCGGTCGAGAGGCGGTTGCCATTGGAGAGCCCGCGGAAATAGACTTCCGCCTGCCCCGGCCCGTAGCTCGAATAGGAGAGGCTGGGCAGGAACTTGGCGTAGTCGTTGAAATTGCGCACGTTGCGCTCGGCGAGCGCCTCGGTGGTGAGCGCGACGATCGAGAGCGGCACGTCCTGCAGTTTTTCGCTGCGCTTCTGCGCGGTGACGACGATTTCGCCGGGCGAGCCCATCGCGGAGGCATCGTCGGGCCGCGATCCGTCGACCGTCTGCGCATGGAGCGGCCCTGCCGCCGCCAGTGCGATGACCGAAACGCGCCCCGCCCAAATCTTCGCCTTGCTCATCCTCATTCGCCCCTGCCTGACCCTGCTGGTCTATCTATCGGCGATGACGGCGGGATTACAGCGGTGTTTTTTTACCGGAGGCGCCCCGGTGGACTTTCCGGCGCGGCAATGGGATCACGTCTGCATGCAGGGAGATCGCATCATGAGAGGAACTGGAACCATCCGCACCGCCATGCTGGGTGCCGCGCTCGCGCTTGCGCCGCAAGTGGCTCATGCGGGGGAAGCTGGTGCGGCCGCTGCGCCCACTGCCGGGCAGCTTGCGTTCCGCGACTTGTTCCGCGAACTCGTTGAAACCGATACCTCGGTCGCCACCGGCAGCTGTACCGCGCTGGCGGGGAAAATCGCCGCGCGGTTTCGGGCGGCGGGCTTTGGCGAGGATCAGATCACGCCGTTTCAGGACCCGGCCTTTCCGCTTGATGGCGGCGTAGTCATTACCGTGCCCGGCACTTCGACCAAGGCCAGGCCGATGCTGCTGCTTGGCCATATCGACGTGGTCAATGCGCGGCGGGAGGACTGGGTGCGCGATCCCTTCACGTTCATTGAGGCGGGCGGCTACTTCTATGGGCGCGGCACTTCGGACATGAAGGTGCTCGATGCGATCTGGATCGACACGCTGATCCGCTTCAAGGCCGAAGGCTTCAAGCCCAAGCGCACGATCAAGCTGGCGCTTACCTGCGGCGAGGAATCGGGCGCACGGATGAACGGGGCCAAGTGGCTGGCCGACAATAAACCAGAGCTGATTGCGGCCGCCTTCGCGCTCAACGAAGGGGGCGGCGGCGCGACCGACGGCCACGGCAAAGTGCTCAGCCAATCGATGCAGACCGGCGAGAAGGCCAACCGCAATTTCGAGGTGCAGGCGACCAATCCCGGTGGGCACAGTTCAGTGCCGGTGGACGACAATGCGATCTACGAACTGGGCGACGCGCTGGCGCGGGTGCGCGCGCTGAAGTTCCCGGTGCATTTCAACGAGACGACACGCAGCTATTTCGCCAAAGTGGGTGCAGCGCGCGGGGATGCGCTGGGGACGGCGATGGCGCAGCTTGCGGCCGATCCGGCGGACCACGCGGCAGAAGCCATCGTCGCTGCCGACCGCACGCTCAATTCGATGCTGCGCACCACCTGTGTCGCCACGCTGCTGGAAGGGGGCCATGCCGCCAATGCCCTGCCCCAGCGCGCCAAGGCCAACATCAACTGCCGCATCGTGCCAGGCGAGGACGGTGACACGACCCGCGCCGCGCTCATCGCGGCGATTGGCGATGCGCGGGTGACCGTGACGCCGGTGGGCCGCGTGCGGCCGCTTGCGGTCCCCCCGCCGCTCGATCCGCGCATCATGGGTCCGGCGGAAAAGCTCGCCGCGCGCTACTATCCCGGCGTGCCGCTGGTGCCCGCGATGATGACGGGGGCGACGGACGCGACGTATCTCGGCCCGCTCGGCATCCCGACCTATGGCGTGCCGGGACCGCTCAGCGATCCCGATGGCAACGGCCTGCACGGCCTCAACGAACGGCACTCGGTGCTATCAGCCTATATCGCGCGCGATTACCTCCACGATCTGGTGAAAGCCTACGCCGCGCAGGAATGAGCCCTGGGGCCGCACCAGGAGATTGCCGGTGTGGCCGCCTGCAAACAGCAGCAGCAGCGCCTCGGCAAAATGGTCGATCCCTTCGACCACGTGTTCGGGCAGATCGAGCTTGCCCTCCTGCATCAGCGCGGCGATCTCGGCCTTCGCTTCGGGGAAGCGCACGGCATGGTGCGTGACGACGAAGCCCAGCATCTTCATATTGCGCTCGGCCAGTTTGAGGTAGTTCCTGGGCCCGCGCACGTTGCCGAGATCGGAATATTGCGCAATCGCCCCGCAGCTTGCGATGCGCGCATCGGCGGGCGCGAGGTTGGCGAGCGCGATATCGGCACTTTCCACCACCCGGCCCACGCCGAGCGCGCGGATCGTCGCGCCAAGCGGCGCGGTTTCGTGGAAGCTGCCGGGGGTAAGGGTCGTGCGGATCCACGCGTCCATCGAAAGAGTATCGACCTTGACCACCACGTGCCCGGCGGGAACCTCGTCGATCACGACATCCTCGATGCCGAAGTCTTCGAGCTGCGGCATCCCTTCGCGGTATCGCCGAATGGAAACGCGGCGATTGGTATGCGGCTTGGGAATCCTCGTGGCGGGTGGTTATACGCTTGAGCCAGGTGGCCGCGGCAGGCCTCGCGATTGCCATTTTGACTAGCGCATCATGGCAGCGCAGACTGCGCGAAAGGCTTGGGGAGAGAACCATGGTCATGCGCACGAGGACAATCTGGTTGGGAGTGGCGATCGCGGCGCTGGCTGCGGGAGCGGCCTCGGCGCAATCGGCGCAGGACGCGGGCGCGTTGCTCGGGCAGCTGCTTGGCAAGGGTGCGGCGGCTCCGCCACAATCGAGCGGCGCGCCGCCCCCCGGAGTCAGCAGCAGCGAGGCTTCGGGCGGGCTCAAGCTGGCGCTCGGCAAGGCGGCGGAGCGCGTGGTTGCACAACTCGGCCGACCCGGCGGCTTTGCCGATGATCCGCGCGTGCGGATCGGCCTGCCGGGTCCGCTCGGCCGGCTGAACGGCCTCTTGTCAACGCTCGACCGCGCCGGGGTGACCGACGGGTTATCGGGCAAGCTCAATGCAGCGGCGGAAGGCGCGGTGGGCAAGGCGCTGCCGCTGCTCAAGAGCGCGATCACACGCATGACGGTGACCGACGCGCTGGGGATCGTGACCGGCGGGAACACGTCCGCGACCGATTATTTCCGCCGCATGATGGGGCCGGACCTGCAGCAGGCCATGATGCCGGTTGTCTCGAAATCGCTATCAGGCGTGAAGGCGTTTCAGGCGCTCGACCGCTTTTCGGCGAAGAACAGCCTGATTGCCGGGCAGTTCGGCGCACGAGACCTAACGAGCTATGTCACCGAAAAGGCGAGCGACGGGGTCTTTCTCTACCTTGGCGAGCAGGAGCGCGAGATCCGGCGCAATCCGCTGGGAACCGGGAGCAAGCTGATCGCGAAGATCTTCGGGCGGGGGTAGGTCCGTCCGCAAAACGCGCGGAAGGGCGCGTCTTGAAGCGTCAGCAGAGCGAGATACTCACCCCACCTTGCGCTGGTTCGCGAAGGGATCGGCGGGCGGCGGCAGCGTGGATTTGATCGCGACGGCGGCGATTCGGCCGTCCTCATCGAGGCGAAGGGGCTGCGAGAATTCGACGCCCATGCGGTCGTCGCTGGCCCAGCGGCAGGTTGCCGTTACGCTATGGCCATCAGACAGCTGGATGCGGAAAATGGTGCCGGGTGGCACGTTCCACAGCCCTTCGATCAGCGCGCCGGTCAAGGACATGTTGCGCACTGTGCCGTTGTAGCGGTGGCCGCCGTGATCGAGCACCACGCGGCGCAGCATGGCCTGTCGCGCGGCGCGGGCCGAGCGGGGGCCGCGCGCAAGGGCCAAGAGGCCGGTGGCGAGGCGCGTCTGCGTGGCCGGTGCGGAAAGCGGGCGTTCATAGATATAGCCCTGCACATGGCTGCAACCGAGCATGCGCACGAGATCGAGCTCGTCGAGCGTTTCGACGCCTTCGGCGGTGGTTTCCATGCCGAGCGCTTCGGCGAGGCTGACGATCGAGGCGATGATCGCGCCGTTGCGGCTGCCGGCCTGCGTGGCGCCGCGCACGAAGGACTGGTCGATCTTGATCTTGTCGAACGGCGCGCGCTTCAGATAGCCGAGCGAGGAGTAGCCCGTGCCGAAATCATCGAGGGCGAGGCGCACGCCGATACCCTTGAGCGCGCGGAACATCGCCTCGGTCCCGGTATCATCGCCGAGGAACACGCTTTCGGTGATTTCGAGCTCGAGCCGATCCGCATCCACCTGGGCCGAAGCGAGCGCGCTGGTGACCATCGAGGGCAGCGCCGGATTGGCGAACTGCAGCGGTGAGACATTGACCGCGACGCGCACGTCATCCGGCCATTTGGCAAGATCCTGGCAGGCGGTGCGCAAGGCCCACTCGCCGATCGAGACGATGAGCCCGGCATCTTCCGCAATCGGCACGAACTTGGCGGGCGAGATGAAGCCGTGCTGCGGGTGGTTCCAGCGCAGCAGCGCCTCGAAGCCGGTGATCCGCTCGGTCGCGGTCTGGACGACGGGCTGATAGTAGAGCTCGAGGTTGCCGTGGGTGATCGCGTCGCGCAGGTCTTCCTCGAGCTGGCGGCGCTCCTCGGCATCGCTGTGGAGATCGGCGGCGTAGAAATGGAAGCGGCCTCGTCCGGCGTCCTTTGCGGCATAGAGCGCAAGATCGGCGTTGCGGATCAGTGCCTCGCTGGTGACGCCGTCGTCCGGCGCAAGCGCGATGCCGACCGAGGCGCCGATCATCACGCGGCTGCCGTCGATCGAATAGGCCTGGCTCAATTGCTCGATGATCCGTTCGGCCAGATGCGCCAGCTGCGCGCGCGCGATCTTGCCGGCAATGATCACCTGGAATTCATCGCCACCAAGCCGCCCGACCCGGCCTACGGTGCCGATCACGCGCTCCAGCCGCTGCGCGACCTGCTTGAGCAGGGCATCGCCAGCGGGATGCCCCAGCGTATCGTTGACCTGCTTGAACCGGTCGAGATCGAGCAGGAATATCGCGCAGGCGCGGTTCTGAACGTTCGGCGCGGTGAGGATCTTCTCCAGCGTCTGCGACATCTGGAAGCGGTTTGAGAGGCCGGTGAGCGAATCGAAATGCGCGAGGCGCGAGGCATGTTCCTGCGAGCGGCGCTTTTCGGTGAGATCGGTGCCCGAACCGCGAAAGCCCTGGAAATTGTTGAAGGCATCGTAGGTCGGGCGCCCCGTCACCGACCACCAGCGCTCCTCGTCATAGACCGCGGCGCGCACCGCCAGTTCGCTGAAGCTTGAGCGCGCGGACAAGTGGAACGCGAGCGTGCGTTCGCCCTCGCCCGATTTCTCGGACAAGTTGAACAGTTCGGCAAACGGGCGGCCAATGCAGTCCTCGACCTTCTTGCCCAGCACTTCGGCAACGGGCCGCGAAATGTAGGTGATAAGGCCGCGGCGGTCGGTTTCCCAGAACCAGCCCTGTCCGGTCTCTTCATAATCGGCGAGGATTTCTTCCGCGCGGGTCTGAATGCGGACGCCTTCCTCGACCGCGAGGCGGACCTTGAGGTCGATCTCGCGCTGGCGCAAATAGGCCGCGACCGCGATCACTGCGCCGATCACCAGCGAGAGAATGCCGCCCGCGAGATTGGTGACCCAGGTGACGCCGGACCACATTGCGACTTCGGCGGTCAGCATTCCGGCAAGGCGGCCCGATTCGGTCACTGTCGCGAGCAGCGAAATGGTCACCAGCAGTGCCAGTGCCTGGACCCACGGCACCACGCCGCTGCCTGCCCACAGGCCGATCGCGTAACCATAGACGAAAAGGGGAATGCCGATCGACGTGCCCATCAGCGCCATGCGCACCATGGTCGAGTGATCGCGGCGCTCTTCATAGGCCGAGGTGAAGCGCGCGACGAACAGCAGCGCGGAAGCAAGCAGCGCAAGGACGGGCGCAATGATCGGGCGGACCGTGAAGTTGGCAATCCCAAGGCCGAACACGCCAAGCACCATGGGCAACGCCATATGCGGCCATTCGCGCGCGATCAGCCCCCGGCCCGGCCCGGTGCCGAACAGGAACGCTGCGCCTGCCACTTCGTTCTGGCTGACCGCTGCCGATGGCACCCGTTCACGCCGCCGCTGCGTGCGCGCGAAATCACGCGCGGTGCGCGTCGGTTCGGCCTGCGTTGCAGCAATGTCCCCGGGAGCTTGACTCATCATATGTCAATTGCGCTTGACTGCTTTGAGAAACCGTTAAGCCTGCCCCCGCTTCAGACCTTTTTTCCGCAGATTTCCGCAGGTTTGCTTTTGATCGTCATCCCCAGATGCTAGGGGGCGCCAGAAGCCGTTGTCTTACCAGATTGCCAAGGAATTCGCGTGGCCACGACTGCCTGCTTTACGATGATCGGCGTCGCAGGACGGCGCCTGCGGGTCGGCCAATGGCACGTCCAGCCCGCAGCACCGGGCAAAACCTCGGCGCCTGCGCCGCGCCCACTCGTGATCCTGAGCGGCATCGGGATGAACCTGGAGATGCTCGAGCCGATCGCCAGCCGCTTGCCCGACCGCCGCATCATCAGCTTCGACATGCCAGGCATCGGCCAATCGCCCGATCCGATCTTCCCCTACACCATCCCCCACATGGCACTGACGCTGGCCGCGCTGCTTGATCGACTGCGGATCGATACCGTCGATCTGCTCGGCATCAGCTGGGGCGGCGCGGTCGTGCAGCAGTTTGCCTTCCAGCACCGCGCGCGCACCGGCAAGCTGGTGCTTGCGGCCACCTCGGCGGGCGGCACGATGATCCCCGGCAATGCCTCCATGCTGAGCCAGATGCTTGATCCGATGGAATATTCTGTCGAGAAGGCGCTGCGCCGCAACCTCGCCGCGTTCTACAATGGCGGCGGGGCCGACCGGGTTTCGCTCAATGCGGCGATGGCCCCCTCCCCGCTCGGCTGGAGCTGCCAGCTTGCGGCCTTCGCGGGCTGGAGCAGCGCGCCGTTCCTGCCGCTGCTGGCGATGCCGGTGATGGTGATGGGCGATGCCGACGATCAGCTGGTGCCACCGGGCAATGCACATTTCCTCCACAATTCGATTCCCGGCAGCAGGCTGGAAATGACCGAAGGCGGCGGGCACCTCTTCATGCTGGCGCGCCCCGATAGCTTCGTCGGCAAGCTGACCGGATTTCTCGACGCGTAACCTGGGGGCGACGCGAGCGTTGACCACGCTGCCAACCTCTGACTTAATCGGGCAGTTAAACGCGACTGCCTTCCGCGACGAGTCGGCAGCGCGCAGGATAGAGGAGCCTGCTGATGCCGACCTATGACCTCATCATCCGGGGGGGAACCATCGTCGATGGCACCGGCCGGCCCCGCTTTACCGGCGACGTTGCCGTGCAGGGCGGCCTGATCGCCGCGGTCGGGCAGGTCAGCGGCACTGCGAAGCGCGAGATCGACGTCAGCGGCAAGGTCGTCGCGCCGGGCTGGGTTGACGTGCACACGCATTATGACGGGCAGGCGACCTGGGATCAGGAAATGGCGCCAAGCTCGTGGCACGGCGTGACCACCGTCGTCATGGGCAATTGCGGCGTGGGCTTCGCGCCCGCCGCGCCCGACCGGCACGAATGGCTGATCGGGCTGATGGAGGGCGTCGAGGACATCCCCGGCACCGCGCTTGCCGAAGGGCTCAAGTGGGACTGGGAAAGCTTCCCCGAATACCTCGATGCGCTGGAGCGGCTGCCGCGCAGCGTGGATGTCGCCACACACGTACCGCACGGCGCAGTGCGCGCCTATGTGCTGGGTGATCGCGAAAAGCCGGGCGCCGTACCGACCGATGAGGACATCGAGGCGATGGCGAAGATCGTCGAGGAAGGCGTGCGCGCGGGTGCACTCGGCTTTTCCAGCAGTCGCACGATCATTCACAAGAGCATAGACGGCGAAGTGGTGCCCGGCACCACCGCCACCGCAGACGAACTCATCCGCATCGGCCGCGCAATGGGCCGCGTGGGCCATGGTGTGTTCGAGATCGCGAGCGACATGAAGCGCGAATGGGACGAGTTTGGCTGGATGGGCGCGCTGAGCCGCGAGACGGGGCTTCCCGTCACGTTCGCCGCGCTGCAATCCATCGCCAAGGAGTTGCCGCTGTCCGAGCAGATCGAGGAAATGACCCGCCAGAACGCGAACGGTGCCAATATCGTCGCGCAGATCGCGCTGCGCGGGAACGGCATCGTGATGAACTGGCGCGGGACGGTGCATCCGTTCCTGTTCCGCCCATCGTGGGCCGCGATTGCGGCGATGCCGTGGGAAGACCAGCTCGCCCACCTCGCCGATCCGGCGTTCAAGGCCATCCTGCTTGCGGAAGCCAACGTCTATCCCGATACCGACATCGTCCACCTCTACCGCGTGATCGGCGAAGGCTGGGCCAACCAGTACGAAATGGACGACAGCTTCGACTACGAACCGCAGGCGGACGCGAGCATTGCCGCACGCGCGGCAGCGGCCGGCGTCTCGTTCGAAAGCTATGCCTATGACCTGATGCTGGAAGATGGCGGCACCGGGTTCATCTATCTGCCGATCCTCAACTATGCGGACGGCAACCTCGATTTCCTCGAGGAACTCCAGTCGCGCGACGATTGCGTGAACTCGCTTTCGGACGGCGGCGCACATTGCGGCACGATCTGCGATGCGGCTTCGCCCACCTTCATGCTCCAGCACTGGGTGCGCGACCGGAAGCGCGGTGGGCGGCTGAGCCTTGAGCAGGCCGTGAAACGCCAGTGCCATGACACCGCGCGGCTCTATGGCATGAACGACCGCGGCGTGATCGCACCCGGCGCGCTCGCCGATCTCAACGTGATCGACATGGACGCGCTGAAGCTGGGCAAGCCGTGGCTGGCGTTCGACCTGCCTGCGGGTGGCAAGCGCCTGCTGCAGAAGGCGGACGGCTATCTCTACACGATCAAATCGGGCGAGGTGACGTTTGAGCACGGCACGTGGACGGGCGCTGTGCCCGGCGTGCTGGTGCGCGGGCCGCAGCAGGCCGAGCTGCTGGAGGCCGCAGAATGAGCGTGGCAGCCATCCGCATCGGCACCCCCGCGACACTCGACAGCCTGCATCTGGCCCAGTTGCCCGATGTCGGCGATCCCGGCCCCGGCGAGATCCGCGTGCGGCTGCGCGCCTCCTCGCTCAACTACCATGACTTCGCGGTGGTGACGGGCATGATGCCCGCCGAAGCCGGGCGGATTCCGATGTCGGACGGCGCGGGCGAAGTCGTCGCGGTGGGCGACGGCGTGCCGGCCTATGCGCCGGGCGATCTGGTCGTCTCCACCTTCTTCACCAATTGGAACGACGGCGTGCCGCCCGCCACCGCCTTCACCACCGTGCCGGGCGACGGGATCGACGGCTATGCGCGCGAGGAGATCGTTGCCCCGGCGAACTGGTTCACGCGCGTGCCCAAGGGCTATTCGGCGGCTGAAGCGGCAACGCTGACTTGTGCGGGCCTTACCGCATGGCGCGCACTGTTCGTGGACGGGGCGGTGAAGCCCGGTTCGACCGTGCTGGTGCAAGGGACCGGGGGCGTTTCGGTTTTCGCACTGCAGTTTGCCAAGGCGGCAGGCGCGCGGGTGATCGCGACGAGTTCATCTGCTGCCAAGCTGGAGCGCATGCGGGCGCTCGGGGCAGACGAGCTGATCAATTACAAGGAAGTCCCTGACTGGGGCGTGAAAGCGCTGGAACTGACCGGCGGGCAAGGTGTCGACTGCGTGGTCGAGATCGGCGGTGCGGGCACGCTGGACCAATCGATGACGGCAGCGTGCGTAGGCGGCCACGTCGCGATGATCGGCGTGCTGGCGGGGTTTGCCGGGCCAGTGCAGACCGCGATGCTGATGTTCAAGAACCTGCGCGTGCAGGGCCTGACCGTGGGCAGCCGGGCGATGCAGCTCGATATGATCGCCGGGATCGAGGCGAACGGCATCAGGCCGGTGATCGACAGCCACTTCCCGCTGGGCGATCTGGCCGGAGCCTTCCGCCATCAGGCCAGCAATACGCACATCGGCAAGATCGCCGTCGATATCTGAACGCTCAGGCAGCGAAGCGCAGCGGCGCTGCGCTGCCGGGGTACGCATCCTGAAGCGCGAAGCGGCTGACGAGCGCGGCCATGCGATCCGCCTCGCCCGCCAGATTGCGCGAGGCGGCGGTGGCTTCTTCCACCATCGCGGCATTCTGCTGTGTCATGACGTCAAGCTCGCGCACGGTCGCGTGGACCTGGCCGATGTTCGTCGCCTGCGTGCTGGCGGCCGAAGCGATGTTGCTGGCAAGCTCGGCAATCTCGCCCACCTTGCCGACGATCCGCGCGAAGCTGTCACCGGTCTGGCCAACAAGCGCGACGCCGCGTTCGACCTGCACCGCACTCTGGCCGATCAGCGTCTTGATATCGAGCGCGGCTTCGGCCGACCGCTGCGCCAGCGCGCGCACCTCGTTGGCGACGACCGCGAAGCCCCTGCCCGCATCACCGGCGCGCGCCGCCTCGACTCCGGCGTTGAGCGCGAGGAGATTGGTCTGGAAGGCGATGCCATCGATCACCGCGATGATCTTGCCGATTTCCTGCGCGGAATCGTGGATGTCTGTCATCGCACGCACCGCTTCATCGACCACGCCGCCGCCTGCCTGCGCATCGCCATGCGCGGCCTGCACGGAATCGTGAAGGTGCGCGGCATCGCCCGCCGTGCTGCCGACACTGGTTGCCAGGGCGGTCATTGCCGCAGAGGCTTCCTCGAGGCTCGCCGCCTGCTGCTCGGTGCGCCGGGCAAGATCGTCCGACGCCTCGCGGATTTCCTGCGCGCCGACATCGACGGCCTGCGAAGTCTGCGCGACATCACCAAGCGCGCTGCCGACTTGCGCACGCATGGTTTCAAAGTTCTCGTAGATCGCGGCAAATTCGCGTGGGAGCGTTTCGAGCGGGCTGCTGAAATCACCATCGGTCATGCGCTTGAGCGCTACGCCGAGTGCTTCGATCACCGCGCTGCGGCGCTCCTGCTCGACTGCGAAATAGGTCTCTATCGCCACTTCCATATCGAGCAGTGCCATCTTGATCAGCGCCGCCATCCGCTTCGCCTTCCCGCGCCCGAGCGGGCCCGCCATAGCGGTGAGGATGGGGCCGAGCATGCTGGCGTAAGCGCCGATATACCATTGCGGTTCGAGCCCGATGCGCGCGTGAACTTTGCCGATACGCTCTGCGCGTTCAAAGTAGGCCGCGTTTGCGCCGCCGGTGAACAGCGCCTGCCAATGCTCGATCTGCTTGGTCCGCGCCGAGGCCATGGCGCTCTTCGAGGAGAAGTGTCGCGCCGTTTCCGGTGTGGCGGCGATGCGTTCGTAGAGCCCGTCGAGCGCCTTGGGGGCGGCCACGGCGAGTGCGTGGGCGATACCGGGAAAGTGCGCCCGATCGTCCTGCCGGATGGTGAAGAACGCAAGCTTTTCGGAGAGTTGACGCGCATCCATGGTAGCAGTCCTCGACTGGAATCAACCAGATTGAACTAGCTTGGTTTGTTCCCCTAACACTGAAGTCTGCCTAAGTGGTATTCCCGAGTCCGTTCAACCTGACACAAGCAAAGGTTTGATAACGCTCGACAACCCCGGAATGATCATACGCGCAATAAAGCTGACCTGACGGTCGCCTGACCAGCCTGCTGGCATTTTTGGGGGCATCAGAGCACCGGTCAGCCCACCAATCGCGGGCTGCGACTCACACCCGCATCGGCATCAGCACATAAAGCGCGGG
Source organism: uncultured Novosphingobium sp. (assembly GCA_964592205.1). Taxonomy (GTDB): domain Bacteria; phylum Pseudomonadota; class Alphaproteobacteria; order Sphingomonadales; family Sphingomonadaceae; genus Novosphingobium. The sequence continues at coordinate 31,833 of CAZQEH010000031.1, forward strand.
CGACTGGTCATCCTTGCGGATAAGCGTCGGCGCGCCAGCATCGGCGAGGTGGAGTTCGACAATGTCCCCGTCGATCTGGCTGAGGATATCCTTGAGGTAGTTGGCATTGAAGCCGATCTCGAAGCCCGCAGCGCGGTATTCGGCGGCAATCTCTTCGGCGGCGGTGCCGTTTTCCGGGCTGGTGACGGAAAGCGTGACCTTGTCGCTTTCGAGCGCCATCTTGACCGCGCGGGTCTTCTCGGTGGCGATCGTGGCGACGCGGTCCACGCCTTCGAAGAAGCTGCGCGGATCGAGGCGGAGCAGCTTGTCATTCCCGGTGGGGATGACGCGGCTGTAATCGGGGAAGGTGCCGTCGATCAGCTTGCTGGTGAGGACAACGCCGTGTTCGCCGCCGAGCGTGAAGCGCACCTTGCTGGCGGAAAGATCGACGAGGACGGCGGTATCAAGCACGTCTTCAAGCAGCTTGCGCAGTTCGCCCACGCATTTGCGTGGCACGATCACATCGGGCATGCCTTCGGCGCCATCGGGCCGGGGAATGGTGTAGCGCGCGAGCCGGTGGCCGTCGGTCGCCGCGGCCTTGAGGACCGGCTGCGCTTCATCCGCCACATGCAGGAAGATGCCGTTGAGGTAGTAGCGGGTTTCCTCGGTCGAGATCGCGAAGCGGGTGCGGTCGATCAGTTCGGCCAGCACGCGCGCGGGGACTTCGAAGCTCGTCGGCAGATCGCCTTCGACGATCACCGGAAAATCATCGCGCGGCAAGGTGGGCAGCTGGAAGCGGCTGCGCCCGGCCTTGACGATCATGCGCCCTTCCGAGGCATCGAGGCTGACCTGGCTGCCATCGGGCAGCTTGCGCGCAATATCGAAGAGGAGGTGCGCTGAAACGGTGATCGCGCCGGGGCGCTCCACTTCACGCGCAGGCATCGTCTCGATGATCTGGAGATCAAGATCGGTCGCCATCAGGCGGACCGAGCTATCGGGCGAAGCCTCGATCAGCACATTCGAGAGTATCGGGATGGTGTTGCGACGCTCTACCACCGATTGCACATGGGACAGGCAGCGTAGCAAGGTCGCGCGTTCGATCGTGGCCTTCATTCTCGTCTCGTGTCCCCCGCCCGGGCCGGTCCACGTTCAGGACCGGTCAGGGCCGTCTAGCTGGCATTCCCGCGCCCCATGGAATCGCGCGCAGGAACGGGTTGTTGCTGGACCATCTTCCATAACGCGCGCCCCGGCGCGGGCAAGCGAAGGGCTGCATCCAGAGCGGCGAAGCTGTGCATAAATGCAGCGAAAACGGCCACCTTGCGCCGCAGGCTCAATCGAGCACGCGCAGCGCATCGAACATCTGCGCGGTGGCGGCAATCCACGCGGTGATGAGGCCCCAGCCGACGGGCGTGACCCTGGCCGGATCATGGCCCGCCTCGGCAAGCGCGGTGGAGACCCGGCGCAGATCTCCCTGCGTCACTTGCGTGGCCGGGTTGTTGGCATTGCCGGGGCCGATATCGAGCGCCCTGTCGATCAGATCGGACGGAATGCCTTCCGCCCTGAGCCGGGCATCGAGCCCGTCACGCGCCATCCGGCCCAGCGCATAGGAGAAATAGGCATCGCGCTCCTTGGTGCCGAGGAACTGGTCTGCCGCGCAGCGATCGACCAGCGCATGGAGCGTATCGAGCGCGGGCTTGCTGCGCGCCTCATCCAGTGTGAGCATGCCGTCTGCCAGTTGCGCATCGAGCCCCTCGGGCGCGGCGATGACCGCGCAGGCGAGTGCTTGCGGTGCGCGGGCCAGTGCGCTGGCTGGCAGCAGGGCCAGCGACGCAACGAGCAGCGCGCGCCACATGGCGATCAGGACAGCATCGCCATGCCGCCATTCACGTGCAGCGTCTGCCCGGTGACATAACCCGCATCGCGGCTGGCGAGATAGGCAACCGCCGCGCCGATATCGTTGCCCTCGCCCATGCGGCCCATCGGGATGCGCGCGTTGAGCGCATCCTTCTGCGCATCGGGCAGCACATCAGTCATCGCGGTGCGAATGAAGCCGGGGGCAACGCAGTTCACGGTGATCCCACGCGTGGCGAGTTCCTGCGCGAGGCTCTTCGACATACCGACGAGGCCAGCCTTGGCCGCGGCATAGTTCACCTGCCCCGGATTACCGGTCGCGCCGACGACGCTGGTGATCGTGATGATGCGGCCGAAGCGCGCCTTCATCATCGGCTTGGAGGCCGCGCGCATGAGGCGGAAGGCAGCTTCGAGGTTGACGCGGATGACCGCATCCCACTCCTCGTCCTTCATCCGCATGGCGAGGTTATCGCGCGTGATGCCGGCGTTGTTGACGAGGATATCGACCTTGCCGAGCGTATCGATCGCGGCGGGGACGAGATGTTCGACCTGCTCGGTGTTCGAAAGGTCGCAGGTGATCTCGACATGATCGTGACTGTAGGTATCGTTGAGCTCCTCGCGGAAGGAGCGCAGCTTGGCCGGGTTCGTGCCGGACAGCGCGAGGCGGGCGCCTTGCCGTGCCAGCGCATGGCTGATCGCCGAACCGATGCCGCCGGCAGCGCCGGTGACGAGGGCGGTCATGCCGGTGAGATCGAAGAGGCGGTGTTCCATGGCTTAGAGCTCCTGCGCGAAGGCTTCGATATCGGCCATGCCGACCACGCTGGCAATCGACACATCGCTGACACTGCGGCTGATCATCGGGCCGACGACCTTGCCGCCGAGTTCAGCGAAGTGCGTCACGCCTGCGGCGCCCAGCGCGATCATGCTTTCGCGCCAGCGAACCCGGCCGGTGACTTGTTCGACGAGGAGGCGGCGGACTTCTGCTGGATCGGTGACGGGGGCGGCGGTCACGTTGGCCATGAGCGTCACGCGCAAGGGGCCCGGCGGGGTCTGTCCCAGTGCTTCGGCCATGGCATCGGCGGCGGGCTGCATCAGCGGGCAGTGGAACGGCGCGGAAACCGGCAGGAGGATGCCGCGTTTGATGCCGTGGTCCTTGACCTGCGCAATGGCGCGTTCGATCGCGCCCTTGTGGCCGGAGAGGACGACTTGCCCCGGATCGTTATCATTGGCGACGGTGCAGACCTCACCCTCGGCGGCGACGGCGGCAAGCGCGGCCGCCTTCTCGATATCGGCGCCAAGCAGCGCGCACATCGCGCCCTCGCCCACCGGCACGGCGGCCTGCATGGCGGACCCGCGCAGCCGCAGCAGGCGGGCCGTATCGGCGAGGCTGAAGGCCCCCGCGGCGCAGAGCGCGGTATATTCACCCAGGCTGTGGCCGGCGACGAACTGGGCCTTGTCCGCAAGAACGATGCCGCATTCCTTCTCCAGCACGCGCAGCACGGCGATGGCGTTCGCCATGATCGCGGGCTGGGCATTGGCGGTAAGGGTGAGTTCGTCTTCCGGCCCTTCCGTCATCAGCGCGAAAAGCTTCTGACCGAGTGCGTCGTCCACTTCCTCGAACACTTCACGCGCGGCGGCGCTGGCAGCGGCGAGCTCTGCGCCCATGCCAAGCTTCTGGCTGCCCTGCCCCGGAAAAACAAATGCCCGCATCAACACACTCCTTCAGCCCCCGCTGATCGAATGTGCGCGCCTAGTGATTCGGGAGGGGCGCCTCAAGCCCGAATGCGACAATCTTGTTATCAACATCGTGCCCGATATCCGCGCGGCCGAGGTAGGGAATGCCGCTGCGCTGGCACCAATCGCGGGCAATTGCCGCTTCATCCGCGCCAAAGGGGACATCATTTTCGGGCACATCGCCCACACGCCCGAGCCGCAGACCGGCGATGCCAGAGAGGTGCGCGGTGACGTGGAAGAACAGCCGGTCGACCGCGTAGAGATGCTCGGAAACTTCCTCAACCAGTACGACATGCCCGGTGAGATCGGGCATCAGCGGGGTGCCACATAGCATGGCGAGTGTGGTGAGATTGAACGCGGCGCGGGGGGCGGTGCCGTCCCCGGGCTCAGCGCCAGTGCGGTCTCCCGCAAGCCAGCGCAAGCTGCGCAGCACCGCTTCGGCGCCCCCCTCGCGGCGGACATCGCCGGGCATCGGAGCGTGAACGGGCTGGCCGATGCGCGCGCGGTAGAGCGCGGCGAGGAGGTAGCCGGTATCGGAATAGCCGAGGAAGGCCTTGCTGCGGGCGGCATCGCCCAGCCCGGCGATGGCGGCTTCGGCAATACGGTTCGAGCCATAGCCGCCGCGTGCGAACCAGACGGCATCGACCACGGGATCGTTCGCGCATTCGAGAAATGCGGCGAGGCGCTGCGCATCAGTGCCGGCAAAGTGACCCTCTTCCAGAAAGCACTGCGGGTGGAAGGCCAACTCGACCCCGGGGACGCCAGCCGCGAGCGCGGTCACGGCTTGCGCATCCTGAAGCGTGATCGGGCGGGCAGGCGCGCAGATGGCGATATGGGCAGCTGGACGGGGCATGAGCCTTCCTAACCCGGTTGCGCCGGGCTTCAAGGGCGCATACCGCACGCAGCATGAGCAAAGACGACGCCGCAAGCCTGACCGCCCATCCCTGGTTCTTCTGCGGCATCGGCGGTTCGGGCATGCTGCCGCTGGCGCTGATCCTCAAGGGCAAGGGTGCCAGCATCGCCGGATCGGACCGCAGCCGCGATCAGGGACGCACGCCGGAAAAGTTCGTGTGGCTGGAAAGCCTGGGCTTTGCGCTCTTCCCGCAGGACGGCAGCGGGATCACTTCGGCCGAGCAGATCCTCGTCGCCTCTGCCGCAGTGGAAGATACCGTGCCCGAAATGGTGCGCGCGGGCGAGCTGGGCTGCCGCCGGATGCGCCGGGCGGAATTGCTCTCCTCCTTGTTCAACGCCGCGCCCTTGAGCATCGCGGTGGGCGGGACCAGCGGCAAATCGACCGTGACCGGGATGCTGGGCTGGATCCTCACCGCTTGCGGCCGCGACCCGACGATCATGAACGGCGCGGTGATGAAGAACTTCGCGGGGCCCGATGCGCCTTTCGCCAGCGCCCGCGTCGGCGCGCCGGACGGTCTGTTTGTTTCGGAAGTAGACGAAAGCGACGGATCGATCGCGGCGTACCGGCCGAGCATTGCGGTGCTGGGCAATGTGAGCCTCGATCACAAGAGCCTTGAAGAGCTGCGCGGCCTGTTCGGCGATTTTCTGGCGCGGGCGGGCACGGCGGTGGTCAACCTCGACGATGCGGAAAGCGCGGCGCTATCCAGCCGCGCGTCAGGCCGTGCACTCACGTTCGGCTTAGAATCGCGCGAGGCGGAAATCGGCGTGACCGAAGGTAGCGTGGCCGAATCGCCCCTCGGCATCAGCGCCCTGATCGAGGCGCGCCGCACCGGGGAGCGCCATGCGCTGGCGCTCAAGGTGCCGGGGCGGCACAACCTTTCCAACGCGCTGGCAGCATTGGCGGCAGCAGAGGCGGCGGGGGTGCCGCTGGGCGATGCGGTGCGCGCGCTGGGAGACTATGCAGGCCTTGCGCGCCGGTTCGACGTGGCGGGGACAAGCCCCGGCGGCGTGATGGTGATCGACGATTTCGGGCACAATCCGGAAAAGGTCGCCGCGACGCTCGCCACGTTGAAAGCGCATCCCGGCCGCGTGATCGCGTTCTTCCAGCCGCACGGCTATGGCCCGCTGCGCCAGATGGGTGCGGAGCTTGCCGAAGTGCTGGCGACCCGGCTTGGCGCGGAAGACCGCACGATCCTGTGCGATCCCGTCTACTTCGGCGGGACGGTGGACCGGTCAATCGGCAGCGAGCGTATCGCGGAATTGATCCGCGCGCATGGCGGCATGGCCGAGCATATTCCGGACCGCGCCGATTGCGCCGCGCGCATGGCCGGGATCGCCCGACCCGGGGACCGCATCGTGATCATGGGCGCGCGCGACGATACGCTATCGGCCTTCGCGCGTGATCTGCTCGCCCGGCTGCCCTAGAGCCGCCGGGCCAGGCTTCAGCCCAGCGGGCCGATAGCGTCGAGCAAGGATGTGGCGAGCTTGAGCCCACATTCCCCAAGTAAATCGCTGATTTTGCTGTCAGGATCTCAATATTTCC
>CAZQEH010000032.1:0-36332 GCA_964592205.1 uncultured Novosphingobium sp.
AAAATCTCGCCGCGTGAATCCCCAATCGATTCACTTAAAGAAGATCACGCTCTAGAGAGTGAGAATGACCGTTTCGACTATGGCGAAGTGCGATTTGTGGCGATGGGCCTGATCGACGGGCGGCTGCACGCGAGATTCCGGTAGCCTTCAAGCGAGCCAAACTCGATGCACGGAACTACGGTCTCGAAATCATAGACACTTGACCATTTAACACTCCGGTTTGGCGAGGGGCCACTTTTTCTCCCAAAATCCACAACGAAAAAGGCGCCCGGTTCCCCGGACGCCCCTTTCTGACCAAGCGCTGATCTGAAAATCAGGCGCTGTAGTACATGTCGAACTCGACCGCCGACGGCGTGGTTTCCCAGCGCATCACTTCGGGCCACTTGAGTTCGATATAGGCTTCGATCTGGTCCTTGGTGAACACGCCGCCCTGAAGGAGGAAGTCGTGGTCAGCGGCCAGCGAGTCCAGCGCTTCGCGAAGCGAACCGCAGACGGTCGGCACTTCGGCCAGTTCGGCCGGCGGCAGATCGTAGAGGTTCTTGTCCATGGCTTCGCCCGGGTGGATCTTGTTCTTGATCCCGTCGAGGCCGGCCATGAGCAGCGCCGAGTAGCACAGGTAGGGGTTGGCCATCGCATCGGGGAAGCGGAATTCCACGCGCTTTGCCTTGGCGCCCGAGCCGTACGGGATACGGCACGAGGCCGAACGGTTGCGCGCCGAATAGGCGAGCAGCACGGGGGCTTCGTAGCCCGGCACCAGACGCTTGTAGCTGTTGGTGGTCGGGTTGGTGAAGGCGTTGAGCGCCTTCGCGTGCTTGATCACGCCGCCGATGAAGTAGAGGCACATGTCCGAAAGGCCGGCATAGCCATTGCCTGCGAAGAGCGGCTTGCCGCCATCCCAGATCGAGATGTGGGTGTGCATGCCGCTGCCGTTGTCGGTCTTGATCGGCTTGGGCATGAACGTCGCGGTCTTGCCATAGGCCTGCGCGACCTGGTGGACGACGTACTTGTAGACCTGCATGCGGTCGGCGGTCTGGACGAGTGTGCCGAAGGTCAGGCCGAGCTCGTGCTGGGCCGAGGCCACTTCGTGGTGATGCTTGTCGCAGGGAAGGCCCATGTCGATCATGGTGCGGACCATCTCGGCGCGGATATCGACGCAGCTGTCGACCGGAGCGACCGGGAAGTAGCCGCCCTTGGCGCGCGGACGGTGGGCAAGGTTGCCGGCTTCGTAATCGCGGTTCGAGTTGGTCGGCAGCTCGATGTCGTCAATCTTGAAGCCGTTGCCGTCATAGCCGTCATAGAACTTGACGTCATCGAAGATGAAGAATTCGGCTTCGGGGCCGACGTAGACGGTGTCGCCCACGCCGCTCGACTTGACGAAGGCTTCGGCGCGCTTGGCGGTCGAGCGCGGGTCACGGGCGTAGAGTTCGCCGGTCGAAGGCTCGACGATGTCGCAGCAGATGACCAGCATCGGGGTAGCCGAGAACGGATCGACGTAGACCGCATTGAGGTCCGGCTTCAGGATCATGTCGGATTCGTTGATGGCCTTCCAGCCTTCGATCGACGAACCATCGAACATCAGGCCGTCTTCCAGTTCGTCCTCGCCGAGCACGGTGGAGACCATCGTGAGGTGCTGCCACTTGCCCTTGGGATCGGTGAAGCGCAGATCAACCCATTCGATTTCCTCGTCCTTGATGCGAGCGAGAATGTCCTTTGCAGTAGCCATCGCTGGTCCTTTAACTGGCCCCCGCCCATGCAGAGGCGCTCAGTGAACAAAACTTGGGGTCACAAGTTTGGAGAAGCCGCCGGCCCGCAGCCGCCCCGGTTGAAGAGTGGTCCGAAACTAGATCGCGTCGTTGTCGCGCTCGCCAGTGCGGATGCGCAGGGCGCTTTCCACCGCGAACACGAAGATCTTGCCGTCGCCGATGCGGCCGGTCTGCGCTGCGGAGGCAATCGCTTCGACCACGCGCTCGACCATCGTGTCAGCCACCACCACCTCGAGTTTCACCTTGGGCAGGAAGTCGACGACATATTCGGCGCCGCGATAGAGTTCGGTATGCCCCTTCTGCCGGCCGAAACCCTTGGCTTCGGTGACGGTGATCCCGGAAACGCCGATTTCGTGCAGCGCTTCCTTCACCTCGTCCAGCTTGAAGGGCTTGATGATCGCTTCGACCTTTTTCACTCGATCAATCCCTGCAGGCAAACCGGTTCATGGGTCTTGGCCCTGTCCGGCGGTTGGTATTCGTACGGAGCCCGATACCTGATCTGCTATCCAAGAATCGTGCCACGCGGGTACACCGCTTCACTAGGACAGGAATGGGCGGCGCGAAAGCAGGAAATCCGCACCTCCGGCAAGATTGCAAGGCGCGCGCACGCCCCGGCATTGCGCAAGTTGCGCGCCCGTGGGTGATTGTTGCACAAGATTTGCGCAAGGGCTGCCTGATTTTTAGGCAGCTGCAGGCAGGCTACCCCGCGTAAGGCGGCCGGTGCAGGCCCATCGGGCTGGCCGTGAAGATTTCGCAGCCCGTTTCGGTCACCGCGATCGAATGCTCGAACTGCGCGGAAAGCGAGCGGTCGCGCGTTACCGCCGTCCAGCCGTCGTCCAGCAGCTTCACCCCCGCCTTGCCGAGGTTGATCATCGGCTCGATGGTGAAGAACATGCCGGGGCGCAGCTCGGGCCCGGTGCCCTTGTGCGCGGCGTGGATCACTTCGGGCGCATCGTGGAAGAGGCGGCCCACGCCGTGCCCGCAGAATTCGCGCACCACGCCGTAGCGGTGTCGTTCGGCATGAGCCTGGATCGCCGCGCCGATATCGCCCAGCCGCGCGCCGGGCTTCACCTGCTCGATGCCGATCATCAGGCATTCATACGTCACGTCGACCAGCCGGCGGGCCTTCAGCGCGACATCGCCGACGAGATACATGCGGCTGGAATCGCCGTGCCAGCCATCGAGCAGCGGGGTCACGTCGATGTTGACAATATCGCCTTCGCGCAGGACGCGGGCTTCGGACGGAATGCCGTGGCACACCACGTGGTTGATCGAGATGCAGCACGAATGGGTATAGCCGCGATAGCCGAGCGTGGCGGGAACCGCGCCGCCTTCCAGCGTCATCTGCCGCACCACATCGTCGATCGCGGCGGTCGAGACGCCCGGCTGCACCAGCGGGACCAGCGCATCGAGGATTTCGGCGGCAAGGCGCCCGGCCTTGCGCATGCCTTCAAAGCCCGCGGGGCCATGCAGCTTGATCGTGCCGTCACGCGGCATCACATCGGTTTCGTCGGCGATCACATAGTCGGTCATCCCGGCCATGTAGCGTGCCTTGGGCCGAATTGCGAGATCACTGCGCCACAAACGCAGCCTTGTACTCGGGCCTGACTGCGCCGATCACGGCGGCGGTGACGGGCAGGGTCACTTCATAGCTGCCTTCTGCATAAGGCCCGGCTGCATAGGGTGAGATCAGGAAGCCGATGCGGTCGAATCCCTGATGGCCTTTGGAGCCGAGGATCACGGTCTGCTCGGTGGGATCGATGCATTTGTTGAATTCGCCGTCCGGATTGCCCATGTCCTCGCCCGCGCGCTTCTTCGCGCGCTCATGCTGGAGCTGCGCGCAAAAGGCCTTGAGTACGACTGCCTTGAGCGCCGCTTTTGATGTGAACAGTTCGGTCGCGGTGCGTTTCTGGCCTGCCGTCTTGTCCCACAGGATCGTGTCATACCCGTAGTTGGGATGCGCGCCCCCGGTGTAGCTGCCGACCAGCGTCGAAAGGCTGAGCCAGCCGGGCAAATCGGCCACCACCTGCCATTCGCTCGAGGCGGTGTAGGCATTGAAGGGGAAGCCTTCGGCCTTGGCGTCCTTGCGGGCTTCGGCTGCATCGGAAGCGAGCCCGGCCCGGGTTCGGGCAAGATCGGCCTCCAGCCAATCGCGCAAGGCGGGGATCGCGGCGGCGGCGGCAGGATAGCTGTAGTCGAATGCGGAAAGGTCGTTTTTCTCGCTCACCTTGCGCGCGGCCGAGGCAGGCGCAGGGGGCACGGGCGGGGCTGCGGGGGCAGCGGAAGCATTCGCCGCAGGCGCGGGTGTGGCCTTCTCCGGCGCGGCAGGCTGCTGGCAGCTCGCCAAAAGCAGCACCATGGCAAGCGTCAGGGGCAGGCGAAGCATGCAGTTTCCTCTCGCACTCACCGCAAAGCTGCGGCAAGGATCGTGGCTACGATGAACCAGCTTGATGCACTGATCCAGCCCGATCGCGGCCAGAAGGCCATTCCGCTCCATCTTGTCGACAAGCCGGGGCTTGCCGGCTGGCTCGCCGGGCTGACCGCGGCGCAGCGCGCCGTGCTCGCCGGGCAAGGCTTCGAGGGCGGCGCGGGCGAGACCGCGATTGTCCCCGATGTTGCTGGGGCGGGCGAGGGCTGGTTTGCGGTGGCGGGCGTGGCCGATCCGGCGAAGCTATCCAGCTGGTGCCTTGCCCCGCTTGCCGAACGGCTGCCTGCGGGCACCTATCGCCTCGCGGCTCCTGGCGCTGAAGGCCCAGCACTGATCGGCTGGCGCCTCGCGCAGTACCGCTTTGATCGCTACCGCAGCGATCCTGCCGAGAAGGGCGCGCGCCTGCTGCTGACGGGCGCACTCGGCGCAATGCATGCGGCGCTGGCCGAAGCCGATGCGATGATCCGCGTGCGCGATCTGGTCAATACGCCTGCGGAAGACATGGGGCCAGCGCAGCTTGAGGCGGAAGCGCGCGCGCTCGCCAAGGCGCACCATGGCGTGATCCATGTCATTTCGGGCGACGGCCTGGAGCGCGACTATCCGATGGTCCATGCCGTGGGCCGCGCGGCGGCGCGCAGCCATGCGCCGCGGCTGATCGAGATCGAATGGGGCGATCCTGCGCACCCGCGCCTCGCCATTGTCGGCAAGGGCGTCTGTTTCGATTCGGGCGGGCTCGATATGAAGCCGAGTTCGGCGATGGCGCTGATGAAGAAGGACATGGGCGGCGCAGCGCATGCGCTCGCCCTCGCGGGGCTCGTCATGGGCGCGGGGCTGCCGGTGCGGTTGCACGTGCTGGTGCCAGCGGTGGAGAACGCGGTTTCGGGCAACGCTTTCCGCCCCGGCGACGTGCTGCGCTCGCGCAGCGGCCTTTCGGTCGAGATCACCAATACCGATGCCGAAGGGCGGCTGGTGCTCGGCGATGCGCTGGTGCGCGCGTGCGAGGCAAGGCCCGAACTGCTGATCGATTTCGCCACGCTCACGGGTGCGGCGCGCGTGGCGCTCGGCCCCGATCTGCCCGCAATGTTCGCCCGCACCGATGAAACGGCAAACGGCCTCCTTGCAGCGGGCCTCGAACGCGATGATCCGTGCTGGCGGCTGCCGCTCTACGATGGCTACCGCGAGATGCTGAAATCCGATGTCGCGGACCTCCAGAACAGCCCCTCGGGCGGGTTCGCCGGGGCGACTGTCGCTGCGCTGTTCCTCGATCGGTTCGTGGCCGAAGGGGTGGACTGGGCGCACTTCGATACGTTCGCGTGGCGCCCCACCGCCAAGCCCGGCCGGCCCAAGGGCGGTGAGGCGCTCGGCCTGCGCGCGGCATGGGGGCTGCTCCAGTCCCGCTTTGCCAGAATCTCCTCGTGAGCCACGCGCCTTGAACCCTGAGCCCGATGCCTCTAAGCGCCCGGTTTTCGCATTTGCCGGAAAACCTGACGTGACCGATCTGATCCTGCCTACCCTGAAGACGTCGCACGCGCTGACGGGCCCCGCGCCCAAGGTCGATACCCTCGCGCATACCCGCGCGGTGCGCGGCGATCTGGCCCATGTGCGCTATGCCGGGCAGGTCTTCGTCTCGCACTATGCCGTACCGATGCCGCGCATGGTGGGCAGCGCCGGGGCAACCTTGCGCACGGCGGGCCGCGAAGAGGCCGAAGCGATCGGCACGCTGGCGGCAGGCGAGGTCTTCAACCTGCTCGACAAGGCGGGCGGCTGGGGCTGGGGACAGCAGGGCGAGGACGGCCTCGTCGGCTATCTCCCGCTGGCGGCGCTGGAGCCGTGACGGTTCAGGTCTTCATTGATGGCGCGGCGGGCACCACCGGGCTCGAGATCGCGGACCGGCTCGCGGGACGCAGCGAATTCAGCCTGATCGCGCTGAGCGATGCCGAGCGCAAGGACGCCAGGGCCCGTGCCGAGGCGCTGAATGCGGCGGACGTTGCCATCCTGTGTCTGCCCGATGATGCAGCGCGTGAAGCCGTCTTGCTGATCGCCAATGACCACACCCGCGTTATCGACGCCTCGACCGCGTACCGTGTCGCACCGGGCTGGACTTATGGCTTTCCCGAAATGGTCGGGCGCGATGCCGTGGCGAACGCCCGCCGCGTTTCCAATCCCGGGTGCTATCCCACTGGCTTCCTCGGCCTGCTCGTGCCGCTGCTGCGCGCCGGGCTGCTGCCTTCTGACTGGCCCTACACCGTCAATGCCGTCTCCGGCTATTCGGGCGGCGGCAAGGCCCTGATCGCGCGGTTCGAGGAGGATACGGACATTGCGTTCCGCGTTTATGGCCTTGGCCTCGCGCACAAGCATATCGCCGAAATGCAGACCCACGCGGCCCTTGCCCATGCGCCGATCTTCGCGCCGGCGGTGATCGCGGCGCATCGCGGCATGGTGGTCGAAGTGCCGGTGCCGCTCGCCGCGATCCCCGGCGCCGGATCGCCCGATGCTCTGCGCGAAGCGCTTGCCGCGTTCTATGCGGGCAGTCCGCTCGTGCGCGTGCATCGGGACGTGCCGGACGAATTCCTTGTCCGCCGCTCGGATGCGCCGCGTGACGGCCTCGATCTCCATGTCTTCGGCAGCAAGGACGGCACGCAGGCGCGGCTGGTCGCGCTGCTCGATAATCTCGGCAAGGGCGCCAGCGGTGCTGCCGTGCAGAGCCTCAACCTGATGAGCGGATTGCCCGAGACGGCCGGGCTTCGCCTGTAGTGTGGCCAAAGCCTGATCCGGTCCGTCCGGGTCAGGTAAGGGTGTGGAACTAACCCCGGCCCGCAGTGGCGCGGCCTTGCTCTGCGTATGTGGAGATCGAGCATCGCGCATACCCGCTGCGCTGTGCAGGCACTCGATACCAGCCATCCGCCAAGCTACCATATCCACCCCGATGAGATCGCGCCCCGGGTGCTGCGGCGGGCATCTGGCTCGTCGCTCCGCGAATGGAAGGGCGCGGCGGTCTATGGGGGTGTCGTGGTCGATGGCGCGGTGCTGCCCCATGTCGGCTGGAGCTACCCCAACGCCACGCGCGGCTTACTCGCACTCAAGGATCACGTCGCGTCCTATGCCTCGCCCTTCGAGCTTTGCTCGGTCGATGGCGAGACGGTGATTCCGCTGCCCGGCGAATTCTACAGCGGCTGGTTCACCAGCAAGGTGGCTGGCCCCTTCAAGGGCGGACCCGGAAGCCGGGGCTGGTAGGAAGCGCACAACGCATGCCAAGAGAGAGGGGGGCGAAGCATACGTGCAGCGATCTTCATCCTTGAATGCAATGGGAAATTCAAAAATACCAACAATTGGTACGGATGCTTCAAGCTTGATGCTTCAACCGTACCATTTGAGATAATTACTATTTCTGCGAAGGCGGTGCTTGAGGCGGGCAACGCAGCTTGCCCTGTGCAGCGTCATAAGTAAAAAGACTGGATGCCATCCGACATCGAGATATCGCGCGCCGCGACGCTGAAGCCCATCCTCCAGATCGCGGAGCGCGCCGGTATCCCGGCAGCGGCGGTCGAGCCTTATGGCCACTACAAGGCCAAGCTCGATCTGGCGCTGCTGGAGGTCAGCGCAGCCAAGGCGCCGGGCAAGCTGATCCTCGTCACCGCCATCAATCCCACTCCGGCGGGCGAAGGCAAGACGACCACTTCGGTCGGCCTTGCCGATGCGCTCAATCGGATCGGCAAGCGCACGATGCTAGCCTTGCGTGAACCTTCGCTGGGCCCCTGCTTCGGCACCAAGGGCGGCGCGACCGGGGGCGGCTATGCGCAAGTCGTGCCGATGGAGGATATCAACCTCCACTTCACCGGCGATTTCCATGCGATCACCAGCGCACACAATCTGCTCGCCGCGATGATCGACAATCACGTCTACTGGGGCAACGCGCTCGATCTCGATGTGCGGCGGATCGTGTGGCGGCGCGTGCTCGATATCAACGACCGTGCGCTGCGCGATATCGCGCAAGGGCTGGGCGGGCGCGCCAACGGGTTTCCGCGCGAATCCGGTTTCGATATCACCGTCGCTTCGGAAGTGATGGCGATCCTGTGCCTCGCCGAAAATCTTGAGGATCTGGAAGCGCGGCTGGGCAAGATCGTGATTGGCTATGCCCGCAAGGGCCGTCCCGTCACCGCGCGCGAATTGAAGGCTGATGGTGCGATGGCGGCGCTGCTCGCGCAGGCGATCAAGCCCAATCTGGTGCAGACGCTCGAAGGCAATCCCGCGCTCGTCCACGGCGGGCCCTTCGCCAATATCGCGCATGGCTGCAATTCAGTCCGCGCCACGCGCGCCGGGCTCGCACTGGCAGACTATGTGGTGACCGAGGCGGGCTTTGGCGCGGACCTCGGGGCGGAAAAGTTCTTCGATATCAAGTGCCGGCAGGCGGGCCTCAAGCCATCCGCCGTCGTCATCGTCGCTACCGTGCGCGCGCTCAAGATGAACGGCGGCATCGCCAAGACCGCGCTGGCCCCGCCCGATGTCGAGGCCGTCCGGCGCGGCGGGGTGAATCTTGCGCGGCATATCGAGAACGTGCGCCAGTTCGGTGTGCCGGCCGTGGTCGCGATCAACCGTTTCCACACCGATTCCGATGAGGAAATCGCCGCAATTCAGGCCATTGCCGCTTCGCACGGCTCCGAAGCGGTGGTCTGCACCCACTGGGCCGATGGCGGTGCGGGCGCGGTCAGCCTGGCTGAGCAGGTGGTTGCCCTTGCCGATATGCCCTCGCAATTCGCGCCACTCTATGACGACGATCTGCCGCTGTTTGAAAAGATCAACACCGTTGCCACCCGCATCTACCGCGCCGAATCCGCGATTGCCGATCCGGCGGTCCATGCCCAGCTGGCGACATGGGAAGCGCAGGGGCACGGGGGCCTGCCGGTGTGCATCGCCAAGACGCAGTACGGCTTCTCGACCGATCCCGCCGCGCTTGGTGCGCCCACCGGCCACGTGATCTCCGTGCGGGAAGTGCGGCTGTCGGCAGGCGCGGGTTTTGTTGTGGCGATCTGCGGGGAAATCATGACGATGCCCGGCCTGCCGCGCGTGCCGATGGCCGAAGGCATCCGCATCGATGCGGAAGGGCAGATCGAAGGGCTGTTCTAGCGCTTCGATTCCCTTACGCCCTTACTTCTCCAGCTTGATCGCCGGCTTCTCCGCATCGGGCAGCGAGGCGCCCATGAACTTGGCGAGCGTGGGCGCGATGGCGCGCATGTCGATCTCGCCCAGCTTGCGGCCCTTGGGAATGCCCTGACCCATCAGCATGAAGACCGAGCGCATTTCCGGCGCGGCGGGGAAATAGCCGTGCATGCCCTTGACCGGTGACGCGAACGCCAGCGGCAGGCTGCCATTCACGAACGGACCGGCCACTGCGCCGATCTTGAGGTTGACGTAAAAGCTCGCTTCGGGATTGCCGCCCTGCGCGGCAATCGCGGGGCCTTCGAGCACGGCATCGAATTTCGCGGCCGGATCGGCGGCAAGCTTGTCGAGCACGGCCTTGACCTTGGCCTTGAGCGCCGCGTCCTTCGGCCGCGCAAGGCGGATCGCGAACGAGCCGCCCGAACCCCACGGCGTCGCGTCGGCCGAGGCGATCTTGCCGTCGGGCCCCAGCGTGACGAGGCCCGCGTCGATGAAGGGGCGGTAGAGGTTGATCACGGTATCCACCGGCGCGAAGCCATGATCGCTGACCAGCGCGATCACCGCATCGGGATGGACCTGCTGTTCCGCCGCGATCAGTTCGCCGACGAAGCCGTCGATCTGTTCGAGCGCCGCATGCGATTCGGCCGAGCCGGGGCCGGTTTCGTGCTCGGTATGATCGAGCGATGCGAAATACATCGTCATGAAACCGGGCTTATGCTGCACGATCATCTCGACGCCGAAATCGGCGCGGATCTGGTCGCCCAGCACGTCTTCGGCCTTGCCATCGGCATAAGCCGCGCCGGTCTTGGTCTCAAGCTCGTCGATGATGCCCGGAGTCGCCAGCGCCTTGACCAGCTTGCGGTCGTCTTCATGGCCGGTGCGCCAGATCTGCGGCAGGTTCCACGTCACGTTCCTTGCCGCGACGGAGACCGGCCAGTGCACGTTGGCGGTGGTCAGCCCGGCATCGTGGGCCGCATCCCACAAGGTGCGGGCGCGGTTGTCCTGCGCATACCAGAACCAGCCGCTCTGGTTGATCTGCATGGGATCGTAGGTCGTGTTGTTGACGATCCCGTGGAGCGCCGGCGATACGCCGGTGATCAGCGTGGTGTGGCTGGGATACGTTACCGTGGGCAGCACGCCCACGACGCCCGTGGCATAAGTGCCCTCTTCCACGAAGCGGCGCAGACTGGAAACCCGCAGGCCGCGGGCCTCCGCATCGAGCACGTCGCCGGGCCGCAGCCCGTCGATCGAAATGAGCAGGACGGGAGCGGCGCGCGCTTCCCCTGCCGCTGCCCCGGAAAGCACGGGTGCAAGGAGCGCAACGGCGAGAGGAAGCGCGCGGCGCATCAGAAGCCGACCTTCACGGTCGCGAAGACCTGACGCGGGGCACCGGCGAGCAGCGTCTGGTTGTCGCCGCTGTTGCCGAAGCCGTTGGACCCGATCGTGGCGACATACCGCTTGTCGAACAGGTTGGTCGCGTTGATCTGCAGTTCCAAGGGCTTCTTCAGGCCAAGGTCAAATCGGTAGCCAAGCGTCGCATCGACTAGCGCGCGGCCGGGGACCGACTGATCGTTGGTGTAGGTGAAGTAGCGCTTGGACATGTAATCAACCCCGACGCGGCCATAGAGCGGCCCTTGATCGTACGAAATCTCGCCATGCACAAGGTGCTTGGGGCTGTCGGTCACCGTCTTGCCGTCGGTCGGGATCGTGGTGACGACATCCTTGCCCTGCGCATCCTTGGTGCGGATGACGACGTCGTTGCGGTAGGTGTTGTCATTGTAGCTGTACGAAACCAGCGCCGACCAGCCGCGGCCGAAGCGCAACTCGCCGCTCGCCTCGATACCCGCCGAGCGCACGCCGCCGACGTTCTGCAGCGCATTGGCCGCGCCCACGATGCCGACCGAGGTCGGGATCGCCAGCAGGCGGTTGCGGAAGTTCACGAGGTAGCCCGCAAGGACGCCGTGGAACATGCCGCTTTCAAGGCGCAGACCCGCTTCGTAGGTGTCCGACTGCTCGGGCTTGAGGAAGGGCTTGATCGCATCGAACCCTTCCTGGCTCGAGGAGAACGGACCCGCCGTGGTGGCCGAGGCAAAGGCGCGCGTCACTTGCGTGAAGCCGGCGAAGGCTTCGACTTCGGGGGTGAAGCGATAGCTGATGCCCGCGTGCGGCTGGAACCAGTCGGTGGTCTTGAGATCGCCCTGCGTGCGGCCGCCCGCCACGATCGGCGTCGCGTGGTTGTTCACCTCGAAGCCCTTCCAGCCGAGGCTGATCCTGGCGTCGCCCAGCTTGATCTCGTCCTCGACGTAGTACTGGAACGTCTTGGTGTTGAAGGCGATGTCCCACTGCGTGAAGAACGGATCGTGCTGGAACTTCAGGTGGTCGCGGCCCGGATTGGTGCGGCTGGCATAAGCATAGAAGCGCCGCGCCTGCTCGAAGTCATTGTTCTCATACCACGCGCCGATGGAAATGTTGTTCATGCCGAGATCGGCGTCCAGGCTGCCGAACACGCCCTTGCGGTTGATGTCGTATTCGGTGGTGCGCAGCGAGAGCGGCACGCCGTTCGGGCTGGGGACATAGGGAGTGCCCCAGGTGCCCTGGCCGGAATTCTTGTGCAGGTAGGTCTTGACCTTGAGCGTCGCGTTCTGCGCAACAGGCGCGGTCAGGCCGACGGAGGCCAGCGTATCACGGCGCAGGCCCGATGCGTCGTAGTAAGCGTCATCCACGGTCTTGATCGGACCGGGATAGACCTTGCCCGCTGCCGGATTGAGCGCCGGGGCGCCGCTGTCACCGCGGTTGGCCGCGATATCGGCCACCTGGATCGCCAGCGCATACTTGCCCGGGCCGAAGTTGTCCCAATCGTAGCCGAGGCGGTTGATCTGATCGAGGCTGAGGTCCTGGTAGTCCTGCTCGGCGCGGTCGGAGTAGCTGAAGTAGCCGTCGAGCGTCACAGCGCCGAGCGGCAGGATGCCCTTGGCATTGACGTTGAGCTGGCGCTGCTTGCCATTACCCTTCCACTTGTCGGTCGTGGCATAGACGACCGAGGCGAAGGCGCGTGCGCCGTCGCGCGTGCCGATCCCGCCGCGCAGGAAGCCGCGCCAGGTGTTGTTCGAACCGTAAGTGCCGCTGGCGTCGAGGCCGAGCGCATTCTTCGGATCGATCGAATGGAAATTCAGCGTGCCGCCAAGGTTGTTGGTCGATTGCGTATCGATCGCGCCCGAACCCTGGCTGACCACGGTCGAGCCGATGTTCTCGGCCGTGATCGCGCGGCTGATGTGGAGGCCGTTGTAGTTGCCGTACGACATGTCGCCGAGCGGGATGCCGTCGAGGTTGAAGCCGAGTTGGTTCTGGTTGAAGCCGCGCAGCGTGATGCGGGTCGACCATTCGTAGGTGCCGAACGCGTCCGCCGACTGGAAGTTGACCGAAGGCAGCTTGGCGATCGCGCGCAGCGGGCTGGTGCCCGCAGCCTGGATGGCAAGATCCACGCCCGAAAGCTCCTGGACCTGGCGGGTCTTGCCGGAGCCGTAGACGACAATGGCTTCACCGTCGCTGGTGTCTGCCGGAGCGCCGGCGTCGGTCGCGGCAGCAGCCGGAGCGGCCTGCGGTTCGGACGCTGCGAGCGCGGGGGCGGCGAATGCCGTCGTGGCGAGCAGGATGGTAGCGAGGCGCATAGTTAACTCCCTCATGGCCTTGTGAAGTGTTGCGGCCGCTAGGAGCGATTTGTGACTCTTTTATGTTTATATTTCCGAATCTTGTATCATTCTCTGGTGTCACTTTATTGCAATGCGGCGCAAAGCCTGCGCTGGACTGAAATTCATCATGGCCACCCGCGAAACGATGTCACGGCGCGGTGGATCGCGGCGCATGCAGGCCGGTTTCAGGATGCGTTCAGTCGGCAACTGGCCACCTGCGGGCGTTCCGGAACCCTCGTCCGGAGCGCTCTCCGCGGGCCTCCCCGAACACTCGAATCGCACACGGCAAAACGCCCCGCACGCGTTTCCGCAGCGGGGCGTTTTGCACGTATTCGGGAAGGATGCGCGCCGCAGCGCGCGCTTGCTCAGTCTTCCGGCGCGATCGTGACCTTGAGGCCGTCAAGATCGCCGGTGAGCTGCACCTGGCACGACAGGCGCGAGGTTTCGTTGCGATGGTCCGAGCTCTCGAGCAGGTCGTTCTCGTCTTCGCTCATCTTCGGCAGCTTGTCGGCGAAGGCGGGGTCGACATAGATGTGGCAGGTTGCGCACGAGCAGCAGCCACCGCACAGCGCGAGGAGTTCGTCAAAGCCGTTGTCGCGGATCGCTTCCATCACCGAAAGGCCGGCAGCGGCCTCAACAGTGGATTCTTCACCCGATCGGTTCACCACGACAAGCTTCGGCATCGATCATGTCTCCTGTTAAGAGCGCACCGGTCCCCGGCTTGACGCTCACTAGCCCCATTTGACCGGGGCTGCTATCGCGCGGGTGCTCATTTGGCAAGGTGCTGCCCTGCATCATGGCCTCAAAAGGAAAGCCGCGACGTATGGGCCTCACCGCCACCCAGATTGCCGAAGGCCTCGCCTATGTCGGCGAAAGGAACCCCAGGATCGCTGAAGCGGTCGCCCGCGTCGGGCATCCCGAGCCGCGCATCCGCCCGCGCGGCTATGCCACGCTCCTGCGCACGATCGTCGGCCAGCAGGTCAGCGTTGCTGCCGCCGCCTCGGTCTGGACCAAGCTGGAGGCGCTGCTGGGTGATGCCATGCCGCCGCAGGATTTGCTCGAAACCGATTTCGATTCCCTGCGCGCCTGCGGCCTTTCGCGCCAGAAGCAGGGCTATGCCCGCAGCTTGTGCGAACTGGTGGTGACCGGCGAACTTGATCTCCACTCGCTGCCTGAGGACGACGAGGCCGCGATTGCGCAACTCACCAAGATCAAGGGCATCGGCCGTTGGTCGGCGGAAATCTACCTCCTGTTTGCCGAGGGGCGCCCCGATATCTGGCCGGCAGGCGATCTTGCCGTGCAGGCTGGCATGGCCAAGCTGCTTGGCATGGACGAGCGGCCTGACGAGAAGCAGGCCCGCGCCATGGCCGAAGACTGGCGCCCGCATCGGGGTGCGGCGGCGATTTTCACGTGGCATTGCTATAACAATCCGGCGCTGTAGTCTGCGGCCCGAACAAACCGCTCGGGGTGTCAGGTTGTGGGCCAGAAGACGATCTTCATCACCGGCGGCGCATCGGGCATTGGCCGAGCCGTTGCCGAACGCTTTGGCCGCGCGGGCTGGTTCATCGGCATTGCCGATATCGATGTAGACGGCATGGCCGGCAGCGCCGCGCTGATTCCGGCGGGGTTCAGCTCGCAGCATAAGCTCGATGTGCGGGACCGTGCGGCGTGGGACACGGCGCTGGCCGATTGCGCGGCAGCTTCGGGCGGCAGGATCAACGTCGTGTTCAACAACGCCGGCATTCCCATTGGCGGGCGGATTACCGACTGCAACACCGAGGAAATCGAGCGCACGCTCGATATCAACCTCAAGGGCGTGATCTGGGGCGCACAGGCAGCCTATCCTTACCTCAAGGCCGCCGCCCCCGGCTCGTGCCTGCTCAATACCGCCAGCGCGGCGGGTATCTACGGCGTTCCCGGCGCTTCGATCTATTCGGCCACCAAGTTCGGCGTCCGTTCGATCACCGAATCGCTTGATGCGGAGTGGCGGGAAGAGGGCATCATGGTGCGCGATCTGATGCCGGGCTTCATCGAAACCCCGCTGCTCGATCACGCCGCCAACCGCGCCTCGAACGAGGATATCCGCGGCCGTGTCCGCGCGGCGGGGCTCGAGATCACACCGGTGAGCGCCGTCGCCGAAGCGGCATGGGCTGCGGTTCACAGCAAGAAGCTCCACACCCTCGTCGGCAAGACCGCCAGCCGCCTCGCTTTCGCCGCGCGCTGGATGCCCGGAGCACTGCGCAAGCAGGTGGGCAACCAGGGCGGCCCGATGGGGGGCTAGGTTCTAGTCGAAGCTTGCTTCGTCCGGCTGCGCCATCAGGGCCTTGCGGCGCAGCAGGAAAATTACTGCGACGACCGGCAGCGAGAAGGACAGCATCCACGCATCAAACGGGGAGGGCTTGACCACTGCGCTGCCCAGCAGGAAGAAGCCGAGCGGGCGGACGGCCCACATGCCGGTCGACCAATTGAGCGTGAACTGGCCAAGGCCAAGTGCGGAACCAATGGCCCAAAGCCAGCGCCGCTTCACGCCGGCGCTCCGGCCGACAAGGATCAGCGTGAACACGATCGTGAATGTCGAGAGCACCATCGCGGCAAGCCAAAGATACTGTACCAGCCCCTTGCCCGCGAGTGTGAAATCCCCAGCCGACGTCGGCTGATGGTCGGAGGGCGCGGCATGCCATCCGACGATTTGCGGCCCGCTGGGCGCCGATTTGAGCACGATCTGGATCGCCGCCCATTTCGTTCCTGCACCAAATTCGTAGGTTAACGCTTTGAGCGTCTCGGTGACGCCGTTTGCGGAGTTCGTCTGGACACCGACAGTTACCAGCTTGTAGTTCGCTTCCTTGGGGATACCGGGCTGAATCGACCGCTCGATCACGAGCGTCTGCGCATAGAGCTTGGGCTCCAGACTGGCCTTGACGGCATCGAACCGTCCGGACTGGAGCGCCGAGATAAAGCGGACCGCGATGGACTGGTCCTGCGGTGTGGCGAGCGTGTCATTGAACCGGGCTTCGGAACAACTGGCCAGAAGCAGGCTCAGGATCACCAGAAATATGCGCACGACACCGGTCCTTCCATCTCATCCCAGATCGCAAATTTGTTCGTAGCTGGAATGGTTTGCAGCAGCAATCACGGTATCCAGCCAGCGTGGCCCCACGGGCTTACTTGCCAAACCCGTCAATCGCCCCCGCCAGTGCCACATCCCGCGGGCTCAGCCCGCCCGCATCGTGCGTCGTCAGCGTGATCTCCACGCGGTTGTAGACGTTGAACCATTCCGGATGGTGATCGGCCTTCTCCGCCAGGATCGCGACGCGGGTCATGAAGCCGAAAGCCTCTGCAAAATCGGCGAAGCGGAACGTGCGCGTGATCGCAAGTCCGTCCTCCCGCAAGCTCCATTCGGGGAGCGCGGCGAGGGCGGCGGTACGTTCGGCTTCGGTAAGCTGGGCAATCGCCATGTAAGGGTCTCCTTGGCAGGCCCCGGTCTTTCCCCTATCGCCAGAGTCGATGCAACCGTGCCGTCTCGCTGCCTATGATCTTGCCTGCCGACGCGGCGACCGGCTGCTGTTCAAGGGCGTGAGCTTCGAACTCACCGGCGGGGAGGCACTGCACCTCGCCGGGCCCAACGGCATCGGCAAGTCCAGCCTCATGCGCATCCTCGCGGGCCTGCTGCGCGCTTATGGCGGCCATGTCGAGCACGAGGGCGCGCTGGCGCTGTCTGATGAGCGACCCGCGCTCGATCCGCACCGTCCGCTGGGCGAGGCGCTTGCGTTCTGGCACCAGATCGATCGGGCGGGCGAAGCGCGCGCCGATTTCGGCCTTGCAGACCTGCTCGATGTGCCGGTGCGCTACCTTTCCACCGGCCAGCGCAAACGTGCGGCGCTCGCCCGGCTGGCGGCGAGCGGCGCGCGAGTCTGGCTGCTCGATGAGCCGCTGAACGGGCTCGACACGCATTGGGGCGCCAGCGCGCAGGCTGCGATCGAAGCGCACCGGGCGCTCGGCGGCATCGCCGTGATCGCCTCGCACCAGCCGCTGCAATTGCAGAAGCTGCGCACGCTTTCGCTGCTGGACCATCTGCCATGAGTGCGCTGTGGACGATCTTCCGGCGCGATCTCACGCTGCTGCTGTTCGGCGCGCCGGGGCGTGGCGGGGCGCTGCTGCCGCTGCTGTTCTTCCTTGCCGTCGCCATGCTCTATCCTTTCGCGGTGGGGCCGGACGCGCGCCTCCTCGCCCGCACCGGCGCAGGCGTGATCTGGGTCGCGGCGCTGCTCGCTGCGATCCTCCCGCTCGATCGGCTGGTGGAACCCGATCTCGAGGCTGGGTTCTTCGATCAGTGGGCGCTGCGCGGGATTGCCGAGGAAGGCGTGCTCGCTCTGCGCATCGTCGCGCACTGGCTCAGCTTCGGCTTGCCGCTGATGCTGGCGGCGCCGCTTTCGGCGGGGTTGCTCAATCTGGATGGCGCGCAGCTGTGGACGGTGGAGGTCGGCCTTCTGCTCGGCACGCCGGGCCTCGCCGCCATCGGCGTGACCATCGCGGCGCTGACGGCGGGCCTGCGCGCCGGCGCGGCGCTCGGCGGGCTGCTGGCGATCCCGCTGGCGGTGCCGCTGCTGATCTTCGGCGCGGGCTCGCTCCAGCCGGGCGGAGAGGGTGGCCTGCTGCTCCTCGCCGCCTCCAGCCTTGCAGCATTGGCGATTGCGCCGTTCGCGGCGGCGGGGGCCATTCGCGCAGGGCGGGAGTAGGGCACCCACAGTCCACCTTGCGTCCCCACAAGCGCAATTGCATTGCGGGCCGCGCACCGGCGCATTACTTTCGCCAGAATGACAAACACCGCGCCGCCACCCGCAATCGTAACTAATACGCTCTCCCTGATCGGCAATACGCCGCTCGTCCTGCTCAAGGGGCCGAGCGAGGCCGCCGGTTGCGAGATCTACGGGAAATGCGAGTTCGCCAATCCCGGCGCTTCAGTGAAAGACCGCGCCGCGCTGTGGATTGTGCGTGATGCCGAAGCGCGCGGCGCGCTGAAGCCCGGCGGCACCATCGTTGAAGGTACAGCCGGCAACACCGGCATCGGCCTCGCGCTCGTCGCCAATGCGCTGGGCTACAAGTCCGTGATCGTGATGCCTGAAACCCAGTCGCGCGAGAAGATGGACACGCTGCGCGCGCTCAGGGCCGAGCTTGTCCTCGTTCCCGCCGCGCCGTTTTCCAATCCAGGCCACTTCGTCCACACCTCGCGCCGCATTGCCGAAGAGACTGAAGGCGCGGTCTGGGCGAACCAGTTCGACAATATCGCCAACCGCCGCGCCCATATCGAAAGCACCGCGCCGGAAATCTGGGCGCAGATGGAAGGCCGCGTCGATGGCTTCATCTGCGCGGCAGGCACGGGCGGCACAGTCGCCGGTGTCGGCTTCGGCCTCAAGGCCTTCGATGAAAACGTCACCATCGGCCTCGCCGATCCGCATGGCGCTGCGCTCTACAACTACTACGCGCATGGCGAATTGAAGGCTGAAGGTTCCTCCGTGGCCGAAGGTATCGGGCAGGGGCGTATCACCGCCAATCTCGAAGGCGCGCCGATCGATACGCAGTTCCGCATCTCGGACGAGGAGGGCCTTGAATGGGTGCGCCGCCTGCTTGCCGAGGAAGGGCTGTGCCTTGGCCTTTCCAGCGGCATCAACGTGGCAGGTGCGGTCGCGCTGGGCAAGCAATTGGGCCCGGGCAAGCGCGTGGCAACCATTCTGTGCGACACCGGCTTCCGCTACCTCTCCTCGCTCTACAACCCGGAGTGGCTGCGCGCGAAAGGGCTGCCGGTATTCCCATGGCTCGCATAAGCGGCTAATATCGGGCCGATGGCATTCTTCGGCCTCATTCCTGATCGCAGCCCGGCGCCCGAACCGGCGATGATTGCTGGCGAATCCGCGGCGGAAGCCGCGCGCCTCGCTGCGCTTCAGCCCGCACATCCCTGCCCGCGCGAACTGCGCGCGCAGGCGGTGCACCGGCTCCAGATCGGGCTGTTCGGCCTTGCCGGCATGCTGCTGATCGTCAGCCTCGCCAACGTGATCATGGACCGTGCCAAGCAGGTCGAACGCACGACGACCAGCACCCCCGCCATTTCCGCCAGCCCGAGCGCGAGTCCCAGCACCGCCAATGATCCGCTGGTCGATATGGGCGTCGCGCCCGAACTGCCGGTTAGCGGCGGCGGGGCAAGCGGCGCCAAGCCCGCGCGGCAGGCACCGCGTCCTCCCGGCACCTGAGCCTTATTCGCAAAGTTCTGATCCTCGCGGTCGGCGTGCTCGCGGCCTGCAGCAAGCCGTCTCCGCCACCCGCGCCGCTCGGCCTTTTCACCAGCCTGCCGATCCTGTGGAGCGAGGCGGAGGGCGTTTCTGCTCAGCTTGCCGCCCCGGCAAAGCCTCACTGGGCGCGCCGGATGCTGGAGGAAGGGCGGCGCATCGTCCCGCTCGATACGCTGCTTGCACCGGGGGCGCTTACCGATCTGCTGGTCGCGCAGCCGCGCCCGCTAGAGCCTGCGGAAAACGTTGCGCTCGATGGTTGGGTGCGCGGCGGCGGGCGCCTGTTGCTGTTCGCCGATCCGGTGCTGACGTCTGAAAGCCAGTTTGCGCTGGGCGATCCGCGCCGGCCGGCCGGTACCGTGCTGCTCGATCCGATCCTCGCGCATTGGGGCCTCGTCCTGCGCACCAAGGCTGCAACCGGGGAAAGCGCGGGAACGCCATTTCCCGTCGATGCTCCGGGGGAATTCGCAGCCCTTGCCGGCGTGCCGCAGGAATGCCGGATCGAGGTGGCTGGGTTGATCGCGGATTGCCGCATCGGCAAGGGATCCGCGCTGATCGTGGCCGATGCGGCGCTGCTTGATCCCGCCGATGGCGCGGAGGCGGCTATTCGTGCTCAGGCCTTGCGCTTGCTCATGCAGCGCGCCTTCGCCCGCTGACCGGCGCAACGCGGGAAGCTGCGGGAAGCGCCTGCGGGAAATTACGGGATCAACCCTGGCATACGCGAGCAGGGCGGTGCCAACCCCCAAAATCTGGCGGAATTACGCGATTCCATCCGATGCGCTGCGGGGCCGCCCAAGCCTATGTGATTGCACCTAGAAGAGATTCATCCACTGGAATCAACGCTTGGACGCAATTTCCCGCATTTTCCCCTTTTCGCCCGGACCCTCCCGCGTTAAGACAATGCCCTATCAGGACGGACTCCATGACGCATCCACGGGGGATGAGTCGGCCACGCGGGTGTGCGCGGTCGGGTTGGGAGGCTTTCGTCCGCACGCGGGGAAGCGACACGTGGCTGGGGCACAGTCGCAGTATTGGGGGCAGGGCTTTTCGCCGCGCGGCGAGAAGAACCGCTTTGTCCTACCTGCGGACTTCCGCCAAACGGTCCGCGATGCCTCACGCGGCAACCGCACCCTCTGCCTCGACAAGCACGCCAGGCACCCCTGCCTCGTCGGCTTTGGCGAATCCCGCGCTGAAAGCTTTGCCGAGATGCTGGCGCATGAGGAACGCGTCGCGATCGAGCGCAGCGAACCGTTCGATATTGACCTGCGCGCCGCCCAGATCGCCGGCTTTGCCCGGATCAACTTCGATGATTCGGGCCGCTTCGTGCTCCCCGAATATCTGGGCGAACAGGCGCAGATCGGCGATGAACTCTATTTCCACGGCGGCATGCACCAGATCATGATCTGGGCGCCCGATGTGCTGTTCGCGATGGGCCCCGAGTGGGACTCGGTCAAATCCGCATGCCGCGCCCGCATGGCCGAAGCCTCGGCCAAGGCAGCGCGCAAGTGAGTGCTGCTCCCCATATCCCCGTGCTCCTCGATGAGGTTGTCGCCGCGCTGCACCCCCAAGGCGGCCTCGCTCCCGGCAGCGTGATCGTGGACGCCACCTTCGGCGCAGGCGGATACACCCGCCGCCTGCTCGGTGCCTGCGCCACCGTCCACGCCTTCGATCGCGATCCCGATGCGATCGCGGCCGGCCGGGCCTGGGGGGTGGTTTCCGAAGTGCCGCCGCGCCTCGTTCTCCACCCCCGCCGCTTTTCCGAGTTGGCCGAAGGGCTGGCCGCAGCGGGGGTGGCATCGGTGCAAGGCGTCGTTTTCGATATCGGCGTCAGCTCGATGCAGCTCGATCAGACCGCGCGCGGTTTCGCATTCTCAAGCGATGGTCCGCTCGACATGCGCATGTCGCAGGTGGGCGAAAGCGCCGCCGATTTCCTCAACGGCGCAAGCGAGGAAGCGATTGCCGATGTGCTCTATCGGTATGGCGAAGAACGCCAGTCGCGCCGTATCGCCCGCGCCGTGGTCGCCGCCCGCCCGCTGACGACCACTGGCGAGTTCGCGCATGTGGTGCGCAAGGCGCTGGGCTACCGCCCCGGCGCGCCCAAGGATCCCGCCACGCGCAGCTTCCAGGCCGTGCGCATCCACGTGAACGGCGAACTCGATGAACTCCACGCTGGTCTTGCCGCGGCGGAGCGCGTGCTGGCGCCCGGCGGCCGCCTTGCGGTCGTGAGCTTCCACAGCCTTGAAGATCGCATCGTCAAGCAGTTCCTGCGCGAAGGCGCGGGTGCGGTTCCGGCCGGCTCGCGCCACCTTCCCGTGAGCGCGCCCACCGCTGCGCCGGTGTTTGAAAAGCCCTCCGCCGCGATCCGCCCCGGCGCGGAAGAGCAGGCGCGCAACCCCCGCGCGCGCTCTGCCACCTTGCGCTGGGCCGTGCGCACCGCTGCGCCTGCGCGAGGAGCAGGTTCGGGAAGGGGGCTGGCGGCATGATGGTCAGCGCCAACCGCTTCCGCTCGATCGGCTGGATTGCGCTGCTGCTCGTCTGCGCGGCTGTGGTCATGGTGCTCGCGTTCCGCGTCAACGCGCTGCGCAGCCAGGTCCACCGTACCGAGCTGCAGATCGTCACGCTGCGCAAGGAGAAGCTCTACCTCGAAACCGAGGTGGAAACCCGTGCCAACCAGCAGCAGCTGAAGCTGTGGAACGATGTCGAGTTCGGCTATGTCGCGCCCACCGCCGGGCAGTACCTTGCGAACGAGCGCCAGCTTGCCGCCTTCGCCAAGCCCGATGGTCCGGATACCCCCGCCCCGATCCGCGTGGCGAGCGCGGACGATGCCGTTGTGGCCGAAGCGGCGTTTCCCTCCGTGATCTCCGACCTTGCGAGCGCGGCTGACATTGCCGCGCCCGTGACCGTGGCGGACGACAATGACGAGAAGGCCCCCGCCAAACCGGCAGACGCCGCTGATCGCGCCAGCGCCACGGCGAACCTTGGTGCGCGCCTCGCGATGGTCACTCCGCTCAAAAAGGGCGGCAATGACAAGGCGGGGAAGGGCAAGCCCGAAAAGGACGGCAAATCCGCCAAGGCCAAGGATGGTGACAAGACGGCCGGGCTCGCCAAGTCCGCCAAGACGGCGAAGGATGATGACGCGCGTCCCGGCAAGGGCGCGAAGCTCGCCGCAGACAAGAACGCCAAACACTCCAAACCTGCCAAGCCCGCGCCCAAATCGGCCACGGGGGGGGGCAAGTCCGCCCCGTGAACTCGCTGACCGCCTCTGCCGCCATCGCCACCGGCCGGGTCCAACTCGCCAACGTTCGCCAGAACGCGCTTGTCACCGCACGCCTGCGCGCGCTGTGGATCATGGTGCTGTTCGTGTTCCTGACGCTCACGGCCTGCGTGCGCATCGCCCAGCTTGGCCTGTTCGAGCAGACGCCCGAACGTGCCTCGCTGGCCGAAGCCCTGCTGCCTTCGCGCGGCGAGATCACCGATCGCAACGGCGTGGCGCTCGCGCGCGCCTTTGCGTCATACTCGCTGTGGTACAACCCCAAGGCGCTGGGTGAGCGCGGCGCGCCGCTGGTCAAGACGCCCGAGGAAGTTGCCCGCGCGCTCGTCAACATCTTCCCCGATGCCGAATATGCCGATCTTGTGGCGCGGCTGAAGGCGGGCAAGCCCTGCTACTTGCGCCGCCGCGTGCTGCCGGAGGATGCCAACAAGGTCTTCGCGCTCGGCGAACCCGCGCTTGAATTCCCGCGCGAGGAGCAGCGCTTTTATCCGCAAGGCTCGCTCGCCGCGCATGTCCTCGGCTTTGTCGATGAGGCGGGCAAGGGCCATGTCGGGATGGAGCAGGTGCTGGAGCCGCGCCTGCTCGATCCGGCCTACCGCGGCACGCCCACCGCGCTGTCGATCGATGCGCGGGCGCAAGGCGCGCTGGAGGACGAGCTTGGGCGCGGCATGCTGGAAACCAGCGCCAAGGGTGCCGCCGGCGTGATCCTCGATGCCGATAGCGGCGAAGTGGTTGCGCTCGCCTCGCTGCCTTCGTTCAATCCCAATCGTTCGGATCTCGCCTACAACGATCTCGTGTTCAACCGCGTGTCGAACCAGGTCTACGAACTTGGCTCCACCTTCAAGCCGATCACCATTGCCTCGGCCATCGATGCCGGTGTCGTCACCGATCTTTCGGTGCGCTACCCTTCGGTGCCTTTCCAGATCGGCAAGTTCACCATTCACGACAGCCACGATTTCGGTGCCTCGCTCAATGTGCCCGAAGCGTTGATCCATTCCTCCAACGTTGTGCTGGCGCATGTTGCCGATCTTCTCGGGCCAGCCGCGCTCAAGCGCACGATGGAGCAGCTCAGCATGAACGAGCGCCCGACAATCGAGCTGCCCGCGCGCGGGTTCCCGCTCTGGCCACATGGCGGCGGCGAAGGCGGCAAGGGCGATTGGGCGCGGCTCACGACGATGACCGTCAGCTACGGCCACGGCATCGCGGTCACGCCGCTTCACCTTGCCTCGGCCTATGCCGCGCTGGTGAATGGCGGGATCTGGCGCCCCGCGACGCTCTACAAGGTCGATCCGGCGCATCTTGCCCCCGGTCGCCGCGTGTTCCAGGCCTCGACCAGCGCGCGCATCCGCCAGCTGCTGCGCATGATCGTCGTCGATGGCACGGGGCGCAAGGCGGATGCCCCCGGCTTCCGCGTCGGCGGCAAGACCGGCTCGGCCGAAAAGCCGGGCAGCGGCGGCTATCGCAAGACCTCGTTGATCGCCACGTTTGCGGCGGCTTTCCCGATGGACAAGCCGCGCTATGTGGTGATCGTGATGCTCGACGAACCCCAGGCCACCCAGCAGACCAGCGGCCAGCGCACTGCCGCGTGGAACGCCGCGCCCATCGTCGGCCGGCTGGTCCCGCGCATCGGCCCGATGCTCGGCGTGGTGCCCGATGCGCACCATGATGTGGACATTTCCGACCTCAGCCCGCTCGTCGGCTCCGGAGAGGGCGAATGAACCTTGCGGCCCTTGCCGCTGCGGCGGGTATCGCGCTGCCTGAAACGACTGCGGCGCTGGCCAGTGCGCAGGTAACCGGATTTGCCATCGACCACCGCAAGGTAGCCCCCGGCACCGTGTTCGGCGCCTTCGTCGGCACGCGCGTGAACGGTGAGGATTTCATCGCGGACGCCGTGAAGGCAGGCGCCATTGCCGTCGTTGCGCGGGCCGAAGCCAGGGTCGAAGGTGCGGTCCACATCGCCAATGCCGCGCCGCGCCGCATGTTCGCTCGGCTTGCCGCGCCGTTCTTCGCGCCGGTTCCCGCAACGCTCGTCGCCGTCACCGGCACCAATGGCAAGACCTCGACCGTCGAGATGACGCGCCAGCTCTGGCACATGGCCGGCTTCCATGCCGCCTCGATCGGTACGCTCGGCGTCACCACGGCCGATGATAGCGTCTCCACCGGGCTCACCACGCCCGATATCGTGACCTTCCTCGCCAATCTCGCCGGCCTGGCCCGCGAAGGGGTGAGCCATGTCGCCTACGAGGCCTCCAGCCACGGCCTCGACCAGTTCCGCAACGAAGGCCCTCGGGTCGCAGCCGGCGCCTTCACCAACCTCAGCCGCGATCACCTCGATTACCACGGCACGATGGATGCCTATTTCGAGGCCAAGATGCGTCTGTTCGGTGATGTCGTGGCGGAAGACGGCGCGGCGGTGATCTGGGCGGACGATACGTGGTCCGCGCAGGCCATCGCCGCGGCCAAGTCGCGGGGACTGAAGCTCATCACTGTCGGCGAACAGGGTGAGACGCTGCGCCTTGTCTCGCGCACGCCGACGCAGCTCGGGCAGACGCTCGAGCTGGCGGTCGAGGGCACCACGCGCAAGCTCGATCTGCCGCTCATCGGCGCCTATCAGGCTGCCAATGCGCTGGTATCGGCGGGACTTGCCATCGCGACGGGCGGCGATCCGGCAGCGACGCTTGCCGCGCTTTCGCGCATCCAGCCGGTGCGCGGGCGGCTTGAGCGCGCGGCGATCACGCGGCACGGCGCGCCGGTCTATGTTGATTACGCCCACACGCCCGATGCGATCACCGCCGCCATCGCTGCGCTGCGCCCGCATGTCGGCGCGAACGGCAAGCTGATCACCGTGTTCGGGGCGGGCGGGGACCGCGATGAAGGCAAGCGCCCGGAAATGGGCCGCACGGCCTGTGCGGGCTCGGAAGTGGTCATCGTCACGGACGACAACCCGCGCGGTGAGGATCCTGCGCTCATCCGCGCCGCCGTGATGGGCGGCTGCAACGAACGTGCTCGCGAAGTGCCGGGTCGCCGCGAAGCCATCGCCGCCGCCATTGTTCAAGCCGGGGCAGGCGATATCGTGCTTGTGGCGGGCAAGGGCCATGAGCAAGGCCAGATCGTGGGACGCGGTGAAGCGATGCGCGTCCTTCCCTTCGATGACGTGCAAGTGGCGCGGGAGTGCAGCCAATGAATGCCATGAGTGCCCTCCTGCAATGGCCGGCTGAACCCAGCGATGCCATCGGCCTCGCGCTGTGGACTGCGGCCGAGATCGCCGAGGCGACCGGTGGCAAGGCTTCCGGCACGTTCGAGGCTTCGGGCTGCGCGACCGACAGCCGCGAAGTTCAGCCGGGCGATCTGTTCATTGCGCTGAGAGGCGCCGAAAGCGATGGCCACCGCTTCCTCGAAGGCGCCTTCGCGCGCGGGGCTGCGGCGGCGCTGGTCGAGCATCCCGTTCCCTATCCGCACGTGCTGGTTGAGAGCACCACGCAGGCGCTCGTCGATCTCGGTCATGCTGCCCGCGCGCGCGTTGATGCCATGGGCGCGGTGGTGATCGGCGTGACTGGCTCGGCGGGGAAGACCGGCGTCAAGGAAGCGCTGTTCGCTGCGCTTGATCGCGGCAGCCGGGGCCGCGCGCACCGCTCGGTCAAGAGTTACAACAACCACGTCGGCGTCCCGCTCAGTCTCGCGCGGATGCCCGCGCGCAGCCGCTTCGGCGTGTTCGAGATGGGGATGAACCACCCCGGCGAACTCGCCGCGCTCACCCGGCTGGTGCGTCCGCACGTGGCCATCGTCACAACCATCGCCCCCGCGCATATCGGCCATTTTTCCGGCGAGGAAGCCATCGCCGAGGCCAAGGCCGAAATCTTCGAAGGGCTGGAGGCTGGCGGCACCGCAATCATCCCGGCCGACAATCCCCACTTCGCCCTGCTGCGCGAAGCTGCCGCGCGCCATGCGGGTGAAGTCGTCAGCTTCGGGCGCAGCGCACACGCAGATGCGCGCCTGCTTGATGCCGTGCCTGCGCCGGGCGGCGGCACGCTCGTCACCGCTTCGTTTTCCGGCCCGCTGGGACCGCGCAAGCTGTGCTACACCATCGCCCAGCCGGGCGCGCACTGGGTCGATAATTCGCTCGCGGTCATGGCCGCAGTCGCCGCTGCCGGGGGCGATCTTGGCGCGGCGGGCCTCGCGTTGTCTGAAATGGAAGGGCTGGCGGGGCGCGGTGCGCGCCATGTCATTCCCGCGCCGGGCGGCGATGGTTCGGGCAAGGCGCTGCTGATCGACGAAAGCTACAACGCCAATCCCGCCTCGATGCGCGCGACCATTGCCTCACTCGGCGAAGTGCCCGCGCGCCGCCGCATTGCCGTACTTGGCGCGATGAAGGAACTGGGCGAAGCGTCGGACGGCTACCACGCCGCGCTGGCGCAGCCGCTGATTGCCGCAGGCGTGGAGCGGATCATCCTGGTCGGGCCGGAAATGGCCGTACTCGCCAAGGCTCTGGGGAAAAGCGCCGGGCCTGCGCTTGCCGCGCGAATCGAACTCGACCATGCCGAAACGGCTGCAGAAGCGGCAGAATGCCTCGCTGCGGACGCTCCGCAGGGCGGCGATGCCATTCTGGTAAAGGGATCGAATTCGGTCGGGCTCGCGACGCTGGTGCGCGCGCTCACCGCAAAGGCCAAGACGGGCGGGGCCAAGATGGCCGGGGAAAACTGAATGCTCTATGTTCTGGCGCATTGGCTGCATTTCGAGGGCATCGCCAATCTGATCCGCTATCAGTCGTTCCGTTCGGGCGCGGCTTTGATGACCGCGCTGGTCATCGGCCTCATCATCGGGCCGCGCTTCATCAACATGCTGCGCGTGCGTCAGGGCAAGGGTCAGCCGATCCGTGCCGATGGCCCGCAATCGCACCTCGCCAAGCGCGGTACGCCGACGATGGGCGGGCTGATGATCGTGATCAGCCTCGCGATCTCGCTGCTGCTGTGGATGGACCTCACCAGCAAGTTCGTCTGGGCCTGCCTGGTCGTCACGCTCGGTTTCGGCCTGATCGGCTTCCTCGATGACTATGCCAAAGTCACCAAGTATGCGCATGCCGGGCTTTCGGCGCGCATCCGCCTGCTCGCCGAATTCGTCGTTGCGGGTACCGCGCTTGCCTTGGTGGTGACGGACACCAACCTCTACCTCCCCATCTTCAGCAACCTCTACGTGCCGATGGGCCCGGCCTATTACCTCTTCGCGGCCTTCGTCATCGTCGGCGCGGGCAACGCGGTGAACCTGACGGACGGGCTCGACGGCCTTGCCACCATGCCGGTGATCATCGCCGCTGGTACCTTTGCGATCATCGCCTACCTCGCGGGCCGCGTCGACTATGCGCACTATCTCGGCATCCAGCACGTTCCGCGCGCGGGTGAACTCTCGATCTTCTGCGGCGCCGTCATGGGCGCAGGGTTGGCGTTCCTGTGGTTCAATGCGCCGCCTGCTGCCGTGTTCATGGGCGATACCGGCAGTCTGGCGCTCGGCGGTACGCTGGGGGTCATCGCCGTCTCGATCCATCACGAGATCGTGCTCGGCATCGTCGGGGGCCTCTTCGTGATGGAAGCGGTCTCGGTGATCGTGCAGGTCTTCGTCTACAAGCGCACCGGCAAGCGCGTGTTTCGCATGGCGCCGATCCACCACCATTTCGAGCAATTGGGCTGGAAGGAATCGACTGTCGTCATCCGCTTCTGGATCGTCTCGATCGTGCTCGCGTTGCTCGGTCTCGCCACGCTCAAGGTGCGGTAAGCGCGGCCGTGATCACTTCTCCCGCATTTGCCGGCAACCGCTATGCAGTCCTGGGCCTTGCGCGCTCGGGCCTCGCCAGCGTCGATACGCTGCTGGCCAGCGGGGCGGAGGTCACGGCATGGGACGGGCGCGAGGATGCGCGCGCCGCCGTGGAAGGCCGAGCGACAATCGCCGATCCGCTGACGATCGACCTTGCCGGTTTCGACGGCATGGTCGTCTCTCCGGGCGTCCCGCTCAATCGCCACCCCATCGCCGCCCATGCCCGCGCGGCGGGTGTGCCGATCATCGGCGATATCGAACTGTTCGCGCAGGCCCGTGCCAGCCTGCCGCCGCACAAGGTGGTCGGAATCACGGGCACAAACGGCAAGTCGACTACCACGGCGCTTGTCCACCACATTCTCAAGACGGCTGGCATCCCGACCACGATGGGTGGCAATATCGGCTTGCCGATCCTCGCGCAGGAACCGCTGTCCGAGGGCGGGGTCTATGTGCTGGAACTGTCCAGCTACCAGATCGACCTTACGCACAGCCTCGATTGCGATGTCGCCGTCCTACTCAATATCACGCCCGATCATCTCGATCGATACGACGGTTTCGAGGCGTATGCGGCCAGCAAGGCAAGGCTCTTCGAGATGCAGTCAGCCGAGAGCTGCGCCGTATGCAGAGCACAAGACTGGTGGCATGGGCAGAAGGCTGGCGAGCGGGCAGGTGGCGGCTTCCTCGAAGTCTATGATGACGTCTTCCACCAGTGGCGCGATGTGCCAGGCGCAATTGGTATCGACGAACAATCTCGCTGGCTTTCGCTGCAAGGTCCGCACAACCTCGAGAATGCTCAAGCGGCCATCGCAACCTGCTATGTGCTTGATCTATCGGCAGATCAAATTCGAGCCGGGCTTGAATCCTTTGCCGGCCTGCCGCACCGCATGGAGCGTGTAGGCGAGGCGAACGGCGTCCTTTTCATCAACGACAGCAAGGCGACCAATCCGGCCTCGACCGCGCCCGCGCTTGGTGCATGGCCGCGCGTCCACTGGATCCTCGGCGGCTTGCCCAAGAGCGACGACCTCGATGCCTGCGCTCCCTATTTCGGCCATGTCGTGCAGGCCTACACGATCGGCGAAGCGGGCCCCCGCTTTGCTGATATCCTCGAGCCGGTCGTGCCCGTCCAGCGCAGCGAAATGCTGTGCGATGCCGTGCGGCAAGCGATGGAGGCCGCGCTGCCTGGCGATGTCGTCATGCTCTCGCCCGCCTGCGCCAGCTTCGACCAGTTCCGCGATTTCGAAGCGCGCGGCGACAGTTTCCGCCAGATCGTCACCGCGCTGATCGCCGAACGGGGAGCGGACGCATGAACGCGCATCAGCCCACCCGGCAGGTCGCCACCCCGCTGCCCGGCGGCGGCGTGCGCATCGCGCCGCGCACGAACCGCTATCGCCGCACCCGCCGCAGCGAACTCGTCATCTGGTGGCGCGAGATTGACCGTGTGCTGCTGGCGCTCGTGCTCATGCTCGTCACGGTGGGCACGGTGGCCGTCGCCGCGTCCTCCCCGGCGAGCGCGCACCGCCTTTCGACCCAGACCAAGTCGCTCGGCGATCTCTACTTCTTCTGGCTGCATCTGCGCTTCCTCAGCGTCGGGCTCTTCGCGATGTTCGTGGCCTCGCTGCTGCCCAAGGAAACCACGCGGCGGCTTGCGATCACCCTTGCCGCAACGATGCTCGTCGCGCTGGTGCTGGTTCCGTTCCTCGGCAACGAGGTGAAAGGCGCCAAGCGCTGGCTGTGGATCGGCTTCAGCCTTCAGCCGTCCGAATTCCTCAAGCCTGGATTCGCGGTCGCAGTCGCGTGGATTCTTTCGTGGAAGGTGCGCGATCCCAATATCCCGGTGATCCCAATCACCATCGGCTTCATGCTGCTCATCGCCGCGCTGCTTATGGCGCAACCTGATTTCGGCTCGACCGTCTTGTTCGGCGGCGTGTGGTTCGTGCTGGTCCTGCTTTCGGGCCTCGATCTCCGCAAGATCGGATGGACTGCGCTCGGCGGCGTCGTCGGCGTGGTCCTCGCCTATTTCTTCTACCCCAATGCCACGCACCGCATCGATGCGTTCCTGTCGGGTGGCAGCGAGTTCGATCAGGTAGACCTCGCCATGCGCACCCTTGTCAGCGGTGGTTGGAGCGGCACCGGCCTTTGGCTCGGCAGCCGCAAGATGGCGCTGCCCGAGGCACATACCGACTACATCTTCTCCGTGATCGGCGAGGAATTCGGCCTCATCGCCTGCGCCCTCATCGTGGTGCTTTACTGCGCCATCGTCATCCGCGTGATGATGCGCCTCGCGGATGAGGAAGACCTCTTCACCGTCCTCGCCGCCGCTGGCCTCACCGCCCAGCTGGCGGGGCAGGCTTTCATCAATATCCTCGTCAATCTGCAGCTGTTCCCATCCAAGGGCATGACCCTTCCGCTCATCAGCTATGGCGGTTCGTCCACCATCGCGCTGCTGCTCGGCGTCGGGTTCCTCCTCGCCATCACGCGGCGCAATCCCTATCTTTCGCGCGAGACGACGGACCTCAGGGAGCTCGTGCGGCCATGACACAACACATCCCCGGCGTATCGCGCCATTTCGTGCTCGCGGCGGGCGGCACCGGTGGGCATCTCCTCCCCGCGTTCGCGCTGGCGACCGAGCTGGATCGGCGCGGGCATCATGTCGCGCTGGTGACGGACGAGCGCGGCGCAAAGATTCCCGGCAAGCCTTCGTTCCTTCCAGCGCACGTCCTCCCCGCAGGCCGGCTCGGCAAGGACCCCATCTCGCTTGCCAAGGGCCTTTCCGCGATCTGGCGCGGCCGTGCGATGGCGCTGCGCCTGTTTGAAAGCTTCCGGCCTTCCTGCGTCGTCGGCTTTGGCGGTTATCCTGCGCTCCCCGCGCTGCTTGCCGCGCGCTCGGCAAAAATCCCGACGGTGATCCACGAACAGAACGCCGTGCTGGGCCGGGTGAACCGCCTGCTCGCAAAGCGCGTCGATGCCATCGCCACCGCCTACCTGGAAGTCGAACGGCTCGATCCGAAGCTCTGGGCCAAGGTTCACCGCGTCGGCAATCCGGTCCGCGCGGAAGTGCTTGCGCTGCGCGGTGAGGCGTTCCCGGCGTTCAGTGAGGACAGCCTGTTCCGCGTGCTGATCACCGGCGGCAGCCAGGGTGCCTCGATCCTGTCGGAAGTCGTCCCCGATGGCCTTGCCATGCTGCCGCCCGCCCTGCGCCACCGCCTGCAGGTCACGCAGCAGTGCCGGCCAGAGGATATCGAAGCTGTCCGCGCCCGCTATGCCGGGCACCAGATTCCCGCTGAACTCGGCACCTATTTCGAGGATATGGCGACCCGCCTTGCCGATACACACTTGTTCATCGGCCGTTCCGGCGCCTCGACCATTGCCGAACTCACGGCGGTCGGTCGCCCGGCGATCCTCGTCCCGCTGCCCATCGCGACCGACGACCACCAGGCCGTCAACGCGCGCGAGATGGTCAAGGCAGGCGGCGCCCGCGCGATCCGCCAGTCGGGCTTCACCCCCAAGGAACTCGCCAAGCAGATCCAGACGATGGCGCTCAACCCCGCTTCGCTCGCCAATGCCGCTCATGCCGCATGGAACTGCGGCCTCCCCAATGCGGTGAAAGACCTTGCCGATCTTGTCGAAGGCTTTGGCGGCGTGCCGCTGATGGATGTGATCCGCATGGAAGGCGTCGCGTACACCGCCAGCGGCCAGCAGGCATTGGCGCGGGAGACGGCGGAATGAAGGGCGTCGGTACCGAGATCGGCACGATCCATTTCGTCGGCATTGGCGGCATCGGCATGTCGGGCATTGCCGAGGTCATGCACAACATGGGCTACAGCGTGCAGGGCTCCGACATGGCCGAAAGCTATGTCGTCGATGGCCTGCGCGCGCGCGGCATCCCGGTGATGATCGGCCAGCGCGCCGAAAACGTCGGAGGCGCTGCCGTCGTCGTCACCTCCACCGCCGTGAAGCGCGACAATCCCGAAGTCGTCGCTGCATTGGAAGCCCGCGTCCCCGTCGTCCGCCGCGCCGAAATGCTGGCCGAACTCATGCGGCTCAAGAACACCGTTGCGGTGGCGGGCACGCACGGCAAGACGACCACGACCTCGATGGTCGCCTGCTTGCTCGATGCCGGCGGGATCGATCCCACCGTGATCAACGGCGGCATCATCAATTCCTATGGCTCCAACGCGCGGCTGGGTGACAGCGATTGGATGGTTGTCGAGGCCGACGAAAGCGACGGCTCGTTCCTGCGGCTCGATGGCACGCTGGCGGTCGTCACCAACATCGATCCCGAGCATCTCGATCACTACGGCTCGTTCGACAAGGTGAAGTCCGCCTTTGTCGAATTCATCGAGAACGTGCCGTTCTACGGCGCGGCGATGCTGTGCATCGATCACCCCGAAGTGCAGGCGATCATCCCCAAGGTGCGCGATCGCCGCGTCGTGACGTATGGCTTTTCCGCGCAGGCGGACGTGCGCGGCGAAGCAGTCACCCCCATTCCGGGCGGCAACCGCTTCACCGCCGTGCTGCGCCAGCGCGACGGCAGCTTCCGCCGGATCGAGGGCATTGAGCTCCCCATGCCGGGCCGCCACAACGTGCAGAACGCGCTTGCCGCCGTTGCCGTCGCGGTGGAAATGGGCGTGTCGGAAGAGTTGATCCGCACCGGCTTCGCCAAGTTCGGCGGGGTCAAGCGCCGCTTCACCAAGGTCGGCGAAGTGGACGGCGTGACTGTGATCGACGACTACGGCCACCACCCGGTCGAAATCCGCGCCGTGCTCGCTGCCGCGCGCGAGGGCGTGCAGGGCAGGGTGATCGCCGTCGTCCAGCCGCACCGCTTCACCCGCCTGCGCGATCACATGGAAGACTTCCAGGGCGCGTTCAACGATGCCGACGTGGTCTATGCCGCCCCGGTCTATCCGGCGGGCGAGCAGCCCATCGAAGGCGTCGACAGCGCCGCGATGGTCGAAGGCATCAAGGCGCGGGGCCACCGCTCAGCACACCTGATCGCGGGCGCCGATGCGCTTGCCGTGGAACTGGCGGGCGTGGTCCAGCCGGGCGATATGGTCGTCTGCCTCGGCGCAGGCGATATCACCAAGTGGGCGGCGGGCCTTGCGGGCGCGATCACCAAGCAGCGGGGGGCGGCGTGACCACGCTCACGGCCATCCCTCAGGTTCGCGGCAAGCTCTCCCCCAACGCGCCGCTTGCCCCGCTAGTCTGGTTCAAGTCTGGCGGCACGGCTGAGTGGCTGTTCGAGCCGAAGGACGTGGTCGATCTGCAGGATTTCCTCGCCGGTCTCGCGCCCGATGTCCCCGTCATGGCGCTCGGTCTCGGCTCCAATCTGATCGTCCGCGATGGCGGGGTTCCGGGGGTTGTCGTTCGGCTGGGCAAGGCGTTTGCCAAGGTCGAGAAGGCGGACGAAACCACCCTCAACTGCGGCGGCGGGGCCAGCGGCATCCTCGTCTCCAGCACCGCGCGGGATAGCGGCATTGCCGGCCTTGAATTCCTCCGCTCGATCCCCGGCACTGTCGGCGGCTTCGTGCGCATGAATGGCGGCGCCTATGGCCGCGAGGTCAAGGACGTGCTGATCGATTGCGACGTCGTGATCCGCTCGGGCGAGATCGTCACGCTGCCGCTCTCCGAACTCGGCTATACCTACCGCCATTCCGACCTTGTCGATGGCTGCGTTGTCGTCGCCGCGCGCTTCCGGGGCCATCCAGGCGAACCCGCCGCCATTCAGGCCGAAATGGACCGCATCTCCGCTGCGCGCGAAGCCAGCCAGCCGCTGCGTTCGAAGACCGGCGGCAGCACCTTCAAGAACCCCGATGGCGCAAAGGCGTGGGTACTGGTCGACAAGGCCGGGTGCCGGGGGCTCACGCTGGGCGGCGCGCAGGTCTCGGAAAAGCACACCAACTTCCTCATCAACACCGGCGAGGCGACCAGCGCCGAGATCGAAGCGCTGGGCGAGGAAGTGCGGCGACGGGTGAAGGACCAATCGGGCGTGGAACTGCAGTGGGAAATCCAGCGAGTAGGCCGGCCGTGACTCTCCCTAATCTCCACATCGCCGTCCTGATGGGCGGCTGGTCGAGCGAGCGCCCCGTATCGCTCATGTCGGGCGAGGGCGTCGCCAAGGCGCTTGAAGCCAAGGGCCACCGCGTCACCCGCATCGATATGGGCCGCGATGTGGCGCAGAAGCTCGCCGAAGCCGCGCCCGATGTCGTGTTCAACGCACTTCACGGCACGCCGGGGGAGGATGGCACCGTGCAGGGCCTGATGGACCTCATGGGCCTCACCTATACGCACTCCGGCCTCGCCACTTCGGTCATCGCCATCGACAAGCAGCTCACCAAGCAGGCGCTGGTGCCGCACGGCATCCCCATGCCCGGCGGGCGCATTGTGCAAAGCGCAGAACTGTTCGAGCGCGATCCCCTGCCGCGTCCTTATGTGGTGAAGCCGGTCAACGAAGGCTCCTCGGTCGGCGTCGCCATCGTCACTGCAGGCGGCAACTACGGCGATCCGATCAGCCGCGATGCCGTCGGTCCGTGGAATGAGTTTGACGAACTCCTCGCCGAACCCTTCATCCGGGGCCGCGAACTGACGACGGCGGTTCTGGTGGACAAGGCGCTCCTCGTCACCGAACTGAGGCCCAAATCCGGCTTCTACGATTTCGACGCCAAGTACACCGATGGCATGACCGATCATATCTGCCCCGCCGAAATCCCCGAAGAAATTGCCGAGGCCTGCAAGGACATTGCCCTGCGCGCCCATCAGCTCCTCGGCTGCAAGGGCACCAGCCGCAGCGATTTCCGCTGGGATGACGAGCAGGGCGTTGAAGGACTGTTCCTGCTGGAGGTGAACACCCAGCCGGGCATGACCCCGCTCAGCCTCGTGCCCGAACAGGCCAAGGCGCTGGGCATGGACTATGGCGATCTGGTGGAGGCGATTGTTTCCGACGCGCTCGCATCAGCGAAGAAGGAGGCCTGAGCCATGGCGCAGACCATTCGCCGGGGCGGCAAGGCGGTGCGGCGCGCTGCCGCAGCCAGCGGGACCAAGCGCAAGGTCACCGCTGCGCGCCGCCAGACCGGCTCGGTGATTGACCAGATCATGCAGTGGATGCCCTTCAGCGAAGAAACGCTGCACCGCATCCTGATGGTCCTGATCCTTGGCGGCGCGGCGGTACTTGCCTGGGGCGTCGCCAGCATGGCGGGCGTGCCCCAGCTCGCGGAGTCCGAGATGGCGATGATCGCCTCCAAGTCCGGGTTCGAGGTCAAGCGCGTCGAAGTTCGCGGCGTCAACCGGATGAACGAGCTCAAGATCTACGAGAAAGTGCTGGGCCAGCGCGATCAGGCAATGCCGCGGCTCGATATCGCGGCCTTGCGCGATAAACTGCTTCAGCTTTCGTGGGTGAAGGACGCCCGCGTCTCACGCCAGCTGCCCGATACGCTGGTCGTCGATGTGATCGAGCGCAGCCCCAATGCCGTGCTGCGCCGCGATGGCAAGCTCACCCTGATCGACGAGACGGGCCACCCGCTCGAGGATGTGAACCCGGCCAAGGCCAAGGGCCTGCTCGTGCTTTCAGGCAACGGTGCGGAAGACCGCGTGCCCGATCTCGTTCACTTGCTCGATGCCGCCCCCGCGCTGCGTCCGCAGGTTGCCGAGGCCGAATGGATCGGCAACCGCCGCTGGAATCTCACGTTCAAGACGCGGCAAGTGCTCGCGCTGCCTGAAGGCGATACCGAGGCGGCGAGCGCGCTTCTTACCTTCGCCCGCATGGACGGGGTGGACCGTCTGCTCGGCGGCAAGGTGGCAAGCTTCGACATGCGCAGCAATGACCGCATCTACATGCGCGTGCCGGGTCGCGCCGATGCCGCCTCTGCTGTCGCCCGCGCCGATGCCAGCGCCAAGGCCGATGCCGCCGCTGCCAGG
The DNA here is from genome assembly GCA_964592205.1 of uncultured Novosphingobium sp. Classification (GTDB taxonomy): domain Bacteria; phylum Pseudomonadota; class Alphaproteobacteria; order Sphingomonadales; family Sphingomonadaceae; genus Novosphingobium. Next base: position 36,306 of record CAZQEH010000032.1, read on the forward strand.
ACGCAGGCCGCGCGCGCCGCTGTTGCG
>CAZQEH010000033.1:0-35232 GCA_964592205.1 uncultured Novosphingobium sp.
CCGCACTCCGCTAATTTACGCCGCGAGTTGCGCCAAATGTTCTGACGACGGACAATCCTATCGCGCTGCCGCTCTTGCGATTTCGGCAAGTCCTTGAGAAAGAACAAGTTCGCTATTGCGGTTATCTGCAAGCAGTTGGCGATGCAGCGCCATGAGGCGCTCGATGAGTCGCCCCAGTTTTCGGCCGCGCCAGCGCTTCAATTGGTGTGCAAGGTCCGGCTTGTCCCGAAAGAATACACGGCGCGCCGCCATTTCCTGCTCAAGGAACGCATTGATGTCGCCGCGACCGCGCATGCGCCCAGAGAGTTGCGCAAGCTGAGCGGTGCGACGCTCAAAGGCCAGCAGCAAACCCACGGGATTCAGCTCAAGCTTTTGAATTCTAGACAATTCTGCTGAAATTCGTGTCGTGTCTCCAGCCAGCACTGTGTTCACCAGCGGCATGAAGCCATCATCTTCGCTGACGGCAGCGATGGCGTCGAGTGCCGCAGCATCGGCGCGTCTCGGCGACTCGGGGCTCGCGTCCAGGTAAAGTGACAGCTTCTCGATCTCGCTTCGGGCCATCCGGGTATCGAGCGCGGCACCCCGGGCGATGCGCTCGGCGAGTTCGTCGGTCAGGTGCAAGCCGGCCGGATCTGCCATTTCCCGCACCGCCAGTGTGACGGAGCGAAGATCCGGTGGATGGAACATGGTGACAAGTGCATCGGGCCGGTCAGCTAGCAACTTGGCGATACGCGATTTGTCTGTCGCCGAGGTGGCCTGGATGAACACCGGCCATCCCTTGATCGGGCTCGCCAGCAGCGTCTCGACCGCGTCATACGCTTCATCGCCCGAGCAGCGGACGTGAATCTGCCGCTTGTCTCCGAACAGTGAAACTGATCGCGCCTCATCGGCGAGTCGCACCGGATCCCGGCGGAGGTCCGCGCCGGCAAGTTCGATCCGTTCGAACGAGCCCTGCTGAGCCGCAATGTGCGCGGAAAGTCGCGCGGCAGCGTCCGCAGCCCCAGCCTCGTCAGGCCCGCAGAAGTAGAATACCGTGGCATCTGCAGCAGCCCGCGCGATTTGCCCGGCGAAGTTCTTCTGGGTCGCCTTCACGGCGCGATCAACCCGCCTTCCGCAGCTTTGTGGCGACGCGGGTCACGATCTGGTCGGCTACTTCGTGGCTGAGATTTTCGAGTGCCGTCTGTTCGGCTGCAATCACCGCATACTCGCTGGAGACGATATCGATACCCGCGTCGGCACCGGCGGTCGCGTCGAGCACGATCTCGCCGCTCGTCAGATCGACCAGCTGGTAGCGAGCACGAAGAGTGCGCCGTTCGCGCGTTACCGAATCGTTGGACAGCAGGCCGAGGCCTTGAAGTTGCTCGTCGAGGCGAACATCAAGCCGGTAGCGCGGCGAACTCTGTGCGCCAGCACCGAGCCGGTCGACCAACGCTGCGCGGACCAACCATCCCGCCTTGCCCTCGATCGAGGTGACGTCAACGCCGGCCAGTGCACGCGCAACCTTGCCGCTGCCGCCGCCGGCATACATCGGCTGCAGCCCGCAACCGGCCAGCATCGCCAGCGGCGCAAGGGCAGCAAGGACAATCTTATGCGACAAGGTTCACCAGCCGGTCGGGCACCACGATCACCTTCTTCACTTCCGCCCCGTCCAGTGCACGCTGCACCTTGTCCGAAGCGAGAGCAAGCCGCTCGAGTTCCTCACGTGACGTTCCCTTGGCGACCGTCAGCGTGTCGCGCAGCTTGCCCTTGACCTGGACTGCCACGGTGACTTCATCGTCTACGAGGAGTGCGGGATCGACCACTGGCCATGCGGCATCGGCGGCCAGACCTTCGCCGAGGGCCGAATAGGCTTCTTCTGCCAGGTGCGGCATCATCGGGGCAACCAGCAGGAGCAGGGTGCGGATCGCCGCAGTGCGGTCTGCCGAGGGCGCGGCCTTCTCGGTCGCGCCGGTCAGTTCGTAGATGCGGGCGACGGCCTTGTTGAAGCCCAGCGCCTCGATGTCCTGCGCGACGGCGTGGACGGTCTGGTGTGTCTTGCGGCGCAGCGCAATGTCCTCACCGGTCGCGGATGCGTCGGCTGCGCCAAACAGGCGCCACAAGCGCTGCACGAAGCGCCAGCAGCCCTCGATCCCGGCTTCGGACCACGGCAGGTCGCGCTCGGGCGGGCTGTCAGAAAGCATGAACCAGCGGATCGCGTCGGCACCGTACTTCGCGACGATTTCGTCCGGATCGACCACGTTCTTCTTGGACTTCGACATCTTGATGACGCGGCCGATCTCGACCGGCGCTCCATCGGCCTTGAGCGTCGCGCCCTCGGCGGTGCGCTCCACCTCGCCCGGTGAGTAGAACAGCGGCTGACCATTCTCGGAATTGCGCCGCTCATAGGTCTCGTGCGTCACCATGCCTTGCGTGAACAGGCTGGCGAAGGGTTCCGTCACCTCAAGCTTGCCGATCCGCGCCAGCGCGCGGGTCCAGAAGCGGGCGTAGAGCAAGTGCAGGATCGCGTGCTCGATCCCGCCGATGTACTGCTCCACCGGCAGCCACTTGCGGATCGCTTCCGCATCGAACGGAGCATCGCCCGGCTGGCTGGCGAAGCGCAGAAAGTACCACGAGGAATCGACAAAGGTATCGAGCGTGTCGGTCTCGCGCCGCGCAGCCTGGCCGCACTGCGGGCAATCGACATGCTTCCAGGTCGGGTGCCGGTCCAGCGGGTTGCCGGGGACGTCGAATGTCACATCCTCGGGAAGCACGACCGGCAATTGCTGCTTGGGCACTGGCACCACGCCGCACACCCCGCAGTGGATGAAGGGGATCGGCGTGCCCCAGTAGCGCTGGCGGCTGACGCCCCAGTCGCGCAGGCGCCACACTGTCTTCCCTTCGCCCCAGCCTTCGGCCTCGGCGCGCGCGATCACGGCGGCCTTGGCAGCAGTCACGTCCATCCCATCGAGGAAACGCGAGTTCACCAGCTTGCCCGGGCCGGTATAGGCTTCGTTGCCTTCGAACACGGCATCAGTCTTGTCACCGTCGGCAACAACGCGGGTGACCGGCAGGCCATACTTGCGCGCGAAATCGATATCGCGCTGGTCGTGCGCGGGGCAGCCGAACACTGCGCCTGTGCCGTAGTCCATCAGCACGAAGTTCGCGATGTAGACCGGCAGGCTCCAGCTTTCATCGAGCGGGTGCAGTACCTTGAGGCCGGTATCGAAGCCCAGCTTCTCTGCCGTTTCGAGCTCGGCAGCGGTGGTGCCGCCCTGCTTGCATTTCGCGATGAAGGCTTCAGCTTCGGGCGATTCCTTGGCGATTGCCTGCGCGATCGGGTGATCGGCGGCAATCGCGACGAAGCTTGCGCCGAACAGCGTGTCAGGCCGCGTCGAGTAGACTTCGATAGCTTCGGCCAGCGGCGCGACGGGCTTGAAGCGGAACTGCAGGCCTTGCGACTTGCCGATCCAGTTCTCCTGCATCGTGCGGACTTTTTCGGGCCACTTGTCGAGGCCGGAGAGCCCTCCGAGCAGTTCGTCGGCGAACTCGGTGATCTTGAGGAACCACTGGCTCAGCTTGCGTTTCTCGACCAGCGCGCCGGAGCGCCAGCCGCGCCCGTCGATCACCTGCTCGTTGGCAAGCACAGTCATGTCGACCGGATCCCAGTTGACGGTCGATTCCTTGCGAGTGACGAGGTCCGCCGCATAAAGATCAAGGAACAGCGACTGCTCATGGCCGTAGTAATCGGGCTCGCAGGTCGCCAGTTCGCGGCTCCAGTCGAGCGCGAAGCCAAGGCGCTTCAGCTGCGCCTTCATGTTGGCGATATTGGCGCGGGTCCAGCCGCCCGGGTGTACGCTCTTTTCCATCGCCGCGTTCTCGGCCGGCATGCCGAATGCGTCCCAGCCCATCGGGTGCAGCACTTCGAACCCGCGCATGCGCTTGTAGCGCGCCAGCACGTCACCCATCGTGTAGTTGCGCACATGGCCGATATGGATGCGCCCCGAAGGATAGGGGAACATCTCCAGCACATAGCTGCGCGGCTTGGGCGAGGCGTCGTCGGCCCGGAACGTCTGGCGTTCGTCCCACGTTCGCTGCCAGCGCAGATCGGCGGCGGCAGGATCAAAGCGCACGGGTTCTGGGCGGACGGGTTCTGATCGTTCGGCAGTCATGCCGCCCCCTCTAGGGAGCGGCGCGGAGCCGTGCAACTGTCAGGCGAGAGTAAACCCGCCCGGAATTCAGCCCTTGACCAGCGTCTGGCGCCGGAGATCACGCGCCTTGGTCAGGATGATGTCTTCCAGCTTCTGCACGGTGGCTGCCTGAACCGGGGCATCGACCCAGTTGCCGCTCTGGCTCACTTGCCGGCTCGCGGCGATCCGCAGCGCGTCGGCGCGCAGATCCTGGTCGAGGATCGACACGGTCAGCTTCATCCGTTCACCCGGATTGCGCGGATTGGCGTACCAGTCGGTCACGACCACGCCACCGTTGCTATCGGTCTGCAGCAGCGGCATGAACGAAAGCGTTTCCAGTGTGGCGCGCCACAGATAGGCGTTGACGCCGATCGTCGTCACCTTGCTGGCGGCGAGGTCGAGCTTGGGGCGTGCCTTCTTGTGCGCGCATCCCGCAACCATTCCCGTGGCAGCGATGACGAGCAGGCCGGTTGCGATACCCCGGACGATAGTGGAGGAAGTGCGGGGGCGTGTCGTCACGTGCATACTGTCCTTGCTGGCGAGGTCCTGCGCAGCGTAGCCGTGCGTCCTGCCTTAGTGAAATCCGCGCCGATCAGGCGCCTTGCCGGTGGCGCTCTATCACCCCGGCGCCGCGCGCTGCAAGGGCCATGCACGGAATGGCGAATTGGGGCTGGCGGCGCGGTGAACGGCCATGCCTTGCCGGCGCGCGAAATGACGGGCTGTGGGCTGGGTGCAACAGGTTTGCCGAGACAAGCGTTCAATCGCTCGGAAAATCGTTGTCCTACTGGAAATTATCCTCAGGGCACCGTATGCCCGACTTACAGAGTCGGGGTTCGGATTCGCTGAGCCAGTGATTTCGCACGGCTCGGCAGAGGGAAAGTCAGGCTAGGCCATGAGTGGCAAGACGATCAAGGGAGCCAAAACGCGCGGTGTTGTCCGTGCGCGCGTGCTGCCGCTCGTCGGTTGCGCGCTCCTCGGCATGGTCGCCGCTCCTGCCCTTGGCAGCGTATTGACGGGTGGCTTCGTGTCCGCACCGGTGAGCCTCTCGGCGCGCGGTGGCATTGGCTCCTTCACGCCGGCGTCAGTCGATCCAAAGCTGGTTTCCGAAATCACTGCACAGATTCAGGGGCGTAGCGCCGGTCATGGCCGGCTGTTCCGCTTCACGCCCGCCGGGATGGACAACCGCCCCGATCGCGCTGTTACGGTCGCCGTGCGCGTGAGCGGGATCGGTGCGCAGGAGCTCGTCGTCCGCTCAGCGCTTCCGGCCGGGATGAACGTGCCAGGCGCGGCACCGATCCGGATTGCTCCGATGGTCTACAACCTCGGCGTCGCTCGCGGGTATCAGAGCTTTGCTGCAACGCCGGGTGTCGCCCGTGAAACCGGGCGTCTCGATATTCAGCGGCTGGATATGCCTGATCTGCGTGCCATCGGCCGCAAGGACAGCTTCACCGCTGCCCCTGCCAGCGTTCCTTCGCGCCTTGCTCCGCGGATCGAACTCGATACGCGTGATCATGTGGGCCACTCCCCGCGCACGTTCGAGGGCCAGAGCGATTATCAGGTCGATCTGGGTGGCAGCTATCGCCTGACGCGTAACCTTGATGTTACGGCAGGCGTCCGCTACTCGCCCGAGCGTGATCGGCTTCGCCCGCTGACCGATGGCAAGAAGGACAGCCAGGCGGTCTACGTCGGGACTCAGTTCCGGTTCTAACCTGTAAATAGAGCGAACCAACCCGGCGCAGTCGTATGCCTGTGTCCTAAGCGCTTGTCCGCCAGCAACCTTGCGATTACGCTCCTCCAAACGGACCGGTGAGGAGAGAACAATGACGCGCGTTGCAGTGGTTACGGGGGGAACCCGGGGTATCGGTGAAGCCATATCGCTCGCACTTCAGGCGCAAGGCCGCACTGTCGTCGCCAATTATGCGGGGAACGAGGAAAAGGCCCGCGCCTTCACCGAGCGTACCGGCATCCTGGCACGCCGCTGGGATGTGGGTGATCACGAAGCGACGCAGGAACAGTGCGCGCTGATTGCGGCCGAAGTTGGCCCGATCGACATCGTCGTCAACAATGCCGGCATCACGCGCGACGGCGTGCTCCACAAGATGAGCTTCGAAGACTGGAACGAGGTGATGCGAATCAACCTCGGCGGCTGCTTCAACATGGCCAAGGCCACGTTCCCCGGCATGCGCGAGCGCGGCTGGGGCCGGATCGTCAACATCGGCTCGATCAACGGGCAGGCCGGGCAGTACGGCCAGGTCAATTACGCCGCGGCGAAGTCCGGCATCCACGGCTTCACCAAGGCTCTGGCGCAGGAAGGTGCCAAGTACGGCGTCACTGTGAACGCCATCGCGCCGGGCTATATCGATACCGACATGGTTGCGGCCGTGCCCGCACCGGTGCTCGAAAAGATCGTCGCCAAGATCCCGGTCGGCCGCCTCGGCCAGGCCGACGAGATCGCGCGCGGCGTTGCCTTCCTGACCTCCGAAGATGGCGCTTTCGTCACCGGCTCGACGATGAGCATCAACGGCGGCCAGCACATGTATTGACGTGTGGCGGCGGCGAGCCGTTGTGCCTCGCCGCCGCATGTCGCGAAGCCTTAGTCAATCACAATCCCGACTACCTTCCAAGCCCCGGCTTCCTCAGCCAGCGAGAGCGTTTCGGTGATCACGCCCTGCTTGCTGGTTGTGGTGCGGAACTTGATGATCCGATAGCCGTTCGGCGGTGCGGGAGCCCATTCGCTGCTGATCAGGCTTCGCCCGCTGGACGCGCCATATCTGCTGCGCACACCAGTGGCGGCGGCAGTCCAGCCTTCCAGCGTATTGTTTCGCCGAAAGGATTGGCCGGTTTCGGCGTATGCCCCTTTCCAGTCCTCCTGATCGACCGATGCCAGCCACTGCAGCGCGGCATCGACGGCAGTGAATTGGGCAGCTGTTGTGGCTGGGGTGGCTGCGGCTGGCGTATCGCCGCCGCCTGACAGCGCCGACAGGGCAAGCAGGGCAAGGCTGATGGACATCGCAATTCCTCCGACGATCCACCCAGCGCGGCGCCTATCGCCATCACCTCGGGACGTCTGCCGCGCTGGATGCGCCGGGATGGAAAGTGCGGCACCCCCGATTGGCTTGTCCCCAAATAAATCAGGGGCCTGGGCTTCGACCTGGTTCAGCAGCCGCGCCGCCTCGCGGCTGCTCGAAACGGACATTTTGCGCCGGGCATCGCGCAACCTCTCGTGCACGGTATGGACCGAAAGGCCGAGGTGGCGCGCGATGGATTTGGCGTCATGCCCGCCAAGCAGCAGGCGCAGTGTCTGCTTCTCCTTCTCGGTCAGCGACTGGTAGCCTGCGGTCATCGGAGGGATGTAGGAACGCAGGCACTTGTGGGCCACCCCCAATAATTTGTATCACGTGTCCGATGTCTGCGTCCTACCACCCCCCGGTCAAACGATCAGTCGAGATCGCGGGGCACAAGACGTCGATCAGCCTCGAGCCGCTGTTCTGGGATCTGCTGCGCGATGCCGCTGCGCATGAAGGCGTGCCGATCAACGCCATCGTTGCCCGGATCGATGTCGAGCGGATCGCGGCGGATGTGCCGCCAGGGCTCGCCGGTGCAGTGCGAATCTGGCTAACTGCGCGCCTCGTCGCAGCAGGCGGGCGGATTGGCGCACTCTGACCCGGCTGCTATCCCCGTTCATTCTCCATTCTGACAGGTTCGCACTTAGCCTGCTCGCAACGCTTATCTCAGGAGTACAATCGATGCGCCGTAGCTTCCTTGCCGTCGCCATGCTGGCCACACTCGCTACGACCACGCTGCCTGAAACTGCCAACGCGCGCCGTCACAGCAGCCACTCCTTCCGGAACTGCCGCCATTCCAGCGGCACCACCGGCCTGATCGCGGGCGGCGCAGGGGGGGCGCTGGTGGGCAAGGCAGTGCTTGGCGGCCCCGTCGGTATCGTGGCTGGTGCTGTCGGCGGTGCCTTCGCCGGCCGCGCCATTGACCGGACGCTCACCGCGAAGAAGCGCTGCCACTGATTGGCAGCGGCCGGCCGTCAACTGACCGGTAGCAGCGATAGCGCGAATCCGCTCGACGCGCTCCAGCCACGGTGCGCCGACAAAGATCCACAAGAAACAGGGCGCAAACGTGACCCACGTCGTCAGGCCTGCGCCAAGCACGCCGGCACCGAGTGGCGAGAGGTCGCCTGGATGCCGCCACGCGGCAATGCAGCCAACAAACTGCGTGACCATGATCAGCGGGCCGGGCGTCGTTTCGGCAAGGCCGAGGCCGTCCGCCATTTCGCCGGGCGAAAGCCAGCCGCGTTCATCGACGAGTTCGCGCTGCATCAGCGCGATTTGTCCGGCAGGTCCGCCGAAGCTGAGACAACCGATCCGCGTGAAAACCCGCGTCAGTTCGGCCAGCGTCGGCGCGCCCATCAATCGCCGCCGACGCGCTCCACGTCAGCACCGATCAGCGCGAACTTTTCCTCGAGCCGCTCGTAGCCGCGATCGAGATGGTAGAGCCGGTGGACCTGCGATTCGCCCTCGGCCGCAAGGCCCGCGATCACGAGGCTCATCGAGGCGCGCAGGTCGGTCGCCATCACTTCGGCACCGTGCAGCTTGCTGACGCCGTGGACGATAGCTGTGCGGCCCTTGGTCTCGATATGCGCGCCCATACGGTTGAGTTCGGGAACGTGCATGTAGCGGTTCTCGAAGATCGTCTCGGTCAGTACGCTCGACCCATTGGCGAGGCAGAGCATCGCCATGAGCTGCGCCTGCATATCGGTGGCAAGGCCGGGATAGGGCGCGGTCGAAAGCGTGACCGGACGCAGTTGGCCGTCGCTGGCGATGCGCAGGCCGCCGCGGACCTGCTCGACCAGCACGTTCGCATCGCGCAGCGCCTGGATAGTGGAGGCCATGTCTTCCGCGCGCGCGCCGGCGAGCGTGATATCGCCCCCGGTGATGGCTGCGGCGCAGGCATAGCTGCCCGCCTCGATGCGGTCCGGCATGACCATATAGGTCGCGCCGTGGAGCCGGTTCACGCCGTGGATGGTGAGGTCGGACGTGCCGATCCCTTCGATCTGCGCGCCCATCGCGACAAGCAGGTTGCACAAGTCGACAATCTCGGGCTCGCGCGCGGCGTTGTGCAGCGTGCTGGTGCCGCGCGCGAGAACCGCCGCCATCAGCGCGTTCTCGGTGGCGCCTACCGAAACGATCGGGAAGCTGTAGTCCCCGCCCGGCAGTCCGCCATCCGGAGCGATCGCGCGGACATACCCCGCCGCAAGCTCGATCTGCGCGCCGAAAGCCTCGATCGCCTTGAGGTGCAGGTCGATCGGACGGTTGCCGATCGCGCAGCCGCCGGGAAGCGAAACGGTAGCCTCACCCGCACGCGCGAGCAGCGGGCCGAGCACGAGGATCGATGCGCGCATCTTCCTTACGAGATCATAGGGCGCGACGGTCGAGGTGAGGCGGGTTGCCTGCAAGGTCATCACCCGGCCGAAATCCTCTGGCCGTGCCCCGGCGATCGAGGTCGAGACGCCGAACTGGTTGAGCAGGTGCTGGAAGCCATCGATATCCGCAAGGCGCGGCAAATTGCGCAGCGTTACCGGTTCTTCGGTAAGCAGGGCGCAGGGCAGCAGCGTCAACGCCGCATTTTTCGCGCCCGAGACTGGAACCGTGCCGGAAAGGCGATTACCGCCGCGAATTATGATTTTGTCCATCGCGGTCGTTTACCTCTTTTGAGGGACTGCGCAACAGGATCGAAATGATGGCGCATTAGCGCATCGTTATGCCACAGTGCGGGGGAGGCCGTGGGCAGCCGCTCAACTAGGGGGAACAGACTCGACATGTCCGGTAGCAATGCATCGCAGCCCGTTCGCAAACCTGTCCGCAAAGCGGTATTCCCCGTGGCAGGCATGGGCACGCGGTTTCTTCCCGCGACCAAGGCGATCCCCAAGGAAATGCTCCCGATCATCGACCGGCCGCTGATCCAGTATGCGGTGGACGAGGCGCGCGAAGCGGGCATCGAGCAGCTGATTTTCGTGACCGGCAGGGGCAAGACCGCGATCGTCGAGCATTTCGATACCGCCTTCGAGCTTGAACGGACGATGGGCGATCGCGGCAAGGATCTCTCGATTCTCGACGCCACCCGCATCCTGCCGGGCAATCTCGTGACCGTCCGCCAGCAAGTGCCGATGGGCCTTGGCCACGCGATCTGGTGCGCGCGCGCCATCGTTGGCGACGAGCCGTTCGCGATCTTCCTGCCGGACGAGCTGATGATCGGCACGCCGGGCTGCATGAAGGAAATGGTCGAGGCCTATAACGAAGTAGGGGGCAACCTCATCAGCGTGCTCGAAGTGCCGGAAGAGGAAGTGTCCAGCTACGGTGTGATCGCTCCGGGCGCGCGGATTTCCGGCAAGCTTACCGAAGTGACCGGACTGGTAGAGAAGCCGAAGCGCGAGGATGCGCCGTCCAACCTCATCATTTCGGGCCGTTATATCCTCCAACCCGAAGTCATGCGCACGCTGGAAGGCCAGGAAAAGGGTGCGGGTGGCGAGATCCAGCTGACCGATGCCATGGCGCGCATGATCGGTGAGCAGCCGTTCCACGCGGTCACGTTCACCGGGCGGCGGTACGATTGCGGCAGCAAGGCCGGCTTCGTCGAGGCGACGCTTTCGCTCGCACTCGAACGGCCGGAAATGGCGGACGACGTCCGCGCAATCATGCAGCGTCTGCTCGCGCAGTAATCTGGCGGCTCAGGCTGCCTTCCACCGCAGGGGAAGGCGCTTGAGCCCGCCGACAAACGTGGACTTGGCGCGCGCGGGTTCGCCCGCCAGTTCCACGCTGTCGAGCCGGTCGAGCAGAACCTCGAACAGGATGCGCATTTCGAGCCGGGCCAGATGGAGGCCCAGGCACTGGTGCGCGCCTGCCCCGAAGGCCAGGTGGCGGTTGCCTTCACGAGCGGCATCGAACCGGCGCGGATTGAGGAACTGCGACGGGTCATGGTTGGCCGCGACGTAGTTGAGCATCAGCCAGTCATCCTTGGCGATTCTCTGCCCGCCAAGCTCGGTATCCGCCGAGGCAGTGCGCATGAAGTGCTGCACTGGCGTCGTCCAGCGGATCGCCTCCTCAACGATACCTGCCAGCAGGCTGCGGTCCGCCTTGACCCGCGCGAACTGCTCCGGATCGCGCGCCAGTACCAGCATCGCACCGGCGGTCGAGGCGCTGGTCGTATCGTGCCCGGCGCTGGCGGTGATGATGTAGTAGCCAGCGGTGACCACATCATCGAGCGGTGCCCCGTCAATCGTGCCATTGGCGATGATCGTGGCGACGTCGTCGGACGGGTTGTTGCGGCGGTCGGCAGCGAGCGCGGCGAAATAGGCTTCGAAATCCTTGACCGCGCCCGCCACGATCTGCGTGATCATTTCAGGTGGCAAATCCTTGATCCCGGACTGGTTGAGCTCTTCGTCCTGCCCGCCGAACATCTGCTGGGTAAGCACGAGCATGCGCTGCTCGTCCGCTTCGGGCACGCCGAGGATCTGCATGACCACGTGGAGCGGATAGGGCGACGAGACCAGCTTGGTGAAATCGCCCTCGCCGCCTGCCTGCAGCAGTCGGTCAACGGTGGTCTCCGCGATCTTGCGGATACGCTCCTCAAGCGTGCGCAGGTTCTTGGGCATGAACCAGTCCTGCGTCAGCCTGCGCAGCTTGGGGTGCAGCGGCGCATCGAGCTGGACCAGCGACTGCACGAGGTGCGGGCTACCCCCGGTGATCGCGCGGACCAGCATATCGGTGCTGCGCAGCGTGAAGACCGTGGGCTTGGGATGATTGAGGAAGATTGCATTGTCCTTGCTCGCTGCCATGACTTCGTCGAATCCGCTAACCAGCCAGAACGGCTCGTGGAGATCGGCGGATGAGACTACGCGGCCCACCTGCAGGCCTTCTTGGCGCAGTACGTCGAACTGGTCGAGCAGCGGATCCCACGCGGCATAAGCGGCGGGATCGATCACGGCGCGGCCGATTTCCTCGGGAACGATGCGGTCGGCGGTAGCGGCCATGGAATGCGTCCTTGAATGAGAGATCAGGCGGCGGCTGCGGCGGCCGCCTTGTATTCATCGCGCAGCAGCCGCTTGAACAGCTTGCCGGTTGGCTCTCGCGGGAGCTCGGCACGGAAGTCGATCTGGCGGGGGAGCTTCACCCGGCTCAGCTGCGGAGCGAGCCAGGCGGTAAGCTCCTCCGCCAATGCGCCGCCCGCATCGGCAAAGTCGTGCGGCTGCACAATCGCGACGACGCGCTCGCCCATGTCGGGATCAGGGGCACCAATCACGGCGACGTCTGCAACCTTGGGATGCGTGATCAGGAGGTTCTCGATCTCCTGCGGATAGATGTTCACCCCGCCCGAGATGATCATGAAGCTTTTGCGATCGGTGAGGAAGAGATAGCCGTCCTCGTCCTCCCAGCCCACATCGCCAAGGCTGGTCCAGCCATGCCTGTTGGTGGCGTCGCGCGTCTTGTCGGGATCGTTGTGATAGGCAAAGGGATTGCCGCCTTCGAAAAACACCTGGCCCTCGGTGCCGCGCGGCACTTCATCGCTGTTTTCGTCGCAGATGCGGATCGTGCCGAGCAGTGCGCGGCCAACTGAACCGGGGCGCTCCAGCCATTCGGGGCTCGAGATGAAGGTGAAGCCGTTGCCTTCGGTGCCCGCGTAATATTCATTGAGCACCGGACCCCACCATTCGATCATCGCGCGCTTGACCGGGACAGGGCAGGGCGCAGCGGCATGGATCGCACCGCGCAGCGAGGAGATATCATAGCGCGCGCGGACGTCCTCGGGCAGCTTGAGCATGCGCACAAAGTGGGTGGGCACCCACTGGCTGTCGGTCACCTTGTAGCGCTCGATAGCCTCGAGCGCTTTTTCGGCGTCGAACTTTTCCATGCAGACCACAGTGCCGCCGAAGCGGTGCACCGTCATCGACCAGCGCAGGGGCGCAGCATGGTAGAGCGGCGCCGGCGAAAGGTAGACCGCATCGGGACGGATCCCGAAGGGGCCGCCGGCCAGCAAGATGAGCGAATTGGCACCGCCGATCGCCGGATCTTCGGGAAGCGGGACACGGACGCCTTTGGGCTTGCCGGTGGTGCCGGACGAATAGAGCATGTCGCAGCCCGCGCGTTCATCGGCAATCGGCTCGATCGGCATGGCGGCAAGCGCTGCGGCGAGATCATGCTCGCCTGCACCGCCGAGGCGCAGTTGCGGAACTTCGGGTGCCTCAGCGGCCACCGCATCGAGCATCGGCGTGAGCGCGCCCGATCCGACGAGCAACTTCGCGCCGCTATCGCGCGCGATATAGGCCACTTCCGGCGGGGCCAGGCGGGATGAGATTGCCACGTAGACGATCCCGGCGCGCTGAGCGCCCCAGCATAGCGCAAAGAACACCGGATGGTTTTCGAAGCAGAGCGCGATGGTATCGCCAATGCTGATCCCGCGCGAACGCAGCAGCTGGGCGAAGCGGTTGCTCTGCGCCTCGAGCTCGCCGTAAGTCATCACCTCGCCGCTACTCGACATGATCACGGCGGGTTTTTCGGGATTGGTCCTGGCGTGGAAACTCGGGTGGTATTGCATGCGCATCCTCTCAGGATCGGCGGCTCGATCAGCCCGCTTTGCCGAAGAGTTTAACCGCTCGATTAAGGGGCGCAACGGGATTCGTCAGCCAAAATCACTTCGGCTGGCATGAGGACGCCAAAAAAGATGAAGGCGGCGTTTCCGCCGCCTTCATCCCATCCTCTCCAAGATGACATTTTGCCGCGGCGATCAGCGCGCCGCCAGGGCGGGCACGTCGCTCTGCGCCAGAACGATATCGGTCGAGACGCCGGGGGCAACCGTCTGCATATAGGGAATCGGGTTCACGGCTTCGCCAGCAATGCGCACTTCGTAGTGCAGGTGCGAGCCGGTCGAGCGGCCGGTCGAGCCGACATAGCCGATCACGTCACCCTTGCGGACGCGCTGGCCTTCGGCAACCGCGATGCGCGACATGTGACCGTAGCGGGTTTCCATGCTGCCGCCGTGCTCCAGCTCGACGAACAGGCCGTAGCCGCCGAACCAGTCAGCCTTGCCAACGACACCATCAGCCGAAGCGTGGATGGGGGTGCCGGTGGTGGCGGGAAGATCGATGCCCTTGTGCGCGCGCAGGCCGCCGAGGACGGGATGAACGCGCATGCCGAAGCCGCTGCTCATGGCGCGATTCGACGAGACGGGAACGAGCGAGGGGATCGAAACGCCGCCGTTGCGCGGGGCGGAACCGGAAACGCCAAGCGAGGTGCCCGCTTCAAGGGCCTTCCAGCTTGCGAACAGCTTGTGGAATTCATCATCGGCCGGAACACCGGTGGTCCCGTTTCGAGCGGCCTCAGCAGCGCGGAGGGGGGCAGCGATATCGGCCGATGCGGCACTGTTGGCCATGGCAGGAGCCGAGAAGAAACAGGCAGCAGCACCAATCAAGCCAAGCACCAGCTTCATAATTTTATTGTTAAGCATTACGACCCGCTAACCCTTAACCGCCCGGACATCGCAGCATCCTTGCGCTGCTTGGAAGCCCGAGCTTACCGATCCGGACTTTGCCAACAACCCGCCGGATTATCCCGGCCTGCCTGACAAACTCCGTGAGGCCCATGCGGAAACCCCTCCCGCTACCTCGATGGAAACGCGTTAGGGGGAAGAGTCTTGATCAGACAACCCCTGTCATCAATTCGTACGACAAACCGGCAGCACGGCGCGCTGAGTCGTTGAACGGCGGCTTAACGCTCCCTCGAAAATGCCGCGCAACAAGCGCTTTCCAGTAGGCCGGGGGCGATTCACCACGTTCGTCGCACAGTTTCAGGAAGTGGGTTGTGCCGTAGCGCACATGCCTGATTTCGTCGTTCAGAATGCGCTCGAGGATCCGCGCCGAACGTAGATCCCCGGCTGCAGTAAAGCGTTCGATGGTGACCGGAGTCACGTCCAGACCGCGCGCTTCGAGCACCATCGGCACCACCGCCAGCCGCGCCGCCAGATCCCGCGCGGTTTCCCGCGCGGCATCCCAGAGCCCGTCATGCGCGGGGAGGGCGCCGTAATCCGAACCAAGCGTGCGAAGCCGGCGTGCAAGCAATGAGAAGTGCATCGCCTCGTCCGCCGCAACATCAAGCCAATCACTGACGAACTCCGGCCCGCGCTCCGCACCGAATCGCCCCGCTGCATCCAGCGCGAGGTCGATCGCAGCGAATTCGATGTGCGCCAGCGCGTGGAGCAGCGCGAGCCGGCCACGTTCCGAACCGCCACGTCCACGCTTGGGCATGGCGTTCGGCGGCAGCAGTTCGGGCCGCGCCGGGCGCGCCGGTTCGTCGGGCATCGCTGCATCGAACGCGAAGGCGAGGCGCCCCGCTGCCCAATCGCGCCGCACTGCGCGGGTGGCCATGGCCTTGGCCACAGGATCCGCGGTGAGCATCGCGCCCCGGATTGCTGCGGCAACAGTGGTCGAGGTCATCAGCCGATCAAAGCGCCTTGGCAGCCGCAAGCACTTCCTCGGCATGGCCCTTGACCTTCACCTTGGGCCAGACCTGCGCGATCACGCCGTCTGCGCCGACGAGATAGGTCGTGCGTTGCATGCCCATGTACGTGCGGCCATACATCGACTTCTCGGTCCAGATACCGAGCACGTCCGAAAGGCCACCCTCTTCCGCATCGGTGGCGAGGGGCGCTGCAAGACCGTGCTTCTCGATGAACTTGAGGTGCTTCTTCGGCGGATCCTTGCTGACGCCGAGCAGCGCTGTGCCGGATGCCGCAAACTCGGCCGCAAGCGCCGAGAAGTCCTTGTTTTCGGTCGTGCAGCCGGGCGTATCATCCTTGGGATAGAAGAACAGCACCAGCTTGCGGTCCAGAAAATCGGACGGCTTCACAGTGCCGCCTGCGGGAGTGGTCATGGCAACATCAGGCAGCTTGCTGCCCGCGCCGATGGTCTCGCTCATTCGTGGATCTCCAGTTCCTGATCAAATACTGTGTGCCAGCAGGCCGCAATATCGCGGCGCGCTGCCAGCACGGCGCTCAGAAGTTCCGGCCAATCGGCCAGCCCACACGCCTTCGCCACGATAGCGCGGCTCGCCTCGGGCGGATAGCGCCCGTCAGGGGCTACAAGGCGCACGGTGATCAGCAGCCGGGCGAGCAGATCGTGTGCGCGGCGCAGCGGGCAGGGTAGCAGATTGGTCGCTGTAAGGGCATCGACTGCGCGCCCGAGATCGGGATCGAGTGCGGTGCGCTCGCGCAGCTGCAGGTAGTGGACGAGGAATTCCAGATCGACGAGCCCGCCGCGCGCCAGCTTCACGTCGAGCGGCCCTGTGGGCGGTTTGTGCAGCGCCATTTCCGCGCGCATCGAAAGCACGTCGGCGCGCAGCTTCTCGGGCCCCCGCGGGCGGTGCAGCACTTCTGCGATGATCGCGGAAAGCGCAGCGCGATCATCCGCGGTGCCGAACAGCGCCCGCGCCCGACACAGTGCCATGTGTTCCCAGGTCCAGGCGTCCTCGCGCTGATAGCGGGCAAAGCTTTCGAGGCTGACCGCGATCGGTCCTTGCGCGCCGCTGGGGCGCAGGCGGACATCGACTTCGTAGAGCGCGCCAGCGGCAGTCGGTGCGGACAAGGCCGCGATGACGCGCTGGGTAAGCCGGTTGTAGTAAAGCGTGCTGCCGAGCGGTCGGGCTCCGTCCGATTCGCCGGTATGATCGCCGCTGAACAGGAACACGAGATCGAGATCGGAGGCATGGGTCAATGCCGCTCCGCCCAGCCGACCCAGGCCGAGGATGACGAGCTCGCTCCCCGCAATCTGGCCATGCGCCCGTCTGAATTCGCCGCGCGCGGCTTCGGCGAGCACGAGGATCGCTGCCTCGGCAATGCGCGAGAGGGCCGCTGCCACGTCGAGCGGATCACGCCATGTCTCGCCAGCCTGGCTTTCGATCAACTGCACGCCAAGTGCAAAACGCCATTCGCCCACCTTGCGGCGCACCGCATCAAGCAGGCATTGGTAATCATCGCCCGCCTCGCAGCGCCGAAATTCCGTGGCGAGGCTTTCGACGCTGCCGGGCAGATCGAAGGCGCTGCGGTCAATCAGGGTATCTAGCAGGTCCGAGCGGCGGGCAAGTTCGTCTGCCAGCGTTGGGGCATGGGCCAGCACGCGCATGACGACACCGAGCAGCGCCGGGCGCGCCTCCAGCAGCTGGAAGATGTTGATGGCGCTGGGAAGTCCTTCAAGCAGCCCTTCCCAGCGCAGCAGCGCGCGTTCCGGATCGGGCGCGGTGGCGAGCGCGCCGAGTAGTGTATCGCGCAGTCGGGCAAATGCCGCGCGGGCCTCGGCGCTGCGCAGCGCGCGGTACTGGCCGTTTTCCCAGCTTTCGATGCGCGCGGCGAGCACGCCAGGATCGGCAAACCCGAGCGTCTGCAGTTCCTGTTCGAGCGGGCGGGTGGTGACGGGCACTGCCCCGGTCGGCGCGTATGTGGCGATCAGGCTATCGAACCGGTTGCCCACGGCATCCGATATCCGGGCCAGTTCTTCGACCAGCGCCGCGCCGGAAGGAAGGCCATCAAGCCGCGCCACGGCTTCAAGCTGCGCGGGATCGGTCGGCAGGCTGTGCGTCTGCTGATCGGCGATCATCTGCAGACGGTGTTCGAGCGTGCGCAGCCGGTCGTAGCTGGCGCCCAGCAGCACGGCGTCCTCCGCCGCGACGATTCCGGCCTCGGCCAGCGCATCGAGCGCTGCGCGGGTGCCGCGCTGGCGCAGCGCCGGGTTGCGGCCGCCATGGATCAGCTGATGCGTCTGGGCAAAGAATTCGACTTCGCGGATGCCGCCGCGCCCGCGCTTGAGGTCATAACCTGGGCCGACCGCCTGCCCGCCGGCGTAGTGGTCGCGAATGCGGGTGGTGAGGCGGCCAATCTCGGCGATGGCGCCAAAATCGAGGCTGCGGCGCCAGACGAAGGGGCGGATTGCGTCGAGGAACGCTCGCCCCGCTGCCAGGTCGCCAGCTGCCGGGCGGGCGCGGATGTAGGCTGCGCGTTCCCAGGCCAGGGCGCTCGATTCGTAATGCGTGATCGCGGCGACAAACGGCAGCGCGAGCGGTGTGACTTCTGCCGCCGGGCGCAGGCGCAGGTCGACCCGGAAAACGTACCCTTCGCTGGTCACCGCGCTCAGGAGTTCGACCACGGTGCGCGCAATGCGTTGGGCCGCCTCGGCGGGATCATCGCGCTCGCGGCGAGGCAGGATTTCGGGATCGTAGAGCAGGATCGGATCGATGTCGGACGAGTAGTTGAGCTCGCCCGCGCCGTGCTTGCCCAGCGCTATCGCGGAAAAGCCTTGCGGTTCGGCCTCGGGCATGCGGCGGCGCATGGCGGCAATGATGGCCGCATCGAGTGCGCGGTCGGCAAAGGTGGAAAGCTCGGTCATCACCCGGGCGAGTGGGATGGCGCCGGCGAGATCTCCGATGGCAAGCGCAATCGCGAGCGCAAGCCGCTGGTGGCGCAGGGCGATGCCGGTGTCAGGCTCGCCGGACCCCGCCTCATGGGCCGCGCTGAGCGCCTCCTCGATGCGACCGGCCTTGAGCAGCGCCTCGAGATCGGGCAGCCGATCGAGCCCGCGCGAGAGAAAGGGCGCTTCGGTGCGGGCGCGGTGGAGGGCGTGCTCCCAATCCGCAGTCTGGCTGGTGCCGATCATCGTACTGCGATGCCCGCTCGGGGCCCTGCGATCAAGCGCTCGCGTTCGGCTTGCCAGCAAGCGGGGGCTCTGCCACCTGTGCGCCTCATGCCGGATCCGGCGTCATGAATGCGATGAGGGTTGTGAGGATGAAGATCAGCAAGTCGTTTGCTCGCAAGGTCTTGGGCCTGATGTGTGGTGCGGCGCTGGCGATGCCGCTGGCAGCCAGCCATGCCGCGCCGGCAGTGCCGTCCGTGGACGAGGCGCTGATGCGCGACACGGTCCGCACGCTGTCCTCCGATGCGTTCGAAGGCCGCGGGCCGGGCACGCCAGCCGAGCCCAGGACGCTCGATGCCATCATCGCACGGTTCAAGGCAGCGGGGCTCCAGCCGGGGGGCAAAGGGCCTGACGGCAAGCCGACGTGGCTACAGGATGTGCCAACTGCAACGATCATGGGCACCAATCGCAGCCCGCTCACCATCAGTGGCGGTGCCCAATCGCCAACCTTCACCCCGCTGACGTTTAAGCCTTCGAGCGAGTTCGTGGCGGGCAGCTACCGCATCACGCCGCATACCGAAGTGAAGGACAGCGAACTGGTCTTCGTCGGCTATGGCATCAATGCGCCGGAGCTGGGCTGGAACGACTATGCCGGGATCGACATGCACGGGAAGACCGCCGTCATCCTCGTGAACGATCCGGACTATGCAATGGAAGGCGAGAACGGTCTCTTTCGCGGCCGCCGCATGACCTACTACGGACGCTGGACCTACAAGTTTGAGGAAGCCGCGCGGCAGGGCGCGACGGCTGCGCTGATCATCCACGATACCTTCCCCGCAGCCTATGGCTGGCAGGTGGTCGAATCGAGCTGGTCCGGCGCGCAGCACTTCGTGCAGACCGCCAATGACGGCGCTGACCAGACCGCGGCGAACGGCTGGATCCAGAAGCCGGTGGCCGAAGCGATCCTCAAGGCGGCGGGCATGGACCTTGCCGCGCTGACGGCCGCCGCGCAGACCAAGGGCTTCAAGCCCGTGCCGCTGGGCCTCAAGGCCAGCCTTTCGTTCGACAACACCATCGAGAAGGCCAATTCGCACAACGTTGTCGGCATTCTGCCCGGCACGAAACGTCCTGACGAGTACGTGCTCTACAGCGCGCATTGGGATCACCTTGGCCACTGCAAGCCCGATGCGACGGGTGATGACATCTGCAACGGCGCGGTCGACAACGCGACCGGCATTGCGGCGCTGGCCGCGCTGGCCAAGATGAATGCTGCAGCGGGCGGCGCTGCGCGCAGCCAGGTATTCCTCGCAGTGACGCTTGAGGAGTCCGGCCTGCTTGGTTCGGAATACTATGCCCGCAACCCGGTCTATCCGCTCGCGAAGACCGTGGGCGGCGTCAACATGGATGCATTGGCGGTTGGAGGTCCGGCGAAGGACATCACGGTTACGGGCGGTGACAAGTCCGAGCTGACGACGATCCTGCGCAAGGTCGAAGGCGAAATGGGCCTCAGCGAATCGCCTGAGGAGCATCCAGAGCGCGGCCACTACTACCGTTCGGACCACTTCAGCTTTGCCAAGCGCGGTGTGCCGATGTTCGACGTGGCACGTGGGACTGATCTTGTCGTGGGCGGAAAGGCAGCAGGGCAGGCCGCATCGGACGACTACACCAACGTGCGCTATCACCAGCCGAGCGATCAGTATCAGGAGAGCTGGGACATCTCGGGCATGGTGCAGGATGTGAAGCTGTTCTACCGGCTTGGCCGCGCATTGGCCGACAGCTCCGCCTGGCCCAACTGGCACCCGAACGACGAATTTCGGGCCATCCGAGACAAGAGCCTCGCTGAAGCGAAGGGCAAGTAACGCCATGGCTGAAACGACGCTGCGGATGCCACCGGAATGGCATCCGCAGGATTGGCTCTGGATCGGCTTTCCGCATCTGGCGGAGGAATGGTCCGGCGTGATCGACGCAGCGCAGGAGCAGATCGCGGCATTTGCCAGCGCGGTCGCCGATAGCGGACAGCAAGTCCGCCTCATCGTGCGCGATGCAGCCAATGAGGCGCGGGCGCGCAACCTTGTTTCGAGCGCCGTAACGCTCGAACGCCGGGTTTATGGCGATGTCTGGCTGCGCGATACGGGGCCACTTGTGGTGCTCGGCGAGCATGAGCGCCGCGCGCGGCTGTTTGGCTTCAATGGCTGGGGCGGCAAGTACCAGATGTCGGGAGACGAGGCGATCGGCGCTGATCTGGCCGCCAGCGCCAACCTCGCTGCCGATCGCTGTGACTGGATCCTGGAAGGCGGCGCGCTTGATGGCGATGGGAGCGGCCTTGTCGCGACGACGGCGCAGTGCCTGCTCAATCCGAACCGTAATCCGGCGCTGTCGCAGGCCGATCTGGAAGCGCGGCTTGCGCGGGATCTCGGGTACGACCGGGTGCTTTGGCTGGGTGATGGCCTCATCAACGACCATACCGACGGCCATGTCGATAATCTTGCGCGGTTTGTCGCGCCCAACCGGCTGGCGCTGCCGCGCGCGACCGGGCCGGGCGATCCCAATGCCGTGATCTATGCCGATGCGGCGGCACGGGCGCGCGATTTTGGCGTCGAGGTGGTGGAAGTACCATCGCCGGGGCTCGTTGAACGGGGCGGCATGATCCAGCCGGCGAGCTACATGAACTTCGTGATCGCCAACAACGTGGTCATCGTGCCGGTATTCGGCACGCAGTATGATGATGCTGGCGTTGCGGCAATCGCCGAGCTTTTTCCCGGGCGCGCGGTGATCGGGCTTCTGGCCGATGCCGTGCTTGCGGGCGGCGGCGGCTTCCATTGTTCCAGCCAGCAGATGCCGGCGGCCTGATTATGCGCCCCTTAACCCTGCGGTGTTAGGGGGCTTGATCATGGCACAGACAATCCTCGTGGTCTTCGGCACGCGTCCGGAAGCGATCAAGATGTTTCCGGTGGTGCATGCGCTCGCCGCCGATGCGCGCTTTCGGGTGGTGACCTGCGTTTCGGCGCAGCACCGGGGCATGCTCGATCAGGTGCTGGCAATTGCCGGGATCGTGCCCGATCACGATCTCGACCTGATGAAGCCTGACCAGACGCTCGATGGGCTGACCGCCGCGCTCCTCACCGGCCTTGGCGGCGTTTTGGATGCCGAAAACCCGGACTGGGTGGTGGTGCAGGGCGATACCGCCACGGCGATGGCATGCGCGCTGGCAGCATACTACCGCAAGATCCCGGTTGCCCATGTTGAGGCAGGTTTGCGCAGCCACAATATCTATCACCCCTGGCCGGAAGAGGTGAACCGCAAGATCATCGGGACGATCGCTGCTCTGCATTTCGCGCCGACCGAGACATCGGCGGCAGCACTGCGCGCCGAAAACGTCAGCGCTGATGCCATTCACGTGACCGGGAACACGGTGATCGACGCGCTGCAGTGGGTCAGCGCGAAGATCGAGGCCGAACCGGCGCTGGCAGGCGGCCTTGCCGATCTTGAGGCGCGGTTCGCAGGCAAGCGGATCATCGGCGTCACCAGCCACCGGCGCGAGAATTTCGGTGGAGGGCTGGAAGCGATTGCCGAGGCGATCCGGCAGATCGCCGAACGCCCGGATGTCGCGCTCATCTTCCCGGTCCATCCCAATCCCAACGTCCGCAAGGTAATGGAAGGCGCACTAGGCGGACTTGCCAACGTCGCGCTGATCGAACCGCTCGACTATCCGCATTTCGCCCGGCTGCTGAGCCTTGCGGAGATCATGCTGACCGACAGCGGCGGCGTGCAGGAAGAGGCACCTGCGCTTGGCAAGCCGGTCCTCGTCATGCGCGAGACAACCGAGCGTCCCGAGGGCATCGAAGCCGGCACGGCACGGCTCGTGGGCACCGGAACCGCCCGGATAGTTTCCGAAATCTTTACTCTGCTCGACGATAAGGCTGCCTATTCGGCCATGGCGCGCGCGCACAATCCCTTCGGGGACGGGCACGCGGCGCGCCGTATCGTGGAGCTTTTGGGGAATGTCCGCTAAAATCGGAACCGGCGATGTGAAGCCGCAGGTCTGCGTTGTTGGCCTGGGCTATATCGGACTTCCTACTGCCGCGATCATTGCCCGTTCCGGCTGTCCGGTGCTCGGCCTCGATGTGACGCAAAGCGTGGTCGATACGATCAACCGCGGCGAAATCCACATTGAGGAAGTCGATCTCGACGGCCTCGTGCAGGGCGTCGTCCAGCGCGGCCTGCTGCGCGCCTCGACGCAGATCGAACCTGCCGACGTCTTCGTGATCGCGGTGCCGACGCCGTTCGCCAAGGATGGCCACCACACGCCAGACGTGTCCTATGTCCAGGCTGCCGCCAGCGAAGTCGCGGGCGTGCTGAAGTCCGGCGACGTGGTGATTCTTGAATCGACCAGCCCCGTCGGCACGACCGAGATGATGCGCGATCTGATGGCCGGGCTGCGCCCCGACCTGAAGTTCCCGGGCCTCACCCGCGAAACACCGGATGTCTCGATCGCCTATTGCCCCGAGCGCGTGCTGCCGGGCCGCATTCTGGAAGAACTCACCAAGAACGACCGGTCGATCGGCGGCATTACCCCGCGCTGCGCGCGCAAGGCGCTGGCCTTCTACAAGCGATTCGTGCGCGGGACTTGCGGCACCACCGATGCGCGCTCGGCGGAAATGACCAAGCTGGTCGAAAACGCCTACCGCGACGTGAACATCGCATTCGCCAACGAGCTTTCGATCGTGGCGGATCGCATGGGGCTCGACGTGTGGGAAGTAATCCGGCTGGCGAACCGCCACCCGCGCGTCAACATCCTGCAGCCGGGGCCGGGTGTGGGCGGGCACTGCATCGCGGTTGATCCCTGGTTCATCGTGGCGAGCGCGCCCGAAGATACGCCGCTGATCCGCACCGCGCGCGGGGTCAACGACCAGAAGATGCACCACGTGATCGCGCGCGCGACCGAACTGATCGAAGCGCATCCTGATGCGCGAATCGCGTGCCTTGGCCTCGCGTTCAAGGCCAACATCGACGACTTCCGCGAGAGCCCGGCACGCTTCGTGGCCGCACGGATCGCGCGCAAGTATGGAAACCGCGTAAGCATCGTGGAGCCTTATGCGAACGCCCTCCCGGTCGAGTTCACCGATACTGGCGCAAGCCTGATCGATCTCGACGATGCGCTGGAAACTTGCGACGTTCTCGTCGTGCTGGTCGATCATGATGTGTTTAAGGTTGTCCCGCTCGCCGAGCGCAGCGGCAAGGTGGTCTATGACACGCGCGGCATCTGGCCGGATCAGCCTGATGCCGAGACTGCCGGCACCGCTCTGCGGCTCGCCAGCTGAACCGATGCGGGCAGGATTGCTCGCAGACGATCAGGAATGGGGTGCTGCCTGTGGCGCGTAGACTTGCAAGGCCGACGCTGAAGCTGACACTGCCGCTTGCCGCGAGCATTGCGGTTCTGGGTGTGATCGGCTGCAGCGGCCTCGGCAGCGAATCGAACGCACAGACTGCATCCGGCGGACATGCGACCGAGCCTGCCGCCCAGCCGCTCCAGCCGGTGGTCCCGCCAGATCCGCCTGCGCCGCAAACCCAAGCCCAATATGCCGCTCACGATGCAGGCTATCCCTTCTATATGCCGATGCAGGGCCTGCGCCGACCTGCCAACCGCTTCTTCGTGAAGTGCGATGCCTCGCAGGCGGCCGGCCGCGAGGTCTATCAGGGCAACGATGCCGCCTCGCTCTACGGGCGCGCCGAAGGTGGTCTGGAATACGTCTATGAAGCACGCGACCGGGCCGGACGGCCCTGCGTCTATCCCTTCGCGCCAAGCCTGCCCGACCTCAGCGGCAACCTGGATGGCACGCAGTACATTTTCCGCTCGTCGATCCCGGGAGAGCGGGTAACCTTCCGCAGCGGGGACCAATGGGCGACCTTGCGGATGCGCGCGCTGGAAATGGGCCGCAGCCGCATTCATTTCGAGATGCGCGACATCGCGCTCGATTTCCCCGGCGCGATCCAGCCGATGGGGGCACTGCATCTCGAAACGTATGGCGGGGCCCCGCCCGGGCTGTTCACCGCTGTCATCCGGCGCTCGCAGATCTTCGGCGGCAAGAATGCGCTTTTCGTGCCGGGCGGCGAGACGATGCTCTACGCCGAGGACAGCGAGATCGACGGTAATGTCGGCACCAACACTGATCAGGAACACAGCACCTACATCAATGGCACGCTGGTCTCGCACTTCCGCAACGTGCGCTGGCATGGGCAATTGGGCTGGAGCAACGTCGCAAGCGGGCACCAGCTGAAGGACAAGGCCTACCTGCGCGTCTACGAGGACGTCACCGTCTCGAACGCACCAGGCCGGGGTTCACCGTCGGCCATGCCGCTGATCGATGCGACCTCGTTCGGCTTCACCTGGGCGAACAATCTCAGGATCGAGCGGATTCAGCCGCGGCAGGAGCCGCGCGATGCGCTCGTTGATCTGCGCAGCGAGATCCTTTATGGCAATCCGCAGCACTATCCCTGGCCGGTGATTGCCACGTCCGAATGGCGCATGCCGACCGCAACGCTTGGTGCGTTGGACAAGGTCTATCTCTCGGTCTTCTTCAACACCGAAGTCCGCAGCTTCCGCACCGAACCTTACGTGTTTGCGCTGCGTCCGTGGGGCCGGGGCTTCACGCCCGGTACTGCCACCATTGCGGGCGAGGGCCTCACCACGCGGTCGGAGCAGCGGGCCGTATCGCTGGCGTTCGGCACATACGGCACGTTCGGCAAGGTCTACTCGGGAGACGGCTGGACCTTTGCGAACCCGCGCCTTGCTGACGGGATGCTATGGGTGGCCGACCGCGACGCTTTCATCCGCCATGCGCTGGGGCTCATCCGGCGCTAGGTAGCCAGTGCGCTCCAGCCAGCGGGTGCGGATCGCATCGCTTGTGTCGCGGCTGCCATCGTGGCTCCAGCCGGGTTCGCGGACCAGATAAGCCAGCTTGTAGCGCCAGGGTGCGGCGGCAAAATCCTTTACGATGCCCTTCCATTCGTGGAAGACGCTGTAGAGGAGATGGAAGGTACCAAGCTGGCGGATCACCCCGTAGCGCGGCGGTTCTTCGTCAAGTTCGGGCTGAAATGTGCCGAACATGCGGTCCCAGAACATGAACACACCGGCGTAATTGCGATCGAGGTAGAGCGGGTTGGTCGCATGGTGGACGCGGTGATGGGAGGGCGTATTGAACACCCATTCGAACCACGGTGGCATGCGGCGGACAGCCTCGGTGTGGATCCAGAATTGGCCCACCGTGTTGGCTGCGCCCACCGTCAGCAGCATTTCGGGCGGAACGCCGAAGAAGGCCGGCCAGATGCGGAACACGAAGGACAGCGCGATGAAGCCCGTCCATGTCTGCCGCAGCGCTGTGCTCAGGTTGTAGTGCTGGCTCGTGTGATGGTTGACATGCGCAGCCCAGAACCAGCGCACGCGGTGGCCGGTGCGGTGCGCCCAGTAGTAGTTGAAATCATCGAGCAGCAGCACCGCGATCCATGACCACCAGGCAAAGGGCACGGTCGCAATGCGGTGTGTGTAGAGCCATGTCGCCGCGCCATAGATCATGCCCGCCACGAGCGCTCCGGCGATCGTGCTGCCAAGGCCCATCAGCAGCGAGTTCAACATGTCGCGCGCTTCGTAGGCTTCCGGTGCATGGCGGCGGGCCCAGGCGATCTCGATCAGGATCATCGCGACGAACACCGGCACGGCGTAGGCGATCACATCGATCGGCTGGGCGATCGGATGGCGCAACGCGGCGAGCATGCCTGCCAGAAAATCAGTCATGCCTGGGCTCCCAGTCGGCGCAGGCTGGCGGCCCAGACTTGCGCCCTTTCGCCCAGATCGAGCGTAATAGTGCCGAAATGCGGATCCTCGGTCGAAAGCGTGAGGAAGCCGCGATCGAGCCGCACGCCAGCATGCGAGGACAACACGCGGGCGGCGAAGCGCGCACCATGCCGGCGGATCAGCATGACTTCGTCGGCCTGGTTGCGCAGCAGTGCGCCGATCCTGGCCCGGTCGAGTGCAACCTCGACGGGATCGAACCCGCAGCGCGCGGCTTCGGCCAGCGCGCGCGCCTCAGCCTCATCGGCGATGCGCACATCGTTGCCCAAGCCGAGTGCGCGCACGACCATGAATACGAGCAGCACCGCGATGAGCGAGCCGACCGCCTGCAAGGCAATTGCAGCTCCCGGCAGGGCAAGAAAGGTGTTGAACGAAGGCATTGCGATCGCCGACCTCAGCGCGCCTGCGCCGCGAGGAAATCGAGCTGCGGCATGATCGGGCTCACATCATAGCCCGCTTCAGCAGCCTGTGCGAAAATCGCATCGGTCGCCATGCCCATGCGCGCCTGGGCAAGGGCCCAAAGCAGGGTGGAGCGGGTGCCCGAACGGCAGTAGGCCAGGACAGCCTTGTCGCCCGCTGCGGCCAGTGCGGCCTGCATGGCCTCGACCTGCGGCATCGAGAAGCCGGCATGGGTCACGGGAATGGCGACATAGGCAATGCCGGCTGCGCTGGCTGCAGCTTCGATCTCCGCACCCGGGGGCTGATCCGGCGATTCGTCTTCGGGCCGGTTGTTGATGATCAGCCCCACGCCCAACGCTTTCGCCTCGGCGATATTGGCGACGTCGATTTGCGGGCTAGCATAAGTCTTGTCGTCGATCTTGCGAAACATAGGGCAACCTCTCTTGCGCCGTTTGCGGGCCGTACTTGTCAGGCGGCAGCCACTTGTCCGGCGCTGCGCGCGAGCCTGGCCGAAGTATCTGTGTGACTGCAAAGCAAAAGCATCGCGTGATGCTTTTGCCCAAACCGGCTGCCGAGAGCAAGAGCCGCAGCCGCATGGCACAAAGGCCACACTGAACTGAGGCCATGTTGTCCGGCTCAACGAATCCGTTCGCGCTGGAAGCGTTTGTTGGTTATAGTCTCAACTGCAGAGGATCAGGCGAGCAGAGTCTCGCGCATTTCCCTTGTTGTGCCGTCGGCAGCCGCGTCCGGCTTGCGGCACCCAGGAAAGCAGGGGCGGAACGAAGGTTTATTGGTTTTTATGGGTTTTGACAGAGGGCGGCGGGGTCGCGGACGCGACAAGCGCGATGGGTTCGGTGACGAGGGCGGCTTTGACCCTTACGGCGGCGGTGGTTTCGGCGGCGGCGGGTTTGATCGCGGCGGTTTCGGCGGTGGCGGTCGCGGTGGTTTCGGCGGCGGTGATCGCGGCGGTTTCGGCGGTGGTGACCGTGGCGGCTTCGGTGGCGGCGATCGCGGTGGCTTCAGCGGCGGCCCACGTGGCGGCGGCGGTGGTGGCGGCTTTGGCGGTCCCCGCGGCGGTGGCGGTGGCGGTGGCATGCCGGCTCAGGTTGTCGGCACCGGCAAGGGCGTCGTGAAGTTCTTCAATTCCCAGAAGGGCTTTGGCTTCATCCAGCGCGAAGACGGTGGTGAGGATGTGTTCGTCCACATCAGCGCGGTTGAACGTGCGGGCCTCGAAGGGCTTGCCGAGGGCCAGCAGCTCGAATTCAATCTCGTTGATCGCGGCGGCAAGGTTTCGGCGGCCGATCTGCAGGTCGTTGGTGACGTGATTGCGGTCGCCGCCAAGCCGGCCGCGCCGCAGCGCCAGCTGACCGGCGAGAAGGCCACCGGCACGGTCAAGTTCTTCAACGCCATGAAGGGCTTCGGCTTCATCACGCGTGATGATGGCCAGCCGGATGCGTTCGTCCACATCAGTGCGGTCGAACGCTCGGGCATGCGTGAGCTGAACGAGGGCGACAAGCTCGAGTTCGATCTCGAGGTCGATCGTCGGGGCAAGTACTCGGCAGTCAACCTGGTGCCCCGACAGGACTGAGATTGGTGCATGCTCCTTCGGCTCAAGGTCGAAGGTCTGTGCCACCGACATTTTCAGATGGCGGCCCTGCGGGGTCGCCATTTGTCGTTTACGACAACACTCCCGAAGGAACGGGAGCCGAAGCAGGAAGGAACCGTGTCATGTCGATCACCCCGTTGATGCCCGTCTATCCCCGGTGCGGCGTGCGTCCGGTGCGCGGAGAGCATTGCCATCTGATCAGCGAGGATGGCACGCGCTATCTCGATTTCGCGAGCGGCATTGCGGTGAACCTGCTTGGCCACAGCCACGAGCATCTGATCGGCGCGATCCAGCGGCAGGCCGCAACGCTCATGCACGTCTCCAACCTCTATGGCAGCCCGCAAGGTGAACACCTCGCGCAGCGGCTGGTCGATCTGACCTTTGCCGACACGGTGTTCTTCACGAACTCCGGTGCCGAGGCGGTGGAATGCGCGATCAAGACCGCGCGCGCCTATCACCAGCATGCCGGCAACACCGAGCGCTATGAGCTGATCACCTTCAAGAACGCGTTCCATGGCCGCACGATCGCCACGATCAGTGCTTCCAACCAGGAGAAGATGCACAAGGGCTTCCTGCCGCTGCTCGAAGGTTTCCGCTATGTCGAGTTCGACGATCTCGAAGGCGCGAAGGCGGCCATCGGTCCGAACACGGCGGGCTTCCTTGTCGAGCCGATCCAGGGCGAGGGCGGCATTCGCGATGCCTCGCCCGAATTCCTGCAGGGCCTGCGTGCGCTGGCGGACGAGCACGATCTCATGCTCATCTTCGACGAAGTTCAATGCGGTGTCGCGCGCACCGGCGATCTTTATGCCTATGAGCAGTACGGCGTCACGCCGGACATCATGGCGAGCGCCAAGGGCATTGGCGGCGGCTTCCCGCTGGGCGCGTGCCTCGCCACCGAACGCGCGGCGCGCGGCATGGTGATCGGCACGCATGGTAGCACTTATGGCGGCAACCCGCTGGCCATGGCAGCCGCCGAAGCAGTGCTCGATGTCGTTGCCGAACCGGCCTTCCTCGCCGAGGTCAAGGCAAAGGGCGAACGTCTTCGCGGCCGGCTTGAACAGTTCATCGGCAACTACCCGGACATGTTCGAACTCGTCCGTGGCAGGGGCCTGATGCTCGGCGTGAAGATGAAGATCGAGCCGCGCGCGTTCGTTGCCCATATGCGCGATAACCACCAGCTGCTCACGGTTGCGGCTGGCGACATGACCTTCCGTGTCCTTCCGCCGCTGGTGATCGACGATAGCCACATCGACGAATTCATGGAGAAGCTCTCAGCTGCCACTGCCAGCTATGCGGTCGAAGCAGTACCAGCATGACCCGGCATTTCCTCGGCCTGAGCGATGCGGGGGGCGATGCGCTCGCTGCCATCCTGGGCGATGCGATGGACCGCAAGGCTGCTCGGCGCGGGCGTCCCAAGGGACAGCCCGACGCCGATGCACCGCTCGCTGGCCATGTCCTCGCCATGGTGTTCGAGAAGAATTCGACCCGCACGCGGGTCTCGTTCGATATCGCGATCCGTCAGCTGGGTGGCAGCGGTATCATGCTCGATGCCGGCACCACGCAACTCGGCCGCGGTGAGACGATCGCCGATACGGCGCGCGTGCTCAGCCGCATGGCTGACGCCATCATGCTACGTACCGATGATCACGCGAAGCTCGAAGAACTGGCGCACTATGCCAGCGTGCCGGTGATCAATGGACTAACCGATCTTTCGCATCCCTGCCAGATTGTCGCCGATCTGCAGACCCTGCTCGAGCACGGCAAAGCGCTTCCGGGCCTTGAAGTGGCGTGGTTTGGCGATGGCAACAATGTGCTCAACTCGTTCGTTGAGGCGGCGGGACTGATGAAGTTCAACATCCGCATCGGCGTGCCGGAGGGGTACGACTGCGATCCGGCATTCATCGCTGCGGCCCGCGCTGGCGGCGCCCGCATCGACGTATGCCGCGATGCGGCGACTGCCGCGCGCGGTGCAGACGTCGTCGTTACAGACACCTGGATTTCGATGGGTCAGGCCCACGCTGAGGCGAAGCTGGCGGCCATGACGCCGTTTCAGGTGAACGCGGAGCTTATGGCTCTGGCCAAGCCCGATGCCGTTCTGCTCCATTGCCTTCCCGCGCATCGCGGCGAGGAAGTGACCGATGCGGTGATCGATGGCCCGCAGTCGATGGTGTGGGATGAGGCGGAAAACCGCATACACGCCCAGAAGTCCATTCTGCGCTGGACATTCGGGAAGATCTGAGAATGACGGAAAACAGCGGTTCCACAGGCGCCACTGGTTTTGATCAGGTGCTGGCCTTCACCGTTCCAGAGCGCGACGCGCGCGGCCGCGTCGTTCGCCTTGGCCCCGTGCTTGATGAGGTCATTGCGGCCCATTCCTACCCGGCCCCAATCCGCCATCTGCTGGCTGAAGCGTTGGTGCTGGCCGCGCTGCTGGGTTCGCTGCTCAAGGACGAGCAGGGACAACTTACCATGCAGGCGCAGGCACAGAACGGCGTGGTCGATTTGCTTGTGTGCGATTTCCGGGCCGGTGAACTGCGCGGCTATGCCCGCTTCGACCGTGCACGTCTCGACGAGCTTGGCCCCGCGCCCACGCTCCGTGCGCTATTTGGTGATGGCTATCTCGCCATCACTTTCGACCTCGCGGCGAAAGGTCAACGCTATCAGGGGGTCGTTCCGCTCGAGGGCGAAACGCTTGCTGCTGCCTGTGAGAGCTACTTCTTCCAGTCCGAACAGATCCCGACCCTGATCAGGGTCGGGGTGCGAAGCGATGCCAACGGATGTGTGGCGGGTGGCCTGCTTATCCAGCATCTGCCAGAGGGCGAAGAGGGCCGCGAACGGCTCCACGTCCAGCACGATCATCCGGAATGGGAGCATATGCGGATCATGGGCGGCGCGGTTTTGCCGGCCGAACTCGTCGATCCGGGTCTCGATCTGGAAACTCTGCTGTGGCGCCTGTTCCACGAAGAGCGCGAAGTGCGCGTGGAAGCGGGGATGAAGATCGTCAAGGGCTGCCGCTGCACCAGCGATTACTACCGCTCTGTGCTTTCCCGCTTCGGCGCGGCCGAGCGAGAGGAGATGCGCAACGAGGACGGACTGATCCTCGTCGATTGCGCTTTTTGCTCGCGGGTCTTCGAGATCGATCTCGACTGATTAAGCCAATTCGGTTCATCGCTGTAGAAGAACACTTTAACGCAGCGTGATTCGGCGTATATTGCGCTGCGAAAGCCCCGGTACGGTGCCGGAACGCTCGATGGACGCGCCTGCAAGATGGACCGCCTGCTGCGCCGCCTTTTCCGTGGCATTCCCCGCATGGTTGACGGTGGTATTCTTGTGCTTGCCGCGTTTATGGCACCTGCACTCACCGCTCAGCGCCCCTCGCTGGCCATGCTCGACCAGCTCCAGCCGGGGCAATGGGAAGTGCGAGACCGCGACCTCGCCGGCGGCCGGCACAGGCTGTGTATCGAGAGTGGCCGCCGCCTTATCCAGATCCGGCACATGCGCGAACTCTGCCGGAGCTTCACGGTCCAGGACACGGCAGTCGCTGTGACCGTCCATTACACCTGCCCGGGCAATGGTTACGGGCAAACATCCGTCCGCTTCGAGAGCGCGCAACTCGTTCAGCTCGAAACGCAGGGAATTGCGCAGGGTTTGCCGTTCAACTTTCGCGCAGAGGTGCGGCGTGTCGGTTCGTGTACGTCCTGATTGCGTGCCGAGGATTGCCACGGGCGATCCATGCCTTTAGCTCTGCACCATGGTCGCAAATGCCGTTCCCCAGCACGCTCCCCTCGCTGTTGTCCTGCTCTCGGGCGGACTCGATTCGATGGTCTGCGCTGCCCTTGCGCGCGAGCAGGGCTTTCGCGTTCTTGCCCTGACAGTCGACTACAATCAGCGCCACCGCGTCGAGATCGATGCGGCGCGCACCATTGCATCGGTGCTCGATGTCGAACGTCACGTGATCTTGCCACTCGACCTTCGCCAGTTTGGAGGTTCGGCACTCACAGCGGATATCGCCGTGCCCAAGGACGGTGTGGGTGACGACATTCCCGTCACTTACGTGCCCGCTCGCAACCTCGTCTTCCTCTCGCTCGCGCTTGCATGGGCTGAAGCGGCCGGCTCGGCCGACTTGTTTATCGGGGTCAACGCGCTCGATTATTCGGGGTATCCCGATTGTCGACCGGAATTTATTGGCGGGTTCGAAAGCCTTGCCCGGGTCGCCACCAAGCTGGGTGATCAAGGCGGCACCGTGCGGGTTCACGCCCCGCTCCAATACCTCAAGAAAAGCGAAATCGCGCAAGAAGCGGCCCGTCTCGGGCTCGATCCGGGGGCCAGCTGGTCGTGTTACGATCCGCTGCCTGATGGCCGAGCCTGCGGCATCTGCGACAGCTGCCGTCTGAGGCGCGCGGGATTCGATGCAGCCGGGATAGAGGATGGCACCAAATATGGAGATGACGGATAAGCCGAAGCAATGGTTCGGCGTTGACCGCTACAGTTGGTATGCGCTGTTTGTCCTCGTCATAGTCTACATTATCAACTTTGTGGATCGCCAGCTGCTGACGATCCTTGCGGTAGACATCAAGCACGATCTCGGTATCTCGGACGCCCAGTTCGGCTTCCTCTACGGCACTGCGTTCGGCGTCTTCTATGCGCTCTTCGGCATACCGCTAGGCAAGCTTGCGGATCGCGCCATGCGCACGCGTGTGCTGGCCACCGGTCTTGCGCTCTGGTCGGCAGTGACTGCGTTTTCCGGGCTCTCCCGCAGTTTTGTCCAGCTGGGCGCCGCGCGCATTGGCGTCGGTGTGGGCGAAGCGACCGCCGGCCCCTGTTCCTATTCCCTGCTGGCCGATTACTTCCCGCCACATCGCCGCGCGACTGCTGTGGCGATCTTCTCGTCGGGCATCTACCTCGGCGGCGGCTTCTCACTTTATATCGGAACGGCCATTGCGGGGGGGTGGAACCATGCCTTTCCGCTTGATGTGCGGCCATTTGGCCTCGCCGGATGGCAGGCAGCCTTCCTCGCCGTTGGGCTTCCGGGCCTGGCACTCGCGTTCTGGGTTCGCAGCCTGAGAGAGCCGATTCGCGGCCGTTTCGAGGCCCCCTCCGCTGATGGAGCGCCACGATCTGCGCCGCAGCCCGCTACGCTGGCCGCATTCGTGCGTGATCTGGCCGCGATTGTTCCGCCCTTCACGCTTATGGCGGCCGCTCGGCGCGGCCAAGCGGCTTTGCTTGGCAACCTCGCGATCGCTGCCGGCTTGGCCGTGCTGGGAATAGCGTTGTCGTTCCTGGTCGGCGACCCCGCGCAATGGATCGCGCTCGGCATCGGAACTTATGCGATCGCATCGTGGGCTGTCGCCCTGAGGTACGATGATCCTGAAGCCTTTCGCGTTATCTGGGCGTCGAAATCGGTTGTTGGCCTCAACCTCGGTTATGGCCTCATGTGCGTGATAACTTATGCCAACTCGGCGTTCGGGCCATCGCTGGTCATCCGCGAGTTTGGCGCAACTGCTGGTGCAGTTGCCCTGATCGTAGGGGGATCGGCGGCGATCGGCGGAGCACTGGGTGTGATTGCCGGCGGCGCCTTGGGAGACCGCCTCGCCGGTGATCGGTATCACTCACGACGCATCCTCGTCGTGATCGCCGCGCTGCTCACATCGCTGGTACCAAACTGCATCATGCTCACGACTCATTCGTTGATGGTCGTCTACATTTGCGTGTTCCCGATGTGGTTTCTTGCAAGCTGTGCGCTGGGCGGTGCGGCGGGAACGATCGTCAATATCGTGCCAGCGACTAGCCGTGCCACAGCAACAGCGGCTTTCTTCCTCTTTGCGACAATGATCGGCCTGGCGCTCGGGCCTTACGCCGCGGGCAAGATCTCCGGTGCTTTCGGCGCCAATTTGCGCATCGGCCTCGGCGGCATTCTCATTGTGGTGCCGTTTGCCTTGGCTGCGCTTGAGATGTGCCGGCGGGACCTGATCGAGCGCGAGGGATAGCCAGCCACTGCAAGGACCGCCAACCCAAAAGCCGCGCCCCGCAATCCTTGGCTGACCATGCGAACGTACTGATGACTTGCACATAGGCGCCAAAGAAAAAGGGGGCCGGATTGCTCCGGCCCCCCAATTCCTGTCGGCTGATCGCCGAAGCTTACATGCCCGAACCCGGACCGTACGTGATTTCCACGCGGCGGTTCTGCAGTTCCTTGACGCCGTCGGCGGTCGGGACGCGCGGGTTGGCTTCACCAAAGGCCTGGCTGGTGATCGAACCATCCGGAATACCGTGCGAAGTCAGGTAACCGCGGACCGAGTCGTTACGACGCTGCGAAAGGCCGAGGTTGTACTTCGGCGTACCCGAGCGGTCGGTGTAGCCGGCCAGCATGATCGGAACGCTGGCGCAGTTGCCATAGGCCGTGACGGCGTTGTCCAGAATGGTCGCCGCTTCAGGCGTGATGTTCGACTTATCCCAGTCGAAGAACACGATGTACGGACCCTTGTTGCACACCGGAGCCGGCGGCGGGGGAGGGGGCGGCGGAGGCGGCGGG
>CAZQEH010000034.1:0-35007 GCA_964592205.1 uncultured Novosphingobium sp.
TCGTCGATACCGTGCTCAAGGCCCTCCGCCACAACTCCGCTGGCGTGCAGGAAGCGATGGCATGACAGCGCGCATCTGGTTCCTTGCCGCCACTCTCGGCTGCACCGCCTCTGCGGCGGCGCTCGCGCAGGTGCCGGGCCGGACGCTGGTCATCAATGTCGGCAATGTCCGCACCGCCAAGGGCACGGTCCATGTCGATATCTGCCCGCAGGACAAGTTCCTCAAGGATGATTGCCCTTGGTCTGGCGATGCCCCCGCGCGGCTTGGCACAACGCAAGTGATCGTGCGCGATCTGCCGCCCGGCCAGTATGCGGCGCAGGCATTCCACGATGAGAACGGCAACACCAAGGTCGATCGCGCGCTGTTCGGCATTCCCAAGGAAGGTGTCGGCTTTTCCAACGACGCGCGGATTTCGTTTGGTCCGCCCCGCTGGAAAAATGCCGTCTTCGGCTTCAACGGGGCCACTGCGACGATCGGGTTCAGCTTGCGCTATTTCCTCGGCCCGAGCGGACCGCCCAAGTCGAAGTGAGCACTGTGCAGTCCGTGCTCCGTGCGTTGCCGGCCTCGCTGGTCACGGTCAGCCTCAAGCGGCCGTGGCTGACGCTCGCCTTCGCGCTCGTGCTGACAGTTGCCGCGCTGCTGACCGCGATGCAGCGCATGGCGATCACGACCGACACCTCGCAGCTGATCTCGCCCGATGTCAGCTGGCGTTTGGAAGAGCGGCGAATGGAAGCCGCCTTCCCGCAGCTCAGTGACGTCATGCTGGTGGTGATCGACGGAGCAACGCCTGAGCTTGCCGAAGAGGGCGCCGCCCGACTTTCGGCAGCGCTGTCCGCCGATAGCAAGACCTTCCGCCGCGTCACGCGCCCGGATGGCGGTGATTTCTTCGCGCGCGAGGGCCTGCTGTTCGGCTCGGTGGCGGAGGTCCGCAGCGCGACGAAGACGATGATCGACGCGCAGCCGCTGCTCGGCCCGCTGGCGGCCGATCCCTCGCTACGCGGAGTGAGCAGCGCGCTTTCGACCATGCTCGACGGAGTGAACCGCGGCGAGGCAACACTGGGTCAGATCGACAAGCCGCTGAATGCGCTTTCGCGGGCCATCGACGGCTCGCTCGATGGGCGCAAGACGGCGTTTTCGTGGCAGGAACTGTTCGATACCGGAAGCGGCGGGCTCGCGCTGCCCAAGCGGCGCCTTGTCCTCATCCAGCCGGTGCTCGATCATGCCGCATTGATGGCCGGCGAGAACGCCGCAGACGCCGCGATGCGCGCAGCGCGCGAACTCAAGCTCGACGAAGCGCACGGCGTGCGCGTGCGGCTTACCGGCGAAGTCCCGCTGGCCGACGAGGAATTCGCCACGCTGCAGGAAAACATCGGCGCGGTGGCCATGGTCATGCTCGGCGCGATGCTGCTGACGCTGTGGCTGGCGACGCGCTCGGTCAAGCTCGTCACCGCGATCATGGTCGCGATCCTTGCCGGCCTTGTCGTCACGGCTGCGGTGGGGCTGCTCGCCGTGGGCAGGTTCAACCTGATTTCGGTGGCGTTCATCCCGCTGTTCGTTGGCCTCGGGGTCGATTTCGGCATCCAGATCTGCGTGCGTTTCAACGCCGAGCGCCCCGGCAGCGCGGACGCGGCGGAAGCGCTGCGCAAGGCGGCCAGCGCGCTTGGCGCGCCGCTTTCGCTGGCGGCGGGAGCGATCTTCGTGGGGTTCGGTGCCTTCCTGCCGACCGCCTATATCGGCATCACCGAACTTGGCGTGATCGCCGGGCTCGGCATGATCGTCGCGCTGCTCGCCAGCCTGACCTTGCTGCCCGCGCTGATCGTGGTGCTCGGCCCCGCCGCGCCGAGGCACGAAGTCGGCTTTGCGCAGCTTGCGCCGATCGATCGCCTGCTCGAACGGAAGCGGCGCTGGGTGCTGTGGTCGTTTGCTGTGGCAATGGGGCTCAGCATCGCTTCGCTGGCGTGGGTCCAGTTCGATTTCAACCCGCTGCATCTGCGCGATCCCGACGCGCCCGCGATGCGCACGCTGAGCGATCTGACGCAGGATCCGGACCGCACGCCCGACACCATCGACGTGCTGGCGCGCAATCCCGCCGAAGCGCAAGCGCTTGCGGCAAAGCTCGCGCGCCTGCCCGAAGTTTCGCATGTCGTCTCGCTCGGAAGCTTCATTCCGCCCGAGCAGGACGCCAAACTTGCGGCGATCGAGGACGCCTCGGTGCTGCTCGATCTCACGCTCAATCCCTTTGATGTGCTGGCCGCGCCGACCGACGCGGATATGATTGCAGCACTGGGCGATACGCGCACGAAGCTGGCCGCCGCGCTCGCCGTCCATCCCGGGGCCGACGCGGGGGCTGCGCGCCGGCTGGCCGCTTCGCTCGACCGGCTCGTCAAGGCTGCGCCGCCGCAGCGCGCCGCAGTGAACCGCCTGCTGACCGAGCCGCTCGGTGTCATGCTCAGCCAGATGCGGCTTGCCCTGCAGGCCCAGCCGCTGACCCGCGAGACGCTTCCGCCTGAACTGGTGCGGGACTGGGAGGCTCCGGGCGGCCTTTCGCGATTGCAGGTCTTCCCGCGCGGAGACGCGCGGGACAACCACGTGATCCGCCGGTTCCGCGATGCGGTCGCCGCGGTCACGCCGGCGATCTCGGGCCTGCCGGTAGCGACGCAGGCCGCAGCTTCGACCGTCGCCTGGGCGTTCGTGGAGGCGGGCATCATCGCCTTCCTGCTGGTAAGCGCGCTGCTGTTCCTCGTGCTGCGCAGCGTGCGCGAAGTCGCCTTCACGCTGGCGCCGGTGATCCTCTCGATCTTCCTCACGCTGGGCAGCTGCGTCGTGATCGGCCAGCCGATCAACTTCGCCAACATCATCGCCTTTCCGCTGCTCTTCGGCGTCGGCGTCGCGTTCCATATCTACTTCGTGATGGCGTGGAGCGTGGGCGCGCAGAACCTGCTGCAATCGAGCCTTGCGCGCGCAGTGATGTTCAGCGCACTGGCCACCGGGACGGCGTTCGGCAGCCTGTGGCTTTCCACGCATCCGGGCACGGCGAGCATGGGCAAGATCCTGATGATCTCACTGATCTGGACGTTGATCTGTGCCCTGATTTTCGAGCCGGCACTGCTTGGCCCGCCGCCAAAAACGACTGCGCGGCAGGACTAGGGCGGATTGGACGAGGCTGCCGGATCGGTGAGCGGATCATCGAGTTCGGGCGGCGGCGGGGCAGTTTCAGGCTGTTTTCCGCCAGGCTGCGCGGGGTCTGCGAGGGGATCGTCGAGCTCGCCCTGATCCTCAACTGCGGGTTTGGCCTGGTCGCCACTGCG
This sequence comes from uncultured Novosphingobium sp., assembly GCA_964592205.1. GTDB lineage: Bacteria > Pseudomonadota > Alphaproteobacteria > Sphingomonadales > Sphingomonadaceae > Novosphingobium. The sequence goes on from CAZQEH010000034.1 coordinate 3,309, forward strand.
GATGGCCTCGATCTGGCCAATGCGGTTCTGCTGCCAGGCCGCGCGCAAGGAGGCATAGGGATCGACCGAGCCCGATAGCAGCGCGTTGAGTTCCTGATCGGATTCGGCGCGGCGATCGAGCCCGTTCGCGGCGCCCGTGCCGATCTGGTAGGCCAGGGTACTGAACGGCTTGCCGACCGTCATCGGAATCACCAGCCCCTCGGACGCCCCGCCGAGCAGATCGCGCAGATTGCTGGGGCCGACAATCGGCAGGAAGATATAGGGGCCCGGGCCGATTCCATAGAGCGCCAGCGTGGTGCCAAGCCCGTTGTCGCGATGCGGCAGGTTGATCTTGCGCTGCCCGGCAACATCAAAAGCACCGCCCACGCCCACGGTCGAATTGATGACGAACCGCGCGAGGGTCTTCGATGCGCTGCGCGGCTTTGCCTGCAGGACAAAGTTGAGGAAGACGAGCGGCTCGGTCAGATTGCTCAGGATATGGCGGATGCCGGAGCGCAGAGGCTTGGGCAAAACGTGCTTGTAGGCCATTGCCGCCGGCCGATAGGCTGCCTTGTCGAGCACCTGCCACGTACCGAACATCGCCCGGTTGAAGCCTTCGAGCGAATCGCCGCGCACATGGCGATGCGCCTTGCGCACCGCCGGTGCGGAAGGCGGCGCATCCGCCTTGGGCTGAACGGCGGGGGCCACATCCGGAAGCACGGGCGGAGAATCAATCGCAGCGGGCTCAGGGCTGGCCTCGAATGCCGCGGACATTGCGGCCGCCGGGGCTTCGCGCAGGAGCGCCGCGCCATCCGGCGGAGGAAGCGCGACCGGTGAACTCGCCAGCAGCGCCGGAATGATCAGCGATGCGGGCAATTAACTGGCACCCTTGGCGGCAATCGCATTGATGCGCACAATCAGCGCCTTGGCGCCGCCCTTCTGGAGCACGGTGCCGAAATCGGATCTGCGCGTGGCGATCTGGCTGATCGCGTTGTTGTAGAACACGTCGATAATCCTCCAACCACTGCCGCCTTGCCGCAGGCGATAGGCAATCGCCACCGGAGCGCCCTTGGGCACCTTGAGCGTGGTGCGCACCACCTTGTCGCCGCCGCGGGTTTCCACTTTGGGCGAGACATCGAAGGTTTCGCCCGAGAAGCTGTCAAAGTTACGAGCATATTCGGCAATCGTCATGCGCCGGAAGGCATCGACCAGCGCCTGCTGATCGGCCAGTGAGAGCTTGACCCATTCCGGGCCGACGGCCAGCCGCGTCATCAGCGCAAGATCGAAGGTGCGATCGAGCACGTGCGCAATGACTTTGCCGCGCGAAGCCGCCGTGCCGCCTGCGCGCATGGTCCGCAGCAGTCCGGCGTCGAGATCGTTGACCGCCGAGACGGCGGGATCGGCGGCCTGCGCGAGCGAAACCGCGGGCAGCGCAGCCGATGCGAGGGTGGTGAAAGAGGCAACCGCGAGGAGGAAACGAACCATAGCAAGCCTTGTCCTGGTATGAGCGGATCGGGGCAGCCCGGAGCCGCAAACCGCAATTCTGCACGCTTCCAGTGCTGAAATGCACAGCCAGCACCGCGCGCTTGAGCACTTTTCACCCGCAGCCTGCTAGTCTATCCGGCACAGAGCGGTCCAGCCCGGATCGGAACAGACGTCTCTGCCAGAGGGGCTAGCGATGTCGAGCCGAACACGAAATGAACGGCGCGGAACCACCGCTCCGGCAAATTGGGTCAACCGCACTTCCCGTCGCATGAACAAGGCTTTATAGAGCGGTCTGGCGGCCGGGTGCTGCAAGGAGTTACAAGCATTGCCGGAAATACCCCTTTCAGATCCGATGCCCCTACACGTCATACTTGCCAATCCCCGCGGATTCTGCGCCGGCGTCACTCGCGCCATCGATATCGTCGAACGTGCGATCGATCGCTTCGGTGCGCCGGTCTATGTCAGGCATGAGATCGTCCACAACCGTTTCGTGGTCGATCAGCTGCGGGCCAAGGGCGCGGTTTTCGTGGATGAACTGACCGACGTTCCGCCCGGCGCGACCACCATCCTGAGCGCGCACGGCGTGGCCAAGGCTGTTCAGAAGGAAGCGGAAGACCGCAACCTGCCGGTGATTGACGCGACCTGCCCGCTGGTCACCAAAGTGCATATCCAGGGCCGGCGCTATGCCAAGGCCGGGCGCCAGATCGTGCTCATCGGGCATGCCGGCCATGCCGAGGTGATCGGGACGATCGGCCAGATCGATGCACCGGTGCTGCTCGTCTCATCGGCGCAGGACGTTGCGGCACTACAGATCGATCCTGCAACGCCGATTGCCTATGTCACCCAGACGACCCTGAGCGTCGATGATACGCGCGGCATCATCGCCGCGCTGCATCAACGCTTCAGCGACGTTGCCGGCCCTGATGTCGACGATATCTGCTATGCCACGCAGAACCGCCAGACGGCGGTTCGCAAGCTGGCCGAGGTCAGCGACGTGCTCATCGTGGTCGGTTCGCGCAACAGTTCCAATTCGAATCGCCTGCGCGAAATCGGCGAAGAGATGGGCATCCGCAGCTACCTCGTCGACGGCGGAGACGATGTCGATCCCGCCTGGGTGGAGGGCGTGGAAACCCTTGGCATCACGGCTGGGGCCTCTGCGCCCGATGCCCTCGTCGATAGCGTGATTGCCAAGCTCCGCCGCCTTCGCACACTCACCGTCACGCAATTGGAAGGGGTCAGCGAGAACGTCGAGTTCAGCCTGCCGCCGATCTTGCGCCGCCCAATCGCGACCAATTCCCCTGCCGCCCACGTGGCGGCCGAATAGGATACTTCATGACTCTCCCCATTTCCCAGATCGCCCGGATCGGCGCCTACACGCTTCGCCAGCACATCAAGGGCGGCAAGTATCCGCTCGTCCTGATGCTCGAGCCGCTGCTGCGCTGCAATCTGGCCTGCCCCGGCTGCGGCAAGATCGACTACCCCGATGCGATCCTCAACCAGCGCCTGAGCTATGAGCAGTGCATGGAAGCGATCGAGGAATGCGGCGCGCCAGCCGTTTCGATCGCGGGCGGCGAACCGCTGCTCCACCGCGATATGCCACGCATCGTGAAGGGCTACATCGAGCGCAAGAAGCTGGTGATCCTGTGCACCAACGCGCTGCTGATGAAGAAGAAGATCAACGACTACCAGCCCTCGCCCTTCTTCACCTGGTCGATCCACCTTGATGGCGACAAGGCGATGCACGACCACGCGGTCGATCAGGAAGGCACCTTTGAAGTTGCCGTTGAAGCGATCGAGCTGGCCAAGGCGCGCGGTTTTCGCGTGCAGGTCAACTGCACCGTGTTCGACGGCGCCGATCCCGAGCGGCTGGCGAAGTTCTTTGACCAGATGGAAGCGCTCGGCGTCGAAATCACGATCTCGCCCGGCTATGCCTATGAGCGTGCGGCCGATCAGCAGCACTTCCTGAACCGCGAGCGGACCAAGCAGTTCTTCCGCGACGTGTTCAAGCGCGGCAAGGGCGGCAAGGCGTGGACCTTCACCAATTCGCCGCTGTTCCTCGATTTTCTCGCGGGCAACCAGACTTACGAATGCACGCCGTGGTCGATGCCGCTGCGCACCGTCTTTGGCTGGCAGAAGCCGTGCTACCTCATCGGCGAAGGCTATGTCTCAAGCTTCAAGGAGCTGATGGAAGGCACCGACTGGGAGCAGTTCGGCGTCGGCAAGTACGAGAAGTGCTCGAACTGCATGACGCACTGCGGCTTTGAAGGCACGGCCGCGACGGACGCGATCCGCAATCCGCTCAAGCTGTTCAGCCTCAGCCGCAAGGGGGTGCGGACCGAAGGGCCGATGGCACCCGACGTCGACTTGTCCAAAGCCCGCCCGGCCGAGGACGTCTATTCGTCACACCTCGACCGCGAACTCGCCAAGATCGCCAAGGAAAATCCCACTGCGTCCAAGCGCGTCGTAAACGTCGCGTAAGGTCCGGTGGGCGAGGCCCGCGTGGCGACCGGTGCGGATCAGCGCCGGCAGCTGCGCGGGATGGCGCGCCAGCGAGGCTAGTACGGCACCGAGCGCAATCCCGCCATCGGGCCGCATGCCGACGAGCGCGGCCGGGGGCAGCGCCTCGTCTGCGGCATCGGAGATCACCCGGATTGCGGCAAAGGGGACGCCGTGACGGCGGGCGGCGCGGACGGCGATGTGGCTTTCCATATCGACGACAGCAGCGCCGGTCGCTCGCCGCAGGGCTCCCTTGCCGGAAATCCCGGCGGCAATCGTATCCTGACCCGTAATCGGCGCGCGGATCGCAGCGGGCAGCACTGCAACGAGGTGCTCCACCAGCGCTGCATCGCCATCGATCACGACAGCGCCAACCGCGAGCGCAGGATCAAGGCCGCCACCAAGACCGGTTGAAAGGACCAAGGCCGGGCCGGCCTGCAGCAGCACCTCCAGATCGCGCTCCAGCCGCGCGCCATCGCCGCCGCCTGCCAGAACCTCGATCCCCGGACAAGCCCCACGGATCGCCTTGGCCTCGCTCTTGAGGCCGCAGACGGCAATGGTTCGCGCCCTCACATCCCGACCGAAACGCGGCGGTCGTTCGAGCGCTTGAGGTTGCGGTAACGCGCCATGGCCCAGAGCGGGAAGTATTTGGGATAACCGTGGTAGCGCAGGTAGAACACGCGCGGAAAACCGCCGCCGGTGTAGTGTTCCTGGCCCCACAGGCCATCGGCCTCCTGGTTCGTCGCCAGCCATGCCACGCCGCGTTCGACTTCGCTCGCGTCCGCCTCACCCGCCGCCATCAGGCCGAGCAGCGCCCATGCGGTCTGCGAGGCGGTCGAGGGCGCGGGCGTGTGGCCCTTGCGATCTAGCGCGTAGCTGTTGCAATCCTCTCCCCAGCCGCCGTCCGGGTTCTGGATGGACTTGAGCCACGCCACGGCCTTCGAAATCGAGGGATCCTCGGGCGGCAGGCCCGCCGCATTGAAGGCACAGAGCACCGACCACGTGCCGTAGATGAAGTTCACACCCCAGCGGCCGAACCAGCTACCCTCGGGCTCCTGCTCGCGGCGCAAGTAGTCAATGGCGGCGGCCATGCGCGGGCTGTCGAGCGGCTCACCGAGCTGCGCCAGCATCGAGACGCAGCGCGCGGAGACGTCTGCCGTCGGCGGATCGAGCAGTGCGCCGTGATCGGCAAATGGCAGGTTGTTGAGATAATCCGCCGTGTTGTCGGCATCGAACGCGCCCCAGCCACCGTTCTTAGATTGGAGCCCCACGGTCCATTCGAGGCCGCGTTCGATCGGCATGCGGTCAGCCACTTTGGCGCGGTCCATCGCCATGACGACGACCGCGGTATCGTCGAGATCGGGATAGTGCGCGTTGTTGTACTGGAAGGCCCAGCCGCCCGGGCGCACGCCGGGGCGCTGGTCGATCCAGTCACCCTCGACATCGAGCACCTGCAGCGGCTTCAGCCAATCAAGCCCGGCCTCAGCGCGGGCCTGATTGGCCTTGCCGCCCGCCTCCATCATTGCATGCGCGGCAAGCGCTGTGTCCCACACCGGCGAGACGCAGGGCTGGCAATAGGCCTCGACCTCATGGATCACGAGGAGGTTTTCGACCGACTTCCTTGCAATGGCGCGGTGGGGATGATCCTCCGGATAGCCCAGCAGATCGAACATCATCACGCTGTTGGCCATGGCGGGGTAGATCGCGCCGAGGCCGTCCTCGCCATTCAGTCGCTCGACCACCCAGTTGACGCAGGTGTCGATCGCCATCTTGCGCAGGCGCTTGGGCCACAGGCTGTTCCCCGCCTTAAGCACGCGGTCGAGCGCGTTGAAGCCGGTCGTCCAGAGCCACTTGGGGTCCTCGGCCTGGCTGAGCCGCGCGGGCTTTCTGCCACTGTAGAGCTCGTCCACCTTGATCCCGCGGCGATTGCGGGCGCAAGGCTGGAGCGCGCAGAGCACGAGCAGCGGCACGACCACCGTGCGCGCCCAGTACGACATGCGCGAGAGGTGGATGGGGAACCAGCGCGGGAGCAGGATCAGCTCGGGCGGCATGGTCGGCACTTCGGACCACGGCCCTGCGGCAAACAGCGCCAGCTGGATGCGGGTGAACACGTTGACCGCCTCGGCCCCGCCCATCTTCAGGATCGCCTCGCGCGCGCGGACCATGTGCGGCGCATCGACGGAATCGCCGATCATCTTGAGCGCGAAGTAGGCCTTGACGCTGGCGCTGACATCGAAGGCGCCATCGTGGAACAAGCTCCAGCCATCGTGCTTGACCGACTGGATGCGGCGCAGGTAGCGGCCGATCTTGGCTTCGAGTTCGAGATCATCCGGCTCGCCCAGATAGTGGCGCAGCAGCACGTATTCGGCGGGGATCGTGCAATCGGCCTCGAGTTCGAAGACCCAGTGGCCATCGGGGCGCTGCGCCTTGGTCAGCGCGCTCGCGGCGCGATCGACTGCGGCGTCGACGGCAGTGAGATCAAGGCAGACAGGAGCTTCAAGCGTATCGAGCATGCGCTGTCCTCTAGCCTTGTTGAGCCGCAATCGCCAAGCCCGCAGCTGTTTCGCCCGAACGCAGCGCGCCTTCGATGGTGGCGGGGAGCCCGGTCTGGACCCAGTCACCCGCCAGTAGAAGGTTCTGCCAGCGCGTGCGTGCCTGCGGGCGCAGCGCGTCCTGCGCGGGGGTGGCGGCGAAGGTGGCGCGCTTTTCCTTGACGACCTGCCACGCAGGCATCGGCGCGGTGAAACCGTAGGCGCGCTGGATCTCGTCCCAGAAGGTGCAGGCCAGTGCCTCGCGGTCAGTGCCCACGATGTCGTCGGCGGCTGAGACGGTCACCGAAATGCGGTCCGGAAGGGCGAACAGCCACTGCGCCTTGGCGTGGAGCAGCGCGAGCATGGGCGGGGCGTCGGCCGGCGGCGGGCACGCGAAATGCGCGTTGACGATGGAATTGAAGGCATTGGGCGCGGTGATTTGCGGCAACAGGCCCTTGGCGATCCACGGCGGGACGGCGAGGACGACCGTTTCTCCAGTGATCGCTTGCCGTTCATCGCCCCAATCGAGCGCAGTGGCGCGGCCGCCATCAAGCTCGATGCCGCGCAGGCGCTTGCCGAAGGTGACCGGTGCGCCGCGCGCGGCCAGCCATTCCAGCGCCGGATCGACAAAGGCGGCAGCGAGCGTCGGCTCGGCAATGCGCGGCAGGCTGGCCTTGCCGCCGCGCAGCAGTGTTTCGCGCAGGACTGCCGCGGTCAGCGCGGCAGAACCTTCGGCGGGCGGCGTGTTGAGAACGGCGAGCAGGACCGGTTCGAGCAGGCGGTCCCACACCGGACCCTTGGCCTGAATGCGCTGGCCGACCGTCTGGCTCGGGGCCATGGCGAGCAGGCGCGCGAGGGGGAGGTAGTCGGAAAACCGGCTACCGGGCACGCGCCGGGTGGTTGAGAGCACCCACCACGGCAGCGGACCATCGTTGATCCCGATGGTCCAGCGCCTGCCATTCAGCAGATCGGCGAAGGCGAAATTGGCATGATCCGGGCCCGCCAGCGGCGTATGCGCCCCCACCGTTTGCCGGAAGCGCGCCACGGCATGGTTGCCTGCGAGGACGAGGTGATTGCCATTGTCGATGGTGAGGCCAAGCTGGGCATCGTGGTAGGAACGGCAGCGCCCGCCCGCCTGCGTGGCCGCTTCGGCGATCTCGATCGCGAACCCCGCCTCGACAAGCCGGACCGCTGCCGAGAGCCCGGCCAGACCCGCGCCAACGACAATCGCCTTGCGCATGGTCAACGGGTCGCCAGCAGCCAGAAGACCGTGAGCAGCAATCTCAGCTTGTTCGTGCGCACACGCTCGCGCGGGGGTGCCCAGCCGATCTGTTCCATGGTGCGGAGCATGCGGGCGTATGCGATTTCCATCAGCCGCGGCGCGATCAGGTGTCCCTTCGGCTTCGTCGCGAGAATCGCACCTGCCTCGCGGTAGTGCTCATGGGCGCGCGCAGACATATGCCGGGCTGCTGCATCGAGGCGCGGGTCGGTGGCAATCGCTGCGGCGGTGGTCGGTTCGATTCCGGCAAGGTGCAGCGCTTCGAGCGGGACGTAGACGCGCCCGATCGCCGCATCCTCGTCAATATCGCGCAGGATGTTGGTCAATTGCAGCGCCCTGCCGAGGTGGTAGGCCAGCGCCAGACCGGTCTCGCGCTCCATCCCGAAGATGTTCACCGAAAGCCGACCGACCGCCGAGGCAACAAGATCGCAATAGGTATCGAGATCGGCTTCGCTGGGCCAGCGGATGTCTGCCGCAACATCCATCGCCATGCCGTCGATCACGGCCTCGAAGTCGGCACGCTCCAGCCCGAAGCGGTGGACATGGGGGGCGAGAAAGGCAGCACGGCCGGGATCGCGCCCTGCATAGAGCGCATCGAGATCCGCGCGCCAAGCATCAAGCTGGGCCATCCGGGCCGGTCGTGCGCCTTGCTGGTCGTCGGCAATGTCGTCGACGATGCGGCAGAAATCATAGACTGCATACATCGCCAGCCGCTCCTCTTTCGGGAGCACCCGCATGCCGGCATAGAACGAGCTGCGGGTCGCCTGCGTTTCGCCGGTTGGCGCGCTCATGCCGCGCGCCTCAGCAGGGCGGGCAGCGCAGCGCCGGTCGCCAGCCAGAGTGCCTCGGCCTTGGTGTGGTGGACCCTCTCGCTGAGCGGATCGCGGCGCGCGAGACGATCACACAGGCTTTCCGCAAGTTTCTGGATTACCGCGACTTCGGCAGAGAGACGGCGATCCCGGATCTGCCGCGAAAAGGGCGCCGACTGGACGAGGAGACCGCGCGTGCGGCGGGCGAGGTCAGAGATGATGCGGCGGAGCTCAACGCTTGCCTTGTCTGCTGCGAGGTCGTTCACGTCGATCCCTGTCTCGAGGGGAATGTAGACCCGGCCAAGCTGCCGGTAGTCCTTGGCGCAATCCTGCAGGTGATTGATGATCTGCAAAGCGGCGCACAGGGCATCGTTGCCCTGCCATGTTTCGCGGGCTTCGCCATGGACTTCAAGCACGAAGCGGCCGACCGGCATCGCCGAAACGCGACAGTAGTCGATGAGGTCGTCCCATGTCTGGTAGCGCTTCACCGTCACGTCGCGGGTGAAGGCTTCGAGCAGATCATGCGCATGGATGGGATCGATCCCGCGCTCTGCCATCGCCTCGCGGAGCGCCATGGCCTCTGGCGCGCCCTCACCCCTGAGCCCGGCGCGCATCGCATCCAGCAGCGCGAGCTTGTGCTCGGGCGCCGCGGTGGGGTGATCGGCGATGTCATCAGACGCGCGCGCGAAGCGGTAGAAGGCTTTCACGAGCGTGCGATGCTCGGCCTTGACGAGTAAGCTTGCGACCGGAAAATTCTCGTCACGGTCGTTTTTGCCCGAGGCTAAATCATTGGGATTCATCACAAACCTGTCGCTGCCTGGGCGCGCCCCTTCCACATCCCACCGCGTCCTCGGAAATGTTGCCAGGCCGATAGCATGGTGCAGCCAAGGTAAAAAGCCGCAATTCCGGGGAGCACAGGGCCCCACAGCGGCGAGCGCCGATAGAACGCGAGCATGGGCTGGAACGTGGTGGCCATGATCGCCCATGCGGCAATCCCGAGCCAGCGCGCAAGGCCGCCGCCGAAGAGTGCGAGCGCAGGCGGCGCGAGGTAGACCAGCACCATGCCAAGCACGGTTCCAGCCAGCAGGAGCGGCGAATAGCGCAGTTGCGCATAGGCAGAGCGGGAGATCATCGCCGCCACCGGCGCGAAGCCGCGATAGGGCCGGATGCTGCGCGAGCGGCGGGTGAGGCCCAGCCAGACCGGCCCTTGCCGCTTGAGCAGCGCGCCCAGCGTGCAATCATCGATCAGCGCACCGCGGATGGCAGCGATCCCGCCAGCGGATTCGAGCGACGTGCGCCGCACCAGCATGCAGCCGCCCGCCGCAGCGCCGAGCCCCGAGCGGCGGTTCACCGCGCCGAAGGGGTAGAGCATCTGGAAAAAGAACACGAAGGCAGGGACAAGCATGCGCTCTGGCGGGGTTTCGCAGTGGAGCAGCGCCATCAGCGAGACGAGCGAGAGGCCGCCCGCCTCGCCGCGCGTGACGAGCATGCGCAAGGTATCGGGGGCGTGCTCGATATCGGCATCGGTCAACCAGAGGTAGCGGGCCGTCTCCCCCGGTCCGGCACTGGCCCGCGCGACGCCCTGCGAGACGGCCCAGAGCTTGCCCGTCCAGCCGCGCGCGAGCGGTGCGCCGGTGAGTACGTCGAGCCGATCTGACCCCAGCGCGCGAGCGATATCGGCAGTGCCATCGCTGCTCTGGTCGTCGACGAGGATGACGCGGAAGGGGCCGGGATAGTCCTGCGCAAGGAGGCTGCCGACCGAGCGGGCGATAACGTCCGCCTCGTCACGCGCCGGGACGACCGCGACGACTTCGGGCCAAACTTGCGGCTCCGGCGGCTGCGCGCGCGTATCGCGTTCGCGCGCCAGCCAGAACATGTCGCGCCCCAACAGGAGGACGAGCCAGATCACGAGGGAAAGCGCGCCCAGCACCAGCAGGATCATCGGATCATGCCTGCCTGGCGGAACCAGTGAAGCGCATCGCGCACGGCATCGCCCCACGGGCGGGCCTGATAGCCGAGTTCGCTATGGGCCTTGTCCGAACGGAAGAACATGCGGTGGCGCGACATGCGCAGCGAATCGAGCGTGAGGAACGGATCGGCCTTGCCGGTGGCGCGCGACCACGCCTCGTTGAGCCACGCGAGCGGCATCAGCGGCGCAACAGGCAGGCGCACCTTGGGCGGAGTGCGGTCCATTTCAGCGGCGATGCAGACCAGCATGTCCTTCAGCATCACATCCTGCCCGCCGAGGATGTAGCGTTCCCCCACCCGCCCCTGCTCCAGCGCGAGGCGGTGCCCCTCTGCGACATCATCGACATGGACGAGATTGAGGCCCGAATCGACATAGGCCGGCATGCGGCCATTGGCGGCTTCGACGATGATGCGGCCGGTGGGCGTCGGCTTCACATCGCGCGGGCCGATGGGGGTCGAAGGGAGGACGATTACGGCCGGGAGGCCCTGCTCGGCGACCATCTTTTCGACCAACCGCTCGGCGACGACCTTGCTGCGCTTGTAGGCGCCGACGGCCTGCTCTGGCGTGGCGGCATTGCGCTCGTCGACCGCACCCGCATCCGATGGCTTCAGCGTGGCGACGCTGCTGGTGTAAACCACGCGCTCCACCCCGGCAGCCAGCGCCGCACGCATTACGGCGCCGGTGCTGGCGAGGTTGTTGCGCACGATTTCCTCAGGGTCAGGCGCCCAGAGCCGGTAATCGGCGGCGACATGGCAGACGAAGCGAGCGCCTTCCATCGCGCGGAGAACACCGGCTTCGTCGCGCGCATCGCCTTCGGCCAGTTCGCCCGGAAAATCGCCGAGATTGCCGCGCAGGCTCGACGCGCGGACGAGGCCACGCACGCGGTAGCCTTCGGCCGCCAGCCGCCGCGCGACGGCCGATCCGACGAAGCCCGATACCCCGGTCACGAGCGCAAGGCCGCGCGATTCGCCCATCAGAACCTGCATTTCCCTGTCAACGTCACCATCCCGGCTTGATTGACCGGCCATGCCCCGGTGGCAAGGGGATTGCCATCCGGTCCGCCGGTTTTGTCCAAATGTTTTGCCTCCGCCGCGAAGATCAGTAGGACTTCGCGCGATGAACGTGGCCACCCATTTCGCCTCCGCACTCGGCTGGCCTATCCTGGCGCTGGCCGCGATCGGAACGCTCTACTGGGCCTATGCGACCCATGTGCTCAGGCGGTTTCTGCAGCAGCATGCACCCACCGGCGCGCGCACCGAGGCGGTCACATTGCTCAAGCCGCTGCACGGTGCGGAACCGAAGCTTGCGCAAAACCTCGCCAGCTTCCTCGAGCAGAGGCATGATGGGCCGGTGCAGATGGTCTGCGGCGTGCAAAGCGCGGACGACCCGGCGGCGGATACCGTCCGATTGCTGATGGGGCGCTTTCCGGCGGCGCGGATCGAGCTTGTCATCGATCCGGCGCGCCACGGCGCGAACGCCAAGATCGGCAATCTCATCAACATGATGGCCCGCGCCGAGCACGATGTCGTGGTGCTGAGCGACAGCGACATGGCGGTGGAGCCGGACTATCTCGCGGCCGTTCTGGCCGCACTCGATGCGCCGGGGATCGGGGCAGTGACGTGCCTCTACCGGGGGCGCGGCGATGCCGGGTTCTGGTCGCGGCTCGCGGCTGCGGGGCCGAGCTACCAGTTCCTTGTCGGGCTGGTGTTCGGCAAGATGATGGGACTGGCCGAGCCCTGCATGGGCTCGACGATCGCGCTGCGGCGTTCGGTGCTCGCGGCGATCGGTGGTTTCGAGGCGTTCGCCGATGTGCTGGCCGATGATCATGCGATCGGCGCCGCGGTGCGCGCGCGCGGCCTCGGCATCGCCATACCGCCACTACTGCTGGCGCATGCCTCAACCGAGACCAGCCTCATGCAAGTGTGGCGGCAGGAACTGCGCTGGGCCGCGACGATCCGCGCGCTGGCCCCGGCAGGCTATGCCGGTTCGCTGATCGGCATGCCGCTGGCGCTGGCGATGCTGGGCGCCGTGTTTCATCCCGTGCCCGGCATTACTTTGATCGCCGCGGCCTTCCTCGTGCGGCTCTGGACGAAGCGGGTGGTTGACCGCCGCGCAGGGTCCGCTACCGCGCCGTGGTGGCTGCTGCCGCTGCGCGATGCGCTGAGCCTCGCCGTGTTTGTGGCGAGCTATTTCGTTCGCGTTGTTGATTGGCGCGGAACAAGGCTTAGAATGAATGGCGACGGTCACCTCGTCAGCCCCGTGGAGAATACCAGCTCATGATGCGTACCCTTTTCCTCCAGGCACCGTCGTTCGATGGGTATGACGGCGGTGCGGGTGCACGCTATCAGATGAAGCGTGAGGTCAAATCCTTCTGGTATCCCACGTGGATTGCCCAGCCGGCGGCGATGGTCGAGGGATCGAAACTGATCGATGCGCCGGCGCATGATCTTTCATGGGAAGACATCGCGCACGAGTTCGACGAGCGTGATCTCGTCATCCTGCACACCTCAACACCGAGCTTCAATCAGGACATCCGCACCGCGGCGCTGATCAAGGAGCGCAATTCGAAGATCGTGATCGGCTTCGTCGGCGCCAAGGTTGCGGTCGAACCGGACAAGAGCCTCGCCGCTTCGCCGCACATCGATTTCGTGGCGCGCGAGGAATATGATTTCACCATCGTCGAGATCGCCGAGGGCCGCCCGCTGCGCGAAGTGGACGGCATCACCTGGCGCGATGCCCATGGCAGCTTCGTGCGTAACAAGGACCGCGCGCAGATCGAGGACATGGACGTGCTGCCGATGGTCTCACCCATCTACAAGCGCGATCTCGATCTCAAGAAGTACTACGGCGGCTACCAGCGCCACCCCTACATCTCGTTCTACACCGGGCGCGGGTGCAAGAGCCGCTGCACGTTCTGCCTCTGGCCGCAGACCATTTCCGGCCACCGCTATCGCCACCGCACAGTGCCCAAGGTGATCGAGGAAGTGCAGTACATCCTGCGCGAGATGCCTGAGGTGAAGGAAATCTTCTTCGACGACGATACGCTGGCCGATGCGCATGATTTCGTCGTCGAGCTTTCGGGCGAGCTTGCCAAGCTTGGCTTCGGCAAGCCCGGTTTCCCGGTGACGTGGGGCTGCAATGCCAAGGCCAACGTGCCCTACAACGTGCTGAAGGCGATGAAGGAAGGCGGCTGCCGCGTGCTGCTGGTGGGTTATGAAAGCGGCAACCAGCAGATCCTGCACAACATCAAGAAGGGCCTGCTCGTCAAAGTGGCGCGGCAGTTCACCAAGGATGCGCACAGCCTTGGCCTGACCATCCACGGCACCTTCATCCTCGGCCTGCCCGGCGAAACGCTCGAGACGATCGAGGAAACGATCCGTTATGCGATCGAGCTCAATCCGCACACGATCCAGGTCAGCCTCGCTGCGCCTTACCCGGGCACTTTCCTCTACAAGCAGGCGACCGAAAACGGCTGGTTTGATGGCAGTGACCACCTGCTGACCGATGGCGGCACCCAGATCGCGCAGCTTTCCTATCCGCACCTGTCATCGGCGGTGATCTTCGACAAGGTCGAGGAATTCTACAAGCGCTTCTACTTCCGCCCCCGCAAGATCGGCGCCATCGTGGGCGAGATGATGCGCGACTGGGACATGCTGAAGCGCCGCCTGCGCGAGGGGGTCGAATTCTTCGAGTTCCTGCGCCGCCGCAAGGAAGCCGCCTGATCCTTGGCCATGGGCACGGCCCGAAGGCTTATCGTCACCGCGGATGACTTCGGGGCCTCACGCGAAGTCAACGCGGCTGTCGAGCAGGCCCATTGCGACGGCATCCTGACCGCCGCCAGCCTGATGGTGGCGGGCGATGCTGCGGTCGATGCGGTGGAGCGCGCACGGCAGCTGCCGAGGCTTGGCGTGGGCCTGCATCTCGTGCTGGTGGAAGGGAGGCCAGTCCTGCCGCCCGAACAAATCCCTGCGCTGGTGGATGACGCCGGGCAGTTCCGTTCGGACATGGTACGCATGGCCGTCGAGCTCTTCGCCTCACGCCCGGCACGGCGGCAGCTTGCAGCCGAGATCGACGCGCAGTTCGCGGCGTTTGCGGCGACCGGCCTGCCGCTCGATCACGTCAACGCGCACAAGCATTTCCACCTGCACCCGACAATCGCCTCGGCCATCCTGCGCGCGGGCAAGCGCCATGGCCTAGCCGCGATGCGCGCGCCCATCGAACCACCGGGCGTGATCGCGGCAATCGAAGGCACGCGCCCGCGCGTCGGGATCGAGCATGTCTGGGCAAAAGTCCTGCGCCGACGGCTGCGGCGCGCCGGCCTCACCGTGCCGGATCAGGTGTTCGGGCTAGCCTGGTCGGGCGCGTTGACGGCGCCCCGGCTGCTGGCCCTGCTGGACAACCTCCCGCCCGGGTTGACCGAAATCTATGCGCATCCGGCGCTGGCGCCCTATCCGGGAAGCGCGCCGGGGTACCGCTACGGCGAGGAACTGGCGGCGCTGACTGATCCGCTTGCCAAAGCGGCGATCAACCGCAATGGCGCGGCGACCGGGCGGTTTGCGGACTTTGTACGCACCCGGGGTGACCGCAACGCGGGAGGACGCGCCTGAATATCTGGAGCCGGATCGGCATCCTTGCCGCCACTCTGCTGGGCCTCGCCATCGCGGTCTGGACGATCGGCGATGTCGGCCTCACGCAGATCGCCGAGACGGCACGGCGCATGGGTCCGGGCGGCTTTGCCGCCGTCTGCGCGTGGTCTCTGTTCACTTCCGCCCTGCTCGGCGGGGCATGGCATTCGGCGGCTCCGGGCGAGCCACCCCGGCGCGTGGTACTGTTTGCATGGGCGCGGCTGGTGCGCGACGGGGCATCGAACCTGCTGCCGTTTTCCGAGCTTGGCGCGATCCTCATCGGCTGGCGCACGCTGATCGGGGCCTCAGTCCCGGCCTCGCGGGTCTATAGCTCGTTCGTCGTCGATCTGACGACCGAGATGGCAAGCCAGGTCGTCTACACCCTGTTCAGCCTCATCGCGATTGCGCCGTTGCTCGCGGGTGCCGGAGCGGCGCAGCTACGCCCGGCGATCATCGGCGGTACCGCCGTGATGATCGCCCTCATCGTGCTGTTCTTCAAGATGCAGCCCCTGGTGCTGGCGCTGGCAGCGCGGATCGCGGCGCGGTTTCTGCCCGGCGCGACGGTGCTTGCCGAAGTGCGGGCCGAGCTTTCGCGCACCTACGCGATGCGCGGCCACGTGCTTGGCGCGTTCCTGTTCAATCTTGCGGCGTGGACGGCCACGGGCACCGGATCGTGGTTCCTGCTCGAGCTTATGGGCAGCGACATCGCGCTGTGGAAAGTGCTCTCGCTCGAAGGCTTGATCTTCACGTTGCGCAGTATCGCCTTCTTCGTTCCTGGAGCAATTGGGGTGCAGGAAGCCGGCTACCTGTTTGTCGCTCCGTTGTTCGGTCTGGCGCCGGAAGCCGCGCTGGCGCTCTCGCTGGGCAAGCGCGCGCGCGACATGCTGATCGGCGCGGCTGCGCTGCTGATCTGGCAAATCCGCGAATCGAGAGCGCTGATCGCGCAGCGCTGAACCGAAATCTCAGCCGTGCTCAGGCCCGGCAAAGCCAGGCAGATGCGCGGCGGCGGGTGATCGGGCCAGAACGAGCGACTTGGCAAAGGCCTTGGCGAAATTGTCCTTCACCTGATGCAGCGCGATCCGGTCGCGCAGGAAATCCGCCCACAGAAACTCGGTATAGGGCGTCGGTGATTTGGCATAACCGCCAGCGCGCCGCACTTCACCGGCAAGCGAGCGGTAGGGATCGTCCGCCAGCTTGCCGATATGGCGCGGCAGGTCCGACCATTCGCGGCGCTTGCCGTCCTCGTCATAAGGGTGAAGCCAGTTGTGGCAGTCCATGAAGCTGAAGAAGCGCCGCTTGGGCAAGTGCTCCAGCCGGGCGACGACCGAGACGAGGACATGCTCGATCCCTTCCTCATGCAGCGCGCGGGCAAGGTGATGGTGGTCGATCAACCAGTAGATACCGCCCGGGCCGATTGCCGCGGGGATGACATGCGAGCCGAGAAACTCCCCGCCATCGCGGTCGCGCCGCGTGCGCCATTCGGCCCGCTTGCGCTCCACTTCGTGCAGCCCGATGGTCAGCTGTGTCGGGCGCAGCGAGCGGATCGGCACGGGATGGACAATCGGCTCGATCGGATTGGTCATGGCCATGGCTAGTCTCCCATAGTGGCGCGCTGGGCGGCATCGGCAACGCTGAAAGTGGAATCGCGGGCAAGCTCCGTCATGCCAGCGGCCTGCAGGACATCGCGCACTCGGTCGTGCGCGCGGGCGAGGATCAGGCGCTTGCCGGCCTTGTTCAGCTCCTCGGCAAATTCGCCGAGCGCCTCGATCGCCGTACCATCGAGATCGTTGCTTTCCTCCAGACTGAGGATCACGGTGGCAGCCGGGCGCGCCATCGCCTCGCGCGCGATCACTGCCAGTACGGTTTCAGCATTGGCGAACATCAGCGCGGCGTTGGGACGGAACGAGGCGAGTTCGCCGGTGGCCCATGCATCAGGGTGGCGCGCCAAGTCGACGTAGTCGTGGCTCTCGCCAAGCCGCCCCAGTTCGCTGATCGTGGGATGCGACAAGGCATAGAGCAAGGCCGCGATCGACAGCGCGATGGCGCCCAGCATCCCGCTGAGCACGCCCAGCGTCAGCACACCAAGCGCGGCGGCAACGGCGATCCACTGATCGCGGCCCAGACGGAAATAGCGCACAAGCGGAGCCGGTGAGAGCGCATGGGTAAGCGCCGCGATGACCACGGCGGCGAGAACGGGTTGGGGGATCTGCGAAATCCATCGGCCGCCCAGCAGCGCAAGCGCCAGCAGCGCCGCGCTGGCAGCGGCAGCTGCAAGGCGGCTCTGCGCGCCGGCCGCCTCGTTCGCCGTGCCGGCTGAAAAGCCCGCGCCCACCGGCATGCCCTGCACGAGCACCGCGGCGAGGTTGCTCGCCCCCAGCGCGCCGAGTTCGCGGTTTGCCGCCACTGTATCGCCGTGCTGCAGGGCAAGGCTGCGCATCGTGCCCCAGCTTTCCGCAAAGAGGATGAGCGCGATGGGCGCGGCAAGCTGGGCCAGACGGCTCCACAGCGCGAAGCTGTCCGGAAACGTGGCGGCAGTCCATTCGAGGCGGATCGGCCCCGTCACCGCGACCCCGCGCGCGGGCAGATCGAGCAGGATGCTGAGCGCCGTCCCGCTGCTCAGCACAAGCAGCGCGCCCGGCAAACGCGGATGGCGCTTGAGCCATAGCAGCGCGGCCAGCGCTGATCCGCCGAGCAAGGTGCTGGCGAGGTTCCACGCACCGGCATGCCGCACCAGTCCGGCAAGCTGCCAGACGATCGGCGCGCCCTCCATGGCCACACCCGTGAGCTTGGGCAGCTGGCGCACGATGATGACGACCGCGAGCCCGAACGCGAAACCGCGCAGCACGGGGCGCGAAATGAACCCGGCAAGGCTGCCCAGCTGGAAGAAATGAAGGATCAGGAAAATGAGGCCGACGATCGCCACCAGCGCGGTGGCCATGCCCGCATGTTCGGCCGTGCCGCCGGGCAATCCCGCAAGGGCCGCCGCAAGGATCGCCGCCGAGGAGGAAGTCGGCGCGATCACGGCAAACCGGCTCCGACCGATCAGGGCATAAACAAGCCCCGCCGCAATCGCCGCCAGCAGCGCCCTGCCCGGCGCAAGGCCCGCGATACCGGCGTAGGCAACGCCTTCGGGCAACATGACGCCGGCGACAGCCAATCCCGCGATCAGATCCTTGCCCATGCTCCGTTTCATGGCCCGTGCATTGTTCCCCGTCCTGGTCTGCCACGGAGTTTGCGCGCTGATGCGGCGGATTCAAACCGAAATGCACGGGGCACTCGCGGTATCCATCGGCGGCGCTACCGGGTAGCGCCGCCGATGGATCTGCAACCGCATCCGCTCGGGCAAGAGGGGGGAACAGACCCAGCTGCAGGTTTCAGACTGGCATCACGCGGCGCGGTTCAGATAGTGCGGCGCGATGGCCCGGAACCTTGCCAGAAGCACGTCAAAAACTTCGCCCTCTAGCACGAAGGCATGCCGCGCATCGGGCAGGATGCCGTGTTCGAGAATGGCGGAAAGCGCCGCACGGGCGCGGGCGATGCGGCTCTTGATCGTGCCGACCGCCACGTTGCACACGTGCGCGATGTCCTCGTAGCTCAGCGAGCCGATCGCCATCAGGATGAGAACTTCGCGCTGCGCCGTCGGCAGGCACTCCATCGCGCGCAGCACGTCGACTGCCTGCAGCCACGCTTCCTGATCGCCCTTGCAATTGAGGATGCGCTCCGCCGCAGCCTCGTCATAGTCGGCGGAGAACCGCTCGCGCCGCAGTTGGCCGAAATAGTGGTGCCTGAGGATCGTGAACGTCCACGCGCGAAAACTGGTACCGGCCCTGAAGCGCGCGCGGGCAGCCCAGGCCTTGAGCATGGTTTCCTGCGCAAGATCATCAGCGATCTCGCGGCGCCCGCACAAGCTGCGCGCAAACGCGCGCAAGTGCGGGATCGATGCCTCCAGTTCCTTGCGAAAATCCGCATCGGACAAGGCACCGCCCTGCTCGACATCGGCGTTTCGCTCGATCAGCTTGGTCATGGGATCTTCCTGACAAAGTGGTTCGGGCAATCACTCTCCGGGACAAGCGAGGGGACCGCGAAAATGGTTCCCCATCCGCGAAAAATATTGCCAAATCAGTGTTTAAACGGAAACGATCAGGCGTTGGCCATTGTTGCGGCAAAGCGTGGCAATTGCCGTATCGGCGGCGAGCCTCAGCGGATGATGGATCGCTTTGCCGGAACAAGCACTCCCCTCGCCGCTTGTTGCAGATGTACCGGGCCTACCGTGCGGCAGCCGTGACGCCCCGCCGGTTCATCATGGAACCGGGGGACGGAATATGCTTTACCGTTCGGGAACCGAGGGGTGCGAAGCGAGCTTGTGGCAAGAGATCCATCCCGTGATGCAATGCCGGAAGCGGACGGAACGACGAGCGGCCCTGCCGCCCCGGTTGCATCGTTGCCCGAACCAGCCTGAAGCAATGCCATCCGTGACCGCTACAACGCGGTGATGGCAGAGCCTGTCCCGCCGGAATTTCTCGATTTGCTCGCCCGGATTGCCCCCGAAAATCCCGGGTAGTCTGCCGCGCCGCGATGCTCATCAATGGAACGGCCTCCGGCGTGGGTGGTCGATACCCGAACGAGCTGTGCGGCCGGACAGTATTGTATGTCGCCGCTCTTGAACTTACGCGCCACGGGCAAGGCCATGCGCTCCCCGCTCGCCGACAATCTCTTCACGGCGATGCTTCTTGCTCGGCATTCATAGTCCCCTTCCCAATCCAAAATATCATCGGTTCTGGACCACTCGGAAGGGGGCAGATCAAATCCGCGCGGCAACGACGTCTCGATCCGCGGTATTGGTCGCGACCGGCAACCGATAGCCAAACTCACCAACGAATTCCCCGAGATGGATTGGCAGCACGCCTATTCCATACCTCACGCGCGAAGATGGTGCAGATGGGTTTGAACGAGCCGGTGTTCGGCTTCTTTCAGCCCGGTGACCAGATCGCCAATGGTGGTGAAGTCGCGGCGTCAACCTGCATCCACCCGCGGGTCGAGGCAGAGATCGCGGTGCGCCTCAGGCGCCCACTGCGCGGGCCGGGCTGCCCTGTTGGCCAAGTACTTGGCGCCATCGGCGAAGTCATGGTCGCGCTCGCGGTGAGCGCCAGCCGCTATGAGAACTTCAACTTTGATCTCAAGAGCGTGATCGCCGACAACACCTCTGCCGCGGGCTGGGTCGTGGGCGACCAGTGCCCATTGTGCCGGGCATGGACCTCGCGCATTGCGGCATCGTCATGCGACTTATCTCGACCGTCGCGGATTCCGCTGTGCTCGGCCATCCGGCGCTACCAGTTGCGCTGCTTGCGAACCTGATCTCGCGGGGAGGGCCGCGAGTATCCGGCAGGCGCACTGATCGTCTCCGGCGGTGCATCTGCCGCCGTGGCGGTGAAGGCTGGCGACCGCAACGATCTCGCGATCCAGGGCCTTGGCGGGCTTTCGGCCAGCTTCACGTAACCACCATGGACAACCCCGAAATCGGCCGCTCAATCCAGACCGGCTCCATCCGGACCAACTACCATGATCGCGGCACCGTCGCACCGGTCCTGTCGATCCACGGCAGTGCTCCCGCCGTCTCGGCCTGGGCCACCTGGCGCCGTACCATCGGAGCGCAGGAGGGCGACTACCGCTGCCTCGCGCCTGACATGGCCGCGACGACAGGGTGATCCCGCTGGCCAATTCGCATACGTTGAACGAATGGATCGACGACAGCGAACTCCACGTGTTCGGACGCTGCGGTCACTGGCCATAGATCGAAAATACGTTCAGTTTCAATCCGTTGATGCGGGGCTTTCTCGTTTCGAGCGACCCAGCTTGAGCCGATCACAGCAGGAAGTTTCCAGTGGCGGGGATCAAGCCCGACATGATCAAATCGCCTCACGAAACACCAGAGCGAAGCGCGCTTCTGCACGCAGCGGCTGATGCGCTGGCCGGAGCCGAGGCGGGCGGCTCACCCATTGCCCCGCTCAGCCATTCGATCGCAGACCTGACCATTCCAGAAGCCTATGCGATCGCAAACTGGCGCGCGGTGCATGCGGTGGCTCCTGCGCTGGAGATCGTCGACACGCGCTATGTCAGCATCAGTTCACCGCAGCCGACAATATCGCCTATAACATCTCGTCGGCGAAGGTGCGGGATGGTTTGATGGACATACGAGGCGTGGACCGGGCCAGCTCTACGAGAACTCTGCGGCCAACAGACCGGAATTGACAGGACACCTCCCACTTTTTGGGAACCCTGGTAGCGGAGGAGGGATCGTTAGATCAGGGGCAACATACTGCTTTAATTGCATAATTCAGAGGATCCTCCGATAAATACCCCCTGCAATACCCCCAGCCGGCGCCCTTGCGGCGGACTGAGCAAATGATGCGACGAAACCAACCGCTTCAAGTTCGTTCATCTCAGATTCGCCCCAGCCAGAAACCCGCCAAACACTTCCGATGCCGCAAAGCTAGACACTTACGTGAAATTATGTTATCACGTGATTATTGAATTTCACGTTTTCCCATTTTTCACGTGAGTGCGAGGTCATGGATTTCAGAGCGCCTACCGAAGCAAGCCAACAGAATGCGAAGGCTATCGATTATCTAACCAAAAACCTAAGTGACCCCGAGGCAGGAAGACGGACTGTCGAGGGTCTGATCCAAAACTTGGGGAATTCCGTGTATGCATTCCCCGATTGGCATCCGATTCTAACAGCCCCACCTGCTAGCTCCTCACACCACGTCTCCGCAGTATCGCAGGTCAAGGCCTACGCGCTCGCCGATCACACGGTTGAGTTCGTGCGCGGCTTTGTGACCTGCCCATACTCGCAGGACGACGCAGACGGGTTGGTCGAGACCGTTAACAAGATCCCGGGTCTGCACGCCCACCGTATTGAAGTGCCGTTATATGCTGACAGCGCACACCCCGTTGTGGTGCAGGCCTACGAGGTCGAGCTTGAAGCCGACGGGACCATCCGCGGCCGCGATGCTCTGGCATGGTTCGTAGGGCAAACCGTCAAGAATGCGCGACATGCCGAAGTAGCGGAGACCTGGTGGAACATGCGTGCCTACATTCTGGGGCGACCCCACGGTAAGCGTTCGTCACTCTTTGTGAACCAGCATACCGGCGTTCATATGCGGAAGATCCTCGACGCCCTTAATAACAGCGGCATGTTCGGCCCAGTAAAGGAAGAATCGTTGGACATGCTTTCGCAGAAGAAGCGCGATGCCATCAATGAAACGCTGCTCCGCACCGCCATATCGAACTGGGACAAAGCCAGCGAGAAGTTCAGCTTCGAGCTGCGCGGCGAAACCTGCAAAGCTGCAATCCGCGACACGTGGGACGATGGAATGGAACTTTCCGTCCGTGTCGAGATCGGCGACGGCGATGTCTATGTTTCGGGATTCTACTATGCCGACGGCGACAAGTTCACTTTCTCAGAGCCACGCGGCAAACGGACTGTGGCCGAAAAGTTTGTCTAACAGACGACCATGTCAGGCGGAGTCCAGCCGATATGAGCCAGAGATTTACCCGCGAAGAATTCTACGAACTAGTCTGGTCAAAGCCGATGACCCACTTGGCCAAGGAATTCAGACTTTCTGACGTTGCTCTCCACAAGATCTGCAGGAAGCACGATATTCCCAATCCGCCGCTCGGGTGGTGGGCAAAGCATGCTGCAGGCCACAAGGTGAAGCGAATCCCGCTCCCGAAGGCCAAAGCTGGGGTCGCCCTCACAGTCGTCATAGCGAGTGGCGAGGTCCGGCAAGAACCTGACAACTTGGCGTCGGCACGAGAACAAGCACGCGTAAAGGCGTCCGAACTCGATCTGTCGGGAGAGGTGCTCTCGCATCCCTTGGTGAAAAAGAGCTTCGACAAGCTGCGAAAGGCAAAGCCCGGAAACACCGGCCTCGTCACCCTTTCGTCGGACGGATATGTCCATCTCGAAATGGCTCCAGCTTCAATCGACCGGGCAGAATTGTGTCTGCTCCAGATCGTAGCTGCCGCCAAGGCCCAAGGATTTGAGCTTTCCGCACACGCAAGCAAGGCGACTTTTGCCAACGGCTCCGTGGCTATCCCGTTCGCCATCAAGGAAGCCTATAAACGCATCAAGCATGTTTTGACGCCCGAGGAGATCGCCGAATGGGGGGCCATCTGTCGCAGCTCACTGAAACCGATCTTCTCTCGATCCTGACCGGCAATCCGGAAGTGCCTTCGATCTCGCCGCGATCAAGACCACAGTCAGTCTTGTGCGGCTGTTCGATAAACCTGCCTACGTGGTCTTTACCGCAGGCCCGCCTCACGCGCCGCGTATGTACGAGGAAGCGGCTGAACTGGTTCGAGGCTTCGGGATCGAAGCTTGCCCGCACATCCTGCCCGACCGTGCCGTCTATCGCCATGCCAGCGCAGCGGGTGCCTCGGTGAACGAGTTCGAGCCCGAGGGCAAGGCAGCCGCAGAGATTGCTGCGCTTCACATGTGGACCATCGCACAGGTTACAATGCCCACAACCGTACATCAGGGGGCATGAACAGATGAGCCGTTTTGCCAATCTTGCTGACAGGCCCAAGGTCAGCCCCAAACCGCAACACAAGCCTGCCGTGCCCGACAACGAGGAGGCAGTTGTAGCCTCTATATCGAACAGTACGACGCCGAGGTCAAACAGCCGGGCCGGCCGCAAGGCCATCGCTGCTTACTTCTCCCTGGAAATGTCACTGGCAATGCACGTCTGCGCCCGCAAACACGGCCTAAGCCTACAGGAACTGATGGCCGAGGCATTCGACGACGTCCTGCGCAAATATGGGCAAAGCCCCGTGGGGGAGTGATATGACTACACCCGCTTGGGGCGCCCATCGTCAGAAATGGGGGAAGGCATTTCCTCTTCCACGATTGCGGCAACGCTTTTCGCACTCACCTTGCCAGCGAGGCCTGCGGCGATGCGCTCTCGCAGCAAGTTTGCGAGATCAGTCGGTTGCCTATTTGGAAACAAGGACTCGGACCTGCCCGCCGCAGCCTCAATAGTTCGACTTCAAAGACGTGCGGCCGGCAGCCTTGGCTCTGCTGTCGATCCTCGCCAGCATCTCGCGCTTGGCTGGCGTGCGTGTCTTGCCCGAATTGCGCAAGGCATCCATGGCGGCATCGTCATCGATCCAGCCGATAGCCGCCTTCTTGCGTTCGACAGCTTCGCGCAGGGCGGTGAAGGTGATCGTCTTCATCAGTCAGCGCCCTCCCTTCCTTCTAACAGGCTTAAATCTCCGCCTTCATCGGCGATACGCGCCTGTAAATAACCCAGATCGAGATCATCGGCCAGTCGGAACAGCAGTTGGGCTTGCGCAAGCCTACTATGCTCGCGCAGATTGGAGGCCGCATATTGCCCAAGCCGGTCCGCGATCATGTCCTCAAAAGAGGGTATGACAATGCCTTTGGCATCTTGAAACATCACGCGGATCAGACGCGCCCGATCGGCACGGCCATCAAACAACTGCCCTGATATCGCCTCGACGCCATATTCAGGATAGTCCGGGTGATAAAACCCACCAGCCAGTCGCCCCTGCCTCTCCTCGCGGGCAAATCCCGATTGAAGCAACGCTGCTTCCAGAGCGGCATCGCTTGGCGCGTAAAGGTCCAGGTCACCCGACATGAAGGCACCCTGAGTCTGCACTGCCACCGCGCCGCCGCCGACCAAGACGGGACTGTGGCCGGTAGCTGCCTCATACCGCTGGAACGCACCAGCCAATATATCCAGCAGGGCAAGGTAGGTTTCTGGAAGGGCCATGTCGGTAACCTATGCCAAAAGTCTTGTGATAGCCAGAAGGCTGCATTGAAGCCTTCTTTGTCGACAGTCACCCAACCGAAACAAGATGGCTGCCATCACCTTGCTGCTCCAGCTTGATTGATTTGCCCGTAAAGCGCTGCGCGATATCGATGGCGGTGAGCAGGTGCTGGCTGGGCTTGACGGTGGAGAAGGCCCCGCCGCCCGCCAGCACAAAAGGCAGGATGAGTTGGTCGGCCAGATAGGGCCCGGCAAAGGCCTCGCTCTCCAGATAGCCCTTCATCCGCGCCGCCGCTGTCTTGCCCAGTCTTTCGGCAGGCACGCCCAATTGCCCAAAACCGCTGACGATTTCGGTGGCGTGGTCATAGCGGGCCTCCAGCATCAGGATCACGCCTGGGCCCTGATCATCCGGCAGCTTGCGGATGGCAAAATCCTCATGGGCCCAGTCGGGCAAATCCTTGCGGGCGCGCTCCAACATGCGCTGAGGAATTTCATCGGTCAGGCCAGTGTAGAGCGCCTGCGCATTGGCGGCCTGCAAGGCGCCGCGTTCGATACAGGTGACGGGCACGAGCGGAGCAGGTTCGATCTCCACCTCGATCCGCCCGCCGCCGCGCGGGTAAAAGCCATGCCGCACCAGACGCGCTGAAACACGCGGCCCCATGCGGTTGATGATCGGCAGGAAGCAGCGCTCGATGAAATCGAACGGTGGGGCCAGCATGTTATGCGTGCCGCCCTCCAGCACCAGCCGCGAGGGACCATCGGCCAGCAGCAACGGCATCAGCACCGTTTGCAACACCAGCCCGGTGCTGCCTGCCGTGCCGACGGCAAAGCGGTAGTCGCCCGCCTGCGGCTTGCCGGGGTGAAAAGTCAGGTCGCTCGACCCCACCGTCAGACCGCTGCATTCCGCGCCGGAGATCACGCAGACCGCCTCGACCGCCGTCACATGCTGGCGCATCAAGCCTGGCTTGGAGCGCTTGGCGCGGATGTTGGTGATCCGGAAAGGTTGGCCGGTGACCAGCGCAAGCGCGCAAGAATTGCGCACCATCTGGCCACCGCCTTCGCCTTTCGAACCGTCGATGATGATCATGTGTTCTTCTCAATTTAGTCTGCGCAAAGGGGGATTACCCCTTCACGCAGACCACCTGTTTCAACGTATGGACGATCTCGACTAGATCGGCCTGGGCGGCCATCACTGCCTCGATCGGCTTGTAGGCGCGGGGTGTTTCGTCGATCACGCCCACATCCTTGCGACATTCCACGCCTTCGGTGTCGGCGATATGATCGGCAAGGCTGACCTGACGCTTGGCCTCGTTGCGGCTCATCACGCGGCCCGCGCCATGCGAACAGCTGTGGAAGCTCTCCGCATTGCCGAGTCCGCGCACGATGAAGCTTTTGGCCCCCATCGAGCCGGGGATGATCCCCAGCACGCCCTTGGCTGCGCGCACCGCCCCCTTGCGGGTGATCAGTACGTTTTCGCCGAAGTGGTTCTCGCGCGTCACATAGTTGTGATGGCAGTTCACCGCCTCCAACTCGGCCTCGAACGGCTTGGCAATCTGGCCTCGCAGGGCGGCGATCACATTCGCCATCATCATCCGCCGGTTGAGCGCGGCAAAATCCTGTGCCCAACCCACCGCTTCGACATAATCGTCGAATTGGTCGGTGCCTTCGGGGAAATAGGCGAGGTCCTCGTCGGGCAGGTTGATGTGCCATTTGCGCATGTCCTGCTTGGCCAGTTCGATGAAGAACGTGCCAATCGCATTGCCCACCCCGCGTGAGCCGGAGTGCAGCATCACCCACACCCGCGCCTCGGTATCAAGGCAGAGTTCGATGAAGTGATTGCCAGTGCCCAGCGTGCCCAGATGGGTCAGGTTGTTGGTGTTCTTCAGGCGGGGATGCTTGTCGCAAATCCGCTCAAACCGTACCGCCAGCGTGGCCCAAGCCTCGACAATGGCAGGCGGGGGCGCACCCCACGAACCGTGATCGCGCTGGCCCCGGCCCACGCTGCGCCCATGGGGCACGGCCTGCTCGATGGCGCTGCGGATGCCTTCCAGATTGTCGGGCAGGTCATGCGCCATCAGCGAGGTGCGCGCCGCCATCATGCCGCAGCCGATGTCCACGCCTACCGCTGCGGGGATCACCGCGCCGCGCGTTGGGATGACGGAGCCGACCGTTGCGCCGATGCCGACATGAACATCGGGCATGGCGGCCACGTGCTTGAAGATGAAGGGCATCTTCGCCGCGCGTGCCAATTGTTCGCGCGCCTTGTCGTCGACGGGCACGCCGCGCGTCCACATCTTGATCGGCACGCCGCCTTCAACAGTCTGGAATTCGTAAGTCTCGGTCATGCTTGACCTCCGTTTGACAGTCATGGCGCCGGCGACGAGGGTTTGGCGAGACATTTTTCCTGAGCTACTGCGGATTGCTCCGAGGGTGGATTCGGACCACCGACCTCCCGCTGGTGTTGCGGGCGCTCTCCCCATGTAGTCCCGCCGGCATTCGCCGACTTTGATCGGTTGCTGGCGACGAAAGTTGCGAGACATCCCCGGTTATGGGCCGGGTGGAGGGCTTGCACCTCCTATCGCGATGTAGTCCCTGCGGCATTCGCCAGCTTGTCAGATTTTGCCGTGGCGACGAGGTGTGGTGAGACACGGTCCTTAAGCTACGTTCCGGCGGCGGGATTCGAACCCGCATCTCCCGTTGGCCGTTGCGGGCCGCAGGGCGCTTTACTCGTCGGACCTGTGGGTTGTGGAGGTGTAGTCCCACCGGCATTCGCCACGGCAATTCCTGAAATTTTGCAAAAAGGGTCACGGCGACGAGGGTTTGGAAAGACATTTCGTGCTCTACCAACTGAGCTACTGCTGCGAGGCAGGCGGGGATCGAACCCGCGACACCGACATTCCAAGTGTAGTCCTTCCGGCATTCGCCGTGACCCAAATGATTCAAACCTCCGTATTCTCAATGATCTCGACCCAATTGCGTGTCTCGCCTTTGGCAAAACGCGCCATCGCGTCGAAGACCGCGTCGCTGAAACCACCGACATTCATGATGTCCTCGCGGCTCTTCGCCTGTGTGGTGACGCCCGGGGTGATGTCGATGCAGATCAACTTGGCGCCCGGACTGCGGGCTTTCAGTCTGTTCCACTCCGCCATCGTTGCCGTGGCGCCGCGCCTGGCAGGATCGCCCCAGGACTCATTGTCCGACACGATCACCACCACATCCACCCGCGCCCGCTCCTTGTTGAGCAGGGCGAGCGGGGCCGAGACATTGGTGCCACCACCGCCCACCGCCGCCAGCTTGGTCGCGTTCACGGCCACACGAGCATGGGGATCAAGCGCGAGCCGCACCACGTCCTGCTCGAACGGGATCACCCGCGCATCGCGGTTCTGGCGCAGCACGGCGGCGGCGACCAGCGCGGCAATGTCGATGCAGCGCACCTTCGATGTCGCGCCCTTGCGGTAGCCAGTGGCCGACCACCCCATCGAGCCCGACACGTCGGGGCAAACCACGACGCGGCCTTCCAGCTTGGGCACCGACGCCAGCGATACCTCCAGCGCGCTTTCCAGTGCCGCCTGCACCGCCAGTGGCACACCATCGCCCACCTGCCCCAACGCCATCATCACCTGATACGGCATGGGGCGCACGCGGGCGATCGTGTCCGCATCGGCCAGTTTTGCAGTAACTGCTTCGGTTACCCCCTCGACGCCAAACGCACCATGGCGCGCCAGCGTGTTGAGGTTCATCCGCAGCGCCTGCCAGCCCATGCGGCCCGCCAACACAGCCCATTGCTCCGCCGACAAGGTGAAGGCCGTCAGCCATTCGAAAGGCACATCCGGCAGATCGCCCGAGGGCACCCGCTTCCATGCTTCGAATGCCGCAATCTGCGCGGGCAAAGCGGCCACATCATAGGGCTTGCCAATCAGCCAGCCATAAAACGCGCGCCGCTCAGCGTCAGCCGGAGCGGGGTGAGCCATCTTCACCACATCGGCGAGGCTGGGGCTGGTGCCCGTGGCAGCCTGCATCAGACGCTGGATGCTGGCCTGTTCAAGCCACTCTTTGACCAAGCGCTTGGGCCGCGAGCCGAGCGAATTGCGCCCAACCTGACCCGACCGCATGATCTGAACGAAGTTGCGCAGCATCCGGCCATTGTCGATCACCCGCTTGAACACCGGCACCGCCAAATCGGGATCGGCCACCGTCAAATAGGCTGCTAGCAGCGCAGGCATATCCTTCATCGCGCCAGACTTGCGGGCATAGACAGCAGCCTTGGCGACAAATGCGGGCGACACCGCTTGGGCCGCGGCCAGCACATCGGCCAATTGTGCCTCAGCGCCAGAGTAGAAGCCATCGGCCAGCGTGCCGGTTGCGGCAAGTTGCGCCAGCTTGGCCTCGGGGCCGAATGTATAGGCGACACCACCGGCCTGATTGACCGCATCGGCGCGCGGCCAGACCTTGGCGGTCAGCGATGCAAACAGGCTCTGGTTGGCCATGGTGAAAATCCTTGTGCTTTGCGGGCTTTGGGGCGGCCAGCCCATTCTGGCCGCCCCACATACCGCTTGCCTGTCGGGCTGTTCGACTGACCCGACAGACAGAGTATTGCAGGCGGCGTGCCATTTTCCGTAATTGCGGATAGAAAATTTATAAATTACTGAAATTGCTATATATAAAATCTTCAAAGGAGCAGAGTCACCCGAAGGCACCCAAGTGTATCCTGTGAAATTTGTATCCCGACGTATAAGCTGATATAAATTTCGCGCATGAAGCCAACCACTGTCATCAGCTTTCTCGGTTCCACTCTGGACGCCTCCAAATTCGGCCCTTCGCGCTGGATGAAGTGGCGGCCGTCGGTGGGCCTATGCATGCACGAAGACCTGAGGGTGGATCGTTTCGTGATGATCCATGGCAATTTGCACAGCCGTCTCGCCGAATATGTGGCGCAAGATATCGCCTCCGTCTCGCCAGAAACACAGGTCGAACGGCATATCCTCGACTTCAAGGACGCGTGGGATTTCGAGGAGGTCTACGGCAAGCTGCTCGACTTTGCGCGGGGGATGGCACTGGACCCCGATGCTGAGGATGTCCTGATCCACATCACGACCGGCACACACGTCGCGCAAATCTGCCTGTTTCTGCTGACCGAGGCGCATTACCTGCCCGGCCGCCTGCTGCAAACTCAGCCCAAACGCGGCGCCCCCGATGCAACCGGCACATGGAGTGTGATCGACCTCGACTTGTCGCGCTATGACAGCATCGCCACCCGCTTTGCCAGCGAGAGCGCGGAAAGTTCCTCCTTCCTCAAATCGGGGATAGAAACGCTCAACCCCGCCTTCAACACGATGATCGACGAAATCGAGCAAGTGGCGAGCCGCACCCGCGCGCCGATCCTGCTGATGGGGCCGACGGGGGCAGGCAAGAGCCAGCTGGCGCGGCGGATCTTTGAACTCAAGAAGCTGAAGCGCCAGATGACCGGCAGTTTTGTCGAGGTGAACTGCGCTACCCTGCGCGGCGACAGCGCGATGTCGGCCCTGTTCGGCCACAAGAAGGGCGCCTTCACCGGTGCGGCGGCGGATCGCCCCGGCCTGCTGCGCAGCGCCGATGGCGGCATGCTGTTCCTCGACGAGATCGGCGAGTTGGGCCTCGACGAACAGGCGATGATCCTGCGCGCGATCGAGGACAAGCGCTTCCTGCCCGTGGGCGCCGATAAGGAAGCGCAGAGCGAATTCCAGCTGATCGCAGGCACCAACCGCGATCTGGCCGCCTGCGTTGCGGCTGGCACCTTCCGCGAAGACCTTTACGCCCGACTCAACCTGTGGACCTTCAACCTGCCGGGCCTCGCCGAGCGGCGCGAGGATATCGCGCCCAACCTTGACTATGAACTCGACCGCCATGCCGAGCGCGAGGGCGAGCGCGTGACCTTCAACAAGGAAGCGCGGTCTGACTATCTGGCCTTTGCCATGTCGCCCGCGGCGCGCTGGCACGGCAACTTCCGCGATCTAGCGGCCAGCGTCACCCGCATGGCCACTTTCTCGCCCAAGGGCCGTATCGACGTTCCGGTCGTCGCCAAGGAGATCGAGCGGCTCAAACGCCTCTGGGCCGATGGGGGCGTGGAGGGAGACGGATTGGAACGCTGGCTTTCCAGCGAAGCGTTGGCCGATCTCGACCCGTTTGACCGCGTACAACTGGCCTATGTGGTCGAGGTCTGCGCCTCTTCCCGCTCGCTGTCCGAAGCGGGGCGCAAGTTGTTTGCCGTCTCGCGAGAGAAACGGGCCAGCACCAACGATGCCGACCGGCTGCGCAAATATCTGGCGCGATTTGGTCTGGGGTGGGAGGATGTGAGGGCGGACGGGTAAAGCGGGCTAAACACCCAGCCATTCCAGCCCGCCCGGCAAGGCATCCGCGCTGAAATCAATCTGAAGTACGCGGCGGTGCTCGGGGCTGCTGGCCGTATCCGAAGCATGAAGGATAGGCGTGGAATAGGCCCACACATCGCCCGCCTCGGCAAGGCAAGCGATCACGCCGCATTCCGCAACCACCTGAGCGACCAAAGATTCCGGCACGCGCCCGCGCCTCTGCGATCCGGGCGCGATCAGCAGCGGCGCATTAGTGGCAGGCACAGCATCGAGATGCACCCGCAGCGTCACCATGCGCGAAAGCAACGCGATAGGCGGGGCGACATGATGGAGGCTAGGCTCAGGACCTGTTAAATTGCTTGCCAGCGACATGATTGGTTGATTCAAA
>CAZQEH010000035.1:0-34943 GCA_964592205.1 uncultured Novosphingobium sp.
GCGCGACCGCGCGCGCGCCGGGGTGGCCGCGCTGCTGCGGCAGGCAGCGAGCGGGGCGATGATCGTGGGCGCGGACGGCCAGTTGCACTGGACTGCGGCCGCAGTTCTTGCACCCGGCATGCTGATGCGCGTCGCGGCCGGCGAGCGGCTGGCAGCAGATGGCGCAATAGCCAGCGGCACCGGACGCTTCGACCAATCGCTGTTGACCGGCGAGACCGCGCCAGTGCCGGCAGGCCCCGGCCAACGCGTGCTGGCGGGCATGCTCAACCTCGATGCACCGGTCGATGTGATCGTGACCGCCGCCGGGCAGGGCACAGCGCTTGCCGAAATCGCGCAGGCGATGGAAAGCGCCGGGCAGGCCAAGAGCGCGTTCGTCCGTATCGCCGACCGCGCCTCGCGGCTCTACGCGCCCGCCGTCCACACGCTGGCGGCGCTCAGCTTTGCCGGGTGGCTGCTTGCGGGTGCCTCATTCCATCAGGCGCTGGTGGTGGGCATCGCGGTGCTGATCATCACCTGTCCGTGCGCGCTGGGTCTTGCCGTGCCTGTGGCGCAAGTCGTCGCGGCGGGCGCGCTGCTGAAGCAGGGCGTGATGGTGAAGGATGGCAGCGCCATCGAACGCCTTGCACATGTCGACCGCGTGCTGCTCGACAAGACTGGCACGCTGACGATGGGCCGACCGATGCCCGATGCGGCGGCGCTTGATGCGCTGTCCGACGAGGAAGCCTCGGTTGCGCTCGCGCTCGCCAGCCACAGCCGCCATCCGCTGTCGCAAGCGCTCGCGCTGGCTCTGGCCGCGCGCGGCGTGCGCGGAGCCACTTTGGAGCAGGTGCAGGAGACCGCAGGTCGCGGTGTCAGCGGCTTGTGGAACGGCCTTATGGTCTCGCTCGGCCGGCCTGCGCAGTCGGTCGGCACTTCTGCCGCGCTCGCCATCGGCGCGGGGCCGGTGCGCGTGATCGGCTTTGCCGACCGGCTGCGTCCCGATACGCGCGCAGCACTGGCGGAAATGGCCGAACTCGGCATCCAGGCCTCGATCCTCTCGGGCGACAATGCCGCGGCGGTCAGGGTGACGGCGCGCGAGACGGGTCTCACCGGGCAAGCCGCCGCGCTGCCGGCGGACAAGCTCGACGCGATCCAGCGCCTGCAGCGCTCGGGCAAGTGCGTGCTCATGGTGGGTGACGGGATCAACGATGGTCCGGCGCTCGCCGCTGCCGATGCCTCGCTCGCGCCCGGCAGCGCAAGCGACGTGGGGCGGCAAGCGGCAGACTTCGTGTTCACCGGCGATTCGCTGCTTGCCCTGCCGCGCAGCGTTCGCGCCAGTCGGCGGACGATGCGCGTGGTGCGTCAAAACTTTGCTGCCGCGATCCTCTACAACGCCTTTGCCGTGCCGCTGGCAATGGCGGGCCTCGTCACGCCGCTGATGGCGGCGATTGCGATGGCAACCTCGTCGCTGCTCGTGGTGGGCAATTCGCTCCGGCTGGTGAGGGCTTCGCAATGACCTCGATCCTGATCCTCATCCCCATTGCGCTCGGCATGGGTCTCCTTGGTCTGGCAGCCTTTTTCTGGGCGCTGCGCGGAGGGCAGTTCAGCGATCTCGATGGCGCGGCGGCGCGTATCCTGATTGATGAGGACAAGCCGCTATGAAGTACCTGTCCGTCCTGTTCAGCGCGCTCGCCGCCTTGCAACTGGCGATGCCGGCGCAGGCTGCATCGCGTCTTGGGCAACCCACCATGATCGCGCTGTGCGGTGACGGCGCGCCGATTCCACTGCCCATGAAAGATCACGAACCGGACAAGCAGTGCTGCAAGATTTGCCACAGCGCAATGCGCAAGCGGTTCGCAGCTGGCACTTGCTGCGATGGAGATGATGACGAAGAGGATTCCGGGCAATGAACGGGCCAACCACACCTGAGCAGTTTGCCGACTGGATCTATCACCCCGCCCTGCTTGTGCGGCCGGTGCCGCGCTACACCAGCTATCCCACCGCAGCGGAATTCGTCGAGGAAAGCTTCGAGATGCGCCAGCGCATTGCGCTCGCCAGCCTCACCGGGCCGGTCTCGATCTACCTTCACATTCCCTATTGCGAGGAGATCTGCTGGTACTGCGGGTGCAACACTGGCGCGGCCAACAAGCGCCACCGCCTCACCGCCTATCTCGAGGCGCTTCACCGCGAGATCGCGCTGGTCGCGGATATGCTCGATCCTTCGGTGCATATCGAGCACATTGCGTTCGGCGGCGGCAGCCCCAATGCCGTGCCGCCGACCGAGTTCGTGCGGCTGATCGATGCGCTTGTGCTGGCGTTCCGCTTCGTTCGGCCCGCGCTTTCGGTGGAGCTCGATCCCCGCTCGCTGACGCGCGACTGGCTGACGGCAATCCGCGGCATCGGCGTCACCCGGGTCAGCCTTGGCGTGCAGACCCTGAACCCTGTCGTGCAGGAGGCCATCGGGCGCGTCCAGCCGATCGAAATGATCGAACGCGCGGTTTCGGGCCTGCGCGGGGCGGGCGTCGGTTCGATCAACTTCGACCTGATGTACGGCCTGCCGCAACAGAACGACGAGGTGCTTGCCGAGACGCTGGAGCAGAGCGTTGCCATGGGGCCCAACCGCATTGCGCTGTTTGGCTATGCCCACGTGCCGCACATGATCCCGCGCCAGCGCCGGATCGAAGGGTCTGACCTGCCGGACCAGCGCGGACGGTTCCGCATGGCTGCGATGGGGGCGCGGCAGCTGATCGATGCGGGCTATCATGCGGTGGGCTTCGATCACTTCGCGCTGCCGGGCGATCCACTCGCGCGCGCCGCACTCAATGGCACGCTGCGGCGCAATTTTCAGGGTTTTACCGAAGACTCGGCAAGCGTACTGATCGGGCTGGGCGCCTCGGCCATCAGCGAGTTGCCCGGCGTGATGGTGCAGAACGAGAAGAACCCGGGGCGGTATCGCATGCTGATCGGCGCGGACCAACTCGCCGGCCGCAAGGGGATCGAGACCAGCCCCGAGGACGAGCGCCGCGCTGCGCTGATCGCGGCGCTGCTGTGCAGGGGTGCGGCGAGGATTGACGCCGATCTGCTTGGCCCCGCGCGTGCAAGGCTGGAACCGTTTGCCGCGGCAGGGCTGGTTTCGCTGGAGCGCGGTTGGCTGCGGCTGGAGCCCGGCGCTGCACCCTATGCACGGGCGATTGCTGCGGTGTTTGATGCCTATCGCACCGAGGAGCGCAGCTTCAGTTCGGCGATTTGAGGGGGCGCCAGCCAGCCCAAGCCCGCCCCGGACACGAACTCCGTTCATGCAGAGCGGGTCGGGCACGCGATGTCCTGCAACCACCCAAAACCCAAGAATAGCTATGCACATGCCCGATTGAAGGCTGCATGCGGGGCCCCCGCGCGTTAGGTCATGGCGCGTTCCACCAGACCAGCGAGTTCCCATGAAGCCCATCGAAACCATCATGCGCACGGCCCCGGTCATTCCGGTGCTGGTGATCGAGGACGTGGCCCATGCCGTGCCTGTGGCGCGCGCGCTGGTCGCAGGCGGGCTGCGCGTGCTCGAAGTGACGTTGCGGACCCCCGTTGCGCTCGATGTGATCCGCGCGATGCGTTCGGTTGAAGGTGCCATTGTCGGCGCGGGTACGGTGACCGATCCCGCTACGCTCAAGGCTTCGATCGATGCGGGCGCGGAGTTCATCGTTTCGCCGGGCCTCACCGAACGGCTGGGCGCGGCGGCGGTTTCTTCGGGCATTCCCTATCTGCCGGGCGTCGCCAATGCGGGCGACATCATGCGCGGGCTCGATCTGGGGCTCACGCATTTCAAGTTCTTCCCGGCAGAGACTTCGGGCGGCCTTCCCGCGCTCAAGGCGCTTGCCGCGCCGTTCCATCAGTGCCAGTTTTGCCCGACGGGAGGGATCACTTTGCAAAGCGCGCCAGGCTGGCTCGATTTCGGGCCGGTACTCTGTGTCGGCGGCAGCTGGGTGGTGGGAAAAGGCGCTCCCGATAGCGCTGCGATCGAGGCGGCAGCGCGCGCGGCAGCGGCACTGAAGCAAGGGTGACACGCAAATCGGGGAAGGCCAGGCCCATGGCGGACAGTTTCGTTGGGATCGATACGCTTCGAGACCGGTTGCAACAGCTGCATGCGCAAACGGCCGAAACCCCGCTGTTCAACCCGGTTTTCCAGCTAAGCCATGATCTTTCGCGCAAGCTTGAAAGCGGCGCGATGGACCTTGGCGCGGTGGAGGCGCTGGTCGCAGCGCTGGAATGCGAGGGGCTGCAGGCCCGCGCATCGCGGCTGCGCCATCTGATTGCACCGACCGATCCGGCCCAGAATCTCGGCCGGATTGCCGCGCTGCTCAACGAGGAAGACGGTTTTTCCGAATTCCGCCGCCGTTGGGAACGCCCGCTGCTCCATGCGGTGTTCACCGCACACCCGACCTTCCTGCTGAGCCCGGCCGAATCCGATGCCGTGGCCGAAGCGGCGCTCGCTGAAGATCCGATGGCCGCCACGGTCTGCCAGGTGCCCGGCGCCGCCCCCAAGGTGACGCTCGATTACGAGCATACCGAAGCGCTCGCCGCGATCGAACGCGCAGGAGCCGCGCGCGACCGGATCAACGCCGCGCTGCTTGCCCATGCCCGCACGCGCTGGCCGGGGCGCTGGCTCGATTTCCGCCCGCTGCCGTTCCGTTTCGCGAGCTGGGTCGGCTATGACATGGACGGCCGCACCGATATCTCCTGGTCCACCTCGGTCGCCTATCGTCTTCAGGAAAAGGCGCGGCGGCTGGAAGGCTATGCAGCGCAGCTGGCGGCGGTGCTGCCGGATCATGCGCTGCTCCAGAGCCTGCACGGCGCGGCGGCGCATGCTGCGGAAATGGCCGCGCTCTTCACCGGGCTTGGTGCGGAGCCCGAGGCACTTGCGGCGGCGGCCAATGCGCTGACGGCGGAGCATCCGGACAAGCTGCTCTCGCTCGCCCCAATCATTGCCGCGCTGGAGGGTGAGGCCAAGACAGCCGAGGGCGATGCGGCGATTGCGCTCGCTGTGCTGGCGGGAGCCATGCGTGCGGACGGGCTCGGCATGGGCTGGATCCACTTCCGCGTGAACGCCTCGCAGCTCCTCAATGCGCTGCGGCGGCGGATCGATCCCGAAGGCACGCTCGATCTTGCCAGCAAGAGCGCGCTTTCGAAGCTGCGCGAGTTGCTTGCCGAAGTGAAGCCGCTGCGGGCCAATTTCGCCGCGCTTGCCATCGAAACGTCGACCGCGATGCGCCAGTTCCTCGTGATGGCGCAGATCCTCCACCACATCGATGCCGATGCGCCGATCCGCATGCTGATCGCAGAATGCGAACAGCCGCAGACAGTGCTCGCGGCGCTCTATTTCGCGCGGCTACTGGGGATCGAGGGCAAGGTCGATGTCTCGCCGCTGTTCGAGACCGAGGCCGCGCTGGAGCATGGCGGGCGCTTCCTCGAAGCGTTGCTCGCGGAAGAATCCTACCGCGCCTATGTGCGTCTGCGCGGGCGCCTTTCGATCCAGACGGGGTTTTCCGATGCCGGGCGCTTCATGGGTCAGATCCCGGCGGCGCTGGCTATCGAGCGTCTGCAGGGGCGGCTCGCGGCGGCGATGAAGGCGGCGGGGCTGACCGATGTGGCTGCCCTCGTGTTCAACACCCACGGCGAGAGCATGGGCCGCGGCGCGCATCCCTCAGGGCTGGAGGACCGCCTGACCTGGCCGCTCAGCCGCTGGGCGCGGGGCCGCTTCGCCAAGGCCGAGATTGCGCTGGAGCCCGAAGCGAGCTTCCAGGGCGGCGATGGCTACTTGTTCTTCCGCTCGGATGAACTCGCGCTCGCCACGCTGACGCGGATCATCGAGGCGGAGGAAGCGCTGCGCGGGGACGGCGAGGCCGATCCGTTCTACGACCGCACCGACCTCAGCCTCGATTTCTACCGCGCGATCCGCCGCGTGCAGCGCGAGCAGCTGGAAAGCGTGACCTATGCGCGCGCCGTCACCGCGTTCGGCCTCGGGATGCTCAAGAGCACCGGCAGCCGGGTTTCGCGCCGCCAATCGGATATCGCCAGCGACCGCACGATGAGCCTTCGCCAGATCCGTGCGATCCCGCACAACGCGATCCTGCAGCAGATCGGCTATCCGGTGAACGTGATCGCGGGCGCGGGCATCGCGGCGGGTGAGGAGACCGAAGCAGTCGCCGAACTGCTCGGCCGTTCGCCGCGCGGGCGGCAACTGGTGCGCTTGCTGCGCGCGGCCAACGGCCTTGCTTCGATCAAGACGGTGGCCTGCTTCGGCGAGCTGTTCAATTCGGCCTACTGGGCGAGCCGGCCCTATCGCGGCACCGAAACCGCGCTGGAAGATGCCTGCCTCGCGCTGGCGGAATACCTCACCAAGGACGACCGAGCCGGGGTATTCCGGCGCCTGGCCTCGCGCCTCCGGGTGGATTGGATGAAGCTCCACCGCCTGCTCGGCATGGTGCCGCAGGGCGAGGGGCTGGATGGCGGGCGCAATCCCGCGCAGGACGAGCAGCGCCGCACCATCGCGCTGTTGCAGGCGCTGCGCCTCGCGCTCCTGATGCACATGTTCCTGCGCGCGGTGCAGGTGCCGCCGTTCTCGCGCTCGAACGACGTAAGCCGCGAGGACGTGCTGGAAATGGTCCTCTCGCTCAGGGTCGACGAAGCGCTCGCCCAGCTGCGGCGGGCCTATCCGGTGGTCGAGCCGGAGATCGAGGACTTCCCGGTGAACGAACCCACCGACTACCCGGACAACCGGGCGGAAGGCTACGGCGCGATCCGCACGCGGTTCATCGACCCCATCGAGCGGGCGCATGCGCTGAACCTGCGGATCTCAGCGGCGATTGCCAATCACTTCGGGGCGCATGGGTGAGGGGGAAAGCCCTCACCCCACATACGTCCGACCCTGCTTCACCGGTTTCGCGGGCACCCCGAAGATCGCGCCCGCCGAAAGCCGTGTCCCGCGCACGACCAGCACCAGCGTGTCGCCGGGTTCGATGTTCACGTCCTCGCCGGGGTGCTGGATCGACTGGCCGTTCACGCGGTCGATCTGGACGATGAAGAAGGCGCCGGCGCTGCGGCGTTCGGCTTCGCCGACGGTGGCGCCGGTCAGCGCGCCCTTGGGGACGGCGGTGACGACTTCGACATCAAGCCCGAGTTCGTGCAGGAAACGGCGCGCGTCAGCCATGTGTTCGGCGTCCTGGATGCGGGTGTCTGTTGCGGGGTAGAGGATCAGTTCGGTGATCCGCTCGGCACCGATGTGGGTGGGGAGCACGACCTTGTCCGCCCCGGCGTGGAACAGCTTGCGCTCGGTGGTGGGCGCTTCGCCGCGCGCGATAATCTGGACGGCGGGGTTGAGGCTGCGCGCCGAGAGCGTGATGAAGACATTGGCGGCATCGTCCGGCAGCACCGATGCCAGTACGCGGGCGTGCATGATCCCGGCGGCGCGCAGGGTTTCCTCCTGCGTCGCCTCGCCCACCATCACCAGCCAACCGGCGGCGCGGGCTTCCTCGGCCTTTTCGGGGCTGCGTTCGATGATGACGAACGGGTGGCGCGCGTCGGTCAGCGCCTTGGCAAGCTGGAGCCCGATGCGGCCGAGGCCGCATATCACGGCATGGTCCTTCAGGCGGTCGATTTCGGTCTGCATCTTGCCTACCCCCAGGAGCTGGCGGAACTGGAACAGGGTGAATACCTGCACGAGCGCGGAGGTGAGCACGATCATGCCGGTGCAGCCGAGCACGATCGTGGCGGTGGTCCACAAGCGCAGGAAATTGGTGTCGATCGGGCGGACTTCGCCGTAGCCAACCGAGAAGATGGTGAGCAGCACCATGTAGGCGGCATCGCCCACCGGCCATCCGCAGGCGATGTAGCCGAGCGTGGAAACCGCGAAGACGATCCCGACATAAAGCAGCGTGCCGGTCAGCAGCCGCAGCGGCGAGCCGAGCACGCGGCCCGCGCCCTGGGTGAACGTGGAGGGCTGGTCCATCGTTCTGTCCAGCCCTCAGGCCAGCCGCATCAGGGCGGCCATGCCCCAGACCACGCCGACAATGAGCAGCACACCGGCAAGATCGAGCATGAAGCCGGCGCGCAGCACGCGCGGCATCGCGATGTGGCCGGTTCCCCACGCCAGCGCGTTGGGGCCGGTGCCGGCGGGGAGCATGAAGCCCCAGCTTGCGGCGAGCGCGGCGGGGAGGGCGAGGAGGATCGGATCGGCCCCCAGCGCGCCGCACAGCGCGGCAACCACGGGCATGATCCCGCTGGCGGCGGCGATATTGCTGGCAAATTCGGTGACGAGGACGACGAAGGCGACGAGCGCCAGCGCGACCGCCGGCAGCGGCACGTGGCGCAACGGGAGCATCGCGGTGCCAAGCCAGTCGCTAAGGCCCGAGGCGTCCATCCCCATGGCGAGGCTGAGCCCGCCGCCGAACATCAGGATCACGTCCCAGGGCAGGCGGTTGGCCTCTTTCCACGTCAGCATCGGGCGGCCCGTGCCATCGGGCAGGACGAAGAGCGTGAGGCCGGCAATGGCCGCGATGGTGCCGTCCGTCAGCCCACCCTTGGGAAACAGGCTTTCGGTGAGCGGGAGCGTGACCCAGGCCAGCACGGTGAGGAGGAACAGGGGAACGAGGCGGCGTTCGGGCACGGTCCAGTGCACCGAATGTTCGATGGCATCGCGTGCGGCGGCGGGATCGAAGCTTCCCGGGCCGATGCGGTGCACGCGCGCAATGATGAACGCGGCGAGCGGCACGCCGATGATGACGATGGGGAGGCCGAAGGCAGACCATTCGATGAAGGTGATCTTCACGCCGAGCGTGCGATCCAGCAGGCCCGCCGCAATGGCGTTGGTGGGAGTGCCGACGATCGTACCGTAGCCGCCGAGCGTGGCGGCGAAGGCAACGCCCATCGGGAGGGCGCCGG
This sequence comes from uncultured Novosphingobium sp., assembly GCA_964592205.1. Lineage (GTDB taxonomy): Bacteria > Pseudomonadota > Alphaproteobacteria > Sphingomonadales > Sphingomonadaceae > Novosphingobium. The sequence continues at coordinate 8,908 of CAZQEH010000035.1, forward strand.
CCATGCCGTCGGTCTCACCCGGTTTCACGCCGCCCGAGGCGAGGATGGCGAGCGCCATTGGCATCATGATGAGCGCGGTCGAGGTGTTCGAGATGAACATCGAAATCGAGGCGGTGGCCGCCATGACCGCGAGGAGCAGGCGCACCGGGCTTTTCCCGGCGTGGGCGAGCATGGTGAGCGCAAGGCGGCGGTGGAGGCCGGTCCGCTCGATGGCGAGCGCGAGAAAGGCGCCGCCGACGAAGAGGAACATGATCGGCGAGTAGTAGGCTGCCGCGGTCTTGTTCGCATCGACCACGCCGGTGAGGGGGAGGACGATGAACGGGAGCATCGCAGTGGCGGAGAGCGGCATCGCCTCCGTCATCCACCAGACTGCCATCCACCAGACGAGCCCGGCAGTGTGCCACGCAGTGGGGGGCATCCCGGCGGGCGCGGTGAGTAGCAGCGTGGCGATGAGGCCGAGCGGGCCGGTGATAAGAGCGACGGTGCGGGCGCTCATGCGGCAGGCCCCAGCGGTCCCGCATCGGGACAAGTTGACACAGTTGACACTGACCCGGTGAACAATGGGGTTCGATCAGTCCGGTACTTTTGATCGACTAGGTCGATTATTCCGAAAAGTGCTGTGGTAAACTCGCCCATACGTCCCGTTGTGCCCCGCCGTGTGCCCCGAGGCCATGCATAGGGCATGGAGGGCTGGGTAGGAAATCGGTTTTGGGGCCGGAGTGGCGGCGGACCGGCCGAATTCGGGCGTTTACGAAGGCGTGGGCAGGAGCGTTCCATCGTCAACTCGCCCGTCACCCCGTGCCTGGCACGGGCTTGGGCTGCTTTGGCGTGGCGCGGAAGAAGAAAAGCCAAGGCCTGGACCAAGTCCGGGCCGACGCGTTCTTCTGATGGTGTTTTGCTTGAGTGGGCGATGCCTTGCGCTGGACGCCACCTCTCGCGGGCCCTCTCCCCTGAAGGGGAAGAGGGTTTTTCGCGGAGGCGCTTTACTTCGGCGCGAGGACCATCAGCATCTGGCGGCCTTCCATGCGGGGGAAGGCTTCGACCTTGGCGATTTCGGCGACGTCGTCCTGCACCTTGCGCAGGAGGTTCATGCCGAGCTGCTGGTGCGAGAGTTCGCGGCCGCGGAAGCGGAGCGTGATCTTGACCTTGTCACCTTCTTCGATGAACCGGGTTACGTTACGCATCTTGGTGTCGTAATCGTGGTCATCGATGTTGGGACGCATCTTGATCTCCTTGATCTCCTGCGTCTTCTGGCTCTTGCGGGCGAGGTTGGCCTTCTTCTGCGCTTCGTAGCGGAACTTGCCGACATCGAGGAACTTGCAGACCGGCGGATCGGCGTTGGGCGAGACTTCGACCAGATCGAGGCCGACTTCGGCCGCCTGATCGATGGCTTCGCGGGTGTACATGACGCCCAGATTTTCGCCGTTCTCATCAATCACGCGCACCTTGGGCACGGTGATGAGCTGGTTGTAGCGGGGGCCGGTCTTTACAGGGGGCGCCATCATGCGCCGGGGTGGGGGGGCTATAGTGCTTGCTCCTGATGTTTCAAAAATGGGGGAGGGCTATGCGCCGGCCCCCGCGCGCTCATATCACAATGCGGCGGCAGATAAAGCGGGAAGGTTGGTTTGGGGTTAAGGTGTTTCAACCCCGCGCCAGAGGGGGAAGCGGGCGAGCTTGCCTGCGGCGGGAATCAGCGCATCGATCGCGCGAGCAGGTTGGAGCGCGCCGAGGATGGCGGGATCAGCGGCATTGAGGCCGCCCGTCAGCGCGCCGAACGCGGGGAGGATCAGGCGGCGTTCGCTGGCGACGGCGCAGGGGCGCGCGACACGGCGGCCGCGTGCGGTGACGGCGAACTTGGGGTGGAAATGGCCGGAAAGCTCAAGGCCCGTCTCGCCGAGGCGGGCTTCGTGGCGCAGCGCGATGCCGCGCACGGTGAGTTCGGGCAGGCCCTGCACTTCAGCGGCGGCGTCCTTGGTATCGTGGTTGCCGGTGATCCACACCCAGTCCACCGCGCGCATCAGCGCAGCGAGCATGCCGGCGGCGTGGGGTTCGAGCCGGGCGGGGCCGTGGCTATCGTGGAAATTGTCACCGAGGCACAGGACGCGGCGCGCGCCGGTTTCGCGCAGGGCATCGGCGATTCGGCCAAGAGTCTCGCGGCTATCGTAGGGTGGGAGCAGCTGGCCGCGTGCGGCGTACCAGCTGGCCTTTTCGAGATGGAGATCGGCGACGATCAGCGCGCGTTCCTCGGCCCAGTAGAGTGCGCGGCTCGGTGCGAGCGCGAATTCCTGCCCGGCAAAGCCGAACGGTGCGCCAAATGCGCTGAACGAAACGCGAACCATCCACGGGCCTTGCCGGATTGCCTTGGGCTTGGCAAGACTTCGCCGATGAGCACTGCACAAGAGGCCCATAAGGCCGTCGCCAAAGTGGATTGGAGCGCGGAAACTGGCCGCGCCCGCAGCTGGTTCGAAAGTCTTCGGGACCGGATCTGCGCGGAATTCGAGGCGATCGAGCGCGAGGCGGGCAGCGATGCCAGCTTCACCTACACGCCGTGGAAGCGCGAGCATCACGGTGAGCCTGTGCCCGATGGCGGGGGCGGCGTGCAGGGGCTGATGAAGGGCAAGGTTTTCGAGAAGGTCGGCGTCAACGTTTCGACCGTGGGCGGCACGTTCAGCGCAGACTTTGCCAAGACGATGAACGGTGCGGACCCGGACAACCCGGCGTTCACGGCGACCGGGATCAGCCTGGTCGCGCATATGGCGAACCCGCATGTGCCGGCGGTCCACATGAACACGCGCTTCCTGACTACGCGGAAGGCGTGGTTCGGCGGCGGCGGCGATCTCAATCCGCCGATCCCCTATGACGAGGACACGGCCGACTTCCACGCCAGCTACAAGGCGGCGTGCGATGCGCATGATCCGGCCTACTACGACAAGTTCAAGGCCTGGGCGGATGACTACTTCTATATCCCCCACCGCAAGGTGCACCGCGGCGTCGGCGGGATCTTCTACGACCACCTCGAATGCGGGGATGATGCGGCATTCGAGGCGAACTTCGCCTTCACCCGCGACGTAGGTAACGCCTTCGTCAATATTTACCCTGAACTTGTCCGGCGGCGGATGGCGATGCCGTTTTCGGCCGAAGACAAGCAGAAACAGCTGGTTTGGCGGGGTCGCTATGCCGAATTCAACCTGGTTTACGATCGGGGTACGCTGTTCGGCTTGAAGACTGGCGGTAACATCGATGCGATCCTGATGAGTCTGCCGCCAGAGGCGGCTTGGGAGTAATAGGTGTTTATTTAAGGTGCTGAAAAACAAAGATATAATCGTCTATTTTAAGCCCCCTGACTGGCTCTTAGATGTGCCAAATTGAGAACATGTACCTAAAACTTTTCACCACCATTTTAGCTTTGTTGCTTATATGAGATGGTAACAGTTATGGCACATAACAACGATTATCCGGCCGATAGAGCGTGGAAGGTGTGAGTTCAGTGGTTAAAGTTTTCTCCGATTCCAATCATGACGAGTTTTATCGCCGGATTGTCGGCGAACTCGACGTGATGCTCGAAAATGCCTCAGAAATAGGGGATTTGGTTCTCGCCGCACATCTACAGGCGGTTAAGGATTTTGCGCAGGAACGGTTCGCGCAGCAGGTGATCACTCCAAATCGGGGGTGAAACCGATGGCCTTGGTTAAAATTTACGGGTTTGTATTAAGTGTATTTCCTAAGTGGTGATGCGCTCTCTAAGGCCATGCTACTTGTTCGGAAATGGACTAGGCTTCCCGCTAATTCTGACCGATGGACAGCATGTGACCCAGGCAACAAACCTTCGCCAACGTGCCCGAAAGCTTATCACTTTTGCGAATGGGTTACTGGCAATTGCCCGAGATTTGGAGGCTTTCGCCACCCGCAGTGAATGGAGCTTGCCGGATATGAACCTCGCGACGGATGATAATGATCCGACGCAAGATCATCCATATTGGCTTGAAATGGCGCGCCGCGCCTATTCTGACCGTCGGCGGCGGTCGAAATATTTTGACCCATCTCTTTTTGGCGAACCGGCATGGGACTTGTTGCTCGACCTGTTCATTGCCGAAAAGGAGGGCAGACGCGTTTCGGTAACCAGCGCTTGTATTGGCGCAGCGGTACCAACGACGACTGCGTTACGCTGGATACTGGTGCTTGAAAACGAAGACCTGGTCTGGCGGGAAAACGATCCCAAGGACGCGCGGCGCGCATTCCTTCACCTGACCGCCAAAGCCTACACTCAGATGATCGAGTACTTGTCCACGACAGTGCCAGCATCCACCGATGATTCCGAGAAGCTGTTCGCCTGACCGGCTGCGGAATGGGGCCGATCTTGCCTTGATCCGGTCAGTGACCGGGGGATGCTGGTCGGGCTCAAGACCGGCGGAACGTTCGGCGCGATCCTGATGAGCCAGCCGCCCGAGGCGAACTGGGAGTAGCGCCGGGGTTCAGGCGGTCGCCCCTTTCGGCGGCGCCCACGTCGTCCAGATCAGGCCGAAAAGGATCGCGGCGGGGAGCGGCATCAGATTCAGCCCCAGCGGCAGCGCGGCGGCGCGGGTGGCCAGCGGGGAGAGCCAGATCAGTACCAGCAGGGATTTCTCCCAGGGTCGCCAGCCCATGTTGCGGCCCATGCCGATGAGGAAGAACACCGGCATGGCGAGGAAGGGCAGATCGTAGCTGAAGAGGTAGGGCGAGGCGAGTGCGGTGGCGGCGAGGAGCATGGCGCCGGCGGCTTCATCGGACGGGGCGCGGCGCCAGTAGAGGCAGGCGAGCGTGCCGGTAACAAGCGTGATGATGGCTTGTCCGGCGATCGCGACAGTCGGGCCGAACAGGATGCGCAGCGCGGCATAAGGCGTGCACATGCGCAGGAAGAACTCGCCGGATGTCTGGCTCATCAGGATCTGGCTGACTTCAAAGCTCTGCGGATAGGCGCGCCAGGTATCGAGGCCGAAGACGGCGAGCGAGGCGAGGCAGACCAGCACGGCCGAAGCTGCGGCAGCACCGATGGCGGTCCATTTGCGCCCGGCGGTGAGCCACAAGGGGACGAGCAGCGCAAGGTGCGGCTTGATCACGAGGAGGCCGAACAGCGCGCCCGAAAGTGACTGCGAACGGCGCAGGGTCAGCACGGCGGCGATCAGGATGGCGCCGGTGACGAAGCCGTTCTGCGCGTGGCTGGCGGCGAGGTAGGCGCCGGGGAAGGCGAGCACGGCGAGAGTTCCAGCAGCGCCGGCGTTTGGCAGCGCGCGACGGGCGACGAGGAACCACAAGCCCCAGCCCGCCAACGCCCAGACCACCCAGGCCACCGCATAAGGCATGAGCCCGAGCGGCGCGGCGAGGAACAGAAAGGGCGGCGGATTGACGTACGCCACCATCTGGCCGGTGCCGGCGGCCATTTGCGCGGCGTGCTCTGCGGCTAGATCGTAGACGCGCGGCGCGGGGCCGCTCAGCAGCAAGCGCCCGGTGCCCCAGAACGCGAGGAAATCGCTGCCGACAGTGCCGGTCGCCTCACGGAACACCTTCACCATCATCGGGATGTAGGCGACAAGGATCATCGCCGCATAGACCCGCACGCGCGGGGCGTTGAGCCAGGTGAGGGCGCGCAAGTTCGCCTTGAGCCTTGCGCTGAAGTCTTGCTCGGGCATTTCCACCGCCATCGCGCCTGCTCTCAATTCCCGTTCGTGTCGAGCGAAGTCGAGACACTGTGCGCTGGGCCAAATGTCTCGACTTTGCTCGACACGAACGGGGTTGAAAAAGGTTCGTATGTCATGAACGATGGTCGGGGGAGGTCGGGCGTGTTGCTCATGGAGTACCTACGTGCCGCTGCGGTCTCGCTATGGCAACACAGGCATGAAAGATTTGCGCATTGGTGGCATTTTCCCTTGTCGGGGGCGCCGGGCAGGGGCCATCTATGGTAGAGATGCTGCGTCAGTACGAACTTGTCGAACGCGTGCTCGCCTATGATCCGGATGCGGACGAGGCGATGCTGAACCGCGCCTATGTCTATACCGTGCAGAAACACGGCTCGCAAAAGCGCGCCTCGGGCGATCCCTACTTCTCGCATCCAGTCGAAGTCGCGGGTCTGATGACCGAGCTGAAGCTCGATCAGGAAACCATCATTACCGCGCTGCTCCACGATACGGTGGAGGATACGCTGGCCACGGTCGAGGAAGTCGAGCGGCTGTTCGGGCCGGAAGTGGCGCGGCTGGTCGATGGGGTGACCAAGCTCTCCAAGATCGAGACGATGAGCGACAAGGAGCGCGCGGCGGAAAACCTGCGCAAGTTCCTGCTCGCGATGTCCGAGGATTTGCGCGTGCTGCTGGTGAAGCTGGCGGACCGGCTGCATAACATGCGCACGCTGCACTACATCAAGAGCGAGGAAAAGCGGCGGCGGATCGCGCGCGAGACGATGGAGATCTACGCGCCGCTGGCCGAGCGCGTGGGCATGTACGAATACATGCGCGAGATGCAGCTACTCGCCTTCGAGCAGCTGGAGCCCGAGGCTTATGCCACGATCACCGGGCGGCTCTCCTCGATCAAGAGCGAGGAAGGGGCGCAAGTCGGCTCGATTGCGCTCTCGATCAAGCAGGCGCTGGCTGAAGCGGGGCTGAAAGTGGAAGTCTCGGGCCGCGAGAAGCACCCCTTCTCGATCTGGCGCAAGATGGCCGAGCGCCATGTGAGCTTCGAGCAGATCACCGACATCATGGCCTTTCGCGTGCTGACCGACCGCGAGGACGATTGCTACACCGCGCTCGGCGTGCTGCACCGGACCTGGCAGATGATCCCCGGGCGGTTCAAGGACTACATCTCGACGCCGAAAATGAACGGCTACAAGAGCCTCCACACTTCGCTGATCTACAACAACGCGATGCGCGTGGAAGTGCAGATCAAGACGCACGAGATGCACCGGATCAACGAGTTCGGCCTGGCCGCGCACTGGGCCTACAAGCAGGGCGCGCTGCCCGATGGGCAGGTCGGCTGGGTGCGCGATCTGGTCGAGATCCTCGAGGCGAGCAGCGATGCGGACGAGCTGCTCGAGAACACGAAGATGGCGATCTATCAGGACCGCATCTTTGCGTTTACGCCCAAGGGCGCGCTCTATCAGCTGCCCAAGGGCGCGACGCCGATCGACTTTGCCTTTGCCGTGCACACCAATCTGGGCGCGCAGGCGGTGGGGGCGAAGATTAACGGGCGGCACGTGCCGCTGCGCACCCCGCTGGGCAATGGCGACGTGGTGGAGATCATCAAGAGCCGCAGCAGCGAGCCGCAGCTTTCGTGGCTGGCGTTTGTGGTCACCGGCAAGGCCCGCGCCGCGATCCGCCGTGCGGTGCGCCAGAAGGAGCGCGCCGAAATCGCCGAGATCGGGCGCAAGCTCTATGACGAGATCGCCGAGCGGCTCCCCAGCAAGATCGGCAAGAAGGCGCTGGCGGACGCGATCAAGCGGCTGAAATACACCAATGAGGAAGACCTCATGGTCGCCATCGGCAGCGCCAAGATCGACGACCGGCAGGTGATGGAAGCGCTGGTGCCGGGCAGCGCCAAGAACCTGCCGCAAAGTGAGGACTGGCCGAGCCAGCAGCGCGCGATCGCGGTGCGCGGGTTGACGCCGGGCATGGCCTTCAAGCTGGCCGATTGCTGCCATCCGGTGCCGGGGGACCGCATCGTGGGCCTGAGGCGCATGGGCAAAGGCGTCGAAGTCCACGCCATCGACTGCCTGAGCCTTGCCAATGGCATCGATGCCGACTGGATCGACCTTTCATGGGACGCGCGCACCGACGGTGCGGTGGGCCGCATCCGTGCGGAGCTCTATAACCGGCCGGGTACGCTCGCCGAAATGGCTGGTGTTTTTGCGAAAAATCACGCCAATGTGGTTAATCTTGAAATGACCCAGCGCGAGAACCCGTTCCATACCTATGAAGTGGATCTGGAAGTGCGCGATCTGGCGCATCTGACGCGGATCGTGTGCGCCTTGCGCGCGAGCGATGCGGTGGCGCAGGCGAACCGGATTTGACGTAGGCAGGCTTGATCGAGCGGTTCTACCACGAAGTGGGGAACCGGGCGGACGAGGCGGCAGCATACGAGATACTCGCGGAGGATTTCGCTTTCGCGGATCGCTGGGGCCGGAGCGGCGCGATACGGGCTCTCCGGGGTATGGCCGCGCGGCGGCGGTGGTGGCGAAGCGCATGGCATGGGCGCCGGGAGCCAGGCCGGGGACGCGCTAGGCGCGCCCCCGGAAAGGCGGATCAGTAGAAGATATCGTAGATCACATCGACCACTTCGCCCGAGTAGATATCCACCAGCAGTGCGTCGTCATAATAGCGGACCCAGCGATAGGGGCCGTCTGCCGGGGGCAGGCGATATGCCCAGGGATCGGCGATCCAATAACGCTGATCGTAGAAGGGCGCGCCGATGACCACGCCGATGCTGAAGCGGCTGTAGGAGTAATCCCGCCACGGCGCCGAATAAAAGCCGAGGCTGAAGATCGAGCGGTGGCTGTTGCGCCAGCCGTACCAGTTATAGCGATTGTCACGCCGCCAGCCGTCACGATCCCACGAGCGGCCGCCGTTGTTGTAGCTCCAGCCATTGCCGCGCCAGCCATTGCCGCGCCAGCTGTTGCGATCCCGGTCGTGGTCCCGATCCCGGTCCCGATCACGGTTCCAGTTGGGCTGGTTGTTCGAGCCCCAGCCGCTGCGGTTCCACTGGCCGTTGCCATCGCGATGCCATTGGGCACTGCGATCGCCGTCGCGGCCATCGCGGTCACGGCCATTGCCGCCCTGCCAGCCATTGTTGCCGCGATTGGGATCAACGTAGGTAGGGTTGCGGGTGCCCCAAGCCGGAGGCTGCGTGCGGGGCTGCTGAACCTGACCGCCCTGAGCCCAGGCCGGACGGCCATTGGCGGGCTGGCCGCCGGGGTTCACCACGCCGCCGCGATCACCACCCCGATCACCGCCGCCATTCTGCCACGCGGGCCGGCCATTCCAGCCGCCGGAGTTGGCGGGGGGCGAAGGGCGTTCTGCCTGTCCGCCGTTCGATGACCACGCCGGGCGGCCCTGCCATGCGGGGGCAGAGCTGGCGGCTGGCGCGTGGTTTTGCCAGGCGGGGGCCTGCGCAGGCGCCTGCGCGGGAGCGGAGCGCTCCATGCGCCCGCTCCCGCGCTCACCGTGATCGCGGTGTTCCTGCGCGCTGGCGGCGGCGGGCGTGAGCGCCGCGGTACCGATCAGGATGGCAAGAAGGGCAGAAGCGCTGGTTCTCGATACGGACTTGGTGGCCATGATCCCGGCTCCGGTTACGTGGGGCAGCGACTCGCTCGCGGCCTCCCATGTCTCCCGTCTATAGCACCCGGGCTGTCCTATGGCTGAACCATAACAGTGGTTTCCGTTCATGTTGAGGATGGTCAACATGAACGGATCGGTCGTCAGCGGGTAAGCTTCTTGTAGGCGAGGCGCGTCGGGCGGTCGGCCGCATCGCCGAGGCGGCGGCGCTTGTCTTCCTCGTAGGCTTCAAAGTTGCCTTCGAACCATTCGACGTGGCTGTTGCCTTCAAACGCGAGGATGTGGGTGGCGAGGCGATCAAGGAAGAAGCGGTCGTGGCTGATGACCACGGCGCAGCCGGCGAAGTTCTCGATGGCTTCTTCGAGTGCGCGCAGCGTTTCGACGTCTAGATCGTTGGTCGGTTCGTCGAGCAGGAGGACGTTGCCGCCTTGCTTGAGCATCTTGGCCATGTGCACGCGGTTGCGTTCACCGCCCGAGAGCTTGCCGACGTTCTTCTGCTGGTCCTGCCCCTTGAAGTTGAACGCGCCGACGTAAGCGCGGGTCGACATGTCCTGCTTGTTGACCTTCATGTAGTCGAGCCCGTCGGAGATTTCCTCCCAGACGTTCTTTGACGCATCCAGTTGGTCGCGGCTCTGGTCAACGTAGCCGAGGTGGACCGTCTGGCCGATCTCGATCGTGCCGCTATCGGGCTGTTCCTTGCCGGTGATGAGCTTGAACAGCGTGGACTTGCCCGCGCCGTTGGGCCCGATCACGCCGACGATGCCGCCGGGGGGGAGCATGAACGAGAGGTTTTCGAACAGCAGCTTGTCGCCATAGGCCTTGGAGATGTTCTTGGCCTCGATCACCTTGCCGCCAAGGCGCTCGGGCACCTGGATGACAATCTGCGCCTTGCCGATGGGGCGGTTCTCGGCGGATTCGACGAGCTGGTCGAATGCCTTGATACGCGCCTTGGACTTGGTCTGGCGGCCCTTGGGCCCCTGCCGGATCCATTCGAGTTCCTGCGCGATGGCCTTCTGGCGGCCTTCGTCCTCGCGGCTTTCCTGTTCGAGCCGCTTGGCCTTCTTTTCGAGGTAGGTCGAGTAGTTGCCCTCGTAGGGGAAGTACTTGCCGCGATCGAGTTCGAGGATCCAGCCGACGACGTTATCGAGGAAGTAGCGGTCGTGGGTGATCATCAGCACCGCGCCGGCATATTCCTTGAGGTGGTTTTCCAGCCAGTTGACGCTTTCGGCGTCGAGGTGGTTGGTCGGTTCGTCGAGCAGGAGGATCGAGGGCTTCTGGATCAGCAGGCGGGTGAGCGCAACACGGCGCTTTTCACCGCCAGAGAGGCTGTCCACCGGCCAATCGCCGGGTGGGCAGCGCAGGGCTTCCATCGCGATTTCGAGCTGATTGTCGAGCGTCCAGCCATCGACCGCGTCGATCTTGTCCTGCAGTTCGGCCATCTCGGCACCGAGCGCGTCAAAATCGGCGTCTTCCTCGCCCATTTCCATGCCGATCGCGTTGAAGCGGTCGACCATGTCGGCGATCTCGCGGGCGCCGTCCTTGACGTTTTCGAGCACGGTCTTGGTGCTATCGAGTTGGGGTTCCTGCTCAAGATAGCCGACGGTGATGTTCTCGCCCGGCCACGCTTCGCCCGTGTAATCCTTGTCGATCCCGGCCATGATCTTGATCAGCGTCGACTTGCCCGCGCCGTTGGGGCCGACGATGCCGATCTTGGCGCCCTGATAGAACTGGAGGTTGATGTCCTTCAGCACCGGCTTGGGGGCGCCGGGAAAGGTCTTGGTCATGTTCTTCATGACATAGGCGTACTGGGCGGCCATTGGAGGTCCTTGCGTATTCTCGGGAAGCTGGGGTTTGGCCCGCGCTCTACAGGGGCGCGGGGCCGTGGGCAAGCGGGGTGAAGGGCCGGGGTTCAGGCCGCTGTGCGCGCCTTGAAGAAGGTGATGACGTCCTGCTCGATCTGCTTCGTCGCGCTCCCCGGCTCATCGATCAGATGCCAGGTCAGCACCGTATGCGGCACGAAATGGTCGCTCGGGAAGCGCAATGCCATCATGGTCAGGTCTTCCGCCTCGAACCGGCGCTTGGCGCAGGCGATTTCCGCGTCGCTCGCGTCGATCCGCCCGGCGCCCTTGTTGCCCAGCGGGAGCAAGGGCTGCGAGAGGCCGGGCGCGACGACGGCGGGTTCGGTCATCATCGCGAGCGCGAAGCCGCCAGCGAGGCACACGCCGACCGCGCGGAGCCAATCGACGATTGGGCTGGATTTGCCATTGGCCCAGACGTTGAATTCGCGGCGGACGCAGATCATCCAGACATCTGCCCCATTGTGTAAGCCTTGGAGGGCATGCGACCATCCTCGGCGAACAGGCTGGGGCAATAAACCCTCATTTCCTTCGCCGCGACGCGGTCAGCAAAGCGCAGCACCTGGGGGTGGAGGTTGGGTATTTCGTGCATGACGATAACGGCGGGGCAGCTGCCCTTGCGCCAGACGCGGCGGGTGTAGGGGCCATCGGTGAAATCGAAGGCTTCGCAGCTGGCGAAGGCTTCAGGATTCTTCATGGAGCGCCCCTCACCCAGCCCTCTCCCCCTGAAGGGGAGAGGACTTTCTGGCGGGATCAGATACGTTCGATGATGATCGCCGGGGCCATGCCGCCCGCAGCGCACATCGTGACGAGGCCGTAGCGCCCGCCCGAGCGTTCGAGTTCATCGAGCGCGGTGCCGATGAGGATTGAGCCGGTGGCGCCGATCGGGTGGCCGAGCGCCATCGCGCCACCGTTGGGATTGACCTTGGCGCGATCGAGATCGAGATCACGGATGAACTTTTCGGCCACGACGGCGAAAGCCTCATTGATTTCCCAGACGTCGATATCGTCCTTGGTCAGGCCCGCCTTGGCGAGAACCTTCCTGGCCGCCGGGACCGGCGCGTTGAGCATCAGCGTGGGATCATCGCCCTGGTTGGCATAGGCAACGATGCGCGCGCGCGGCTTCAGGCCGTGCTTTTCGGCATAGGCGGGTGAGGTGATGAGGATCGCCGCGGCGCCATCGACGACGCCCGACGAGTTGCCGGCGTGGTGGACGGGCTTGATATCCACATCGGGATAGCGGCGGTTGATCTGCTTGCGGAAGGTGACGCCGCCGCCGAGATCGAAGTCGATCATCCCGGCGAACGCGGGCTTCAGGCTGGCAAGGCCCTCGGCGGTGGTTTCGGGGCGGGGGAATTCCTCGCGGTCCAGAGCGACCGAGCCATCCTCGTTGAGCACGGGAATGAGCGACTTGGTGAAGCGGCCTTCCTTGATCGCCATGTCGGCGCGCTGCTGGCTGACGAGCGCGAGCGCATCGAGCGCCTCACGGCTGATGCCTTCGATGGTGGCGATGGCATCGCCGCAAATGCCCTGGTGCGACTGCGGGTGGATCTCGTCGAGCGCCTTGTTGCCTGAGCCCATCATGCGCGGCGCGAAACCGGCATTCGCCTGCGCCGCAGCGTGCGCCGAGGTAAAGCTCATCATTTCGGTGCCGCCTGCGATCACGCAATCTTCCATGCCCGACATAACAGTGGCGGCCGCCAGATTGACCGAGGTGATGCCGCCGCCACAGAACCGATCAAGCGTGGTGCCGCTGACGTTGATGTTGAAGCCGGCAGCCAGCGCGGCCATGCGGCCGAGGTCGCCGCCCTGCTTGTCGACCTGTGAGGAGGTCGACCAGATGACGTCGTCGACGGTGCCGGTATCGAGATTGTTGCGCTCCGCGATCGCCTTCATCACTGTGGCGGCGAGGTGCTGCGGGTGCAGGTGCGACAGCGCGCCCTTGCCTGGCTTGCCAACTCCGCGCGGGGTGCGGACGGCATCGATGATATAGGCTTCGGCCATGGACTCTCTCCCAAATGTGTTAATCGAGCGATTAAACTGCCGCGCGTGACTGCGCAAGAGGGAAGGTACGCGCTCAGCCTAGTCCTCGGCTGCGCCGGCCCTTGATTGCGCCTCCGCTGCCGCGCGAGGCGCGCTTCACCGCCGGTCACTCGACAGCGGCGCGGGGTGCGGCTTATGGTGCGCTTCGGCGCGAAGTTGCGATTTTGGCCGAAGGAGCCCCCATGCTGCACGCTGATCTTCTCGAACGGGCGCGAACCCTTGAGCCGCAAATCACCGCGCTGCGGCGCGCGATCCATGCCGAGCCGGAACTGGGGCTGCATACGCCGCTCACCGCGAGCAAAGTGCGCGCGGCGCTGGCGCATCTGCCGCTGACGTGGCGCGAGGGGCCTTCGACGACGGGCCTCGTCGCGACGCTGAAGGGCGGTGGGGGGAATGGACGGCGTGTGCTGCTGCGCGGGGACATGGACGCGCTGGAGATGCCCGAGGAGACCGGGCTCGAGTTCGCCTCGCAGTTTGCGGGCCGGATGCATGCCTGCGGGCACGATGCGCATACGGCAATGCTGGCCGGGGCAGCGGAGTTGCTCTGCGCGCGGGCGGACAAGTTGGCGGGCGAAGTGCAGTTCATGTTCCAGCCGGGCGAGGAAGGGCACCACGGCGCGCGCTTCATGATCGATGACGGGCTGCTCGAACCCAAGGCGGACGCTGCGTTTGCGCTCCACATCATGCCCAACAGCCCGCACGGGATCGTGGCGGGGCGCAGCGGACCGCTGCTGGCTTCGGCGGACCGCTTCGAAATCACGATCAAGGGCGATGGCGGCCATGCATCGATGCCGCACGACACGCTCGATCCGGTGCCGGTCGCCTGCGAGATCGTCAGCGCGATCCAGGCGATGGTGACGCGCAAGTTCTCGGTTTCCGATCCGGTGGTGGCGACGGTTTCAAAGATCGAGGCGGGGACGGCCTACAACGTGATCCCGGATAGCGCGCATCTGCTTGGCACCTTGCGCACGCTTTCACCCGGCGCGCGGGCGCGGCTGCATGAAGCGCTGCCTCAGCTCGTGAGCCATATCGCGGCGGCGCATGGGCTGACCGCGGAAACGGCGATCATTCCCGGCTTCCCGGTGACGATCTGCGATCCGCGCGCGGTCGAACTGGGCGCGAAGGTGGCGCAAGACATTGCCGGGGAAGGCAAGTTCCTGCGCCTGTCGCATCCGATCATGGGGGCGGAAGACTTCTCCTACGTGCTGGAGCAGACGCCGGGGGCGATGTTCTTCCTCGGCGTGGCGCCGCAGGGGGCGGACTGGAAGAGTTGCTGCTCGATCCATTCGACGCGCATGATGCTCGATGAAAGCGTGATGCCGCTGGGCGCTGCGGTACTTGCGGGCTGTGCCGAGCGGTTTCTGGCGGAAGGCTTTGCGTAAGGTGCAATGGCCGCGTCTTGAAGCGCTGGCATTGGGGCGGCTGATCTGACAGGGACGGCCCATGGAAAACCGCGTTCTGCCGCTCGCCGGCATTCACAACTTTCGCGACTACGGCGGCTATGGCGCGCGCGGCGGCACGCTGCGCACGGGGCACTTGTGGCGTTCGGGGCATCACTACGAGGCGACGGCGGAAGACCTCGACGTGGTGCACCGCATCGGCATCGCGCGGGTGATCGACCTGCGCGGCGATAGCGAGCGCGCGCAGTTTCCGTGCCTGCGACATGAGGAATGGGCGGGGCAGGTGGTGTTTTTCCCCGGCGAGACCGCGGGCGATCATGGCAGGGCCGTGCACGACGAAGCAGCGGCGGGCGTGCGCACGGCGGACGATGCGCGCGCGGCGATGGTGAAGCTCTACGACAAGCTGCCGTTCCGCCCGGTGCTGGTGGGCACGTTCCGGCTCTATCTGCAGACCCTGGCCGAGGACCATGGGCCGAGCCTGCTGCACTGCTTTGCGGGCAAGGACCGCACCGGCGTGGGCGCGGCGATCGTCCACCGGTTGCTGGGCGTGCATGCCGATGACGTGATGGCGGACTACCTCCTGACCAACACGGCGGGCAATTCCGAAGCACGCATTGCGGCCGCGGCGACGAACATCCGCGCGAGCTTCGGCGCCGCCATGACGGACGATGCCCTGCGCATGATCATGTCGGTGCAGCCGGAGTTTCTGGAGGGCGCCTTCGCCGCGATGGAGCGCGAGCACGGGACGTTCGAGGCCTATGCAGAGGCGGTGCTGGGCGCGGACGCGGCGCTGGTGGCGCGGCTGGAAGAGCTGCTGGTAGTGTGAGGGTTTCGCGTCTTTGCGCGAATGAATCCTCGCGGACTCAAGTCCGCGCCATCACCACAGCCTCAAACCGCCGATCTGCAAGGTCATCCGGCGTGATCCACCATTGCAGCGCGCCGCCGCCGAAGTGGTGGCCGAGTGCGGGGTTCGTCGGCAATTCGAGCAGCAGGAGGTGCGTGACGGCAAGCTCTGCCGCGCCGCTGGCCGGGGCGAAGAGGCGCGCCGGGGGCGGGGCGATCACGCCTTCCGGGGTGCGCCGCACCAGCGCGTGGCGCCAGGCGACGCGGGCGGTGATCTCTTCGGGAAACTTGGCGGCTTCTTCGGGCGAAGCGTGGAGCGTCGTTTCGATGGCGGCCTCGACAGCCTCGGGGATTACCCGTTCGGCAAGCGCACGGTGAGTCGCGAGCCAGTCCCAGAAGGCCTTGCGCACTGGCGGGGCGAGGGGCGCGAGCGCGGGATTGCCGAGCGCGTGATCGAACCAGGCCTGCGCTTCCTCGCGCGCGGCCTTGAGCTGGGCGGCGCGGTCGGCTTCGTCGAGCCCGGGGTAGGGATCGTTCAGCAGGGTGCGCGATGCGCGGTCCGCCTCGCGCACCAGCGCGGCCGCAGCGATCTGTACTGCGATCCAGTCTTGCGGGTAGCCGTACCAGCACGGTTCGAAGGCCTGCCCGTCCGCCCCGTTGAAGTCCGCGATGGCGAGCGCGGGGGCGAGGTCGTTCTGCCCTTGCGCATCGAGCAGCGCCTGTGCGGTAGCGGCGGTGTGCGGCCAGCCGGGGTGATCGCTTTCGGGGAGCGCGATCAGCCTTGGCGCGACGGGCCAGCGCGGCAGGATCTGCGTGCCATGCGCCGGGGTGAGCGCCCAGGGCCACGCAAGCGCGGCTTCGTCTCCATACGCCATGGCGAGGCCCTGCGGGACATCGAGCGCATGCCACGGCGTGCCGGCATAGCCTTGCGCGTAGACTACGCGGAAGGCCTCTCCGGGGCCCCAATCGAGATCGAGGAAAACCCCAAGCGCGCCATCGGGCGGGAGCAGGCCGAGGCCGGCTTCGTGCGGGACTTCGGCGAGATCGAGCTGGAGGAGGAAATGCAGCGGCTTGCCGGTGGCAGGGTTCACCGGCCACTCGTTAGCGCCGGGGAGCATCGGGGTGCCGCCCAGCCAGCTGCGCGCCTGCGGGGCGCGGTGCGGCGGGAAATGCTGCCGGAGGACAATCGCCTGCCGCGCGGCGAGGGCAATCGCACCGGGCCGCGCAGGCAGAGCGGCTTCCGGTTCGGGCTCCATCGACTCTTCGGGGGCAGCGTAATCGGCGGCGGGCAGCGCGTGAGCCGCCTCGGCCTTGGCCAGCGTGGCCGCAGAGATCAGACGGCTGCGGCCTGTCCGCTGCGGGAGGGCATCGGCTTCGGGCACGGGTTCGGCGGCTTCATGGGAAGTAGCCTTGCGCCGGACCTGTTTCGGTTTGGCGGGTTTGGGTTCGCGCTGCGCACGCTGGCGCAGCCAGTACCAGATCAGCGCGAGCAGACCGACCGCGCTGACAATGAACATGGCGAAAATTGCGACGAGGGCCGACACGCGTTCACCTTTCCGGTGTTACGCTGCTGTATTCTGCGCAAATCTGCAAGAATTGGTTAAGTTGGACTGAAGGCGGCGGAGTGAGCTTTCGCGGCGGGCGCGATTTTGTGCCGCTCTGGATCCCTGTCTTCGCGGGCTGACGAAAAAGGGGCGGGAGATCGTCCCGCCCCTCTTCCATCAAGCCCGGTCCGGATCAGGCCCCGGCGGCCATCGCGGCTTCGAGGTTTTCGACGATGGCTTCGAAGAACTGCTCGGTGGTCATCCACGGCTGGTTGGGGCCGATGAGGATGGCGAGGTCCTTGGTCATCTTGCCGGTTTCGACCGTCTCGATGCAGACGCGCTCGAGCGTTTCGGCGAAGGTCACCACTTCGGGCGTCTCGTCGAACTTGCCGCGGTAGATCAGGCCGCGCGTCCACGCGAAGATCGAGGCGATCGGGTTGGTCGAGGTCTGCTTGCCCTGCTGGTGCTGGCGGTAATGGCGCGTGACGGTGCCGTGCGCGGCCTCGGCCTCGATCGTCTTGCCATCGGGCGACATCAGCACCGAGGTCATCAGGCCGAGCGAGCCGAAGCCCTGCGCCACGGTATCGGACTGCACGTCGCCATCGTAGTTCTTGCAGGCCCAGACGAACTTGCCCGACCACTTGAGCGCCGAGGCGACCATGTCGTCGATCAGGCGGTGCTGGTATTCGATGCCGGCGGCCTTGAACTTTTCGGCGAAGCCTTCGGTATCGTAGACTTCCTGGAACAGATCCTTGAAGCGGCCATCGTAGGCCTTGAGGATGGTGTTCTTGGTGGAGAGGTAGACCGGCCAGCCGAGATTGAGCCCGTAGTTCAGGCTCGCGCGGGCGAAATCGCGGATCGAATCGTCGAGGTTGTACATTGCCATGGCAACGCCCGCGCTCGGGAAATCGAACACGTCGAGATCGATCTTCTGGCCATCATCGCCGTCCCACACGAGGCGCAGCTTGCCCGGGCCCGGGATCAGCGTGTCAGTCGCCTTGTACTGATCGCCGAACGCATGACGACCGACGACGATGGGATCGGTCCAGCCGGGCACGAGGCGCGGCACGTTCTGGATCACGATGGGTTCGCGGAACACGACGCCGCCAAGGATGTTGCGGATCGTGCCGTTGGGCGACTTCCACATTTTCTTGAGCTTGAATTCCTCGACGCGCTGCTCGTCCGGCGTGATCGTGGCGCACTTCACGCCAACGCCGTACTGCTTGATTGCATTGGCCGAATCGATGGTGATCTGGTCGTTCGTCTCGTCACGCTTCTCGACCGAGAGATCGTAGTACTTCAGATCGATATCGAGATAGGGAAGGATCAGGCGTTCGCGGATCCACTGCCAGATGATCCGCGTCATTTCATCGCCGTCGAGCTCGACGACAGGATTCTTAACCTTGATCTTTGCCATGGTCTGCGTGCCTTCCCCGGGGAGGTGATTCAAAGAAATTTGGCGTTCCTTAGCAGGCGCTTGCCGGCGCGCAAGCGGGTGACTTTCACCAAAGGGCATGTGGGACCGCGATTCGCGCGGTTTGGGTCTGGACAGGGGCAGGGGCCGGGCTCTAGACATTTAACCAAGCGATTAAGCATGCATGTAGGAGAGATGCCGTGAGCGATGCGCCTGAAGTCCTGACCGAAGTGGATGGCAACGTCCTGATCGTCACGATCAACCGCCCCGAAGCCAAGAACGCGATGACCAAGGCCGCAGCCGAAGGCATTGCCGCGGCGATGGACCGGCTCGATGCCGAGACCGACCTGCGCTGCGCGATCCTGACGGGTGCTGGCGGCACGTTCTGCTCCGGCATGGATCTCAAGGGCTTCCTGCGCGGCGAGCGGCCGAGCGTGCCGGGCCGCGGTTTTGGCGGGCTTTCGCAGTGGACGCCGAAGAAGCCGATCATCGCGGCGGTCGATGGCTATGCACTGGCCGGCGGCATGGAACTGGCGCTTTCGTGCGACCTGATCGTGGCGAGCAAGGGTTCGAAGTTCGGCATTCCCGAAGCCAAGCGCGGCCTTGCCGCAGCCGCCGGCGGACTCATCAAGCTGCCGCGCCAGATCCCGCCGCGCATCGCGATGGAACTGGCGCTGACCGGCGACTTCATCGCCGCCGACCGCGCCTATGCGCTGGGTTTCATCAACGAACTGACCGATGGCCCTTCGCTGGTTGCCGCCAAGGCGCTCGCTGCGCGCGTTGCCGCCAACGGCCCGCTGGCGCTGATCGCGTCCAAGGCGATCGTGCGCGATTCGCACGAGTGGACCGAGGCCGAGATGTGGGACAAGCAGGAAGCGTATATCGCGCCTGTGTTCACCTCGTCCGACGCGCGCGAAGGCGCGCTGGCCTTTGCCGAAAAGCGCAAGCCCAACTGGCAGGGCAAGTAAGGCTTTCAATTGTTGCCGGGCCGGTGCGAGCCGGCCCGGCGGCAAGCCATTCTGGCAACAAAAAACCCCGCCGCAGCGGGGTTTTTCTTGGCGATGGTGGGCGTAGCAAGGATTGAACTTGCGACCCCTACGATGTCAACATAGTGCTCTACCACTGAGCTATACGCCCGCACCATCGAATTTCCGCCGCGCTATGCGCTTTGGAGAGGCAGCCCATTAGCCTTGGGCGGCTGGGCTGGCAAGGGGGGTTTTCGCTGCCTCCGATTACCCCTCAAGCCGGCCAGCGGCGGGCCGCATCTCCATTCGCACTTTGGGAGAATGGCGAGGAGGGTCCGGTCAGCGCAGATTGCCGGTCATCGGGGAATCTCCGAAGATCCGTTCCACTTCGAGCACGAGATCGCGCAAGTGGAAGGGCTTCGAGAGCACGCGCGCGCTCGGTGCCTCGCGGTTGGCCTTGAGCGTGACGGCGGCAAATCCCGTGATGAACATGACCTTCGTGTTCGGGCTGATCTCGGCGCAGCGCTGCGCGAGTTCGATCCCGTCCATTTCGGGCATGACGATATCCGAAAGGAGCAGATCGAAGTGCTGCGTTTCAAGCAGCGGCACCGCTTCGGTCCCGCGATCGACCGAGACAACCTCGTAACCGGCATTCTCGAGCGCCCGGGCGAGGTAGGTGCGCATCGCGTCTTCATCTTCGGCCAGGAGAATTCGAATCATGGTCACCTTCATCGTCGTGCCAGTTGTCTGGCCCCAGTTCGCCTGGATATTGCGCCCGCAAGCCGTGGCTGACGGCATAGCTTGTCCCGCACGCATACACCCGTGCAGGTTAAGATTCCCTCCAGCGAGGCATCGATCCTGCCTCGCACTATGGCGCACTTTGACATGTGCGCCAAACCCCGGCAGCCTCTGCAAATGGAGCGACTTTTTGCGTCGCGGGGCGAATCGCCCGCGCATGGCAATGCCGATACATTCAGCGGGGGATGCGTCCCCGGCCTTGAAGGCGTCGCCGCGTTTTCCGTGTGGCTGCACGATCCTTCGCCCGTTCCGGTCGTGATCGCGGTTCCGCATGCCGGGCGCAGTTATCCGCCAGAGCTCGTTTCGCGTATGCGCCAGCCCGCCTACAGCGCGCCGCGGCTTGAAGACCGGCTGGTCGATCTGATCGGCCGCGCCGTGGCCGTGCGAACCGGGGCGGCGTTGCTGGTAGCCCATGCGCCGCGCGCGATGATCGATCTCAACCGCGCCAGCGACGATGTCGATTGGGACATGGTGGGCGGCGGGGTACCTGATGCAAGTTCGGCCCCGGTCACTTCGGCATCGGGGCGCCGCGCGCGCAGTGGGCTTGGCCTTGTGCCGCGGCGGCTGCCGGGGCTTGGCGAATTGTGGAAATGGCCGATCGCGCGCGATGATCTCGCCGCGCGCATCGAAGGCGTGCACCAGCCTTACCATACCGCGCTCGGCGAACTGCTCGATGGTGTCCGCGCGCGCTGGGGTGCGGCGCTGCTGATCGACCTTCATTCGATGCCGCCGCTGCCGGCGCGGGCGGGCGAACCGGCGGCCGAATTCGTGCTGGGCGACCGGTTCGGTGCGGCCTGCGATGGCGCACTGGTGGCAGAGGCCTTTGCCATGCTGGGACAGGCGCGGCGCCTCGCCGCGCACAACCGGCCCTATGCTGGCGGCTATGTGCTGGAACGGCATGCCCGCCGCCATGCCGGGGTCCATTGCCTGCAGCTTGAGATCGACCGGCGGACCTACCTCGATGCTGCGATGGCCGAGCCGGGGCCGGGGCTTGAGGAAACGGTCGATCTGGTGACCGCGCTGGTGCAGCGCATGGCGATTGCGGTGGCCGATCTGGGTCGCGAGCGGGGCTTCTGGCGCGCTGCGGCGGAGTGAGGCGCCTGCGTTGGCTGGGGAGATTGCCAGCATGTGGCAAAGTGAAGGCTCCTAGCCCCTGAATTCAAGAAAAAACCACCTGGAGCATCGCTCCAGGTGGCCAAGGTTCAGGGAGGAGGTGCACCAAGTGCACCCGCCGCGCCGGGCCATGAGGGGAGCGCCGCCGCGACTTACGGAAGATAGGTTGCACTATTCGCTTGTGCAAGTGCTTTTGCCGCTCGCTTTGTCGCGATTGGTAACAGCAACCGATCTGGTAAGTAATGCCGGTGCGTGATCAACGCATGTCGATCACGCGCCAGCAATCAAAATGCCGGCAGCGGAGGCGTGGGGCCAACGCCCATCTCGACCTGCTTGCCGAAGATCACGCTCATCAGATCGAGCGAGAACACGTGTGCGTAGAGCAGCGGGAGCAGACCGCTCTGCGCCCAGCCGCGCAGGACATCGCCGCGCATTTCACGCAGCTTTTCCTGGTTCACCATCTGGAAGCCGCGGTAAACGAAGGGCTGCTCGATCCCGGCCTGCTGGATCGCGGCTTCGCCGTCCATCAGCAGATCGTGCTTGGTCAGTTCCTCGACGAAAGCCTGCGTGCGCTGGCCGGCCTGTTCGAACTGCTCGCAGAACTGGAGCACGTTGCGCGTGGCTTCCGAGGGTTCCTCGCCAGTGAACAGCGGCTCGCCCTCAGGAAAATCGCCGACCAGACCCGACGTGTAATCGAAGCAGAGCGAGAGGTCGGTGGTATCCGGCGTCAGCTTCGCGAGGAGGAAGGGATAGCGGCGGACATAGGCCGGGACATAGGCGCCGGGGGTAACGTTGCCCTCGGCATCGACGAACACGTTGATACCTTCATTGAGGCCCATGAGCGCCAGCGGCACCGGATTTTCACCCGAGGCGAAGATGATCGGGAAGTGGCGCGCAGCCTGCGGAAATTCCTCGACCGTCAACGGAACAGCGTGCTGGCCGACCATCCAGGTCGCCTTGTCGGCCGCGCGGGCCTTCCAGTTCGCGTGATCGCGCAAGTTGAGCGGCACGATGTCGTTATAGAACAGGGGCAGGGAAGCTTGCGGCGCGCTGGCCATGGAAATCTCTCCGTCAGACTGTTCGCCTGGACGCGCCAGACTGCGCGGCGTTGCGGCGGGAACGGGGCCGTTTAGGGATTGAACCGAAGCTGCGCAAGAGTACGTGCAACAAGCCTGTTACAGACCGGCACGCTTTCCTTCAGATCAGCTTGCCGGGATTGAGCAGCCCATTGGGATCGAGCGCGGCCTTGATCCGGCGGAGCAGCGTGAGCGCGGCGGGATCGCCAAGGCGGGCGAGTTCATCGCGCTTCAACTGCCCGATGCCGTGCTCTGCCGAGATCGAGCCGCCCCACTGCGTGACGA
Organism: uncultured Novosphingobium sp.; assembly: GCA_964592205.1. GTDB lineage: Bacteria > Pseudomonadota > Alphaproteobacteria > Sphingomonadales > Sphingomonadaceae > Novosphingobium. The sequence goes on from CAZQEH010000035.1 coordinate 31,538, forward strand.
GGTCGTGGACCTGCGCGCTGATCGCCTTGGCATCGGTAGCTTGCCATGTGGCGGGATCGACCCCGGCAGGCGCGATGACGTGGAAGTGGATGTTGCCATCGCCCAGATGGCCGAAGCCGACTGCGCGGGTGCCCGGCCAGGCCGCTTCGATCAGCGGGACGGCCTGCTCGACGAAATCGGGCATCTTGTGCGTGGACACGCTGATATCGTGCTGGACGGCGGGCCCCAGCGCGCGTTCGGCCGGGGCGACGCTGTCACGCAAGGTCCAGAAAGCTTCGGCCTGCGCTTCGCTGGCAGCGATTGTCGCATTGGCAATGAGGCCGGCCTCGAATGCCGAGGCAAGCAGCGCCTCGGCGCGTTCGGGCAAGGCGGCGGCGGCGGCCGCGTTCGTCGCGACGAGTTCGATGAGGGCGTGCCAGGCATGCGGCTCGGCGAGCGGCGGGCGAGCGGCGGGAAGATAGGCGCAGACTGCTTCTAGCGAATGGCGCGGCATGACCTCGAAGCCTTCAAGTGCGGCGCCTGCCTGCGCTTCGGCGTGGAGCAGAAGCGCGCGGGCGGCATGGAGCGATTCGAGACCCGCCCAGAGCACGGCACGGCCCGCAACGGCGGGCTCCAGCCGGAGCGTGGCGGCGGTCACGATGCCCATCGTGCCTTCCGAACCGATCAGAACCTGCTTGAGATCGAAGCCGCGGTTGTCCTTCTTGAGCGGGGTCAGCGTATCGAGCACTGAACCATCGGCGAGCACGGCTTCGAGCCCTATCACCATCGCGCGCATCGTGCCGTGGCGCAGAACCTGCGTGCCGCCGGCATTGGTCGAGACAAGGCCGCCGATCGTGGCCGAACCCTTGCCGCCGAGCGTGAGGGCAAAGCGCAAGCCTGCCGCGTCTGCGGCTTCATGGAGCGTTTGCAGCACGACTCCCGCTTCGGCGGTGGCCATGCGGTTTTCGTTATCGAGGTGGCGGATCCGGTTCATCCTCCGCAAGCTGAGGAGGAGCGCGTGGCCGCCGGTATCGGGCGTCGCGCCGCCGGACATGCCGCTGTTGCCGCCCTGCGGGACGATTGGCACCCGGTGCTCGGTGCAAAGGCGCACCAGCGCGGAGACTTCGGCGGTGGACGCGGGCGAGGCCATCGCCAGCGCGCGGCCGGTGAAGCGCCCGCGCCAATCGGTGAGCCATGGTGCCATGAGATCGGTATCGGTGGTGAAGCCGCGGGGACCGAGCAGCGCCGCGGCGGCTGCGAGGAACGGGGAGTGGTCTGGGCGTGACATGACGTGCGGGGGCTAATCCCGGCAGTGCGCTGTCGGCAATTCATTTTTTGCTGAAGGCAAGTTAAGCGAGGGTTCAAGCTCAGGTGCTAACGAGAACACACGATTCTCCGGGGCACGACGCTGGCCTGAGACAAGAGTCGGGGCAGGGACAACAGTTTCGAGGGACCACACTACTTCTGCTGTTGCCATGACCAGTCTGTTTGACCTTTTTGCGAGCATCGCCCTCGTCCTGCCCGGCATCCCGGCGGATGAAGGCGTGTTTGCGCCCCCAACGGGCGAGGCGGCGGCCCAGGACGAGTGGGGTGCGGCAGCCTTGCCCTCTGGCCGGCTCGTGCTGGCCAATCCTCAAGCCCCTGGCGCGGCAACGGCGAGGATCAACCCGCTGGCGGGTGATGTGTGGGATCAGGTGCGCATCGAACAGCGCGTGATCATCCGCGTGACGCCGCGCGATGCGGGCCGCGATGCCCTCGCGCCGCAGATCCTGCCACTCCAGCCGATGCAGCCCATTGTCCAGCCGCTGGTGCCGCCGCCGCGCTCCACTTCGGTGCGGGTGCGCGAGCGCAAGGCGGGCAAATGCATGCCCGCGTTGGGCATCGCTGCGGTCCAGCCGATCACCGACGGGCGACTGATGTTCTACATGCGCGATCGGCGGATGCTGGCCGCGGGGCTCGAAAAGGCCTGCAGCGCGCGCGATTTCTACCTCGGCTTCTACATGTCGAAGACGGCGGACGGGCAGCTTTGCGTGGGCCGCGATGCGATCCATTCCCGCGCGGGCACGACCTGCAAGCTCAAGGATGTGCGCGAATACGTTCCGGTGGATGGAAACTGAGCCACCCTACGCAACCACTTTCCTTGACTTTCGTGGGGCTTTGGGACTAGGCGCGGGGCCACGATGGCGGGCCGCGAGGCCAAGCCTTCCGCGCGCCGGACTTACCCAGCGCGCCTTTGCTTTCGGAAAAACCAGCGCTCATGAAATTTGCCGATCTCGGCCTGTCTGACGAATTGCTCCAGTCGGTTCTCGACGCCGGCTACGATACCCCGACCGCGATCCAGGCGCAGGCGATCCCCTCGGTGCTGATGATGCGCGATCTGATCGGCATTGCGCAGACGGGCACGGGCAAGACGGCGAGCTTCGTGCTGCCGATGATCGACATTCTGGCGCATGGCCGCCGCCGCGCGCTGATGCCGCGCTCCCTGATCCTGGAACCGACGCGCGAACTGGCGGCGCAGGTGGCCGAGAACTTCGAGAAGTACGGCAAGAACCACGACCTGAAGATGGCGCTGCTGATCGGCGGCGTGCAGATGGGCGATCAGGTCAAGGCGCTGCAGGACGGCGTGGACGTGCTGATCGCAACGCCGGGCCGCCTGATGGACCTGTTCGAGCGCGGCAAGATCATGCTCAACGGGTGCAGCCTGCTGGTGATCGACGAGGCGGACCGCATGCTCGACATGGGGTTCATTCCGGACATCGAGACGATCTGTTCGAAGCTGCCGCCGAACCGGCAGACGCTGCTGTTTTCGGCCACCATGCCGCCGGTGATCAAGAAGCTGGCGGACAAGTTCCTTTCGAACCCGAAGTACATCGAAGTGGCGCGGCCCGCTTCGAACAACACCCAGATCGCGCAGCACAAGGTGCATGTGACGACGCGCGGAAAGCGTGAAGTGCTGCGGCATCTGCTGCGCACCGACAACGTGAGCACCGCGATCATCTTCGCCAACCGCAAGACGACGGTACGCGAGCTCGCCAAGAGCCTGCAGCAGAGCGGTTTTTCGGCGGGCGAGATCCATGGCGACATGGACCAGAACGCGCGCAACGCCGAATTGCAGAAGTTCAAGGACGGGGTGATCTCGATCCTCGTGGCTTCGGATGTGGCGGCGCGCGGGCTGGACGTGAAGGGCGTGAGCCATGTGTTCAACTACGACACGCCGTGGCATCCGGACGATTATGTGCACCGCATTGGCCGCACCGGCCGCGCGGGCGCTTCGGGCCGCGCGTTCACGTTTGTGACCGACGATGATGCCGAGGCGATCGGCAATGTCGAGAAGCTGACGGGGATGAGCATTCCGGTGTTCACGCTGGACGGCGCGGAAGCGGCCCCGGCGCCTGCGCGCGAGGACGCTGCGCCGCGTGAGAGCGGT
>CAZQEH010000036.1:0-33247 GCA_964592205.1 uncultured Novosphingobium sp.
GTCTGGTCCGGTCACGCCGGATGAACAACCTCCTGAAAGCTCGCACCTAGAGCCTGCTTTCAGTAGCGTGCCAAAGCATCTCGGCCATGCGGTCGAGGTGGCTGTAGTCCAGCGCCGGATCATGCTTGTTGAGCGCGATCTCCTCGCCCTTGCGCGGATTCAGCAGGCGGCGACGCAGCGCGCGCTGCAGGAGGTCGAGCCGCATCAGCGCCTCCATTCCGGCAAGCTCGGCATGCCCGACCCGTTCGGTAACCATCTCCGAATAGGTTCCATGCGGCCCGCGGTGTAACGGCAGCCCGATCCGCTGCGCGCCGATCTCGGTTGCTGGCAGTAGCAGTCCGTTGGCGCGAAAGTCGTGAAAGCCGATGCGGTCGGGCGTAAGCGCGCCGATCATGCGGCTGAACGCGCGGCGCCCCAAAAGGGCACGCGGCAACAGGTGGTGGCGCTGCAAGCCGGGCGCATAGCCAGCCTTGCCAGGCACGTTTACCGAGCGAAAGGGGATGCGTCCCCGGGCCATGAGTCCAGCAGGAACCATGCGGCCATGCTTCGCGCCCGCGTCTTAACGCGTCGCTCGCAAGCGTGCTTTACCTAGCGCGACATCACGTTAAGCCTGTTTTGCCCGTCCGGCTCCAGCCAGACCGCGCCGACCCCTGCGAGCATCACCTCGCGCGCCGTTTCCACGCGGCCGTGCGCGACCAGCCAATCCGTGAGGCGCACGGCGATGCGGCTGTCCTCCCGGTTGGGTCCGCCGCTGCGGGCATGGAGCTTGAACTCCTGCCCGGTCAGGAAGGACAAGCCTTCGCTCTCGAGTCCGTCCGGGCTGCGTGCCAGCGCCGTCAACGCGAGCGCGGGGAACGGCCCGCCAGCGAGCCAGATGCCCACCGCTTCGGCGAACCACGTCGGCGACATGGCGATCCGCGCCGGACGCCACACGATCGCCTCCAGCCCGCCCAGCGTGGCGAGGTTGCTGAGGACAGCCGCGGCGACCCGCAGGACCGGCAGCAGACGTTCGGCCCCCGCAAGGTGCGGCCCAACCATGAACCAGACCGCCTCAAGCGAATCGCAATTGAAATCATTGGGCAATGCCACGCGGTGCGTGACGCCCGGAACAGCGCGCTGCGGTGCTGGAGCGAGCCCGGCGAGGTCGAAGGTCAACCCGTCGCGCAGCAATTCGGCACCGCCCGGGAGCGCGCGATCAGAGTTCAGCAGGGCGAATCCATCAGGACCGGCGGTGAGTCCAGCTATGCCATCCGCAGCTGGCCGGCCACCCCGGCCGAACAGCAGCGCGGCAAGGGGCTCACGCCCTGCTGCACGCTCCATCACCACCCGCTTTGCTCCCTCACAACAGCCTCAACAGAGACACCAATGCGAGGGAGTCGTCGAGTCCCCTGCGCCCAAACTGACGCGAAATCGGATCATCGCGGCGCGGCACCACGCTAGAACAGGCCCATCGCCAGTCCGGCCCCGAAAGACTGTCCCAAATCGCGGCACTCTTGCAGCGCCGCTTCCGGTACCATCTTGGCCGCCAGAATGGCATCGGGCGTCTGGGCCGCAAGGTTTACGATCAAACTTTCCGCGATGCGCCGCAGCCGCCAGCCTGTCACGATCCGTTCGATCTGGCGTTCGGCCCCCGATCCATCCGAACCGGCAGCAATTGCTGTGGCAAACGGGCGGCCCTCGATCTGCCCCAGCAGCGGATAATAGGCGCGGTCGAAGAACTCCTTCATCGCCCCGCTCATCGTGCCGAGGTTCTCCGGGCACACGAACAGATAGCCCTGCGCGGCGAGGAGATCCGCCGGGTGCGCATCGGCGGCAGCGATCAGCCGTGCGCGCCCCTCACCCGCCGCGCCTTTCCGCGCAGCCTCCGCCATCGCGTGGGCGGCGCCGGTGCGGCTGTGCCAGATGATCACTAGCATGGCCGGTTCAGCAGCCATCTCCATTGCCGCCGGCACCGCTCACCGCGCCGCCAAGCGCGCCGCCGATCAGGCCGCCAAGCCCGCCGAGCCCGCGCTTTTTGGGCTTGGGCTGGCATTGCTGTTGCTGTTGCGGCTGATCGCCTCGGCCGCGCCCGTTGTCCGCTGCCGCCTCGCCCATTCCCGGCATGCCGAGGAGGAAGCCGGTCATCGAACGGTGGCGGATATCTGCGGTCCATTCCAGTTTCCACGGCGTCTTGGGGTTGGCGGGGCGCGGCGGATAGACGAAGCTTTCCTCAGGACCATAGGCATAGAGCGAGACCATCTGGAACTGCGGCGCCGCGGCCTTGACCTCGGCGGGGACCATGCAGGTCGTCGTGGCGGGCGCAAGCACCGTCTTGCTGGACACCAGCCGTGCAACCGCTGCGGGCGAGAGCCAGTCCGATAGTCCGCCGCCAAACTCGCGCGTGGTGCTGGACGACCACCACACCATGTCGTTCATCTCGCCGCTCCTGCTCATGTTCGCGCCCATCAGCGAGGCGTGATAGCCTGTCGCGTCAGGCAGCGGGTTCCAGCGCAGCAGGGTTGCGCCGCTCGGCTGCGCAAACGTGGAGGTGCGCAGCGCGCCCATGAAGTCCTTGGTCAGCGTGAAGTTCATCTCGGGCGAATAGTTGCCCACGACCTTGTGCGCACCGATCAGCGAGCTGTCGGTCCTGATCGAGACCTTGCTGTCGCTGTTGGGCCACGAGCCATAGGTCTTGCTGCTTGCCGGCGAGATGCGCCGCTCCATCGGCACACTGCTCGTCCATAGCCCAGGGGGCATCTGTCCGGCGGCGATCTTGGAGAAGTCGATGATCACTGGCTGCCCGGCAGGCGCATGTTCACCGCAGCCCCAGAAGATCAGGATACGCCCCTTGGGCCGCTTGAAGTCGCGCTTTTCAGGTGGCTCGTTCCAGTGATCGGGGGTGGTTGTCTTTTCGGGGGATTTGAGCGGTACCGAAAGGCCCAGCTTCGCACCCGTCGGCATGAAGTGATCAGCCTTGGGCGCCGCACCGACCGGTACGCGGCTCGATCCCAATTCGAGCGTCAGTTCGTGCTGCGGACCGTTGCGGTTGCCACCGCCGAAGGCCATGCCCATTGCGGCCCCCATGCCGCCGCCTTTCATGCCGCCCATACCACCCATGATGCCCGAACTGGTTCCGGCGCGCATTTCATAGCGGGCGATCGGCGCGGCCGTCTGGGCCATGCCGATCCCCACAAGCACGATACTCGCGGCCCCCACAGCCATTATCAGACGCATGCTGTTCCTGGTCATCGGCTCAAACCCCTCCTGCACGAGCGGCGCATCTGCCCCTCACTGCGTGTTCGTACGGCGCGACCGGATATCTCTGTTACCCGATGCGACCATATCCATGGGCCTTCTGTCAATCACGCTGCGCCGATGTGATGATCTGGCGCACAGCAATACAAGAAATGGGGGCAGCATTTTCCCCGCACTTCCCCGCGCCGCCCGTATCGGTTAGCGCCGCAGACATGATCCCGGTAACCGCAATTACCCGTTCGCTATCCGGCCTCGCATGGCGCTGGCGTGGCGGCAACATGGACCTTTCGGCCAGCGGACCGGCGGCCAGCCTCGGCCAGCTCGATACGCTGGTCGATCAGCTGCTCATGGCCCGCGGGGTCGAGCGCCACGATCTCGAGCGCCACCGCCGCCCGACATTGCGCGATTTCCTGCCCGATCCTTCGATCTTCAACGATATGGACAAGGCCGCCGCGCGCTTCGCCGATGCGATCACGAAAGGCGAGGCCATCGCGGTCTACGGCGATTATGACGTCGATGGCGCGACGAGCGCCGCTCTCCTCATCCGCTTCCTGGCCAGCCTCGGCGTCTCCGCGCGGCCCTATATCCCTGACCGCCTGCTCGAAGGCTACGGTCCTTCGGCGGAGGGCCTTGTCAAGCTGGCACGCGAGGGGGCGCAGCTCATCATCACGGTCGATTGCGGTGCGATGGCCTACGAAGCGCTTGGCGCGGCTCGGGCCGAAGGTGTCGATGTGATCGTGGTCGACCATCACAAGTGCAATCCAGAGCTTCCCCCGGCGACCGCGCTCGTCAATCCCAACCGGCTCGACGAAAGCGACGAAGCGGCAAGCCACGGGCATATGGCTGCCGTCGGCGTTGCGTTCCTGTTCGCGGTTGCCACGCTGCGCGAGCTTCGCGCGCGCGGCGCCATCGGGGCTTCGGCGGCGCCCGATCTCATGAGCCTCCTCGATCTTGTCGCGCTCGGCACGGTCGCCGATGTGGCGCAGATCAAGGGCGTGAACCGCGCTTTCGTGGCGCAAGGTCTCAAGATCATGGCGCGCCGCGCGAACACCGGCCTTGCCGCGCTGATCGACGCCAGCCGTCTGACCCGCGCCCCCACGTGCAGCGATCTCGGCTTCGCACTTGGCCCGCGCATCAATGCAGCGGGCCGCATTGGCGATTCGGGCCTCGGCGTGCGGCTCCTGACGACCAGCGACGCAGAAGAAGCCCGGACGATCGCCACGCGCCTTTCCGAACTCAACGACGAGCGCCGCGCCATCGAGCAGGCGGTGCACGAAGCCGCCGAAGCGCAAATCGAGGCGCAGCACAACCGCAGCGTGGTGGTGGTGCATGGCGCGGGCTGGCATCCGGGCGTCATCGGCATCGTTGCCGGTCGGATCAAGGAGAAGACCGGCCGGCCCGCGCTGGTCATTGCCGAGGATGGTGACACGCAAGGCAATGGAAAGGGCTCGGGCCGATCGATTCCGGGCGTCGACCTCGGCGCGGCGATCATTGCCGCGCGCGCAGCGGGCCTGCTGATAGCCGGGGGTGGCCATGCCATGGCATGCGGCCTCACCGTGGCGGCCAGCGGTACCGAACGCCTTGCCGACTGGCTCGACGAGCGGCTTGCCCGCGATGTTGCCGCGGCCAGGCAATCGCAGTCGCTGCTCCTCGATCTCAGCCTGGCGCCGGGCGGGCTCACCCCTGAACTGGTCGAGCGGCTGGACGCGGCGGGCCCGTTCGGCATGGGCTGGCCTGGCCCGCGCGTGGCCGTGGGGCCGGTGCGCCTGATCAAATGCGATCTCGTTGGCACCGATCACGTGCGGATGATCGCGGGCGGTCCCGATGGCCGCTCATTCAAAGCGATTGCCTTTCGCGCCGCCGAGACGGAGTTGGGCCAGGCGCTGCTCCACGGCTCGCGCGGCCGCATGTTCTGGCTCGCCGGCCGCGCCAAGATCGATGATTGGGGCTCGCGTCCGGCTGCCGAACTCCACGTCGAAGACGCTGCTTTCGCAGACTGAGGGCTTCCCCTTGGGACAGGCCGTTCAGCGTCCACAGTCTGGGGGTTGACCAAACCCGCTTCTCGCCCTAGTTGCGCGGGCCTGCCACGCGGCCCAAGCCGTTGGCCCCTTCGTCTAGCGGTTAGGACGCGGCCCTTTCACGGCTGAAACACGGGTTCGATTCCCGTAGGGGTCACCAACTTGAGAGCCGGGCTGATAGGCCGGGCAGGAACAGTATAACCGGGGCGAAACCGCCGACCCGGTTCACGGCAAGGCCCCTTCGTCTAGCGGTCAGGACGCGGCCCTCTCACGGCTGAAACACGGGTTCGATTCCCGTAGGGGTCACCAACCTGGAAGCCGGCCGGTCGGCACCTTCGGCCCGGAACGCGATGGATCTCGATTCGCTCAGCTACATGTCGGAATTCGCGGGCATTGGCGCCGCGATGCTGGCGTTCGGCATTTTCGCCGGCCTGCGCGAACGCGGCGAACGCCGTCGCCGCGATCTCGACCGCATCAGCACCGTGCCCTGGGGGCTCCTCTCGGTGCTGAGCTCAATCCTGGCGATCATTGCGCTATCGACCGCCGCAAAGCTCTATTTCGCGGGCGGTTAGACCGCCCGCTTCCGCGCAGCTTCAGAAGTTTGCGGTGAGCGAGACCGAGAACGCATGATCATGGTTGTCCGGCCCGCCACGGACGAAGCCGTGCTGGAGCAGATATCCCGCCTCCACACCGACTTTCTTGCTCAGCGGCGCGGACAGACCGAGGAAGTTGCGCATCCGCTCCTCGCCGCGCACGCGCTGGAAATCGGATGTGTTGAGATCAATGAAGCTTTCGTGGCTGGCGACAAGGTTCACCTTGCCCGCAACCGGCATGGTTGCCTTGATGAAGGGACGAAGGCGCCAAACAGGACCGCCCTGCCCCTCGCGCCAGCGCTCCTCCAGCCGCAGGCGGCCGGAGAACTTGACAGTGCCGAGCTTCAGGAAGTTGTCGACGTTCACCTGCTGACGGAAGCGGCGCTCCAAGCGGGTGAAGTTGCCGTGGTCGTATTGCGGATTATGCGTGTAACCCAACCAGAGCGTGACCTGCTTGTTCGGCTTGTAGCCGACCATCAGGTTGTCCTCGATCTCGTAAAGCCCGCCGCGGTTATCGCTGAAGCGCAAGACAGTTTCGTTGCTCGCGCGGAAACCGCCGCCAAGGTCTACGTTGGCGGTGACGGCTGCCCATGCCTGCGCATCATCGCGCGCGTGGGCCTGGCCGGCCATTGCCAGCGCCGAGATGGTTGCGAGAGCGGGGTAAGTGCGACGAGGTAGATTGAGACGCAACGATTTGGCCTTTCAGAAGCTGCTCGCCGCGTATGACTTTTTGATGACGCTTTTGTTACATATCATGACGTTTTTGACATCCATGTGACGTCAAATTTGCGATTGTGACCGGATTTTCCGGACATGCGCAATCAGCATGGCCATGGCGTATCGGCCCGGCTTGCATGCCCCCTGCCCCCTCGCCTATTGAGCCGCGTCCGGAAAGGTCCGGCATCGAACTTCGTGGCGTCAGACGTGTCACGTGTCGGTAACACCGGTGGTATCAAGAAGCCCCATGGAGTCGCCAAACCTTCCCTGGTCGAGCATGATCGTTGCCCTTGGCACGGTCATCGCGATGGTCGTACTTGGCACCAGTCCAGCCTTGGGCGTAGCGGTTCTGATTCTCTGGTTCGGCACGCTGTGGCTCTCCCGGCCCGAACCGACGCTCGAAGTGCGTACGCCGGATGAAGGTTCGGTCTCCCGTCAGACGATGGTCGAATTGATCGAGCCGTTCAGCGTGCCGGTGCTGATGCTCGAAGGGCAGCGCATTGCCGCCGCCAACGCAGCAGCCCGTGAAGCGCTGGGCTCGCACATCGTGGGCCAGGACGCGCGCGTTGCACTGCGCCATCCCGAAGCGATCACCCTGCTCGCCAAGCCGCAGGGCGACGCGATCGTGCGCGGACTGACCGGGCCGCGCAGCCTGTGGCAGATTCGCCGGGTCAGCATCGACCAGCGTTACTCGCTGATCGAGCTGGTAAACCGCACCGCCGAAGCGGACATCAGCCGCTCGCACACCGATTTTGTCGCCAATGCGAGCCACGAATTGCGGACGCCGCTTGCCTCGATCATCGGCTACATCGAAACGCTCGCGGATCCCGATGCCAAAGTCGATGCTGCAACGGCCGCGCGCTTTCACGCCACGGTGCTGCGCGAGGCCCGGCGCCTGCAAAACCTCGTCGAGGATCTGATGTCGCTTTCGCGAATCGAGGCTGAGAAGCACGACCCACCGCGCGAGACGCTTGATCTTGCGCAGCTTGCGGTCAGCATCTGCTCGGAAATCACGTCAAATGTCGGCGCGGAACGGCTGCAAGTCGAGGTATCCGAGGCGCTGGTCACCGGCGATCGCCAGCAGCTGGACCAGCTTATCCGCAACCTTATCGACAACGCCCTGAAATACGGTGACGCGGACAAGCCGGTGCGGGTCAGGATCGCGAGCGAAGGCGGCGATGCAGTCCTGTCGGTGATCGATCGCGGCGAAGGCATCCATGCCGATCACCTGCCCTACCTCACCCGCCGCTTCTACCGGACCGATCCCGGCCGCAGCCATGCGGCAGGCGGAACCGGGCTTGGCCTCGCCATCGTCAAGCACATCGTTGAAAGGCACCGCGCCAATCTCGACATCTCCAGCGAGGCAGGCAAGGGCACCACTGTAACCGTACGCTTTGCGCTCGCGGCAACGGCGGGACATGAATTGTCATAAAATTGTCACGCAACGGTCACATGGCGCCGGTCAATGCTGCGTCCAAGGGAAAAAATCTTATGACTGCGAATCGCTTCATTTCCGGATCGATGCTGGTTCTGGCCACGCTTGGCCTTTCCGCGTGTGGCGGGGGACAGAGCGCAAGCCGTGATCAGGTCCGTGCCGTGGGTTCCTCCACGGTCTATCCCTTCGCCAAGGCGGTCGCGGAATCGCTCGCCAAGACGGATGCGACCATCAAGGCGCCGATCATCGAATCGACCGGTACCGGTGCGGGCATGAAGCTGTTCTGCGCTGGCGTTGGCCCCCAGCACCCCGATATCGAAGATGCCTCGCGCCGGATGAAGAAATCCGAGTTCGACGAGTGCGTGAAGAACGGCGTGAAGGAGATCGTCGAGATCCAGGTCGGACTTGACGGCGTTGCCTTCGCCGAGGGCAGCAATGGCCCCGGCATCGCGCTCTCGCCGGCCGACGTCTACAAGGCGCTCGCCAAGACCCCGTTCGGCAAGCCCAACACTGCCAAGATCTGGAAGGACGTCAACCCCGCCCTCCCCGACGAGCCGATCCTCGTCTATGGCCCGCCATCGACCTCGGGCACGCGCGATGCGCTCAAGGAACTTATCCTGACCAAAGGCTGCGAGACTGATCCCGCGATGAAGGCGCTCAAGGAGAGCGCCAAGAAAAAGCATGACGCCATCTGCGGCGACGTGCGCGAAGACGGCGCCTATGTCGATGCGGGCGAGAACGACAACCTGATCGTCCAGAAGATCGAGGCGAACCCCAAGGCCATCGGCATTTTCGGCTTCTCCTATCTCGAAGAAAACCGCGACAAGCTGAAGGGCCTGACCATGGCCGGCGTCACGCCGACCTACCAGACGATCACCGATTACTCCTATCCCGGCGCCCGCCCGCTCTACATCTATGTGAAGAAGGCGCACATCAAGGCGATCCCGGGGCTTCAGGCCTATGTCAATGAATGGGCCAAGCTGTGGAACAAGGACGGCGTGCTTGCCAAGGCCGGCATGGTTGTCGCACCGGATGACGTGCTCACTGCCAGCGCGAAGGCGGCCGGGGAGCTGCCCGTGCTTGATGGCTCGCAGCTGAAGTAAGGAGCGGACAAGCGGCCATGTCGCCAGGCATTCTGTTCTTTCTGGCGTTTGGCCTGGGTCTGGTCGGCTGGCTGGCAGGGCGTTCGCGGGCCTGGGCTTTTCGCCGGGCCGCGCCGGGCGGCCGGATCAACTCGCTTCCCGATTTCCATGCCTGGTATGTCGGGCTGTGGGTGGCCGTGCCGACCCTTTTGTTCGCGCTGCTGTGGGATGCGATCAGCCCGGCGCTTGTGCTGCAGCACGTCCTCGCCGATCCCGCAGCCTCCGCGCTTCCTGCCTTCGGCTTCGAGCGAGAGGCGATCATGGGCGAGGCACGTGCCGTTGCTACTGGTGCTGCGCGGGCCGTGTTCAATAGCGAGGCGGAGGGCTTGATCGAGCCCTACCGCACCGCGCTCACGCGCTACAATATCATCGGCCTTGTCGTCACACTGGTGATCGCCTTTGCCGGGGGTGCCTACTCGTTTCTGCGGCTGCGGCCCGATTTCGCGGCACGCACGCGAGTCGAGCGCGCGGTGATGGGGCTACTGCTGCTGGCCTCGCTCGTCGCGATCCTCACGACGATCGGCATCGTTTCCAGCCTCGTGTTCGAGACAGTGCGCTTCTTCGGGATGGTCTCGCCAATCGACTTTCTGTTCGGCACACACTGGGCGCCCGATCCGATGAGCACCGGCGCGCCCGACGGCAAGGCTTTCGGCGCCATCCCGCTGTTCTGGGGCACGATCTATATCGGCGCGATCATCGCAATGGCGGTGGCGATCCCGCTGGGGCTGATGAGCGCGATCTACCTGACGCAATATGCCGACAACTCGGTGCGCCGCATCATCAAGCCCCTGCTCGAGATTCTCGCCGGTGTGCCGACCGTGGTCTATGGATATTTCGCCGCGCTCACCGTTGCCCCCGCAGTGCGCGATGCGGCGCAGGCGATCGGCATCTCCAACGCATCGACTGAAAGCGCAATGGCCGCCGGGCTCGTGATGGGCGTGATGATCATTCCCTTCGTGTCCTCGATGGCCGATGACAGCATCGCCGCCGTCCCCCAGGCCATGCGCGATGGCAGCCTTGCGATGGGCGCAACCCGCTCCGAAACGATCCGCAAGGTGCTGATCCCTGCGGCGCTCCCCGGCATTGTCGCGGGCATCATGCTCGCGATAAGCCGCGCGATCGGGGAAACCATGATCGTGGTGATGGCGGCCGGTGCCGCCGCAAACCTCTCGGCCAACCCCTTCCAGTCGATGACGACGGTGACCTTCCAGATCGTTGCCATGCTCACTGGAGAAGGCAGTTTCGATCACCCCGCCACGCTTTCCGCCTTCGCGCTCGGCATGGTGCTGTTCCTTGTCACGCTCACGCTCAATTTCATCGCGTTGCGCGTCGTCAAGCGTTACCGCGAAGCGTATGAGTAACCGGCCATGAGCACGTCCAACGATCCTGCCGCGCGCGAAGCGCTGCGTGATGCGCGCCAGGCCCGGATGCAGGCGGGCCTGGCGCGCCGCTATCGCTCCGACGCCTTGTTCCGCTGGGCCGGTTTTGGCGCGGTAAGCTTTTCGGCACTGATCCTCGTGCTGCTGCTTGCCTCGATGGCATCAAGCGGCTGGGCTGGCTTCCATCGCAGCGAGCTGCGCATGGCTGTACCGATGCGCGGCCATATCGAGATCGATCCCGCGCGGCTCGGCCAGCCTGATCCGCTGGGCGGCCTCGAAGTGGCAGGGCTGCCCGCGCTGGTGAACGGCGCCGCGATCACCGCGTTCGGTCCGGGCGGCGATGCCCTTATCTCCGATGACGCCTGGCGTGACGTCGGCAACAAGCTGGTTGCCGATCCCTCGCTGCTTGCCAGCACCGAACTCGCGGTCTCCGTTCCCGCCAGTGACGATCTGGCCAATGCCCAGCGCGGCGGCGGCGATGCGGCCCTGCAGAAGGCAGCTTACGATCTTGGTCGCACTGGCAAGCTAGTCAGCGCCTTCGATAGCGGCTTCCTCGTCCGGGCGGACGCGACCAACCCGCAAAGCGTGGGCATCTGGGGCGCGCTCAAGGGCTCGATCATGACGATGTTCGTCACGCTGGTGCTCGCGTTCCCGGTGGGCGTGCTCTCCGCGCTCTACCTTGAGGAATACGCGTCGCGCAATCGCTGGACCGACCTCATCGAGATCTCGATCAACAACCTTGCGGCGGTCCCCTCGATCATCTTCGGCCTGCTCGGCCTTGCGGTGTTCCTTGCCGCATTCCCCAACTATCGCTCGGCGCCCCTCGTCGGCGGCATGACGCTGGCGCTGATGACCATGCCCGTCATCGTGATTTCGGGGCGCAACGCGATCAAGGCGGTGCCGCCCTCGATCCGTGACGCCGCGCTCGCCATGGGCGCCAGCCCGGTGCAGGTCGTGTTCCACCATGTCCTCCCGCTCGCGCTGCCCGGCATCCTCACCGGCACGATTATCGGCATGGCCCGCGCGCTTGGCGAAACTGCGCCGCTGCTGATGATCGGCATGCGGGCCTTCGTCGCCAGCCCGCCGAGCGATTTCACCTCACCCGCCACAGTGCTGCCCGTGCAGATCTTCCTGTGGTCTGACGAGATCGACCGCGGCTTCATCGAACGCACCAGCGCGGCGATCGTCGTCCTGCTGATCTTCCTGCTCGTGATGAACGGCGTGGCGATCTACCTGCGTAGTCGCTTCGAGAAACGGTGGTAACATGATCGCTCCACTCCCTGCCGCGGAAGCAGTGAACCAGTCTGCGGACCCGGTGTTTCCCGAACCGGTCGGCCCGTCCAAGATCAGCGCGCGCGGCGTTTCGGTCTTCTATGGCCAGAAGCGCGCGATCGACGACGTCTCGATCGAGATCCCCCAGAATTACGTGACCGCGTTCATCGGCCCCTCGGGCTGCGGCAAATCGACGTTCCTGCGCAGCCTTAACCGCATGAACGACACGATCCCGAGCGCGCGGGTGGAAGGCGAAATCCTGCTTGACGGGGCGGACATCTACCGCTCCGGCATGGACGTGGTGCAGCTGCGCGCGCGCGTGGGCATGGTGTTCCAGAAGCCCAACCCCTTCCCCAAGTCGATCTACGAGAACATCGCCTACGGCCCGCGCATCCATGGCATCACCGCCAGCAAGAGCGAGCTTGACGGCATCGTCGAGCAATCGCTCCAGCGTGCCGGCCTGTGGGATGAAGTGAAGGACCGCCTCACCGACAGCGGCACCGCGCTTTCGGGTGGCCAACAGCAGCGCCTGTGCATCGCGCGCGCGATTGCGGTCGATCCCGAGGTGATCCTGATGGACGAGCCTTGCTCCGCGCTCGACCCCATTGCCACCGCGCGCATCGAAGAGCTGATCGACGAACTGCGCGGCCGCTATGCCATTGTGATCGTTACCCACTCGATGCAGCAGGCCGCGCGCGTTTCCCAGCGGACCGCGTTTTTCCATCTCGGCAAGATCGTGGAATACGGTACAACTTCGGATATCTTCACAAATCCGCGCGAAGAGAAGACCAAGGACTACATCACCGGCCGGTACGGGTAAGGAATCAGGATGGCTGAACACACCGTCAAGGCGTTCGACGAAGACATTACCCGCCTGCGCGGCCTTGTGGCCGAAATGGGCGGGCTCGCCGAACTCTCCGTGGCCGAAGCGATGGACGCGCTGGTGAGCGGAAACCAGGAACTCGCCGAAGGCGTGATCGCGCGTGACAAGCGGATCGATCATCTGGAAGGCGAGGTCGACCGGCTCGCGGTGCGTGTGCTCGCCTTGCGCGCGCCGATGGCGGATGATCTGCGCGAAGTGGTTGCCGCGCTCAAGATTGCCGGCGTGATCGAACGTATCGGCGATTATGCCAAGAACATCGCCAAGCGCGTGGGCCATATCGAAGGCCGCAAGCGGTTCGAGCCGCTCACCCTGCTGCCGGTGATGAACGAGCTTGCCGGCGACATGGTCCACGATGTGCTAACCGCCTATGCGGCGCGCGATCCCGTCGCTGCAGCGGAGATCGTCAAGCGCGATGCCAAGGTCGATGCCTTCTACGATAGCGTGTTTCGCAACTTCGTGTCCTACATGGTTGAAAATCCGGCCACGATCAGCTCGGTTGCGCAGCTCATGTTCGTGGCGCGCAACATCGAGCGGATCGGCGATCACGCCACCAATATTGCCGAGATGGTCCACTACGCCGCGACGGGCACCTACCTGCCCGAACGTGACGAGGTCATCCCGCCGGTCTGAGCGGATCAGCCCCGCGTCACGACCGCGTAACATTTGTCGTGTTTGCGCAATGTGACTGTCATCTCCGGCGGTCGCTCGATTGCATCAGGGGTTTTCGATGTCCGCGCCGAAGCTGCTTCTGGTTGAGGATGACACCGCGCTCGCCGAGCTGGTTGAATACCGGTTCCGCGGCGAAGGTTACGAAGTGCGCACGACCGACGACGGCGATGAGGCACTTCTCCTCGCCGCCGAAGACACGCCCGATCTCGTCCTGCTGGACTGGATGATTGGTGGCACCAGTGGCATCGAAGTCTGCCGCCGCCTGCGCCGCGCCAAAGCGACGGCGCATGTTCCCATCATCATCCTTACCGCACGCAGCGACGAGGATGACCGGGTGCGCGGGCTCGAGACCGGCGCTGACGACTATGTCACCAAGCCGTTCTCCCCGCGAGAGCTGATCGCCCGCGTTGGCGCGGTGCTGCGCCGTGTGCGTCCTGCCCTTGCCGGCGAGACGATCACCGTCGGCGATCTCGCGCTCGATCCCACCGCGCACCGCGTCACCCGGCGCGGCCAGCCAATCAAGATCGGACCGACCGAGTTCCGCCTGCTGCGCCATTTCATGGAGCATCCGGGGCGCGTCTTCTCGCGCGGGCAGCTGCTCGATGCGGTATGGGGCAGCGGCAGCGATATCGAACTGCGCACGGTCGACGTGCACATCCGCCGCCTGCGTCAGGCTATCGCGATCCCCGGCGCTGCCGATCCGGTGCGCACGGTGCGCTCTGCAGGATACGCGCTCGAAGGCGTCTGAAGAAGAAGAGTTCGCGCAGAGGCGCGGAGCCGCAGAGAACGGCTGAAAGCCTGCGGCGTAGCCGCGCTTCCTTGCGGACTTTTGTTGCTCTGCGCCTCCGCACCTCTGCGCGAAACAACCATTTGAACTTCAAATCCCCAGCAGGGGCGCGATATCGAGATCCTGAATCGTGATCCACTGGTTCACGTAGTTGGCATAGTAGAGCCAGAACAGCGCCGTCGAGAGCACCGTCGCGCGCAGGATGATCCGCCGCGGGTTGAAGTTTGCAGGCGCGCTCGGGGCCTGCCCCGGCACTTTCGGCACACCCAGCTCATCGGATGTGCGCACCCCGAACGGCATCACGAGGAAGGCAGAGAGGACCCAGAACAGCGCCCAGATCGCGATGATCGATGTCCACTTCATCGGATCACCCTTCCCGCAGCATGACCTGCACCACCGGTTTCTTGCCCGACCAGCGCTGCGCCGCGCGCCGCACGGTCAGCCGCACCGTTTCGGCAACTGACGCCCGGTCGCGCTTCTTGTCGCCCTTGATCGCGGCGACGGCCTTTTCGACATCGGCCTGCGCTGCTGTGACGAACTCGACCATGTCTTCTTCAAGCGGGAGGCCGATCGCGGCAATTTCGACAGCAGACGTCAGCTTGCCTGCAGCCGAAACGGCCAGCGCGGCAACAACCATGCCGCTTTCCGCAAGCTTGCGGCGCTGCCCCATCGCGCTGCCGTCCGCAGGTGCAATGATATCGCCATCAAGCACCAGCCGCCCGGCGCGTACTTCCGCGAGCTTGGCGGGCCCATCAGGCGCCAGCCGCACCACATCGCCGTTCTTCTGGACAATCGTGCGCGGAATGCCGCTCGCCTTGCCCAGCCGTGCCTGCTCGGCCATGTGGCGCATCTCGCCGTGTACCGGCACGAGCATTTGCGGCCGCAGCCAGCTGTAGAGCGCCTCCAGTTCGGGCCGACCGGGGTGGCCGGAAACGTGGATCATGCCCTGCCGGTCGGTGAGGATTTCCACGCCCTTGGCCGCCAGCTGGTTCTGTACCCGCCCGATGGCAAGTTCGTTGCCGGGGATCTGGCGGCTCGAAAAGATCACCGCATCGCCCTTCTCGAGCTTTACGGGGTGCGTGTCCGAAGCAATCCGGGCCAAGGCCGCGCGTGCTTCGCCCTGTCCGCCGGTGGCGAGGACCATGACCTGCCCGCGCGGCAAGTCCATCGCCTCGTCCATACTGACAGTCTCGGGAAAATCCTTGAGATAACCGCTTGCCTGCGAAACCCCGATGATCCGGTCGAGCGAACGACCTGCCACGCAAAGCTTGCGCCCGGTCGCCAGCGCCACCTCGCCCAGCGTCTGGAGCCGCGCGACGTTGGAAGCGAACGTCGTCACCACCACGCGCTTGCCTTTGAGGCCGCCGACCATCTCCATCAGTCCATCGCGCACCGCGCCTTCCGAGCCCGAGGGCTGGGGATTGAACACGTTGGTCGAATCGCAGACGAGCGCCAGCACACCTTCGTCGCCCAAAGCCGTCAGGTCGCCCTCGGTCGCGGGAACGCCAATCAGCGGTTCGTCATCAAGCTTCCAGTCGCCTGTATGGAACACGCGGCCATGCGGCGTCTCGATCACCAACGCGTTGCCCTCGGCAATCGAGTGCGCCAGCGGCACATAGCGGATATCGAACGGCCCGAGGCTGAGCGACGCCTCGTTGGGAATGGTGTTCAGCGTGACCTGCTTGGAAATGCCGGCCTCGGCGAGCTTCTCGGCCACCAGCCGCGCAGTGAACGGCGTCGCATAAAGCGGCACGCCAAGATCGAGCGCGAAGTAGGGCACCGCACCGATATGGTCCTCGTGCGCATGGGTCAGCACGATGCCAACGAGATCGTCCAGCCGCTCCTCGATGAACGAGAGATCGGCGAAGACGAGATCGACGCCGGGGTAATAGGGGTCGGCAAAAGTCATGCCGAGATCGACCATCAGCCACTTGCCGTTGCAGCCATAGAGATTGACGTTCATGCCGATCTCGCCCGAACCACCGAGCGCGAGAAACAGCAATTCCTTACCGGGTTTCACAAAAATTCCAGTTCACTTGGGGCACATTCGCCCGAAAAGTCATGAAGTGCCGACGCGCTCGGCAAGAATGGCAATGCCATCCAGTGTCAGGTCGGTGTCAACGTGGTCGAAGATCGTCGTATGCTCGTCAAACAGCACCGCGAGCCCGCCGGTGGCGACCACCTTGGCAGGTCGTCCGATTTCGGCGCGCAAACGGAATATCAGGCCTTCCATCATGGCCACATAGCCCCAGAACACCCCGATCTGCATCTGATCTTCAGTGTTACGGCCGATCACGCTGCGGTTGTTGCCTTGCGGCGGCGCGATGGCGATGCGCGGCAGCTTGGCCGCCGCTGTCACCAGCGCATCAAGCGAAAGGTTGATGCCCGGCGCGATGATCCCGCCCTTGTAGGCTCCGCTCGCACCCACCACATCAAAAGTGGTGGCGGTGCCGAAGTCGACCACGATCAGGTCGCCTTCGTACTTCGCGTGTGCTGCCACAGTGTTGACCGCGCGGTCCGCCCCCAGCGAGCGCGGCTGCTCGACATCAGCGACAAAGCCCCATTCCACTGGCGGCTGACCGGCAATGAGCGGATCGATGCCGAAGTACTTCTGCCCAAGCACTTGCAGGTTATGGAGTGCGCGCGGCACCACGGTGGAAATCAGGATTTGCCGCACGCGTTCGGGATCGAAGCCCTGCAGCTTCATGAGCTGGAGCAACCACACCGCGTATTCGTCAGCAGTGCGCCGCGGATCGGTCGCCACCCGCCAGCGCGAACGGATCTCACGGCCGTCGAACAGCGCAAACACGACATTGGTGTTGCCGACGTCAACCGCCAGAAGCATGGCTCTCTCCTCCCGCGCCGATGAGCTCGACATCTCCGGCGTGGATGGCACGTACGGTCCCGTCCGCCAAGCGGAGAAGCGCCGCGCCATCCGGATCAAGCCCGGCAAAACCGCCGATCAAGCGGCCTGCTTCGGTGCGGTTGACACCGAGGAGGGTACCCTTCGGCAGCGACCGCGCCAGCCAATCCTCGCGCAGCACCGGCCATGCGCCAGCGTGCCAGGCGGTAAGGTCCTCGGCCCAACTGTCAGCCAGCGCAGAGGCAAAGGCATCGCGGCGCACCTCATGGCCCAGCGCGGCAAGCGATACCGTCTTGCGGCCCGGCACCTCTGGTGCCTCGGCCAGATTGACTCCGATGCCGACGACCACTGCATCGCGCTGCCGCTCGAGCAGGATGCCGCCGAGCTTTGCCTCCCCCACAAACAGGTCGTTGGGCCACTTGAGGGCAAGGCCGGAAAGTTCGGGCACCACTGCCATGAGCGCCCGGTGCACGCTGACACCGGCTACCAGCGCCAGCGTCTGAGGCAGTGCCTCGTCATCACGCAGCGCGACCGCGGTCGACCCCATGAAATTGCCGAAGCCGCCGGTCCAGACCCGCCCCGCGCGCCCGCGCCCGGCCGTCTGCCGGTCAGCCAGCAGCCAACGGCCTTCCGCAGGAGCCTCGCCATCCGCCAGCCGCGCCAGAAGCGCCGAGTTGGTCGAGGCGATCTCCGCGACAACCTTGATCAGCGGGTCCGGCACCGCCCTCTCAGCGCCTCATGCAATGTGAAACAGAGCGGCAGCGGCATGGCCGGCCAGTACGCCCAGAGACTTCGTCAGCAGGTAGCCAACCGGCGAGATCGCCACGACCGATACGAACAGCAGCACGCGCTGCGCCATGTCGCTGCGGCCCGTTACCACATCGGTAGCCTCGTCGAAGTACATCACCTTGACGACCTTGATGTAGTAGAACGCACCGATCACCGAAGCCGCGATGCCGATGGCGGCGAGCGACAGAAGGTTCGCCTGCACCGCCGCCTGGAACACCACGAACTTGCCCCAGAACCCGAACAGCGGCGGAATGCCCGCAAGGCTGAACATGACCGCCGCCAGCGCCAGTGCCAGCATCGGCCGGGTCTTGGAAAGCCCCGCCATCGCCGCGATCGATTCAACCGGCGCGCCATCCGCGTCGCGCAGCATCAGCACCGCAACAAAGCCCGCGACCGTCATCGCGACATAGATTGCGAGGTAGATCAGCATTGCCGCCGCACCGGCCTGATTGGCGCAGGCAAGGCCGATCAGCATGAAGCCGACGTTGTTGATCGAGGAGTAAGCGAGCAGGCGCTTGATGTTGTCCTGCCCGATCGCGCCCAGTGCACCGATCACGATCGAGAGCAGGGCCACGAAGATCACGATCTGCTGCCACACCCCCGGCTGCGCACCGAAGGCAAACAGGCTGACGCGCATGAGCAGCGCAAGTGCCGCCACCTTGGGTGCGGTGGCGAAGAAGGTCGTCACCGGGGTCGGCGCGCCCTCGTAGACGTCCGGCGTCCACATATGGAACGGCGCAGCGCTCACCTTGAAGGCAAGGCCTGCCAGCACGAACACCACGCCAAACACCGCGCCCATCGCCAGCGGCCCGGCAAGCGCGCCGTGGATGCCGACAAAGCTCGTGGCTCCGGTGAAGCCATACGTCAGGCTGATGCCATAGAGCAGGATGCCCGAGGCAAGTGAGCCCAGCACGAAGTACTTGAGGCCCGCTTCCGCCGATCGCTCGTCGCTGCGCAGGAACGCGGCCATGACATAGGCAGCAAGGCTGTTGAGCTCGAGCCCGAGGTAAAGCGCCAGCATGTCGGTCGCGGAGACCATCATGCCCATGCCCATCGCGGCGAGCAGCACCAGCAGCGGGAATTCGGCGCGCATCGCGTTCTCGCGCTCGAAGAACGCGGGCGCAACGATCAGCGTAACGGCAGCACCGGCATAGATCAGCAGCTTGCCGAAGGCAGCAAACGCGTCGCCGCTGAACTGGCCGTTCCATGCGCTGACGCCCGGGCCCATTGCGCCCTGGCACAGCGCCGGCACAGTGAGCACGGCGCAGACAGTGAGGACAGCCACCGCCGCGATCGAAATCGCACGGCTCGCCTTGTCACCACCCCATGCGGCGGCCAGCAGCAGGATCAGCCCGGAAATGCTGAGGACTTCCTCGGTCCCGGTGATCGCCAGTGAACGGAGCAATTCCATCAGCGTGCTCCCTCATGGGCGGCTTGCGCACCGTGTTCCATTGCATCCCCATGTTCGTGTGTCGCAGGCGCGAGCGTAATGGCAGCCGGCTGCACATCAGCATCGCCCTTGGGCCGTGCCTGCGCGAGCCGCGCTTCGAGCCCCGCAATGTCCTTGCGCATCGGCGCGAGGAAGGTTTCCGGATAGACGCCCATCCACAGCACCGCGATACCGAGCGGGATCATCATCGCCCATTCGCGCGCATCAAGGTCGGGCATGGCTGCCGCGTCTTCGTTCTTCTGCACGCCGAAGACCACGCGGCGGTAGAGATAGAGCATATAGGCCGCGCCCAGGATTATGCCGGTGGTGCAGACCAGCGCCACCCAACTCGATTGCGCGTAGATCCCCATGAGCGAGAGGAACTCGCCGACGAACCCGCTCGTGCCCGGCAGGCCCACCGAGGCCATCGTGAACAGCATGAAGAACAGCGCGTAGGCAGGCATGTTGATGGCAAGGCCGCCGTAGCGGTCGATCTCGCGCGTGTGCAGGCGGTCGTAGATCACGCCGACCGCAAGGAACAGCGCGCCCGAGACGATGCCATGGCTCAGCATCACGATCATCGAACCTTCAAGGCCCTGTCGATTGAACGCGAACAGGCCAACCGTCACGATCGCCATGTGCGCGACCGAGGAATAGGCGATCAGCTTCTTCATGTCGTGCTGCACCAGCGCGATCAGCGAGGTGATCACGACTGCCGCCATCGAAAGCCCGTAGATCAGCGGCGCGAACTGCGCGGAGGCCTCGGGGAACATCGGCAGCGAAAAGCGGATGAAGCCGTAGCCGCCCATCTTGAGCAGCACGCCCGCGAGGATCACCGAGCCTGCGGTCGGCGCCTGCACGTGCGCATCGGGCAGCCAGGTGTGCGTCGGCCACATCGGCATCTTCACCGCAAAGCTCGCGAAGAAGGCTAGCCACAGCCAGGTCTGCGCCTTCACCGGGAAGCTGTATTGCATCAGGGTCGGGATGTCGCTCGTGCCCGCTTCGTTCACCATCCACATCATCGCGATCAGCATCAGCACCGATCCGAGCAGCGTGTAGAGGAAGAACTTGTAGCTGGCGTAGATGCGGTCCGCCCCGCCCCAGATGCCGATGATCAGGTACATCGGGATCAGACCGGCCTCGAACATGATGTAGAACAGGAACAGGTCCTGTGCGGTGAAGACGCCGATCATCAGCGTCTCCATGATCAGGAAGTTGGCGTAATACTCGCCCGCGCGCTTCTCGATCGCGTTCCAGCTCGCGCCAATGCAGATCGGCATGAGGAACACGGTGAGCGCGATCAGCAGCAGCGCGATGCCATCAATGCCGAGCTTCCATTCGAACCCGGCGAACACCGAGGCATGCTCCCGGAACTGCCAGGTCGGCCCGCCGATCTGGTAGTGCGACCACAGCACCGCGCCAAACACGAGATCGATCAGCGTCGCCGCCAACGCGATCATGCGCGCCTGTTCGCGCCCCACCATGAGGCACGCCACCGCGCCGACCAGTGGCACCAGCAGCATCAGGGAGAGAATGGGAAAGCCGATCATTTCGCAATCACCCAGCTGACCGCGCCGACAAGGCCGACGAGCATGACCAGCGCATAGCTGTTGAGGTATCCGGTCTGCAGGCGCACGGCGATCCGGCTGCTGCGAGCGACCAGCGCGGCCGCGCCATTGGGGCCGAAGCGGTCGATAATCCCGATATCACCCTGCTTCCAGAACACGCGGCCGAGCGCCATTGCGGGCTTCACGAAGACCGCATTGTAGAGCTCGTCGAAGTACCACTTGTTGAAGAGGAACCGGTAGAGCGGCCCGATCTGCGCGGTAAACGCCGCCGGGAAGCCGGGGTTCACGATATAGGCGTAGTAGGCGGCGGCAAGCCCGGTCGCCATCACCGTGAACGGGGCCCACTTCACCCACAGCGGCACGCCGTGCATCGCATGGATCAGATGCTCGCTGAATGCGACGCTGCCCTTCCAGAATTCACCGTCGCCCTCGCTGATGAAGGCGCCGTGGAACACGAAGCCCGCGAGCACCGCACCAACCGACAACAGCACCAGCGGGATCAGCATCGAAAGCGGGCTTTCATGCGGGTGATACCCGCCGGTCCCGTCGTGGCCGTGCGCGTGCCCGTGGTCATGCCCATGATCGCCATGCCCGTGGCCATGCGCGTCATGGACTGCATGCTGGATATGCTCGGACTGCTCCCAGCGCGGCTTGCCCCAGAACGTCAGGAACATCAGGCGCCACGAGTAGAAGCTCGTCAGCAGTGCTGCGGTGATCCCCATCCAGAAGCCGAAGTGGCCGCTTGCGGTGCTGGCGCCATAGGCCGCCTCGAGGATCGAATCCTTCGAATAAAAGCCCGCGAACCCGATCACGTCCACAATGCCGACACCGGTGATCGCCAGCGTGCCCATCATCATCGCCCAAAAGGTGACCGGGATGTGCTTACGCAGGCCGCCATAGAAACGCATGTCCTGCTCGTGGTGCATTGCATGGATCACCGAGCCCGCGCCAAGGAACAGCAGTGCCTTGAAGAACGCGTGCGTGAACAGGTGGAACATCGCCGCGCCCGGCGCGCCGACGCCCGCCGCCACGAACATGTAGCCAAGCTGCGAACAGGTCGAATAAGCGATGACGCGCTTGATATCCCACTGCGTCGTGCCGATGGTCGCGGCAAAGAACAGCGTCGCCGCGCCAACATAGGTCACCACATGCATCGCGGTCTCGCTCACGGCGAACATCGGCGAGAGGCGGCAGACCATGAACACGCCCGCGGTCACCATCGTCGCCGCGTGAATCAGCGCCGAAACCGGGGTCGGGCCTTCCATTGCGTCCGGCAGCCAGGTGTGCAGGCCAAGCTGTGCCGACTTGCCCATCGCGCCGATGAACAGCAGGATGCAGAGCACCGTCATCGTGTCGAAGCGGTGGCCGAGGAAGCCGATGGTCGAACCCGCCATGCCCGGCGCTGCCGCCAGAATCGCCGGGATCGAGACGGTGCCGAACACCAGGAACGTCCCGAAGATGCCCAGCATGAAGCCAAGGTCGCCAACGCGGTTGACCACGAAAGCCTTCATCGCGGCGGCGTTTGCGCTGGGCTTGCGGAACCAGAACCCGATCAGGAGATACGAGGCAAGGCCCACCCCTTCCCAGCCGAAGAACATCTGGACGAGATTGTCCGCCGTCACCAGCATCAGCATCGCGAAGGTGAACAGCGAGAGGTAGGCGAAGAACCGCGACTGGTCCGGGTCCTCGTCCATGTACCCCCAAGAATAGAGGTGCACGAGCGCAGAGACGCTGGTGACGACCACGAGCATCACCGCCGTCAGCGTATCCACGCGCAGCGCCCACTGGAAATCGAGATCGCCGGAGCGGACCCACTGCAGCACCGGCGTCACCGAGGCTTCAGCGCTGCCGCCAAGGAACGACAGGAAGATAGGCCACGAAAGCGCGCAGCTGGCAAACAGCGCGCCCGTGGTCACGAGCTTCGCCGGCACCTTGCCGATCACCCGCCCGCCAAGGCCGGCCACCGCTGCCGCCAAGAGCGGCAGGAACACGATAAGTTGGATCGGATGCACCCGGCTTACCCCTTCATCCGATTGACGTCATCGACCGCGATCGTGCCGCGGCCGCGGAAGTAGATGACGAGAATGGCAAGCCCGATGGCCGCTTCGCCCGCCGCCACGGTCAGCACGAACATCGCGAAGATCTGACCGACAAGGTCGTGCAGAAAGGCGCTGAACGCCACGAAGTTGATGTTCACTGCCAGCAGGATGAGCTCGATCGCCATCAGGATGACGATCACGTTCTTGCGGTTGAGGAAAATCCCCAGCACGCCGAGCACGAACAGGGCCGAACTCACCCCGACATAGTGTTCGATACCAATCACAGCGTCACCCCCT
Organism: uncultured Novosphingobium sp.; assembly: GCA_964592205.1. Taxonomy (GTDB): domain Bacteria; phylum Pseudomonadota; class Alphaproteobacteria; order Sphingomonadales; family Sphingomonadaceae; genus Novosphingobium. The sequence continues at coordinate 23,115 of CAZQEH010000036.1, forward strand.
GCCCGACGGCGGGCTTGACGTTGACCGTCGCATCTTCCGGACGGCGAGCAACCTGACGGCCCACATTCTGGCCGCGCACACCCTCACGCTGGCGATGCGTCAGCACGATGGCCCCGATCATCGCGACAAGCAGGATGATCCCCGCCGCCTCGAACAGGAACAGGTAGCGCGTGTAGAGCAGCGCCCCGATCGCGGCGGTGTTGGAAAGGCCCTCGGGCGTCGCCGAAGCGCCGTTCGCGACGCCCAGTTGCAGCGCGCCGGTGCGCCAGGCACCCACGCCCAGCACCAGTTCGGCGAGCAGCACGGCGGCGATCATCAGCCCCAACGGCGCGTTCTTGATGAACCCTGCGCGCATCGCGGCAAAATCGATGTCGAGCATCATGACCACGAACAGGAACAGCACCGCCACCGCGCCGACATAGACGATGACCAGCAGCATCGCGATGAATTCCGCGCCCACCAGCACCATCAGCCCCGCCGCGTTGAAGAACGCGAGGATCAGCCACAGCACCGAATGGACGGGATTGCGGGCGAAGATCACGGAAAGCGCGCTGAACAGCATGATCGCCGTGAAAAGATAGAAGGCAAAGACCTGGATCATGTGGCGCGGCCCCTAGCGGTACGGTGCATCGGCTTCAAGGTTCGCGGCCAAGGCCCGCTCCCACTTGTCCCCGTTGGCGAGCAGCTTGGCCTTGTCATAGAGCAGCTCCTCGCGCGTTTCGGTCGCGTATTCGAAATTCGGCCCTTCGACGATGGCATCGACCGGACAGGCTTCCTGGCAGAAGCCACAAAAGATGCACTTGGTCATGTCGATGTCGTACCGCGTGGTGCGGCGCGATCCGTCGTCCCGAGGCTCCGCCTCGATGGTGATCGCCTGCGCCGGGCACACCGCCTCGCACAGCTTGCACGCGATGCAGCGCTCCTCGCCATTGGGATAGCGGCGCAGCGCATGCTCACCGCGAAAGCGGGGCGAAAGCGGGTTCTTCTCGAACGGGTAGTTGATCGTCGCCTTGGGCTTGAAGAGGTACTTCAAGGTCAGCCAATGCGCCTTCACGAACTCCCACAGCGTGAAGCTCTTGATGATCTGCGAGACGGTCATTCTATTGCTCCACCGGCTTGGCCGGTTCGGTCACGGACTGACACCCATAGCCGGGCATCTGGAAGAGAGATGGGTGCTTCATCGAAAGCCAGAAGTACGCCCCCTGACCGTCTGAATGAACATCGGAAAAGCAAGTAAAGGCAACGCGGCGCTTGGCACCTTCGGTCCAAACGAGGCCATTGGATCTGCCCATGCAGCCAAATGACACCTCGGCCTGTGCTGCCGCCACAGTCCGGTTATCCGGCCAAGTCAACGTCCAGCTCTTTCCGTCGCCATGTTCAACCAACGTCAGGTCTACGCGCGAAGCTGCCTTCTTGAGTTGGCCGGGGCTGGTGAAATACTGGCATGAGTAGATCTGGTCAGCGGCATAAGCGTAGGCAGGTGCCCACCCGGCACACAGGGCAGCGGCAAGGCTCATGACCAAGGAGCGTGTGAAGGTAGCGTGCATCACACGTAGTGCCCCGTCGCCATCAGGTACCCGCTGATCGCGAACACGAAGAACAGCGAGAGGGGCAGGAAGATCTTCCAGCCCAGCCGCATCAGCTGGTCATAGCGGTACCGCGGCACGGTCGCCTTCACCCAGCTGAAGATGAAGAAGAAGAACAGGATCTTGAGCAGCAGCCAGACCAGACCCGGCACCAGATAGAGCACCGGAATATCCAGCGGCGGCAGATACCCGCCCCAGAACAGCGTGGCATTCAGCGTGCACATCAGCAGCACGTTGGCATATTCGCCCAGCCAGTAGAGCGCGAAGGCCATCGAGGAGTATTCGGTCTGATACCCAGCGACGAGCTCGCTCTCGGCTTCGGTCAGGTCGAACGGCGCGCGCGCGGTTTCGGCCATGCCGGAGATCAGGAACATCACCCAGACCGGGAACAGCAGCGGGTTTGCCACGAAGCCGTTGATGATCCAGACGTGGTCCTTCTGTGCCTTCACGATGTCGTTCAGGTTGAACGAACCCGCCCACAGCACCACGCAGATAAGAATGAAGCCAATCGAGACTTCATAGGAAATCATCTGAGCCGAGGCGCGCATCGCACTGAAAAACGGGTACTTCGAGTTGGACGACCAGCCCGCGATCACCACCCCGTAAACCCCCAGCGACGAGATCGCGAGGATGTAGAGCAGCCCAACGTTGATATCCGCCAGCACCGCGCCTGAATTGAACGGAATCACCGCCCAAGCCATCAGCGCCACGGTAAACGTGATGATCGGCGCGATCAGGAACAGGCCCTTGTTCGCCGCCGAAGGAATGATGGTTTCCTGCAGGAAGACCTTCAGCCCGTCCGCGAATGACTGGAGGATGCCAATCGGCCCCACCACGTTCGGCCCCTTGCGCAGCGCCATCGCCGCCCAGATCTTGCGGTCGGCATAGATGACGAGCGCCACGGCCAGCATCACCGGCAAGGCGATCAGCAGGATTTCGGCGATCGTCGATACCGTCCAAGCCGCCTCGAACGAGAGGCCCGTCCACTGGAAAAACGGGATCATTCCGCGGCCTCCGCAAAGCTCTCACCATGCAACAGTTCTGCCGAGCAGCGCTGCAGCGTCGGGCTCGAACGCGCGATGGCGTTGGTGAGGTAGTGGTCCTTGATAGGGTAGCCCGCGATCACGCCTTCTGCCTTGGCTCCCTTGGGAGCCGCAGGCAGTGCACCATAGTCGGCAAGGCCTTCGCTGCCGAGCGCTGGCACTTCGGCGACCATCGCCGCGCGCAGTTGCTCAAAGCTGTCAAAGCCGACCGAAACGCCCAGCGCATCGGCCATCGCGCGCAGGATCGTCCAGTCCTCGCGCGCATCGCCCGGCGCGTAGACCGCGCGTTCGGAATACTGCACCCGGCCCTCGGTGTTGACGTAAGTGCCGTCCTTCTCGGTAAAGGCAGCAGCCGGCAGGATCACATCCGCCGCATGTGCCGCCTTGTCGCCGTGATGGCCGATATGCACGATCATCGAGCCTGCAAACTTGGTGTAATCCACCTCGTCCGCACCCAGCGAGATCACCATCTTCGGCTTCGCGGCCACCAGATCGCCAAGACCGCCCGGCTGCGCGTAGCCCAGCATCAGTCCGCCCATGCGGCTTGCCGCCATGTGCAGCACATTGAAGCCGTTCCACTCGTCAGTGACGAGCTTGAAGCGTTCGGCAAAAGCGAGACCCGCTTCGAGCGCACCCTTGGCGAGGCCAGCCCCGCCAATGATGATTGCGGGCTTCTTCGCACCCTCGAATACGGCGGCAACTTCCGCCGGCACATCATTGAGAATGGTGGAATCTTCGCCAAGGAAAGTAGCCGGATAGGTCGGCTCCCACGCTGCGCCGATCACGAAGACCTTCGCGCCCTTCTTGGCCGCCTTGCGCAGACGCGTGTTTACCAACGGCGCTTCATCGCGCACGTGGCTGCCCACGATCAGGATCGCGTCCGCTTCCTCGATGCCGTTCAGCGTCGAGTTGAACGCCACTGCAGCCATATTCGTCGCCGTATAGGCAAGGCCGGTCTGGCGGCCTTCGAGCAGGCTCGAACCCAGCGCGCGCGCCAGAGCCTTGGCCGCAAACATCGTCTCGCAATCGACCTGATCGCCAGCAACCACGGCAACCGAAGCGCCCGGATTGATCCTGGCGACTGCGTCAAACGCCTCGGCCCAAGTCGCGGCTGTCAGCTTGCCGTCCTTGCGCAGCCACGGCTTGTCGAGCCGGCGGCGGGTCAGGCCGTCAACGACGTACCGCGCGCGGTCCGACAGCCATTCCTCGTTCACGTCATCGTTCACGCGCGGCAGGATGCGCAGCACTTCGCGGCCCCGGCTGTCGATGCGGATGTTCGAGCCAACCGCGTCCGAAACGTCGATGCCCAGCGTCTTCTTCAATTCCCACGGCCGCGCTTCAAACGCATAGGGCCGCGAGGTCAGCGCGCCGACTGGGCAGAGGTCAATCACGTTTGCGGAAAGCTCGTGCTTCGCCGCGCCTTCAAGGTACGTCGAAATCTGCATCGCTTCGCCGCGATAGAGCGCGCCGATCTCGTCCACGCCCGCGATCTCTTCGGAGAAGCGCACGCAGCGGGTGCAGTGGATGCACCGCGTCATCGTCGTTTTGATCAGCGGCCCCATGTACTTCTCGGTCACCGCGCGCTTGTTCTCGTCATAGCGCGAGGCACCGCGGCCATAGGCGACCGACTGGTCCTGCAAATCACACTCGCCGCCCTGATCGCAGATCGGGCAATCGAGCGGGTGGTTGATGAGGAGGAACTCCATCACCCCTTCCCGCGCCTTCTTGACCATCTCGCTATCGGTGCGGATTTCCTGCCCTTCCGAAGCAGGCAGCGCACACGAAGCCTGCGGCTTGGGCGGCCCGGGCTTCACTTCGACCAGACACATGCGGCAGTTGCCCGCGATGCTGAGCCGCTCGTGATAGCAGAACCGGGGGATTTCCTTGCCGGCGAGCTCGCACGCCTGCAGGACGGTTGCGCCTGCGGGAACCTCGAGCTCTACGCCGTCGACTTTGACCTTGGGCATTACTCTGCCGCCTCCCGAACGTTTTCCGCGATCCGGCGTTCCAGCTCGGGCCGGAAATGCCGGATCAGGCCCTGGATCGGCCACGCCGCCGCATCGCCGAGCGCGCAGATCGTGTGGCCTTCGACCTGCTTGGTCACCTGCTGCAGCATGTCGATTTCCTCGACCGCCGCATCGCCGGTGCGCAGGCGCTCCATCACGCGCCACATCCAGCCGGTGCCTTCGCGGCACGGCGTGCACTGGCCGCAGCTTTCGTGCTTGTAGAAGTACGACAGGCGGCTGATCGCGCGGACGATATCGGTGGACTTGTCCATCACGATCACCGCCGCCGTGCCGAGGCCCGAGCCGACCGCGCGCAGGCCGTCGAAGTCCATCGGCGCGTCCCAGATTTCCGCTGCCGGAACCAGCGGCACGGAAGAGCCGCCGGGGATCACCGCCAAGAGGTTATCCCTGCCGCCGCGAATGCCGCCGCAGTGCTTCTCGATCAGCTCGCTGAACGGGATCGACATCGCTTCCTCGACCACGCAGGGCTTTTCCACGTGCCCGCTGATCTGGAACAGCTTGGTGCCCTTGTTGTTGTCGCGCCCGAAGCTCGAAAACCACCCCGCGCCGCGCCGCAGGATCGTCGGCGCAACCGCGATGCTCTCGACATTGTTCACCGTCGTCGGGCAGCCATAAAGCCCCGCGCCTGCCGGGAACGGCGGCTTGAGGCGCGGCTGGCCCTTCTTGCCCTCAAGGCTCTCGATCATCGCGGTCTCTTCGCCGCAAATGTAAGCCCCCGCGCCCCGGTGCACGAAAACATCGAAATCATAGCCCGAACCGCAGGCGTTCTTGCCGATCAGCCCCGCGTCATAGGCTTCCTGCGCGGCCGCAAACAGCGTCTCGGCCTCGCGGATATATTCGCCGCGAATGTAGATATAGGCCGCCCGCGCGCGCATCGCGAAACCCGCAACCAGCGCGCCTTCGATCAGCTTGTGCGGATCGTGGCGGATGATCTCGCGGTCCTTGCACGAACCCGGTTCGGATTCGTCGGCATTGATGACGAGGAAGCTCGGACGGCCGTCCTTGCTCTCCTTGGGCATGAACGACCACTTCATGCCGGTCGGGAAGCCCGCACCGCCGCGGCCGCGCAGGCCGGAATCCTTGATTTCCTGGATGATCGCGTCCTGCCCGCGCTCCATCAGGGCCTTGGTGTTGTCCCAATCCCCGCGCATTTGCGCAGCCTTCAGGTTCCACGGCTGGTAGCCATAGAGATTGGTGAAGATCCGGTCCTTGTCAGCGAGCATTGTCCGCTCCCTTCTTCGGCGCATTGCCCCGCGTGCTGAGCGCAATGAACACCGCGCCGAGCGCGATGAACGTCGAACCGATTGAGCCATCGCGTGCCAGATCAGCCATGCCGATCACGAAGAACGCGACGCCGACGGCCAGAATGCCTTTCGCGCGGGTCATCACCATTCCCCCCGGTAGTCGTGGTTGGCACCCACCATCGCGGTCAGTGTCGTCGGCCCGCCCAGCGGCTCGACGGTGTGGCGGCCCGGCGCCTGAGTACCCGACTTGGGCTGCTTGCCCGCTGCCAGTTCATCGAGGATGCGCGTCATGTCCGCCGCAGTCAGGTCCTCGTAGTTGTCGTCGTTGATCTGGACCATCGGCGCGGAGGCGCAGTTGCCCATGCATTCCACTTCGGTCAGCGTGAACAGGCCGTCCTCGGTGGTGTGACCCTTGTGCAGCCCGCGCGCCTTGCACGCCGCCAGAATATCGTCGGACCCGCGCAGCATGCACGGCGTCGTCCCGCAGACCTGCACGTGAAAGCGGCCAATCGGCGCGATGTTGTACATCGTGTAGAACGTCGCGACTTCGACCACGCGAATGATCGGCATGTCGAGCTGCCTGGCCACATATTCCATCACCGGAATCGGCAGCCAGCCTTGCGTGTTCTCTTCCGCGCCCACCTGGCGCTGCGCCAGATCGAGCAGCGGCATCACCGCCGAGCGCTGACGGCCCGCCGGATAGCGCGCTATGATCGTCTTGGCCTTCTCGGCATTCTCCGCCGTCCACGCAAAGGCGCCCCAGCGCGCGCGCAAGGTCGGGGTATCAGGTTCGATATGACGGTCAGCCATCAGTTCGCCTTGTTCTCAATTGCCGCGCGATCATCACGCACCTGCCCAAGCGTGGCCGAAAGCGCCATCGCCGCGCCGCCCGCAATATAGGCCAGCATGGCCCCGAAGATGATCAGGCCGGTGGTATGCGAGGGCATCCAGTCCGCACCAAATGCAGCCCGCCACAGCAGGAAGGCCAGCACCGGCAGCAGCCCGTAGATCGGGCCCACGCGATTGATCAGCTTGCGATTGGCGCTCATCGAATGAACTCCACGCGAGAGCATTTCTCGCCTTCGAAAGAATAGACCGCGACGACGTCGAACGGCTCGACCAGCGCAGACCCATCGGTCGCTGGCCCGCGCGTGACATGCTCGCGCATCAGCACGTAGTTGCCGATAGCCTGCGCCTCGACGATCTCGGCATGGTTCTGCGGCCAGCGCGCAAAGGCGGCGGCGAGGCCGGAACGCGTGCCCTCATTGCCTTCCCGCACGACATCGCCGCGATAGTTCGCCTCGCAGGCGTGGTCGGTCATGTAGAAGACGTAGGTGTCCACGTCCTGCGCGTTGTAGGCGGCAATCATGGCCTTGGCGGTGGCGAGGCAGTTGGGGTCATTCACAACCCCGCCCCCCGGCAATAATCGTCAACCTGAACTTGATTCAGGGTGTCAATGTTTTGGGAAGCGCACACGCCAGCATCCAGCCCGCTGGAGTGCGCTATCGGATGGGCACCAAACAGGAGATTTTCGATCACGGATTGCCCCAAAATTTTCCGGTTATCCGAACTATTTCTTTATCATTCATCTCGAAGGTTTCTGAAGGACTACAATCAGTAACAAAGTTGCACGTCCATTGAACATTCACAATATTTTCTCTAGGTCCAGACCGCATAACTTGTATACCACTCAGTACTGTTTCCCCTCTGCCCGAAGACAAATCACTTCCAAAAACATCTTCATAAACTACTTTTCTCTCGATCGTGCGACCGCCGGAATTGTCGACAAATATCGCATTTTTCGTAAGATCAGCGAATTTCTGTAAGTCTTTTTTATCCACAGAATCAATCAAATCGAGAACTAATTTGACCTCATTGTCTAATGCCGTAATTTGAGCACTTCTGCGAGGTGGTTTAGCTGCAACAGTTGCGGTGCTGACGGGAACAGCGGCGGTGCTGGCGGGAACAGCCTCTTGCTTGCACCCAGAAAGCAAGAGCATCGTGAGCACGAGAGCATGTACCCTCACCGGTCGCACTCCCCGAACACCACGTCGATGGCGCCGATGATCGCGGTCACGTCGGGCAGCATGTGGCCCTTGGTCATGAAGTCCATCGCCTGCAGGTGCGAGAACGCGGTCGGGCGGATCTTGCAGCGATAGGGCTTGTTGGTGCCGTCGCTCACCAGATAGACGCCGAACTCGCCCTTGGGGCTTTCGGTCGCGACATAGACTTCACCCGCCGGCACGTGGAAGCCTTCGGTGTAGAGCTTGAAGTGATGGATCAGCGCTTCCATCGATTGCTTCATCTCGCCGCGCTTGGGCGGCACCACCTTGCGGTCGGTGCTCGAAATCGGCCCTTCCGGCATTTCCGCAAGGCACTGCTTCATGATGCGGGCGGACTGGCGCACTTCCTCGACACGGACCATGAACCGGTCGTAGCAATCGCCGCGCGTGCCCACCGGCACTTCGAAGTCCATGCGGTCATAGACGTCGTAGGGCTGGCTCTTGCGCAGATCCCACGGAATGCCGCTGCCCCGGATCATCGGGCCCGAGAAGCCCCAGGCAATCGCATCATCCCGGCTGACAATGGCGATATCGACATTGCGCTGCTTGAAGATGCGGTTGTCGACGACAAGGCTCATCGCGTCCTCGAACAGCTGCGGCAGGCGCGTATCGAGCCAGTCGGCGATGTCGGTCAGCAGCTTGAGCGGCACGTCCTGATGCACGCCGCCGGGGCGGAACCACGCCGCATGCATGCGCGCGCCCGAAGCGCGTTCGAAGAAGTTGAGGCAGTCCTCGCGGATTTCGAACAGCCACAGGTTCGGCGTCATCGCGCCGACGTCCATCACGTGGCTGCCGAGGTTCAGCATGTGGTTGCAGATGCGCGTCAGCTCGGCAAACAGCACCCGAAGATACTGTGCCCGCAGTGGCACTTCGAGGTTGAGCAACTTCTCGATGGCCAGCACATAGGAGTGCTCCATCGCGAGCGGCGAGCAGTAGTCCAGCCGGTCGAAATACGGGAGCGCCTGCAGGTAGGTCTTGTGCTCGATCAGCTTTTCGGTGCCGCGGTGGAGCAGCCCGACATGCGGATCGACGCGTTCGACGATCTCGCCGTCCAGCTCCATCACCATGCGCAGCACACCGTGCGCCGCCGGGTGCTGCGGGCCGAAGTTGATCGTGTAGTTGGTGATGACCTCGTCGCCGGTGGTGGGCGACTGTTCAAGGCTCAGGCTCATGCGCCTTCTCCCTCGGTCTTGGGCTTGCGCGTACGCTTGGGCTTTTCGGCAGCCGCCTCGCTCTCGGCAGGCGCGGCCTTCTTCGCGCGCGGCTTCTTGGCGGGCGCCGGTTCCTCGGCCTTCACCGGCTCAGGAGCAGGCGACGGGGGCGGGGGCGGTGGCGGTGGCGGTGGCGGGGGCGGAGGAGGCGTCACGGCCTTCTCATCGCCGGGCAGCACGTAGTCTGCGCCTTCCCACGGGCTCATGAAATCGAACTGCCGCAGATCCTGCGCCAGCTCGACCTTCTCGTAGACGACGCGCTTATCCTCTTCCGAGTAGCGCAGCTCGACATAGCCCGTAAGCGGGAAGTCCTTGCGGAACGGATGGCCCTGGAAGCCATAGTCCGTGAGGATGCGGCGCAGGTCCGGGTGGCCGGCAAAGAGCACGCCGTAAAGGTCATAGACCTCGCGCTCGTACCAGCCCGCGTTCGGCCAGAGCCCGGTCACCGTCGGCACCGGCGTTGCCTCGTCGGTCGCCACCTTGACGATCAGGCGGTGGTTCTTCGTGAGCGACAGCAGGCAGTAGACCACCTCGAACCGCTCGGCGTGCGAGGGGTAGTCGGCGCCCGCAATGTCCATCAACTGCTGGTATTCGTGGGTATCGCGAAGGGCGCGCAGCACCTCGACGATCCGTTCGCGCACGACATGGATGACAATCTCGCCATGCTGTTCGCGCGCGGAAATCACATCAGCGCCAAGCGCGCCGCTCAGCGTTTCCAGCACGCCGTCAAACGGCGAATAGCGCGGGGCGGAATGAAGCACGGTCATGTCAGCAAACCCCTCAGCGCTCGATCGTCCCGGCGCGGCGAATTTTCCGCTGCAGCTGCATCACGCCATAAAGCAGCGCCTCGGCCGTCGGCGGACAGCCCGGCACATAGATATCCACGGGCACGATACGGTCGCACCCGCGCACCACCGAATAGCTGTAGTGATAATAGCCGCCGCCATTGGCGCAGCTGC
>CAZQEH010000037.1:0-32899 GCA_964592205.1 uncultured Novosphingobium sp.
AGCCGGCCGCGCGGCAAAGCAGGCGTTCAATCGCGCCGGGCTTGCCGCGATTCGCGGGGTCGATCCCGCCAGCCTGAGTCCCGCCGTGCAGCGGCAGCGCGAGCTGCTGGCCTACATGTTCGAGCGGCGGCTGGCGGGCGTGCCGTTCGGCATTGAAAGCGTGCAGCAACCCTATCCCATCACGCAGCAACAGGGCGTGTATTTTGAAGTGCCGGATATGCTCGACAGCCGGCATCCGGTGGAGACCGCGGCGGATGCCGAGGCCTATTTGGCGCGCTTGAAGGCGTTTGCCTTTGCGCTCGATGAGGATTCGCTGGGCCAGAAGCGGCTGGCGGCGCGCGGGGTGATCGCGCCGCGCTGGTCACTCGATCTCGCGCTGGGTCAGCTGGCCAAGTTGCGCGGACCGGCGCCTGAGGCCAGCTCGCTGGTGCGTTCGCTGACACGGCGGACCACGGCCAAGGCGATTCCCGGCGACTGGGCGGCGCAGGCGGCGAAGATCGTTGGCGGCGAGGTCTATCCTGCGCTCGACCGGCAGATCGCGCTGGTGAAGGCGCTGCGTGTGAAGACCCCGGCGGGCGACGGCGCATGGCGCGTGCGCGGCGGTGATGCGATCTATGCGGCGGCGCTCGCCGAGGCGACGACGACCAAGCTGAGCCCGGAGGAAATCCACAAGATCGGGCTGGAGCAGGTCGCCGATATCACCGGCAAGCTCGATGCGATCCTGAAGGGTGCGGGCTATGCGAAGGGCACGGTGGGTGAGCGGCTTACAGCGCTCAACCATGCGCCGGACCAGCTCTATCCCGATACCGATGCCGGGCGCAGCGACCTGATCGCCTCGCTCAATGCCGGCATCGCGGCGATGGCGAAGAGGCTGCCGCAGGCCTTCGCCAATTTCCCGAGCGAGCCGCTGGAAATCCGCCGCGTGCCGGTGGAGATTCAGGACGGGGCCTCGAACGGCTATTACTACAGCGCCAGCCTCGATGGTTCGCGCCCGGCGATCTACTGGATCAACTTGAAGTCGGTAGGCGATTGGCCGCGCTATTCGCTGCCTTCGCTGACCTATCACGAGGGCATTCCGGGCCACCACCTGCAGGGCGGCTATGCGCGCAAGGGCGGGGCGCTGCCCTTGTATCTCAAGGACTTCTTCCTTTCGGCGCATGGTGAAGGCTGGGCGCTCTATGCCGAGCAGCTGGCGGACGAACTGGGCGGCTATTCGGCGCTGGAGCGCGCCGGGTATCTGCAATCGTTCCTGTTCCGCGCAGCGCGGCTGGTGGTCGATACCGGCATCCACCATTACCGCTGGAGCCGCGAGAAGGCGACCGCGTACATGGTCGCCACCACCGGCTTTGCCGAGGCCCGCAGCCAGCGCGAGGTGGAGCGGTACTGCGTGCTGATCGGGCAGGCGTGCAGCTACAAGATGGGCCACACCGCATGGGTGCGCGCGCGGGCCAAGGCGCAGGCGGCGCTGGGCGACAAGTTCAGCCTGCCGTGGTTTCACGAGATTCTGGAGGAAGGCACGATGCCGCTGTTCATGCTGGAGAAGCGGATCGAGGAGCGGACGGCGGAGCGGCTGACTGGGTGAGGGGTGTAGGCGGCTGCCCGTTTGGGATTGGGGGATGGCGGCCTTATCAGGGGTGGCCGCCATTGCAATCGAGGTCCGATGCCCTAGTCGAATGAGACGGTACTGAAAACTTTCAACCGTTCAGAGGCACCCGATTAATGCAGTCGGCTCGTATCATATTGCTTTGTCCTGCAGCTTTTCTGGTTTCGTGTGGCGGAACAGGAAACCCGCAGGAGGCAGACGATAGCCCCCGAACTTCGTTCAGGTATCACTGCATCGTAACGAATGAACTTGGTGAAGGATCATTTACAAAGATTGACGGGAAAATTGTCGACATTGTTACATCAAAGCCAGATGCTGATCGGCTGGCAAAGGCCGTATCGAATACTTCTGGCCGAGAATACTTTTATGCCAGGGTGTGTGTGCGAGGATTCTTTGCATACAAGACCGGCATGATCGGACATGTGCAAGCTGAACCACGCGCATTCATTGAGCTTTCAAAATTTCAGATTATTTCATCCGACAATGACCTGAATGAGCTTCGTGCACTGATGAAAGGGACACCACTGCCTGCGAAGAGTGAGATGTTATGACGCGAAAAGGCAGAACGGCATCAACTGGGCTGCAGCAGCCGTTCAATTTTATCCTAGCCAAATCGTGCTTGTTGCGGACCACCTCGCTTCGTCATTGCGAGCGCAGCGAAGCAATCTAGGGCGGTTCTGCGCGGCTCTGGATTGCTTCGCTACGCTCGCAATGACGAATAGGGGGAATGCGGCGATTGCAGTCCCTCTGACCGCGCCCAGCGCCCAGCGCTCTTACCCCTCCACCATCTCCGCCAGTTCCAGCCAGCGTTCTTCCGCTGCGTCCTTTTCCGCACGGGCCTTGTCGAGCGACGCGGTGAGGGCGGCGAAGCGGGCGGGGTTCTTCGTGTAGAGGTCCGGGTCGGCCAGCGCGGCTTCGTCGCGGGCCATTTGCGCTTCCAGTTCGGTGATGCGGTCCGGCAGCAGCTCGTAGTCGCGCTGGTCCTTGTAGGTGAGCTTCGCCTTTTTCGGCGGCGGGGGAGGGGGCGGTGCGGCGGCTGGTTTGTCGGCGGTTTCGCGCGCCACCGGCTTTCCCGCCAACCGCGCCTTGCGCTGCTTTTCCCAGTCGGCGTAGCCGCCCGCGACCACATCGACCTTGCCCGAGCCGTCCATGCCGAGCGTGATGGTGACGGTGCGATCGAGGAAATCGCGGTCGTGGCTGACGATGAGGACGGTGCCGTCGTAGTCCGAAATCACTTCCTGCAGCAGGTCGAGCGTTTCGAGATCGAGGTCGTTGGTCGGCTCGTCGAGCACGAGGAGGCTGGAGGGGCGGGCGAATTCGCGGGCGAGGAGGAGCCGTGAGCGTTCGCCGCCGGAGAGCGTGCCGACGCGGGCTTCGACCATGCCGGGATCGAACAGGAATTCCTTCAAGTAGCCGTGGATGTGCTTGCGCACCCCCTGCACGTCGATCCAGTCGCTGCCTTCGGCGAGGACGTCGCGGATGCGCTTGTCGGGGGCCATCAGGCTGCGCTGCTGGTCGATGATGACTGGCGTGAGCGTCTTGGCGAGGGTGACGGTGCCGCTATCGGGCTCCAGTTCGCCGGTGAGGAGCTTCAAGAGCGTCGTCTTGCCCGCGCCGTTTGCGCCGACGAGACCGATGCGGTCCTTGCGCATGATGCGCAGGGAGAAGTCCTTGACGATCGTGCGTTCGCCGAAGCGTTTGGTGATCTTGTCCGCCACGATCACCGCCTTGCTCTTGGCATCGTCGCTGCCGAGGCTGATCTTGGCGGTGCCTTGCGGGCTCATCATCGCGGCGCGGGCGGCGCGCATTTCCCAGAGCTTTTCGAGGCGGCCCATGTTGCGCTTGCGCCGCGCGGTAACCCCGCGTTCGAGCCAGTGGGCCTCGATCTTGAGCTTGGCGTCGAGCTTTTCGGCGGCGCGGGCTTCTTCAGCGTAGACCGCTTCCATCCACGCTTCGTAGCCGCCGAAGCCGATCTCGCGGCGGCGGATAGCGCCGCGGTCCAGCCACAGCGTCGCCTTGGTCAGCCGTTCGAGGAAAGTGCGGTCGTGGCTGATGACGACAAACGCGCCGTTGTAGCGTTGCAGCCACGATTCCAGCCATTCGATGGCGGCGAGATCGAGGTGGTTGGTCGGCTCGTCCAGCAGCAGCAGATCGGGCTCGCTGGCAAGGGCGCGGGCAAGCGCAGCGCGGCGGCGTTCACCGCCTGAGGCGCTGTCTGCCTTGCGGGAGAGATCGATGCCAAGCTGGCCGGCGATGGATTCGACTTCGTGGCGCGGCGGGGCGTCCTTGCCCGAAAGCGCGAAGTCCATGAGCGTATCGAAGCCGGTGAAGAACGGATCCTGCTCCAGCGTGACGACGCGCGTGCCCGGCTGGACCGAGCGGGTGCCTTTGTCCGCATCGACGGTGCCGGCGATGAGCTTGAGCAGCGTGGTCTTGCCCGCGCCATTGCGGCCGATGAGAGCCAGCCGGTCGCGCGGGCCGATCTGGAGATCGAGGCCTTGGAACAGCCAATGCGTGCCCTGGTTAAGGCCGAGGCCTTCCCAGCTGAGGATTGGTGCTGATGCCATGATCGAGCGCGCTTAGCGGGGGCGGGCGGCAAGGTCCAGTATCTGCGAATGGCGGCTTGGCATCGGCTCGCCTGATCTGCCATAGCTGTGGGGAGGGGAGCGGCAATGGGGGGACCAAACCTGGCCGCGCGTTCACAAGCTATTCAAAGGCCGCAGGTTATGGCGCTTCGCATCATGCGCTCTACTTCAGCAATCATCGCTCTTGGCCTGCTCGTTTCGCTGGCCCCTGCCGCCGATGCGCAGCAGCGCCGCGCCGATGAACAGCGCGAGGCGCGGCTCGATCTGCGCAACGGCAACGTGCGGTCGCTGCGCGAGATCGAGGCGCGGGTGCTGCCGACGAAGCGCGGCATGCAGTACCTTGGCCCCGAATACGATCCGACCGCGATGGCCTATCGGCTCAAGTTCATTCAGGACGGGCGGGTCGTGTTCGTCGATGTCGATGCGCGGACCGGGCAGATTCTGGGCGAATCGCACTGATTTCCCGGCCTTGCACGGAGCAGAACAGCCCGTTCCTTGACCGTTCAGGTTTGTCGCTCCATCAAGCCACTACATGAGAAAGTCCGCCCATCAGGCGGCGCAGCAAGGGGCAAGCGATGCGTATCCTGATCGTCGAGGATGAACCGACCCTTGGCAAGCAGCTCAAATCCACGCTCGAGGCCAATGGCTATGCCGTCGATCTTTCGGTCGATGGCGAGGACGGGCACTTCATGGGTTCGACCGAAGACTATGACGCGGTGATCCTCGATCTGGGCCTGCCTGAAATCGACGGACTGACCGTGCTCGGCATGTGGCGCAAGGAGGGGCGCAAGTTCCCGGTGCTGGTGCTGACGGCGCGTGATAGCTGGTCGGACAAGGTTGCGGGCCTCGATGCCGGTGCCGACGACTATCTCGCCAAGCCCTTCCAGAGCGAAGAACTGATCGCCCGCCTGCGCGCGCTGATCCGCCGCGCTTCGGGCAATTCCTCGTCCGAACTGATCGCGGGCGGCGTACGGCTGGATACGCGTTCAGGCCGCGTAACGCTGGACGGCGAGCCGGTGAAACTGACCGCGCAGGAATACAAGCTGCTTTCTTACCTGCTCCACCACAAGGGCAAGGTGGTGAGCCGCACCGAGTTGATCGAACATATCTATGATCAGGATTTCGACCGCGATTCCAACACGATCGAAGTGTTCGTGACGCGCATCCGCAAGAAGCTTGGGCCTGATGTCATCACCACGATCCGCGGGCTGGGCTACAGCCTCGACGATCCGGCGCAGCCCGGGCGCGGCTGAGCGGCTGAGGGGCGCACGGCGTGGAACACAGCGTGATTGCCCCCGAAGACACCGCCGCCACCGCGGCGCCTGACGCGGCGCCTGCCACGGCACCGCACACGGGATCGCTTTCGCGGCGCATGCTGCTGATTGCGGTCGCGTGGATTGCGGTGCTGCTCCTGGGCGGGGGCTTTGCGCTCGACCGGACGATGACGGGGCTTGCCACGAGCAACTTCGACAAGCAGCTCGACTACATGCTGACCGCAATGGTCGGATCGGCCGAGATCGGGCCGGACGGCGAAGTGTTTTTCAACCGCGCGCTCGGCGACCAGCGCTTCCTCGAGCCGAACAGCGGGCTCTACTGGCAGATCAGCGGCAAGGGGCACGAGGATTTCCCCTCGCGCTCGCTGTGGGACCGCACGATCAAATTGAAGGGCGATCACTTCGACGGGACGCCGCATGTCTACGACAGCGAGCAGTTCGGGGACGAGCGGCTGCGGATTATCGAGCGGTCGGTGATCCTGCCGGGCAGCCCGATCAACTGGCAATTCGCGGTCGCGGCCAGCCGCGGCGATCTCGACGCGCAGATTCGGCGTATCCGGGCGATCCTGATCTGGTCGTTCGTTGTGCTTGCACTCGGCCTCATCGGCATGGCGGCGCTGCAGACGTACTATGGCCTTGGCCCCTTACGCCGCGTTCGCCGCGCGATTGCCGACATGCGCGAAGGGCAGGCGCGGCGGGTGGACGAGCCGCTGCCGCTCGAGGTGCAGCCGCTGGTCGAGGAAATCAACGCGTTGCTCGCGCATTCGGAACGGCAGGCCGAGGAAGCGCGCACCCATGCGGGCAATCTCGCCCATGCGCTCAAGACCCCGCTGACTGTGGTGATGAACGCGGCGACGGCCAAGGCGGACGACCTTTCCGATACGGTGATCCGAGAGGCGGCGGTGATGCGCCGGCAAGTCGACCACCACCTCGCCCGCGCCCGCGCTGTTGGCCGACGCGCAACGGGCCTGTCACGCGCGAGCGTGGGTGAGAGCGCCGAGGCGGTAGAGCGCGCGGTCGTGCGGCTCTACCCGCAGGTGCGCTTCGACATGGACGGCAACCGCGAGGCCAGCGTTGCGATCGAGCGGCAGGATCTGGATGAAATTCTCGGCAACCTGATCGAGAACGCGGCAAAATACGGCGGCGGCTCGGTCTTCGTGACGATCGACGCGGTGCCGGATGATCCCAAGACCTGCGAGATCTGGATCGAGGACGACGGCATGGGCATCCCCGATGCGGCGCGCGACACGCTGTTCGCACGCGGTGCCCGGCTCGATACCGGCAAGCCCGGAACGGGGCTCGGTCTTGCCATCGTGCGCGACGTGGCCGAGCTTTACGGCGGGTCGATCACGCTGGGCGAGAGCGAGGATCTCGGCGGACTGTTGGCAGTGCTGCGGCTGCCGCGTTCGGCGGGGAAGTAGGCCGGCGGGGTCAGGCCCTCGGATGCGCGTTGCGGTATACGTCGAGCAGGGTGGCGGCGTCCACTTTCGTATAGATCTGCGTCGAGGACAGGCTCGCGTGGCCGAGGAGTTCCTGCAGGGAGCGCAGGTCTGCGCCTGCGCCGAGCAGGTGTGTCGCGAAGCTGTGGCGCAAGGCGTGGGGTGTGGCGGTTGCGGGGAGTCCGAGGACGGTGCGCGCACGGGCCACGGCGCGCTGGATCATGGCCTGCGCGAGCGGTCCACCCTTGGCGCCGCGGAACAAGGGGGCGTGCCGCTCGAGCGGGAAGGGGACTTTCGCCGCATAGTCCTCCACGGCCGCTTTCACGATGGGCAGGATCGGCACGACGCGCTGGCGGCCGCCCTTGCCAGTGACGGTGAGCGCATCGCCCAACGGCAACGCGGCGGCGGTGAGCGACAGCGCTTCGGCGATCCGCAGGCCGGCGCCGTAGAGCAGCAGGAGGACAGCCCGGTCGCGCGCGCCGATCCACGGCTCGGTGCCTTCATCCGCGACCATGGCTGCGAGGTTTACCGCATCATCGGGCGTAACGGGGCGGGGCAGGCCCTTCTTGATCCGGGGGCCGCGGAGGCGGGGCGGCGGGGCTGCGGCGCCGCCGGCTCGCGTGCGGGCGAAGGCGAGGAACGCTTTCAGAGCGGATAATTCGCGCGCGGCTGAAACATTGCCGATACCGTCCGCGCGCCGGGCGGCGAGCTGCGTGCGCACATCGCCGACGTCCATCATCGCCAGCGCGGGCCAATCATGCGGAGGGGGAAGCACGGCCAGAAAGCGCGCGGCGGTCGCGACATAGGCGCGCACGGTGTGCGGAGAGCGGCGGCGGGCAAGCGCAAGGTGATTGCCCCAGGCTTCGAGCAGATCGGGCGTGCTCATGCCGTGACCAGCCCGGCGGGGACGAGTTCGGCGAGGAGGCCATCGAGGAGGGGCATGCCGGCACCTGTCACGATCAGGCGGTCCGCTTGTTCGGTAAGCAAGCCCTGCGCCGTGTAGAACGTGCGCTTGGCGGGATCGATCAGGTCGGTTTCGGCGAGGCCGAAGCGCTCGGCAAGCGCAGCGGGCGCGATGCCTTCGGCAAGGCGCAGGCCCATGAGCAGCGCTTCGGCGGCCTGCTCGCGCATGCCGAGTTCGCGAATCTCGGCGATGCCGTGGTGCTGGGCCTTCACGGCCTTGAGGAAGTTTTCGGGCTTCTTGTGGCGGACAGTGGCAAAGCCGCCGCGCCTTCCATGGGCACCGGGGCCGATCCCGGCGTAGTCCTGATAGCGCCAGTAGACGAGGTTGTGGCGGCTTTCCTCGCCCGGGCGGGCATGATTGCTGATCTCGTAAGCCGGGAGGCCAGCGGCGGTGGTGAGGTCGCGGGTGAGGGCAAAGAGATCGCCCGCCGCATCATCGTCGAGCGGGGTGAAGCGCCCCTCGCGCACCAGCGTGGCGAAGCGCGTGCCGGGTTCGATGGTGAGCTGGTAGAGCGAGAGGTGGCCGGTGCCCAGCGCCAGCGCGCGGGTGAGTTCGGCCTGCCACAATTCCGGCGTGTGATCCGGGCGGGCGTAGATCAGATCGAAGCTGACCCGCTGGAAATGGCGCTGTGCTACTTCCAGCGCGGCGAGGCCTTCGGCAGCGTTGTGGAGGCGGCCGAGGAACACGAGCGCGGCATCATCGAGCGCTTGCAGGCCAAGCGAGACGCGGTTGATCCCGGCGCTGGCGAGGCTGGCGAAGTTGGCCGCTTCAACCGAGGACGGATTGGCCTCGAGCGTGATCTCGATATCTGGGGCAAGGCGCCAGTGGCGGCCAGCAGCTTCGATCAGCGCGGCAACCAGTGCGGGCGGCATGAGCGAGGGGGTGCCGCCGCCGAAGAAGGTCGACGAAAGCTCGCGCCCACCGGTCAGCGCTGCTTCGTGCGCCATGTCAGCCAGCAGGGCCTGCTGCCATTGCTCAACGCTTATGCCCTCTCGGACATGGCTATTGAAATCGCAATAGGGGCACTTGGCGAGGCAGAACGGCCAGTGGATATAGAGGGCGAAGGCCATCCGCCATTCCAGCCGGATTCGGGCCGCAAAAGTCAAGGGAAACACGCTTATGCGGGGCATTCGAGCACTTGCGATCCTGTCCGCTTCGACGTTGCTGGCCGCGCAGCCGGTGGCGGCGCAAGTGACGGTCGTGCCGAGCGAAACCGTGGCGCAGCGGTTGCTCGATGCGCAGAACGCGGAGCGGGTGCGGCTGGGGCTGAGGCCTTTCACGTGGAGCGCAAAGCTGGCCGAGCACGCGCGGAAGTGGGCGCAGACGCTCGCCACCTCCGATATGTTCGAGCATTCGCCGGTGGGGGCCGATGGCGGCGAGGGCGAGAACCTGTGGTATGGGACGAAGGGGGACTATAGCCCGGAGGAAATGATCGGGTTCTTCGTCGACGAGGGCAAGCAGTTCAAGCGCAGCACGTTCCCCGATGTCTCGACGACCGGCGACTGGCAGGATGTCGGCCACTATACCCAGATCGTGTGGAAGGACACGCGCGAGGTCGGCTGCACGATCGCGAGCAACACCGTGCGCGATTTCCTGGTGTGCCGCTATGCGCCTGCCGGGAATGTCGTGGGGCAACCGGTGTTTGATTACAACCGATCAGCGCAGAAGGCGGTTGCAGCGCCCGCCGGGAAGACCTCGGGGAAGCAAGAGGTCATTGTCGACGTCATCAGGGAAGACCATGGGCGTCTGCGTGACCCCCTTGCTGGGATGCCTCCCCCAGAACTACCGCAAGCTACGCCGTCAAAGCCGAAGAAACGAGCTTCGAAAAAGCGTCGGCGCGGTGGCTGATGTTGTGCTTTTCGGCGGGTTCGAGTTCCGCGAAGGTGCGGGTATCGCCGGAAGGCACAAAAACAGGATCGTAGCCGAAGCCCATCGTCCCGCGCGGCGGCCATGTCAGTGTGCCCATAGCGCGGCCTTCGAACACGGCCTCACGGCCATCGGGCCAGGCGAGCGCGAGGACGCAGGCAAACCAGCACGTCCGGGGGGTATCGGGGCCGAGCTCGGCGAGTTTGCCCTCGACCTTGCCCATCGCCATGTACCAATCACGGCCCGGACCGCCCTCGAACGGCGCGGCTTCGGCCCAATCGGCGGTGTAGACGCCGGGGGCACCGCCAAGCGCGGCAACGCAGAGGCCCGAATCATCGGCCAGCGCGGGAAGACCCGCAGCGCTAGCGGCGGCATGGGCCTTGATCAGCGCGTTTTCGGCGAAGGTCGTGCCGGTTTCGGCAGGTTCGGGCAGGCCGAGTTCGCCCGCCGAAATGCAGTCCATGCCGTAAGGTGCCAGCAGCGCCCGGATCTCGTGCAGCTTGCCCACGTTGTGCGTGGCGATGACGAGCTTTCCGGGCTCCAGCAGGCGTGTCACCGGGCGGTGGCTTTCTCTTGCGCGGCGAAAATTTCCGCGCAGCCGATGCGGGCGAGGCGCAGCAGGCGCAGCAAGCCTTCCTCGTCATAGGTCGCGCCTTCCGCCGTCGCCTGAACTTCGGCGATGTGGCCGCCCTCGATCAGCACGAAGTTGGCGTCGGCATCGGCGGAGCTGTCCTCGATGTAGTCGAGATCGAGCACGGGCGTGCCCTGATGGATGCCGCAGGAAATCGCGGCGACCTTGCGGGTGAGCGGGTCTTCCTTGATCGCGCCGCTGTCCAGCAGCCCCTGCACGGCCAGCCGCAGCGCGATCCATGCGCCAGAGATCGAGGCGGTGCGGGTGCCGCCGTCGGCTTGAATGACGTCGCAGTCCAAGGTGATCTGGCGTTCGCCGAGCTTCTTCATGTCGGTGACGGAACGCAGAGAGCGGCCGATCAGGCGCTGGATTTCCTGCGTGCGGCCCGATTGCTTGCCCTTGGCGGCTTCGCGGCTGCCGCGCGTGTGGGTGGCGCGGGGGAGCATCGAGTATTCCGCCGTGACCCAGCCTTCGCCCTTGCCGCGCATGAACGGCGGCACGCGCTCTTCGATCGAAGCGGTGACGAGCACCTTGGTATCGCCGAAGCCGATCAACACGCTGCCTTCGGCGTGCTTGGTGAAGCCGGTTTCGACAGTGATGGCGCGCATTTCATCTGCGGCGCGGCCTGAGGGTCGCATGGGAATTCCTTTGCCAGAGTTTGCGCTGCCTTTAGCCCGCGCGTGGAGGAATGAAAGGCCTTGCGGCACGAAAAGACGGGGGTTGGGATGCCTTCCACGGCGGGATGAACTGTCTTAGGTAGGGGCTATGGCAGGCCCAGGACTTTCAGAACTCTCGCTCCGCGCTCGTGAAATCTTCCGGCTGGTGGTGGAAGGCTATATCGCGAATGGCCAGCCTGTTGGCTCGCGCACGATCGCGGGGAGCGGGGCGGTGGGGCTGTCGCCCGCTTCGATCCGCTCGGTCTTGCAGGAATTGCAGGATGCGGGGCTGCTCGCCGCGCCGCACACGAGCGCTGGGCGGATGCCGACCGAAGTGGGCCTGAGGCTGTTTGTCGACGGGATCATGCAGGCGGCGGAGCCTTCAGCGGCGGAGCGCGCGCAGATCGAGCGGGGGCTGTCCGAGGGCGGCAGCATCGAGGCGGCGCTCGCGGCGGCGAGTTTGGCACTCTCGGATCTTTCGGCGGCGGCGGGTGTGGTCATGGTGCCGCGGCGGGAAGTGCGGCTGGCGCAGATTTCGTTCGTGCCGCTGGGGCAGGCGCGCGCGCTGGTGGTGCTGGTGGGCGATGATGGCAGTGTCGAGAACCGGGTGATCGAACTGCCCGGTGCGGTGAGTTCGTCGACGCTTGAACAGGCGGGCAATTACCTCACCGCGCGCATGGCCGGGCGCACCTTGGCCGATGCCTTGCAGGCGATCCGCGCCGAGATTGCGAGCGGGCGTTCGGCGCTTGATAATGCAAGCGCGGCACTGGTCGAGCGGGGGTTGGCGGTGTGGAGCCGCGATGCGGCGCAGCGGCCGGTGCTGGTGGTGCGGGGGCAGGCGAACCTGCTCGATGAAGCTGCGCTCGGCGATATCGAGCGCGTGCGGCAACTGCTCGATGAGCTTGAAAGCGCGGAGGCCATCGCGGGTGTGCTCGATGCGGCGCGCGAGGCAGACAGCGCGCGCATTTTCATCGGCAGCGAGAACCGGCTGTTCTCGCTTTCGGGCTCTGCGGTGATCGCCGCGCCCTGGCGCGACGGGGAAGGGCGCGTGGTCGGCGTTGTCGGGGTTATCGGGCCGACGCGGTTGAATTATGCGCGGGTTGTCCCCATGGTTGATTTCACGGCTCAATCCTTGAGCAGGATCATCACGCAGGACGGATTTACGCGAAAATGACTGATAACGACACGCGCCCGACAGACGCCGAAGTGGCTGCCGAACTGGAAGGTGTTCCCGCCGAGCTGACCGAAGGTGGTGATGTGCAGGCTGATTTGCTCGAAGCGCTGAAGGCCGATCTCGATGCGGCGAAGCAGGATGTACTCTACGCCAAGGCCGAGACGCAGAACGTGCGCCGCCGCATGGAGAAGGACGTCGCCGATGCACGCAGCTATGCCGCGACTGCCTTTGCGCGCGACATTCTCTCGGTTGCCGACAACCTTGCGCGCGCGCTCGAATCGATCCCGGCGGAGCTGCGCGTGGATGACAAGATGAAGAACCTTGTCGCGGGGCTTGAAGCCACCGGGCGCGAGATCGAGAAGGTCTTTACCAGCCACGGCATCAGCCGGATTGCGGCCAAGGGCCTGCCGCTCGATCCGCACCAGCATCAGGCGATGCTGGAGATTCCTTCGGCCGATGTGGAGCCGGGCACCGTGCTGCAGGAATTGCAGGCCGGCTACATGATCAAGGATCGCCTGCTGCGCGCGGCGATGGTCGCGGTGGCGAAGAAGCCGGATTGAGGTTACGCTGCCTCGCGGCCTGAGGCCCCCGTCTTCGCGGGGGC
The DNA here is from genome assembly GCA_964592205.1 of uncultured Novosphingobium sp. GTDB lineage: Bacteria > Pseudomonadota > Alphaproteobacteria > Sphingomonadales > Sphingomonadaceae > Novosphingobium. The sequence goes on from CAZQEH010000037.1 coordinate 12,797, forward strand.
GCAGGTTCAGCCCAGCAGGGCCAGTACTTCGTCCGTGCCGTAAAGATCGGCGAACACGAACGCCATGCTGTGCAGCGTTGCGGCATCCTCGGGCCCAACTTCGAGTGTCGGCCAGTAATCTTGATAGTGCGTGTCGACGGCATGCGGCATGGGCGCGGTCCCTTTTTCTGCGCCGTGAAAGTGCCGCGCCCGCGTGCATTTGCGCCTGAGCGGGATGGTGCGCCTTTCGCATGGCGGAACTTGCGGGCGCTTCATGCGTTGTGGCTGTTACGGGGGCACACATGCGGGGGCGCAAGGAGACTGGATGATGACGCGCAAGATCATGCTTCCCGTGATGGCCGTGGCCGCGCTTTCGCTGGTGGGCTGTGCCCGCAACTATGGTGCGGAAGGCGCGCTGGCGGGTGCTGCGGGCGGAGCGCTGATCGGCGGCGCGACGGGCGGCGATGTCGGCACCGGCGCGGCCATTGGTGCTGCTGCAGGTGCGCTGGGCGGTTCGCTGATCAAGAAGCACGGCCGCTGCTATCGCCGCGACCGTGATGGCTACGAGCACGAAGTCCGCTGCTGATCGGCGGCTGCGCGCGCCCGGTCAGGCCAGACTGACCGGGAAGGGCAGCACCTCTTGCAGCGCCGTGAGCGCAGGGGCCGCCCCATGCGGCGCGCCCTTTGCGGCAAGGAACGCGTGCGCAACGAGTTCGGCCTGCTGTTCGATGCCGTAGGCCGCGAAAGGCCGCGCCGGATCGAACTCGTAGGCGTAGCGGCAGAATGGGTGGCGCATCAGCAGCAGGTAGAACCGTCCGCGCTGCTGCGTCTGCCAGACATGCACGAGTTCGTGGATGAAGAGCGCCTGCAAATCGAGCGGGGCTTGGGCGAAGTCGTCGCGGTAGACCGGGCTCGCCGGGTGGAAATGCATATGCCCCATCGGCGCCATCACGGTGCCGCGCGGCTGGAACGGGAAGAAACGGCGGCGCCGGATCCGCACGGGTGCAAGATCGAGCGCGCCGCCGAAGACGCTTTTCGCCATGGCCAGCTCGCCCGGTGTGAGCGGACGTTCGCCGCCGGGAGGAACCCAGTGCGGCAGGGTCACATATGATCCATCATGCCTTCCATCGCGCCGACTTCCTCGACTTTTGCAAACGTGCTCACCTTGTCGCCATTGGCGAGCGTGAAGGTAACCTCGACATCCTTGCCCGGCTTCACTGTATCGGCGAGCTTGAACAGCATGACATGGTTGCCGCCGGGCTTGAATTCGGCGGGCTGATCCTCGCTGAACGTCACCGACGAGACCGGCTCCATCGAGGAAACGCCGTTCACGGTCTTTGTTTCATGCATTTCGGCACGCTCTGCGCCATCGACATGGACGGCCACGAGCGTGTTCTCCTTGCCCGCGCTCTGTTGCATCGTGAAATAAAGCACGCCCGGATTGCCAGGCACGGCGGGGAGCTTGATCACCGGTTCGATCACGCTGACGTTGGGTGCATTATCGGGCGCGGAAGCCTCTGGCGCCGACGCGGCGGAGGCCGATGCGGCGGGATCGGGGGCCTTGCCGCCGCAGGCAGCCAGTGCAAGCAGGCTTGCCGCAGCAGTCACGGCAAGGGCAACGGAACGGATGGGGGGCATCGAGGCTCTCTCCAGTCTTGAATCGAGACGTAATATAGGCGCAGCGGCAGGCCTTGTCCCGGGAAGAAGGCGACCTATATCGCCCACTGAGGGAGCTGCATAGACGAAGGCTTGCCCGGTTCGGGGGGCCGCAAGTGTAGCGTCCAGTGGGCAAGGAAACAGGAACATCATGGCTAAAGTTATCGGTATCGACCTCGGCACGACCAACAGCTGCGTTGCGGTGATGGACGGCGGCACATCGAAGGTTATCGAGAATTCCGAAGGCGCGCGCACGACGCCCTCGATCGTCGCTTTCACTAAGGATGGCGAGCGCCTGATCGGGCAGCCGGCCAAGCGGCAGGCCGTGACCAATCCGGACAACACGATCTTCGCGGTGAAGCGCCTCATCGGCCGCCGCTTTGAGGATCCCATGACCCAGAAGGACATGGCGCTTGTCCCCTACAGCATCGTCAAGGGCAAAAACGGCGATGCCTGGGTCAAGGCGGGCGGCGAAGATTACAGCCCTTCGCAGATTTCGGCCTTCATTCTCCAGAAGATGAAGGAAACCGCCGAGAGCTATCTTGGCGAGACCGTGACGCAGGCGGTAATCACCGTTCCGGCCTACTTCAACGACGCGCAGCGCCAGGCGACCAAGGACGCCGGCCAGATTGCCGGCCTTGAGGTGCTGCGTATCATCAACGAGCCGACCGCGGCCGCACTCGCCTATGGCCTCGACAAGCAGGACGGCAAGACTATCGCGGTCTACGACCTTGGCGGCGGCACGTTCGATATCTCGGTGCTCGAGATCGGTGACGGCGTGTTCGAGGTGAAGTCGACCAACGGTGACACTTTCCTCGGCGGTGAGGACTTCGACAACGTGCTGGTCGAGTTCCTCGCGGACAAGTTCAAGGCCAAGGAGAACATGGATCTCCGCACCGACAAGCTGGCGCTGCAGCGGCTGAAGGAAGCTGCCGAAAAGGCCAAGATCGAGCTTTCGAGCGCGCAGACGACCGAGATCAACCTGCCGTTCATCACCGCGCGCATGGAAGGTGGCAGCACCACCCCGCTGCATCTGGTGGAGAACATCACGCGTTCGGACCTCGAAAAGCTCGTCGCCGGCCTGATCCAGCGCACGCTGGAGCCGTGCCGCAAGGCGCTGGCCGATGCGGGCGTGACCGCGAAGGACATTGATGACGTCGTGCTGGTGGGCGGCATGACCCGCATGCCGCGCGTGCGCGAAATCGTGAAGGAGTTCTTCGGCAAGGAACCGCACACCGGCGTGAACCCGGACGAAGTTGTCGCCATGGGCGCGGCGATCCAGGCCGGCGTGCTGCAGGGCGATGTCAAGGATGTGCTGCTGCTCGACGTGACCCCGCTTTCGCTGGGCATCGAGACGCTGGGCGGCATCATGACCAAGATGATCGACCGCAACACGACGATCCCGACCAAGAAGAGCCAGGTCTACTCGACCGCCGAGGACAACCAGCAGGCGGTGACGATCCGCGTGTTTCAGGGCGAGCGCGAGATGGCGCAGGACAACAAGCTGCTCGGCCAGTTCGACCTTGTCGGCATTCCGTCGGCGCGGCGCGGAGTGCCGCAGATCGAAGTCACCTTCGACATCGACGCCAACGGCATTGTGAACGTCTCGGCCAAGGACAAGGGCACCGGCAAGGAGCAGCAGATCCGCATCCAGGCCTCGGGCGGTCTTTCGGACAACGACATCGAGCAGATGGTGCGCGATGCCGAGAAGTTCGCCGAAGAGGACAAGAAGCGCCGCGAGACAGCCGAGGCGCGCAACAACGCCGACAGCCTTGTCCACGCGACCGAGCGACAGCTGGAAGAGAACGGAGACAAGATCGACGCTTCGCTGAAGGCCGAGATCGAGGCCGCGATTGCCGAAGCCAAGACGGCAATCGAAGGCGGCGATCCGGCCGATATGAACGCCAAGACCCAGGCGCTCACCGAAAAGGCGATGAAGATGGGCCAGGCGATCTACGAGAAGGAGCAGGCTGCTGCTGCTTCGCCGGGCGCAGAAGCTCCGAAGGACGCCGAAGACGTGGTTGACGCCGAATTCTCGGAAGTCGACGACAACAAGTGATGTTGCGCTAAGCCGGCCCGCTGCCTGCGCCTCTCAGGGGGATGGCAGTGGGCCGGTGGCCTTGATGGGGACCGCAATGTCGGCTGAAATCGATTTCTACGAACTGCTCGAGGTAGAGCGCACCGCGGACGACAAGGTGCTCAAGTCTGCCTATCGCAAGCTCGCGATGAAGTACCATCCGGACAAGAATCCAGGGTCCGAGGACAGCGAGGCGAAGTTCAAGCAGATCAACGAAGCCTATGCCTGCCTCTCGGACCCGCAGAAGCGGGCAGCCTATGATCGCTATGGCCATGCTGCGTTCCAGCAGGGTGGTGGCGGCGGTCCGGGCGGCTTTGGCGGCAGCGCGGATTTTGGTGATCTGGGCGATATCTTCGAGACGATCTTCGGCGGTGCGTTCGGTGGCGGTGGGGGGCGCAGCCAAGCCCGGCGCGGCGGCGATCTGCGCTACGACATGGAAATCACGCTGGAAGACGCGTTCCACGGCAAGTCCGCCGAAATCGCGGTCGAAGTGGCGCAGAGCTGCCAGCCTTGCGGCGGCACCGGCGCGACGCCGGGCACCTCCGCGCGGCGCTGCAACCTCTGCGGCGGGCACGGCAAAGTGCGCGCGCAGCAGGGCTTTTTCATGGTCGAGCGGACCTGCCCGACCTGTCATGGCCGCGGCGAAGTGATCGAAAGCCCCTGCAAGAGCTGCCGCGGCGAAGGCCGCGTCGATGCCGAGCAGAAGCTGGAAGTGCAGATTCCCGCCGGCGTGGACAACGGCACGCGCATTCGCCTTGCCGGCAAGGGCGAGGCGGGGCCGTTCGGCGCGCCTCCGGGCGATCTCTACATTTTCCTCCACATCAAGCGCCACCGCATGTTCGAGCGCGACGGGACGACGCTGCTCACGCGCTGCCCGATCAGCTTTACCAAGGCGGCACTGGGTGGCGAGATCGAGATTCCCGGAGTCGATGGCGCGCGCCACAAGATCGAGATTCCCGCCGGTATCCAGTCAGGCAAGCAGCTGCGCAAACGCGGCGCGGGCATGCCGGTGCTGCAGGGGCGCGGCGCGGGCGATCTGGTGATCGAGATTCAGGTCGAGACGCCGACCAAGCTCTCCTCGCGCCAGCGCGAGCTGCTGCGCGAGTTTCAGGCGACCGAAACGGGCGAGGAAACCCCGCAATCGAAGGGGTTCTTCGATCGGATCAAGGATGCGTGGAGTGATCTGACGGAGTAGGCCTCAGCCCCACTTTTCGTCATTGCGAGCGCAGCGAAGCAATTCAGACCGGAGTGCACTGACGCTCTGGATTGCTACGTCGGCTTCACCTCCTCGCAATGACGAACACTTGTGGTGGAGGAGCTCAACCGTCTGCAAACATCGCATTCGCTTCCGCAATCACCCCATCGACCATCCCGGCTTCCGCCGTCAGGCGCGGCTTTTCCTCGTCGAGGATCGCGTGGAACACGTCGCGCTTGAAGGCGCGGATCACGCTGGCGGGCAGGGGCGGCTCGGCGGTCGAGGCGATGAGGTCGACCGTCCGTTCGGCGCCGTGGAGGCGGCCCCAGAGGTAGTCGTTCTCGCGGTAGGCACGGGCGAAGAACGCGCCGAAGTGGAAGAATTCGACGCCCTTCAGGCAGGCATAAGTGCCCCCGGTCCGGATCGATACCGCGTCCTCAGGGGAGATCCGGTCGACCTTCACAGGATCGAACTCGCCCATGCCTTCGCCCTGGAGCAGCGGCAGCGTGGCAACATCATAGAACGGGAAACCGAGATAGGCGTAAAGGAAGCGGCGGCGCAGCGGCTTGCTCATCGCGGCGAGGCCTTCGACGATCATCGCATCGACGGCAAGGTCGATCCCGGTGAGATCGCGCCGGGCGGCGATGGCGGCCAGCACATCGGCGGGGCGGGCCACCGCGCTGGCGGCGACGGCGGCAAAGTCTTCACCCAGCCCTGCGGCAGTCTGCTTCGCCTGATAGAGCGCCTGCGCGCGGTAGACCATGCCGCGCGCGGTTTCGCGCTCGGCCGGGCTGATCCCTTCGGCATCGTCCCAATCCTGCGTGAGGTGGCGTGCAAGCAGCTTGAGACGGCGGATGCGGAAGCCCAGATCGTGCGCGCGGAAGAAGGCGATCGCCTCGGTGGTGGCGCCGCCCTTGACCTGCGCGAGCCGATCGAAGCCGAGCGTTGCAAGGTGCGCCCAGAGTTCGGCCTCGACGGCGCCGCGCTGCGGCGCTTCGATCATCGCTTCCTCGATCACTTGCGCGAGCGCGGTGACCACCCCGGCGAGCTTGACTTGCGCATAGCCGTGGAAGGCGAAGCCCGCCTGCTCGGCGGCGGCCTGCTGCGCCTTGGCGCGCCATGCAGTGAGGCGCTTCTGGTTCGGGTGATCGAAGAAGAAGGTGTAGCCGAACAATCGCTCCACCGCGGTGTCGATCTCACCGCGCAGGGTATCGACGATCATCCTGATGCGCGCCCGTTCGCGCGATTGGGCTTCGAGTGCCTCGAGGTTGTCGCGGATCGGCTGTTCGCGCGGGATCGAGGAGAGCGAGCCGAAGATCGCGGAGAAGAAGCCCACCGAGCGCCCCATGTGTTCGGGCATGGCTGCGGGCACGGGGCTTGGGTCGATATAGACGAAGCGGCGGTCGACCTCGCGCTGGGCGGGCCGATCGCGCAGCACGGCCATGGCAGGCGCAAAGGGGCGATTGACGAGCACCGCGCCATCGACAAGCGCGACATCGGCAAGCTGCCCGCGCTTCCAGCGGCTGGGCATCACGCGCTTGAGAAACGCCTCGCGCCCCTGCCAGGCCAGCCCGCGCTCGGTGGTCAGCTGGTCCATTTCGGCGAGGATGAGCGGCGGGAAAGCGCCGGGGAAGCTCGCGGTGGAGCGCGCGGCAAAGACGAGTTCAGCGCGCTCGGCAATGTCCTCGCCCGTGCCGGAGGCGGCATTGCGGCGAAAGCCGATGGCGAGCCGATGCTCGCTTTCCTCGACCACCGGCGGGCTATTGAGGGTCAGGTCTTCGAGATGGCCGTTGAAATCGGTGGCGGTGACGAGAAGGTCGAGCGGGTGGCCGGGCGGGAGCAGCGGCATGGCGGCGGCGCCGGTTTGCGCCATGGCATCAAGCGCTTCGGCGAGCAGATGCGAAAAGCCGATCCCGCTGAACGGCGGCGCGAACCAGCGCGCGCGGATGAGGTGCGAGAGCTTGAAGCGCACTTCCTTGCGCGTATTGGCCGAGGCGACCGTGCGGCTGACGACGTTGCCCGGGCGCTTGAGCAGGAACCACACCAGCGGCTGGGCCCAGAACTTGGCAAAGCGGCTCCACGGCCGCGCATCGGGATCGAGCAGGACTTCGACATCGGCCCGCTCCAGCCACAGCCGGGTCAACGGCTCGAGGCTCTGGCCACTTGCCAGTGCCTGCGCGAGGAAGACACCGTTGATCCCGCCCGCGCTGGCTCCCGAGATGATGTCGGGCAAGATGCGCAGCCTGAGATCGCGGGTGTGCGCGAGCGTTTCGAGCAAGCGCCGATAGACGGCCTCGGCACCGGCGCTGGCCCCCGTGTCAGTTGGGGCCTCCTCATGAAACGCGCGGCTGGCGCGCGTGGCGTACCAGATCTCCTTGGTCACGCCGTGCATGTAGACCGCAAGACTGATCCCGCCGTAGCAAACCAGTGCGAGCCGCAGTTCCTTTTCCCGCATGGAGCGCAGCATGACAGCGAATGCAGCGCTTCGCCAGTGGGGTGCATGCATAAGTCATTGCTGTAAACCGCGCCGACATCTGGCGCGGCCAAGCGTGCTGTCACGGCGAAAAATCGGGACCGGCAAAGGTTAACATGCCGAAACAGGGTGTCAGATTTACCGACGCTTTACCCCTCGCAGCCTAGAACGGCGCGAGAAGGTCCGCCCCGGACCGCATAGACGGATGGTTGCGGCATCATGATCCGCCTGTTCAAGCTCTACATTCCGAACGCGGTGTTCCTGCTCGCGCTCCTCGATTTCGTCCTGCTCATCGCGGCGGGCGAGTTTGGCTGGATGGTGCGGGCGCACCAGATCGGCATCGATGGCGGCGTTGTCGTGGACCGCTGGGTACCGCTGCTGATCTTTGCAGGGCTCGTCCAGACTGCGATGATCGCAGTCGGGGTCTATGGCTCGGATGCGCTGCGTTCGATGCGCTACGCCACCGCGCGCCTGCTGGTCGCGATCAGCCTTGGCATCATCGCGCTTTCGGTCGTCTATTTTGTGCTGCCGGGGCATACGCTGTGGCGGTCCAACCTGTTCTACGCGATGTTCATCGCGATGGCGCTGCTGGTGTTCGTCCGCATTCTGCTGGGCGGCCTGCTGGGTACTGCGGTGTTTCGCCGCCGCGTTCTGGTGCTGGGCGCCGGCGACCGGGCGGAGCGCTTGCGCCAGCTCGGTGAGCGGATGGAAGCAGGCTTCGTCATCGTTGGCTTTATCGGCATGAGCGACAACGCGCCGGTGATCAAGGAAGCGATCAACCGCACCGCGATCCACAATTTCGCCCGCTATGTCGAGAACCTCGGGGTCAGCGAGGTCGTGCTGGCGCTGGAAGAGCGGCGCAATGCGCTGCCGCTCAAGGACTTGCTGCGGATCAAGACGACCGGCGTTCACGTCAACGATTTCTCGACCTTCATGGAGCGCGAGACGGGCCGCGTCGATCTCGATACGGTCAACCCGAGCTGGCTGATCTTTTCCGACGGGTTTTCCTCGGGCCGGATGATCTCGAGCGCCATGAAGCGCGTGTTCGATATTTGCGCGAGCCTCCTTCTGCTTGCGCTGACCGCGCCGGTGATCGTGCTGTTCGCGCTGCTGGTGATGCTCGATAGCCGCGGGCCGGCATTCTTCCGCCAGACGCGCGTCGGGCTTTATGGCCAGGCTTTCAGCCTCATCAAGCTGCGCTCGATGCGGACCGATGCCGAAAAGGGCGGGGCGCAATGGGCAGCCAAGAACGATCCGCGCGTCACCCGTGTGGGCAGGCTGATCCGCAAGCTGCGCATTGACGAATTGCCCCAGGTCTGGACCGTGCTCAAGGGCGAGATGAGCTTCGTCGGCCCGCGTCCGGAGCGGCCGGAATTCGTCTCCGATCTTGAGGACAAGCTGCCCTACTATGCCGAGCGCCACATGGTGAAGCCGGGCATCACCGGCTGGGCACAGATCAACTATCCCTATGGCGCCTCGATCGAGGATTCTCGGCACAAGCTCGAATTCGATCTCTATTATGCCAAAAATTACAGTCCCTTCCTCGATCTGCTGATCCTCCTCCAGACACTGCGCGTGGTGCTCTGGAACGAGGGCGCACGCTGATCGGCAGCGGAAGGCGCGCCCATGCACAGTCCGCTTGGTTGGACCGGCCTCAGCCAGTGGAGCTACCTCGTCGCGGCATTCGCGGCGATGCTGCTGACGGTGTGGCTGGCAGACCGGCAGCGCCGCCGCAAGGAAGGTAGCCGCGCGCTGCTCGCTGCCCTCGCGCTGACGACGGCGTGGACTTTGCTCAGCTCCTCGTTCGGAAGCACCGCTGCCATCACGCAGATGTTCGAGCTGGCGCGCAACTTGTGCTGGCTCGCGGTGGTCTATTCGCTGTTCGCACGCGACAACCGGCATACCAGCGTGGTGCAGGTGCGTCCGGTGCTGGCGGTGCTCGCCATGGTCGAGCTGTTCCAGATCGTGCTGCTCGTGATGGCGATCCGCTTGGCCGGCAACCAGCCCGCCAGCGCGATGATCTTCCAGCTATCGGTGATGTTCCGCCTGCTGTTGACGACGGGCGCGCTGGTGCTGGTCCACAACCTCTACGTCGGCGCCATCAGCGGGCAGCGCGATACCGTGCGCTGGACCGCGCTCGCGCTCGCGCTGATGTGGGGGTACGACCTCAACTTCTATACGATTGCCTATCTTGGCCGGATGATCCCGCAGGAAATGGTGGCGCTGCGCGGGCTTGTGCAGCTGGCCGCCCTGCTGCTCGTTTCGCTGGGCGCGATGCGCGGGGGCTCGGCGCTGCGCTTCTCGCCGAGCCGCTCGGTGGCGTTCCAGTCGCTCTCGCTGCTGGTGATCGGCGGCTATCTGATCCTGATGGTCGCGGCTGCGCAATCCGTCGCCTGGCTGGGCGGCAATGTCAGCCAGCTGGCGCAATTGGGTTTTGCCTTTGCGACGACCGTGGTGATCCTCGCGCTGGTGCCTTCGGGCCGTCTGCGCGGCTGGCTCAACGTGATGCTGGCCAAGCATTTCTTCCAGCACCGCTATGACTACCGTGCCGAATGGCTGCGCTTCACGCGGACGATCGGACGCGGCGGGCCGGGTGCTTCGCCACTTCATGCGCGTGTGGTGCAGGCGCTGGCCGATATCACTGACAGTGCGAGCGGGATCATGCTGATCCCCGGCGAAGGCGGCGATCTTGTGCTCGCGGCGCGCTGGCAGTGGCCGACGATCGAAGTACCGGCCGAAGCGATGTCGCTTGCCGCCGCGCAATTCTTCGAGCGGCGCGCCTTCATCGCCGATCTCGACGAAGTGCGCGTCGGGACCGACCATGAGGGCGAGGTGGCAATCATGCCGCAATGGCTGCTGGACGAACACGGCGCCTGGGCGCTGGTGCCCTTGCTGCATTTCGACCGGCTGGTCGGCCTTGTCGTGCTTGGCCGTCCGCCGCTGGCGCGCAAGCTCGATTGGGAGGACTTCGATCTGCTGCGCGTGGTTGGGCAGCAGCTGGCGAGCTACATCGCGGAGCACAACGGGCAGAGCGCGCTGCTCGAGGCGAGCCGGTTCGACGAGTTCAATCGCCGCATTGCCTTCGTGATGCACGATATCAAGAACCTTGCCAGCCAACTCGCGCTGCTGGCCCGCAATGCCGAGCGCCATGCCGATAAGCCGGCATTCCGCAAGGACATGCTGGTGACGCTGACCAATGCGGCGGACAAGCTCAACGCGCTGCTCGCGCGGCTTTCACGTTATGGCGCAAGCGGGGTGCAGCGGATCGAGGCAATCGATGCGGCGGAGGTGATCGCAGCGGTTGCCGCGCGCTATGGCGGGGCGGGGGCTGATTGCCCGGTCCATGTGACGCAGAGCCAGCCGTGCTTCGTGATGGCGAGCCGCGAGACGCTGGAGCAAGTGCTTGCGCATATCGTGCAGAACGCGATCGATGCGAGCCAGCCCGGCATGGCGGTGTTCCTGCAGGCCCGGCTCGATGGCCTCAACGGCGTGATCGAAGTGGCCGACACCGGCACCGGCATGAGCGCGGATTTCGTGCGCAACCGGCTGTTCAAGCCGTTCGTCTCGACCAAGGCAGGCGGCTTCGGGATCGGCGCGTTCGAGGCACGCGAACTGGTGTGCGCGATGAACGGACGGCTCGAAGTGGAAAGCCGCGAGGGCCTCGGCAGCCGGTTTGCGGTGCGACTGCCGCTCGCCATGTCCAGCGCAAGCGAAACCATTCCTGACGGCTCGTCAGATGACAAGAAGGTGGCATGATGATTCAGGACCGGCCCCCGAGCCCCGTGAAGGCTCTGCCGAAACTCCTCATCGTCGAGGATGATCCCGGCCTGCAGGCCCAGCTGAAGTGGGCCTACGAGGACTTCGAGGTGCTCATAGCGGGTGATCGGCAATCGGCGCTAGCCTTGCTGCGTTCGGAGGAACCGGCGGTCGTGACGCTGGATCTTGGCCTGCCGCCCGATCCTGACGGGACCACCGAGGGCTTTGCCGTGCTCGATGCGATCATGGCGCTCAAGCCCGATGCCAAGGTGATCGTCGCCAGCGGGCACGGCGCGCGCGAAAGTGCGCTGCGGGCGATCCAGCAAGGTGCCTATGATTTCTACGCCAAGCCGGTCGATATCGACGCGCTGGGCCTCATCGTGCGGCGCGCGCTGCATCTTCACAGGATCGAGACCGAAAACCGCCAGCTCGCTGAGCGGGCGCCGGAAGGCAACAAGGTACTCGGCCGCCTGATTACCGGTGCGCCCGAGATGGTCAAGGTCGCGCGCACCATCGAACGCGTGGCGGGCACGAATGTCTCGGTCATGCTGCTGGGCGCGAGCGGCACCGGCAAGGAACTCCTGGCGCGCGGCCTCCACGAAGCGAGCCCGCGCCGGCAGGGTACATTCGTGGCGATCAACTGCGCGGCGATCCCTGAAAACCTCCTCGAAAGCGAGCTGTTCGGCCATGAAAAGGGCGCCTTCACCGGTGCGGTGAAGACCACTGAAGGCAAGATCGAGCAGGCCAGCGGCGGCACGCTGTTCCTTGATGAGGTGGGCGACATTCCCTTCCCGTTGCAGGTCAAGCTGCTGCGCTTCCTGCAGGAGCGCACGATCGAGCGCATCGGCGGGCGTCGCTCGATCGAGGTCGACACGCGCATCGTCTGCGCGACGCACCAGAACCTCGAGGCAATGATCACCGACGGGCGCTTCCGCGAGGACTTGTTTTACCGCCTCGCCGAAATCGTCGTGCGCATCCCGAGCCTGGCCGAGCGACCGGGCGATGCGGCGTTGCTGGCGAAAGTCTTCCTCACGCGCTTTGCGGCCGACATGAACCCCTCGGTCAAGGGCTTTGCCCCGGATGCGCTGGGTGCGATCGATGCCTGGACATGGCCCGGCAACGTGCGCGAGCTTGAGAACCGGGTGAAGCGAGCGGTGATCATGGCCGATGGCAAGCTGGTGACGGCGAGTGATCTCGATCTGGCCGGACCGGGCGAGGACGAGGCCAATCCGCTCAACCTGAAGTCCGCGCGCGAGGCGACCGACCGCAAGATGATCCGCCATGCGCTCGCGCGCAGCGAAGGCAATATCTCCAGCACTGCGCGCCTGCTGGGGATCAGTCGGCCCACCCTTTATGACCTCCTCAAGCAGTACGACCTTCAGCATTAAGCGCAGGCTGGCGCCTTCGCTGACCGTGCTGGCGCTGATCATTGCGGCGCTGGCCGGGCCTGCTGCCGGGGCATCGCGGCTCGACGACCTGCGCGCACGGGCGCAGGCGGCCATCGAAGCGCGCGATCCGGTTTCGGCGGAACTCATGCTGCGCGCGGCGATCAAGGGCGGCACCGGCGAGGATGCGCTGCGCGCGCATCTGGGCGAGGCTCTGCTGGCGCAGGGCGACCGCGCCGAGGCGCGCAAGGTGCTCGATGGCGGGGCGTTTGCGCCGGGCACCGAGGCGCTTGGCTGGCGCGTGCGCGGGCAGATCGCGCTGGCACAAGGCGATCTGCACGGCGCGGCGAACGCCTTCGATATCGCGCTCCGGGTCAATCCCCGCGATGCCGATCTCTGGGTTGCGATTGCCTCGCTGCGTTTTTCGGGCGGGGAGCAGTTGCAGTCGATCGAGGCGGCTGACCGTGCTGTCGCGCTTGATCCGAAGAATGCCCGCGCGCTGGCGTTCCGGGGCCTGTTGATCCGCGAACAATATGGTCTTGCCGCCGCGCTGCCGTGGTTCGAGGCGGGGCTCAAGGTGCAGCCGGACGATCCCGCGCTGCTCGGCGAATATGCTGCGACGCTGGGCGACATGGGCGACTACCGCGCGATGCTGATCGTGTGCCGCAAGCTGGCGCAAGTGGATCCGAAGAATCCGCGCCCTGCGTTCCTGCAGGCCGTGCTCGCCGCGCGGGCAGGTGAAACCGATCTCGCCCGCACGATCCTGCAGCGCACCGGCACAGCCTTTCGCGACATGCCCGCCGCCGTCCTGCTGACGGGCGTGCTCGAGTATCGCGCGGGCAATATCAACGTCGCGGTCGAACAGTTCGACCGGCTGGTGCGGATGCAGCCCGACAACCTCGAGGCGCGGCAGATGCTGCTGCGCGCGCTGGCCCGGCAGGGCAGCGACCCGCTGATTACGGCGCGCTTCGATGGCGACGCGGCGCAGCCCTGGGCCGCGCCCTATACGCTGCGTCTGGTCGGCGCGAGCTGGCGGCGCATGGGCAATACGGCGCGCGCCGCGGCACTGCTGGCAAAGGCAGAACATCCGCTGGCACACGGGCCCGCACCGCTGGCGGCGGAATTCGGTACGTCCGTGCTGGCGGCGAGCTATGCCGACGCGCCAAACCAGGCCCAGACGGCGGCGCCCTTCATCCGCGCGCTGCTGAAGGAAGGCCGCATGGACGAGGCCCAGGCTGTGGCCGATCGGCTGCGCGATGCCAATCCGGGGGCGGCCGAAGCGCATTTGCTGGCGGGCGACGTGCGCAGTTTGCGCGGCGATGCTGCCGGCGCGCTTGCCGATTACCAGAACGGCGCGTCGATCCGCTTCAACGAGCCGGTGCTGCGCCGCATGGACGCGGCGCTGCGCGCGCTCGGCCGGACTGCCGATGCCGATGCCATGACCTCGCGCTATCTTGCGCAGAACCCGCAGAGTCTGGTGGCCATGAAGCTGCTCGCCGCAGCATGGGCCGGCGGGCCGCACCGCGCAGCCTATGGCGCGGTTGTGCGCGCTTTGGCCGCGCGCGGACAGCCTTCACCTGCGCAATAAGTCTCGACAGCAGCGCAATCGCGCGGCAAACCGATTTTCAATTGATCGGTTAAATCAATCGGGGTGAGTGATGGCTGGTGCGCTGGAAGGTTTGACGGTTCTCGAGTTCGCCGGGATCGGACCGGGGCCCTTTGCTTGCATGATGCTGGCCGATCACGGCGCGCGCGTGATCCGTATCGACCGGCCCAAAGCGCCCTTGGGCAAGCCGGGGCGCACCGGGGACGCCGGTAACCGCGACATCCTCAATCGCAACCGCGTGCGAATCGAACTCGATCTCAAGGATCCCGCCGCGATTGCCCGCATCCGCGAGCTGGTTCGTGAGGCCGATGCGATCATCGAAGGCTACCGCCCCGGTGTGATGGAACGGCTCGGGCTGGGTCCGGACGTGCTGCTGGCCGACAATCCCAAGCTCGTCTACGGGCGCATGACCGGCTGGGGGCAGGAAGGCCCGATGGCGCCGCTGGCGGGGCATGACATCAACTATATCGCGCTGGCGGGCGCGTTGCACACGTATGGTCAGGCCGACGGGAAGCCGCAGTTCCCGGTCAACGCAGTCGGCGATTTCGGCGGCGGGGGGATGATGATGGCATTTGGCGTCCTCGCCGCGGTGCATTCGGCTCAGCGCACCGGCAAGGGGCAGGTGATCGATTGCGCCATGGTCGATGGGGCCGCGATCCTTTCGGCGATGACCTGGACGTTCTTCGGCAATGGCCAGTGGAAGGACGAGCGCGGGGTCAACCTGCTCGATGGCGGCGCTCATTTCTACGACACTTATGAAACGAGCGACGGCAAGTGGATCGCATTGGGCTCGATCGAGCCGCAGTTCTATGCGCTGCTCATGGAAAAGAGCGGTCTCGGCGCCGATCCTGCCTTTGCCGCGCAGCAAGATCAATCGGCCTGGCCTGCGCTGAAGGCAAAGGTCGCCGCGATGATCGCGACAAAAACCCGCGCGGAGTGGGAAGCCATCATGGAGGGAACCGATGTCTGCTTCGCGCCGGTGCTCAGCCTCAAGGAAGCGCCGCACCATCCGCACAACGCGGCACGCGGCATGTTCGTGGAGGATGGCGGGATGACGATGCCCGCACCCGCCCCGCGCTTCCTCGGCACGCCTGCGCCGGTGCCAAAGCTGGCTTCCCGGCCGCTGGACTAGCTCACTCCGCCCGCAGCGCGTCCTCGATCTCGCCATCAGCCAAGCGGCGGTTGTGGCGGACTGACCACCACAGCGAGAGCCCGATCAGTACCGCGCCGATCAGGCCGGTCGCGGTTTCGGGTATTTCCACGTGCGCCGAGATCAGCATGATCGCGGCCAGCGCGGCGATGGCCCAGAACGCGCCGTGCTCAAGGTAGCGATATTCCGCCAGTGTTCCCTGCTTCACCAGAAGCAGCGTGAGCGAGCGCACGAACATCGCTCCGATCGACAGGCCAAGCGCAATGACCACCATGTTGTTGGAAAGCGCGAAGGCTCCGATCACCCCGTCGAAGCTGAACGAGGCATCCAGCACGTTGAGGTAGAGGAACCCGGCAAGCCCTGAACGCACCATCTGCCCTGCCGCCTTCTGCGCCGCCTCGCGCATTTCGAGCACGGTGCCGACGGCTTCCACGGCAATGAAGGTGACGATGCCGAGCGCGCTTGCGCCCAGGAACGTCAGCGCCTCGGCCGGGGGCAGCAGCAGCGAAATGCCGTAGACCGCCACCAGCAGGATCGCGATTTCAGCCGCCTTGATATCGGCAAACCGGGCAAGGCGGGTTTCGATCCAGCCGATCCAGTGGACGTCCTTGTCCCCGTCGAAGAAGAACGAAAGGCCGACCATCGCCAGAAACGCGCCGCCAAAGCCCGCAATGCCGACATGCGCGCCGGAAACGATGTCCTCGTAGCGATTAGGCTCGGTGAGTGAGATGCGGACGGCCTCGACGGGGCCGATGCCCGATGCGATCGCGACGATGGCCACGGGAAACACGATGCGCATGCCGAACACCGCGATCACCATGCCCCAGGTGAGGAAGCGGCGCTGCCACAGCGCGTCCATTTCGCCCAGCACCACTGCGTTGACCACGGCATTGTCGAACGAGAGCGAGATCTCGAGCACCGAGAGCATCACCACGATCCACAGCATCGCCAGCGTGGCAGGCACGGAAGCGGTCTGGATCCAGCCATAAGCGGCTGCCAGGATCAGGCAGACAAACGTGAAGGCGATCGAGC
The DNA here is from genome assembly GCA_964592205.1 of uncultured Novosphingobium sp. Taxonomy (GTDB): domain Bacteria; phylum Pseudomonadota; class Alphaproteobacteria; order Sphingomonadales; family Sphingomonadaceae; genus Novosphingobium. The sequence goes on from CAZQEH010000037.1 coordinate 29,106, forward strand.
CGCCGAAGTTTCTGAACAAGTGCCTGAGCAATGTGTGGTCCCGTCATCGCCGCAATGCTGGCGGCCGCTTTATTCTTTACTTCGGATGGCCTTACTTCGGCTGATACGTCTGTTCCACCCCCGGAAAGGTGCGCGCGCGCACTTCGGCGGCATAAGCGGCAGCGGCGGCGGAAATCGTTTCGGCAAGGTGCTCGTAGATCTTCACGAAGCGCGGGGTGCGCTCGAACATGCCGAGCATGTCGTCGGTCACCAGCACTTGCCCGTCGCACTGCGCCGAAGCGCCGATGCCGATGGTGGGGCAGGGGACAGCCTGCGTGATCGCGATGGCCAGCGGCTCGACCACGCCTTCGACGACGATGGCAAATGCTCCGGCCTGCGCTATCGCGCGCGCATCGCCGATGATCTTTTCGGCCTCCGCGGCACTGCGCCCGCGCGCATTGTAGCCGCCGAGCACGTTGACCGCTTGCGGGGTCAGGCCGACATGGCCCATCACCGGGATGCCGCGCGCCACGAGAAACGCCACCGTTTCCGCCATGGCGACGCCGCCTTCAAGCTTCACTGCGTCGCAGCCGGTCTCCTTGAGCAAGCGCGAGGCACTTTCGAAGGCCTGCTCGGGCGAGCGTTCATAGGCTCCGAAGGGCATGTCGACCACGACGGCCGCGTGATAGGAACCGCGCACCACGGCCGCGCCGTGTGCGCACATGATATCGAGCGTGACGGGGACGCTCGAAGGCAGGCCATAGATCACCTGGCCGAGCGAATCCCCTACCAGGAGGAGATCGCAGTGCGCGTCGAGCAGTTGCGCCTGGCGCGCAGTGTAGGCGGTGAGCATGACCACCGGCTGTTCGGTCGTGCCATCCACCTTGCGCTGGCGGATTCCGGGAATATTGAGCCGCTTCATCGGCGCCGGGGTCGGGTGGGCGCGGCTGGTCGCGGTGTCGAGGACATAGGTGGTGGACATGCCCGATACTCCTATGGCGGGTTCCCTGTCGCGGGACCCGCGCTTTTAGAGCAATGCCGCAAAGCCGCAAGGGCAGGTCCGTTTCGGTGCATGACTGTTTCGTGGCGGTGCACGGGGCTGGGGAAAAAGCGCTTTGCGCCTGCGCACTGCGGCGCTAGCTATCAAACCAGCAACCTGGTTTCCGGCCAGCCTTGCCAGCGCTATCAGAGCGCGCGGCGTGCAGGGCAGCGGACCAAGGCGGGAGATATCAATGTTCGGTCGCGTCAAACCACTCGACGCCATTCTTGCAACTGCCGAGAAGAAATCGCTTCACCGATCGCTGGGCGCTTTCCAACTGACCATGCTCGGCGTTGGCGCCGTCATCGGCACTGGCATTTTCGTGCTGACGGCTGAGGCTGCGCAGAAGGCGGGCCCCGGCATGATGATCAGCTTCATCATTGCGGGCTTCGTCTGCGCGGTGGCGGCGCTGTGCTATGCCGAAATGGCGGCGATGGTGCCGGTCTCGGGCTCGGCCTATACCTACAGCTACGCCGTGATGGGCGAACTGGTCGCGTGGATGGTCGGCTGGGCGCTGATCCTCGAATACGCGATTGCCGCTGGCGCTGTCTCGGTCGGCTGGTCGGGCTACATGATCGGGTTTATCCAGCACAGTTTCCATGTCACCGTGCCGCTCGAATTCGTGCGCGGGCCGTTTGACGGCGGGTTGATCAATTTGCCGGCCATGGGAATCGCGGCGGTGATCACGTGGCTTCTCGTGCTTGGCACCAAGGAAAGCGCCACGGTCAACGCGGTGCTGGTGGCGATCAAGATCGCGGCGCTGTCGCTGTTCGTGGTCTTGACTCTTCCGGTGATCCAGTCGGGCAAGTTCGTGCCTTTTGCACCGCTCGGCTTCACCGGTATCTCGGGTGCGGCGGCTTCGATCTTCTTCGCCTACGTGGGCTTCGACGCGGTTTCGACTGCAGCGGAGGAAACCAAGAACCCGCAGCGCAACATGCCGATCGGCCTTATTGGCAGCCTCGCGATCTGCACCGTTTTCTACATGCTGGTCGCCGCCGGTGTGATCGGCACCGTCGGCGCGCAGCCCATGTTCGGTCCGGCAGGTGAAGTGCTCTCGCCCGGCACGCCTGCACTCTCGGCCGCTTGCGCCGCGATCCAGGACAATGCTGTGGTCTGCTCGAAGGAGGCGCTGGCCTGGACGCTGCGTTCGGTCGGTTATCCCTTTGTCGGCTGGCTGGTCGGTGCTGCTGCGATCATCGCGCTGCCTTCGGTCATTCTCATGATGATGTTCGGCCAGACCCGCATCTTCTTCGTGATGAGCCGCGACGGGCTGCTGCCGGAGTTCTTCTCGAAGATCCACCCGCGCTTTCACACGCCGCACGTGATCACGGTCCTGACCGGCATCTTCGTGGCGCTGTTTGCCGCGTTCTTCCCGGTGGGGCTGCTGGCCGACGTGTCGAACTCTGGCACGCTGTTCGCCTTTGCCGCGGTTTCGATCGCGGTGCTGGTGCTGCGCCGGACCGATGCCAACCGGCACCGCCCGTTCCGCACACCTGCCGTGGCGGTGGTCGCGCCGATCTCGATCGCGGGCTGCGTCTACCTGTTCTTCAGCCTCTCGCGTGAGACGATCCTCTTGTTCTTCGGCTGGGCGCTGGTTGGACTGGTGATCTACTACACCTACAGCCGCAGCCGCAGCCATCTCGGCCGGGGCGCTGTGGAAGTGCATGAGACGGACGCGGATATTCCGCCGCAATCGGTACCGCCCGTCGCCTGATCGGCGGACGCGCTGACATGAGGGCCGCTTCCCCACCGGGAAGCGGCCCTTTTGCATGGAAGTGCAGAGCGCGCTGGCGGTGCTTGCATGGTGGGAAAATAGGAACATAATGGGAACATGAGCCGAATCGAAGCTTGTTCTCCTGTCCATGTTCTCTCGCCGCCGCTGCCGGCCGGATTGCGCTGCGGCCGCGCCTATCGCGTTCTTTCCGGCGCCCAATCGGCGCGCTGGCGTCCCGGCATCGCCACCGGATGCCGCCATGCCGAAGTGTTCGCGCCTGCCGGGGAGGCGAGCGGTGCGGCGCTGGCGCTCGCTTTTGCGCGCGATGCCGCGCTGGATGATGCAGAGGACCAGCGCCCCTGGCTGTGGGTGCAGGACCAGGCGGCGCTCAGGCTTTCGGGGCGGCCCTATCGCCCGGGCCTTCCGCCGCACTTGCGCCACCGCCTGATCCATGTCGCCGCGGCGAGCCCGGAGGACGCGCTCTTTGCGCTGGAGGAAGGGCTGCGCTGCCGTGATCTGGCGTTCGTGATCGGGGAGATCGCGGGCAATCCGCGCGCGCTCGATTTCACCGCCTCGCGCCGATTGAGCCTTGCGGCGGAAAAGCACGGCACCGCGCTGTGGTTGGTGCGGCTCGATGCGCGCACCGATCTTGGCTCGGCGCGGATGCGCTGGCGCACGGCTGCCGCCACCTCGCCCCCGCCGCGCTGGAACCCGCAGGCACCGGGACGCGCGACATGGAACGCGGAGCTGTTCCGCGCCCACACCTTTCAACCCGGACACTGGACCTTGCGCGATGACGACACCGCTCTCGCCGCCGAGCCCGCCAGCCCTGCACCGCCGGATCATGGCGATCTGGTGCACGGATCTGGCGCTCGATCGCTGGCGGCTGGCTGAAGGCTGTGCGCGGGGGGAGGGGAGTGACGCCGCCCCGCTCGCGCTGATCGCCGAAATCGCCCACGGCCCGCGCATTGCCGCTGCCAATCCTGCCGCCATGGCGCAGGGCGTGCGCATGGGCGCGATGCTGGCCGATGCCCGCACGCTCTGCCCGCAGCTCGCTGTGCG
>CAZQEH010000038.1:0-32705 GCA_964592205.1 uncultured Novosphingobium sp.
AGATTACGGTTTTGCCCCCGAACCCCATTTGGGCGTTCGGGGTTAACCGCAAAACGCCATGTCCTCTGCGCCCCGCTTGATTGCCGTGGCCGAAGGATGTCTGTGGGTTGTCGCGGGGCGCGCTGGCTGCGCCGTGGTCGGCGGAGCCAGCTACAAATGACGGACCCCTTGTCGGAGCCCGTCAGTCGCCCCGTGGCCCGGTGCATCGCACGGGCGCGGGACGGCGACGGAGGCGAAGGCAAGAGTGCCGGCGGCCCAATGCAGGAAACCCCGCACCCGCAGGAGCGCGCCAGCAAGGCGCGCGGGACCGAGTGCGGCAATCTTAACGGGGCCGCTCCTTATTTTCGGACCTGCGATGTCTGACACCCTGCTGATCGTCGTCATCACCGAACGCCGTCGCCGGTGATGGTGATGGTGATGGTGGTGATGATCAACAGACATGCGCTGACCATGATCATGATGGCCTTCGAAGGGCCTTTCGCGGTGGTATGGTTTGTTAGAAATATGTATGTTAGTTTCTAACGGAAGGAGTACACGAATCATGTCCGCCATGGCCGACAAGATCATGAAGCGCGTTCGCGCGAAGGGGCGGGGGTGGGTATTCACCCCCAAGCATTTCATCGACTTCGGCACACGCGGCTCGGTCGACATGGCGCTGTCGCGTCTGGCGCAGGCTGGAGAGATACGCCGGATCGGGCGCGGCCTCTACGACTATCCGCAGCTGCACGACAAGCTGGGCGCGCTGACACCAGATGCCGAGATGATCGCGCAGGCCGTATCGGCGCAAAGTGGCGACCGGCTCGCGCCCTCGGCAGCAGCAGCGGCCAACAAGCTTGGACTGTCGACACAAGTACCTGCCAGGGCGAGCTATGCAACGACAGGACGAACCCGCGTGCGCCAGGCCGCTGGCCGAAGCGTCACGCTCAAGCACAGCCGCGCACCAGTGCTGGGCAATGCCTCTGAGGCTGCCAACGGCGTGGTCCAGTTCCTGGCCGGGCTCGGGCGAGACAAGATCGATGCCAATGCGATTTCGCAGCTCGCAGCGCGGCTCGACGACAAGGACGTGCAGGCGCTGATCAAGGGCCGCGCGCAGATGCCGGGTTGGATGGGCGATGTCGTGCTGAAGATCGGGGCGGCGCACCATGGATGAATTTGCCCGGCGGCCTGCCGAAGAGCGGCGGGCGTTCTTTGCCGAAGCTGCCGCACGCCGCGATCTCACGCCACTCATCGTCGAGAAGGACTTCTGGGTGTGCTGGACCCTGCGCCAGCTGATGGGCGTGCCCGAGTTGGCCAAGGTCCTGACCTTCAAGGGCGGGACCTCGCTCTCGAAAGCATTCGGGATCATCAAGCGATTTTCAGAGGACATCGATCTCACCCTCAATCGCGCCGCGCCGCTGCTCGGCGAGGTCGCTTCGCCGATGGCGAGCGACATCAGCGGCAAGGAGCGCGAACGGCGCGGCAAGGCGCTCGGCGCTGCGGCGCAAAACTGGGTTGGAACGATCCTCCTTCCGACGCTCGCGCAAGCGATCGCGGAAGCCCTGGGCACCCGTGATGGTTGGAGCATCGAGGCGGATCCCGCAGACAAGGATCGGCAGACCGTCCTGTTCAACTACCCGGCATCCTCGGGCTACGGCCTCGACTATGGCAACACTTATGGCGGGCGTACCGGCTACGTACAGCCGCGGATCAAGCTCGAATTTGGGGCAAGGGGCGATCCCGAGCCATTCGAGCTGCGGGAGATCCTGCCCTATGTCGCCGAGGACTTTCCGGACGAATTGCCCGATGCGGTGACCGCCGTGCCAACGCTTGCACTCGAAAGGACCTACTGGGAGAAGGCGACGATCCTGCATGCGCTGCACCACAGCGGCAAATTGCGGCCAGGTCTGTCGCGGCACTTCTATGATGTGTTCATGCTCAATGCTGCCGGCATCACGGAACGGGCGCTGGCCGAGCGTGTACTGCTGGAGCAGGTTGTCAGGAACAAGAGTCTGCTCTTCGCTGATGCCAGAGCCTCCTACGGAACGGCGCAGCTCGCCACACTGCGGCTTTCGGTCACTGACGCGATGCGCGAGGAACTTGCGGCGGACTACGCCGCCATGGCGGAAATGTTCATGGAGGAGCCCCCAGCTTTCGACGAGTTGGTGTCCCGCCTGGCGGATATCGAGCGGCGGATCAATGCGGCCGGCTAGCCCGCAGGGGCACCGGCAAAGCGACAGCAAAGGTCAGGAGACGTCTCGGATGGAATTTGACGACCAGATGCGGCGCTTCTTCGGGACCGATGATCTCGGTTCGGTGTCACCCGCGGCAGTGGCGAGCGGCATCGAACGGATGCAGGTCGAGTTTGGCCTTGAAACCGACAAGGGCCGCAGGTTTGCAATGTGGTCGCTGCTCTACATGTTGGGTTCGGCGCCGGACCTCGACGTCGCCTTCAAGGACGAACGCGACCGCGATGCGGCGCGCATGTTTATGGATCTGCTGGACCAGGCAAACGATACCACACAGAGTTGATCGAGCCTCGGAAACGCCGGCCTCAGGCTTATCCCACATTCGGCAATCAGCGCGATTTGTGGGATAAGCAGTCCGCCAAAGGCGAGCGATGGCATCTCGACGGCGCAAGATGGCGCACAATCGTTCGGGTTGATAATCAAAATTATGTTAAATGAAATCAAGGACTTGGCGGAAAACAGGGGTTCAACTGGCGTCTGCCGAGCCGAAGGCAACGCCGAGCTTCTTGCGTTTTGCCGGGCCCGCGGCGGCCTTGGGCTGCGCCTTGGGTGCAGCTTCGGGCGCTGCATTGGCCTCGACCTTCGGGCTCTGGCCGGGCTTGCGGCCAAGGCCGATCCTGACCGCGAGCTCCTTGCGCTTGGCGGCATAGTCGGGCGCGACCATCGGGTAGTCGGCGGGCAGGCTCCAGCGCGTACGGTACTCGGCGGGCGTCAGCCCGTGCTCGGTGCCGAGATGGCGCTTGAGCATCTTCATTCTCTCGCCGCATTCAAGGCAGGTAACCGCGGCGGGCTTGACCGAGGCGCGCACCGAGACGGCAGGCTTAAGCTCTTCCACTGCCGGTTCCGGCGCCGGTCCAAGCGCGGCAAGCGAAGCGTAGACCGCCTGGATCAGGCCCGGCAAGTCTGCGGCCGCGACCGCATTGTTGCTGACATGGGCAGACACGATATCGGCGACATGATCCAGCAGTGCTTCGTTTTCCATGCGATGAGAACCTCTCCACTCCACGATGGACGGCTTCCTAAGCGATCGGTCGCCACCACGCCAGAGGGCCATTGCCGCAGCGCGTCAGGCGTAGCTTGATGCTTGAAGTCCAGGGGTTTAGGCCGCGAAGAGTTCGCCTTGGGGATTGGCAGCGCCCGGGCCCTGACGCCGCAGCGGCGCGGGTTTGCGCAGCAGTGCAAGGACGCCCGGCTTGACCACATAGACCGCATGGCGTCCGCCGCCGCGATTCTTGTGGTTGGTGGCGTAGCCCGCATAGTGCCGGGTCATCAGCCCGGCGCGGACCAGATCGGAGATCGCGCGGCTGACATTGGCGCGGCCCACGGCCTGGACCTGCTCCTCGACCGCGACCTCAATCCGCGCAGCGTCGAACTCCGGCTTCCCAGTCAGCTCGGCCTTCAGCCCCTCGGCAACGCGTGCGCGCAGCGCAGCGCGGCGGGCGGGCTGCGCGCTCATCGGCAGAAGCTGGGAGCAGAGCCATTCGCGCAGGAGTACCGGCACACCATTCTGGGCGACGAAGGGCCCGGCCTGCCCGCGACCATCGGCAATCTCGGCGACCAATTGGAGAACGAGGAAGGCATAGCGCGGCCGGTTCGAGGCTTCGACCAGGACCGCGTAGATCCCACCGACACCAGTGATTTCTTGGGCTCGTTCCATCGAACAGTATTGAGCACAAAAGGTGAATCCTGTGAATCCCCTTTGTGCCTTGCCATGTCGTTTGTCGCCCGTGACACTTCGCCCGGAGGCGCCATCTGGCTTGCGCTGCCACGTGCGCTGCCCTTTCTCCGCGACCGCTTTAGAGATCGTGCAGGCATGATCGATGAACTCGTCCATCCGGGCATTTCACGCGCGCAGCGCAACATGACACTCCGCCCGAGGGCAAAGTGTCACAGATGCCATGCCCGAAGGGGCGCAAGCCGCCGATCCGGCAGGCAAAAAAATAGGGCCGGCTTGCGCCGACCCCTTGGAAAGTTTTGGGAGAGGATGCCTGAAAGGCAAGGCGCATATGGGTGCAGGGTTCTGATGCTGCAAGTGCGAAATAGACGCTACAGGTTGCCTTTTTCGCAACCGCTGTTTCGCCCGTCGCAGCGACTACATGAGTGATGGGGGGCTGGCCCCGGCCCAATGGGAGGCGGCAGCGCCGCCTCCCGGGCTCGGGTTTAGAGGAAGAGGACTTCCTCGGCGACGATCTCGACCGCGTAGCGTTCGACGCCTTCGCGGTCGGTCCACTTCGAGTAGTGGAGGCGGCCCTGCACCTCGATGAGGTCGCCCTTCTTCTTGTGCTTGGCGACCGAGGTTCCGAGGCCGTTGAAAGCGGTGACGCGGTGGAATTCGGCGAGGGTTTCGGTGTAGCCGGCCTCGTTCTTGACCGTCTTGCCGTCGACCAGCTTGGGGCGATCGGTGACGAGGGTGAACGAGGTGATAGCGGTCTCGCCGGCGTGGCGGGTTTCAGGAGCGGCGGCGATGCGGCCGATCAGGATGACGAGGTTCTTCATGGGGTATCTCCGTGGCTTGAACTCGGCGGAACCGCCCGCCGATGAACACCACAGGCAGGGCCAAAGGCCCGGGCCCGCACCGAACGCATGTGAGGGAAACCCAAAAGCGAGGATTGGTGCGGCAAGCCTGAAGGGCTTCACGGTTCGCTGCTTTTGGGTTGCGGCCAGGGACTGGCCCTGCAGGGTTCATCGGCAAACGAAGGGCGGTTTCGTCAGTTCAGGCCCGCGGATCCCCGCAAAGGTCAGACCCGTCAGCTTCGGCCATTTCGGCAGGACCTGCTCCAACCTAAGCGCCCGCAGCAGCGGGCATTGCCTTCCTCGGCCCCCGCACCATGCCGGTCAGAGACAGGTGGTGGTCACACGCGGCCGCGCCCAGCCCCTCCCCGTCCAACGCCATGCGCTACGGCAAGGGCCTTGGTCAGATACACAAGCTGGCGCCCGCAGTCGGGCAAGGCTAGCCCCCCTCGCTAGGGGTCCTCAGCGCCAGGGCCTCGCGAGGCCTTGCGCGACCAGATAGTCGCCAGCGTCCACGCCGTTCACCGAGACCGTGGCAAGCGTCCGCCCATAGGGGTCGGTGCCAAGCCGCGTGATCATGACCCGCCCGCGCGACAGCAGCCGCGTCAGGGCGACCCGCGAGGCTTCGCCAGCGGCAAAGTCGCACCAGGCGTAGGACCGCCGACGGTCCTGGCACTTGGGGCTATCAGGCAATTCAGGTGCATCGATATTGGCGATGCGGACCCGCTCGCGGCCGCAGCGGATCGTGTCGCCGTCGTGGACGGTAGGAGCGAGGCAGAGGGCGGCGGCGGCAAGAACGATCGGCATGGGCCGGAGCCTAGCGTCCTCGCCCGCCCGCGCCAACCAGCCTCACCACTTCCTCCACTGGCCCCGATCGTCACCCGCAGGGCCGGCATCCATGCCGGCGAGCTTGGGTGGGCGGCGGTGCGAAAGCGCCGACGCTCAGCCCTAGCGAGTAGAGCGGGTCGCCGCGGGGCCCGCGCGGGGCGCGGGCTCCGGGGTGCCCCTTCCCTCCTCCACGTCGCTACCGTTCTCTTCCCCAAATCTCTCGCCGCCATTAGCTGCATGCAGGCTCAGCGTCAGCGGACTCGTTCGGGGACCAAATTTGCAGCAGGTCACGATGATGGATTCCCAACGAGTTCGATCTGTGATTCAATCACAGAACTGATCGCGCTCCATGGAGGCTGTTAGTTGTAGAGATCGGTGAACTGGAATGGCGGAACAAAGTGCAATTGAGTGGACGGACGCAACGTGGAACCCCGTGACGGGTTGCACCAAGATCACCGCTGGCTGCGACAATTGCTATGCTCATCGCTTTTCAGAACGGTTCCGGGGCGTTCCAGGTCACCCTTTCGAGAACGGCTTTGACCTCACGTTGCGCCATGAACGGGTCGATCAACCACTTCGCTGGCGGCGGGGGCGGATGATCTTCGTGAATTCGATGAGCGACCTGTTCCACAAGCAAATCCCGACGTCATTCATCGATGCCGTGTTCGATACGATGGAAAGTGCAGACTGGCACACCTACCAGGTGCTGACCAAACGCAGCCCGCGACTGCGTGATTACATGTCGAAGCGCTACGCGGATCGGGAGCCACCGGCCCACATCTGGACCGGCGTTTCGGTTGAAGACAGCGCGGGTGCTGCAAGAATTGCACATCTCCGCGAAGCTCGGTCGGCGGTGCGATTCCTTTCGATCGAGCCGTTGATCGGCCCTATTGGCCAGGTAGATCTCGCCGACATTCATTGGGTTATCGCCGGAGGAGAAAGCGGCCCCAGTGCGCGGGTGATGCAGATCGAGTGGGCAAGGGAAATTCGCGACGCCTGTCGAGAACAAGGCGTACCGTTCTTTTTCAAGCAGTGGGGCGGCTTCAGGCCGAAATCAGGGGGCCGAGAACTTGACGGGCGTGAATGGAGCGAATGGCCCACCGCGAAACGGATGACAGGCTGAATGATCGACTCTCGCTGGTACGACGGGCGGGAGCAGGCGCTCGTAAAGCACACGTTCCTAGATACATACATGCCGGCGCAGATACCAAAGGTGGTTAGTCCGGCCAGCGGGGCCGACACCTTCTGCTACGTCGATCTGTTCGCCGGACCGTGGCAATCGCAAAGCGGCGACTATTCCGACACCGGTTTCGGGATTGCGCTGCATCGCATGAGCCAAGCGAAGGCCAAGCAGGCAGAGTTAGGTCGCTCGGTGCGGATGGTAGCCCATCTCGTCGAGAAAGATCCCCGAAACTTCACCGAACTGACTGTCGCCGTGAAGCGCTTTGCCGATGTCGAAGTCCATTGCTACCAAGGCACCGCCGAACAGCACGCCGCCGCGATTGCCGCCGCGATCCCTTCGCGCGCGTTCAGATTTGTTGTCATCGACCCGAAGGGTGTCCCTGACGTCAGGCACTTTCAGCGACTGATCGAGGCAGAGCGCACCGAAGTCTTGCTCAACTTCATGTTCCAGTTCGCGAACCGGTTTGCAGGCTCGCAAGACAGGATGCCGACGCTCGAAGGGTGGCTAGGCGGTCTTCAAGGCGGGAATGAATGGCGCGCTGAATTTGCCGAATTGCGGGGCACCGAGCGCGAAGCTGCGATCTCGGAACGCGCGCGTCAGGTCCTGGGACGGATGGGTTCATACCCATATGCTCCGGCAATAACGGTCGACGAAACCGATGTAGACCGTCCACTCTACAAGCTGATCTACCTCACCAGGCACCCGGCAGGGCTCAAGGTATTTCGCGATGCCCACCGCCGTGCGCTTGAGACCCAGTCCGAATACAGGACGGCAAAGAAAGCCGATCTCCGGAGGCATACGACCGGAATGGACGATATGTTCGCACCTTTGACGAAGATGGAGCCGGGCGAACGCAGCGCAAGGGAAATGGCCGAAGGCGAGGCGAAGGCGCGAAAGATGCTGTTGCAGCGTGTGACGGACAATCCCGCTGGAATCGAGTGGAACTCGCTGTGGCCCGCGATACTGGACGCATGTGTCGTAACCCACGCCGGTTTGGGAGACATCGCCCGTGATCTCTGGTCTCGAGGTCAGGTTGTCGTTCCGGAGTGGCAGAGCAAAGCTATCAAAAGGCCGAAAGACGAGTTTCGCTTCAACTTGTCTGCCGAGCCCCAGTCTACCGTACGTTGAGCCCCAGTTCGCCGAGCAATTGCCCGGCCTGCTCGCGCGAGATTGTCGCCCCGCGAAACAGCCCGGCATCGACGAGGCGAAGCCCGCCGAGGTCGGCCCCGCGCAGGTCAGAGCCCTCGAACCGCGATCCCGTCACCATTGCCTCGCGCAAGGAACAGTCCTCGAACACCGTCATGCGAAAATCGCCCTTGCGCACATCGGCACCGGACAGATCGACCCGGCGCAGGCTCTCCTTGCGGAACGAGAAGCCGGGCAGCTTGGCAGAGACCAGCAGCACTTCCTCGAACTGGATGTGCATGGCGCGCGCCTCGGTGAAATCGGCACCGGTGAGCTTGGAGCCGGTGAAGCGGGTCGAGGTCAGGGTGGCCCGGCGCATCGAACAATTGTTCCAGTCGCCGCCGACGAACTCGGCTTCGCTGAGGTTCGCTCCCGAGAAATTGGCGAACGGTCCCCGGCAGGACTGCCAGACCGTACCTTCCAGCTTTGCCCCCGCAAGATCGCTGCGCCGCAGGTTGCAGCGTTCGAAGCGCCAGCGAGTGAGGTCGAGACCGGAGAGGTCCGCCTCTTCAAGGTCGCAGTCGATGAGTGTACGCAGCCCCCTGCCGATCAGGCGCTCGATGTCGCTGCGCGCCAGGGTGGCGCCCGCGATGGGCTGCGAAGCGAAGAGGTCGTCCATCACAGGACCGGTAGCGCGGCATATGCCGCCACGCCAGCAAACCGCGGGCGGCCTCCACGGTTGCACAGCGGCAGGCTCGAAGCGTCCGCTCGGCGGGCTTGCCGCGATCGAACGGCTATCATAGTCTGAGCCCAGCGCGCCCATCCGGGGCCGCGTCATACAAAGGAGATGCGCGAGAGGTCGAACGGGCAGCGTCGATCGCGAGAAATTGGAGATACCCCAATGATCCAGCGATACCGTGTGCTCGGCCGCAGCGTGGCCGAAGGCGATGAACTGCAGCCCGTCTTGCGCGAAGCCTACGAGCGCAAAAGTCCGGTCCATTGCGAATGCCGCAAGGGAACCGATCTCCCCGTCTACATCTCGCACCGCCAGAACCGCTACGTGCTGGCGCGCTGGCCGGGTTCGGGCGCGCGCCACGCGACGGCCTGCGACCACTACGAGGCGCCGGACTATCTCACCGGCATGGGCCAGGTCCGTGGGTCAGCCGTGCTCGACGATGAGGCGACCGGCGAGACCAACCTCAAACTCGGCTTCCCGCTGTCGCGCGGGGCTGCCAGGCTCGCGCCCGCGGCACTCACCAACGACAAGCCGACGGTGAAGTCCTCGGGCCAGAAGCTGTCGATGCGGGGGCTGCTCCATGTGCTTTGGGACCGGGCCGAACTCACCCACTGGCATCCGAAGATGGCGGGCAAGCGGACATGGTTCGTGGTGCGCCGCGCGCTGCTCGAGGCGGCGGCAAGTTGCCGGGCGAAGCAGGAAGCCCTGCCCCACGTGCTGTTTGTGCCCGAGAGCTTCAGGCAAGAGGAGAAGGAAGAGATCCGGGCCCGCCGCCGCGCGGCCCTCGCCCGGGTCTATGCCTCGCAGGGCGACATGATGGTCGTGGTGGGCGAGATCAAGGAGATCGTTCCCGCGCACGGCGCGGAAAGAATCGTCCTGCGCCATGTCGGCGACATGCCCTTCGTGATGGACCAGGACATGGCGCGGCGCTTCCACAAGCGGTTCGCCGGCGAACTCGCGCTATGGCAGGCGCAGGATGGCCCGAACGGCAAATGCGGCCATCTGGTTCTCGCCGGCTCGTTCGCGCGGCGGCGCGAGGGCACCTTCGACCTGATCGAGGTCGCGCTGATGCCGGTGACGCCCGAGTGGCTGCCCTATGAGACCAGCGACGAGCGCTACCTTGTCGCCAAGGCGGTGGCGGAGAAGCGGCGGTTCGTGAAAGGCCTGCGCGTCAATCTCGACTCTGATACGCCGATCGCCAGCCTGGTGCTCAAGGACACCGGCGAGGTGGCGAGCGCCATCCACATCCACGACCGCGACAACGAGGTGGCGGAGCCGCTCGAAGCGCTGCTCGCCGGGCAAGGCGTCGCGCACCTGCTGTGGAAGGAAGGCGAGCCGCTCCCGGCCCGCGTCAGCCGGCCGCCGCGGCGCAGCTGGGATGCGCAGCAAGCCGCCTGAGCAGGCTCAGTCGTCCGCCCGAGGCAGCGGTTTTGTCGGCAGCAGGTCGAGACGCCGGGGCGTGTCGCTACCCGCACGCAAGGCTTCGAGCCGCGCCGCGACCTCGCCCTCGTGCTGGGTGATCTCGATGCGATTGAGACCGACGATCGTCCAGACCGCAAGGTCAGGCCGCTCGGTCACGTGGACCGAGTAGGCGATGGGCAGCTTGTCGGGATAGAGCCAGAGCAGCAACACTGGCAGCGCAGCGAGGTTGGGTTTGCCGCCCGACGCAGCGAGCGTCATCACGCCCCGGTCGCGGTCGTACCGGCAGGTGATCCCGAGCGGCTGCGGGTGCCCGGCAAGGCCGAGGATCGTCTCGCGTGCCCGAGCGCCGAAGACCGCGTCGAGTTCGGCCGGGGGCTCGGCCTCGGCGTCCTCGGCCACCTCGGCGAGGAACAGTTCGACTGCAGCAAAGCGCACGGCTTCCTCGCGGGTGCAGGCAATTTCGAGCGTGAGCGTGATTGAAGACATGGTTGGGACTTTCGTTTGGCCGCGCGCCGACGCATCCCGTTGCCAAGGCAAGGGATAGAACGGCGGACCCGCGCGGAATTGAACGGGTCAGAGGACGAGGTGGCGCTCGACGTGGACGCGCACCCGCGGCCTCTGGAGGTTGAAGACGGGGACGCCGTGGCTGGCGGCGATGCGCAGCGCTTGGCCTGTGCCGCCCGAGGCCTGACCGTCCGCGGTCCAGCACAGCACAAATTCCGCAGGGCTATCGAGGCTGGGGCCCAAGACCTGGAACACGTTGCGGGTGTGGAGCGCCTGGACGAAGGCTGAGAGCCCGGCGAAGGCTGGATGGTGCGCGGCAGCGATGGCACGCGCCCTGCCCCAGAGCTCGGCGCCGAGCGTCTCGGGATGGAACTCGCGTGCCGAACCGCGCCAACCCGCCGCCGGCAAGAAGATCTGCGCATCGCGGCCGGACCCGCGCTCAAACGCGCTGTCGGCGCCGATCGCGTGGCCCGAGCGCAGGACATAGCCGCGCTTGTTGAGCGCGAAGGCGGCGCGGGTCATCAGACTGAGGATCTCGGGCGGCGTCGCGCGCGCGCCGATCCCGGCATAGAAGCGAGGCATGGGCTTGGACTCCCTTTAGGAACGCCCAGCTCCAGCCCCCTCCCCTCACCCGGTGTCGGCGGCAGCGACAGTGGCAGGACCGTAGGCGGCGAGCAGGTTGCGGTGGAGCACCGCGTTCTCAGCGGGGAAGAAGCCGCCGTCGGCGCTAGGCCGAGTGATCTGGAGTGCGGCAGCGACCATGTCGCGGAATGGGCGCATGACGGCGCGCGAGCCCTCGTAGGTCACCGGCTGCGGAAATCCCGCCGCGATCCAGGTGGCGGGTTCAACAAGATCGTCGAGCCAGGCCTGCGCGTCTTCGGGCAAGGGCAGTTCGGCCGAGACCAGCCACAAGGTTCGTTATATCCCGAAATCATGGGCATTGGCCACGAGGGAAAAGCCGAGCGGCAGCGGCGGCTCGCCGTTAAACGCAATGATCGCGGCCTTGTAGGCGAGCAGTTCGAGGGTGTTGGCCTCGGCAAAGTCCGCGCATTGCCCAAGCTGCGCGCAGGGCTCATCGGCGGGACCGGCGCCGAGTTAGAGGATCCGGTGTCGGCTCATCGCGCGGCCTCCTCGCAGGCGTCAGGATACCAGGCGAGTTCCATCGCGTCAGGATGGGCGGCATCGAACTCGGCGATGCGCGCATGGGTAATAAGGCCCGCACGATCGCAGAGCCCGACGTAGCCGCCGTAGAAGCGGCCGCCCGCTGCAACGAACTGGGCGTGGATGTCTTCGCTTACGGCTTCGGTGACGAAGAAACCCGGCACGCCCGCAATGTGCGCCGGCGGCAGGACGCCGAGCATGTCGTCGAAGAAGGCCTCGCTCACCCGCGATAGCGGGAAGCGGGCGAGCACCGCCTCGCGCGAGGCGGCCAGGACGGCCCCATCAGCTGCGGTCATCGCTCGCACCTCCGGTCACCACGAAGGCCGGGATGGTCAGCTCGGCGCGGGCCATCTCGCGTTTGAGCTCGCGCAGCCGCGTGAAACTGTTGATCCACCACGGCGGGAAGAGGACGTACTCGTCCTCGCTTGCCGTGTAGTCGCGCATCGGGCCTTGCCCCTCGAACAGGATGATTTCGGGGAGGAAGGCGCCGAGGCAGCCGCCCGACCAGCGGCGGAACGGCAGTCCGTGCTCGGCGCAGAAGGCGTCGATCTCGGGGATCTGCCCGCCGTTGAGCTCAGTGCCGTAGAGCTCAAGCGGTTCGTCTTCGGGCAGCACCGCAGGATCGAAGGGTTCGCCGTCCCATTCGGTGCGCAGGTCATAGTTGTCCGCGTGTGCGGCGAAGGCTTCGAGATGTTCGCGCGGCAGTGCGCCGCCGATGGTGATGTGAACGGGGGCTCGGTCGCCCATGGTTTAGGTCCTTTTGCTTGGGTCTGATCCGACCGGCGAATCCCCCCTCCCCTCAGCCTGACGTCGCTGTGGGCCTCCCTGCCCCCCAGCGTTCGGCTGTGCGATCGACGGCGAGTTCATCGGGACAGGTCTGGCACAGCGCAAAGGCTTCGGCGGGTGTGCCCGCGAGCCATTGCTCCCAGCTTTCTCGGGCGAGGACGACGGGCATGCGGTCGTGTACCTCGGCCATCTGCGGGCAGCCATCTACCATGACCATCGAATAGGCCGCGCCCCACTCCTCGGTCGGGCGCCACAGCCCGGCGACCGCGAAGACATCTGCGCCCGCCAGCGAGTACCAGGTCCGGGTCATCTGGCCCTTTATGCCCTCGGCCTCGGCCCAGGCGCTGACCGGGATCAGGCAGCGGCGGCGCTCGAAGCTTGGGCGCCAGAACGAAGTGCCGAGCTTGTCCTCGCGCGCATTGTTGAGGGGCTTGGGCTTCAGCGGCTGTCCGTTCTTGCCCTTCAGGACAAGCGGAAAACCCCAGGTCATCACCCGCGTCTCGCCCTCGGCGACGACAAGGCCGGGATAGCCCGGATAGACTTCGGCGGCGAAGTTCGCGCCAGAGGCGCTGCGCGCACCGAACAACCGGGCGATTTCCGCAGGGGCCTTGGTCATGCGGTACAAATTGCACATGCCCCGATGCTCGGCGGACCGCCCTCCCCTGTCAATCGGGACGAGCGGCTGCAACAACCACCTTGCAAATATGTTCCCCCTATGTTCTTTTGCCGGCATGGAACGAATCGATACGTCTGCTGTCGCTCATGCGATCCTGGCGCCCCGGGCTGGGCGCGGGTCGGGATCACAGCCCCAAGCTCGTGCCTGCGCGAGGATGCCGCGCTCGAACTCGCGCGGGTGATCGCCGACGCGGTCGACGCGCCAGCGAGTGCGCCGTCACTTGAACAGTCCACCCTGCCGCTCTGAAGCGCGCCTGCTCAGCCCGCCGGGCGGGCCAGCAACGCCTCGATCTGCGGGTCGAGCGGAAATCCGAAACGCCGGGCGATCTCGGCGGCGTGTGCGAAGTCGGCCGCACTGACGTGGAGCGAGCGGGCGAGATCCGCGAGCGTCTCACCCTCGCGCGGCGCGGACAGCGCATGGAGATTTCCGTGCGCCTGCGTCACGGCAAACGGCCAGGTCATGGCCACGCCGATCACCTCCTCGGCGAGCACGACCAGCGTGTCTCCGGTGCGGATGGCCTCGTCGCATTGGACCGCGTCATAGGCATTGCCGGTGCTGGCAAAGGCGTGGTGGCGCCGGGCGGTGAAGGCGAAACGTTCGCTGTCGGTCAGCATTGTGGTTCTCCGGACATCCCCATGCAAATGAAGAGGCGGAACGCCGGGCGGGGGGCAGTGCCGACGTTCCGCCTCAGGCCGCGTGGGGGGCTGATCCGCGGCCTTTTCTCGGGTTGCGGGGACCCGCTTGGGGTCCCCGCCGGTTGGAGTTGGACTTGCCGATCAGGCGTCGACGAGCGGCGGCAGCGCGCCATCGTGTTCGGCGCCGTCCTTGGCACCAGCCCGGCCGCGCTTGGCGGGCGGGGTCGCGGTGCTGTCGCCCAGGCCGTCACCGGCCTGTTCCTCGCTGCGGTCGCCGCCGGCATCGTCAGCCGGGAACATGTCGCTTTCGCCATATTCGGACGAACCGAGCTGGGTGCTCCGGCGGCGCGGACGCTGCCAGGCCACCGCCATGGTGCCATCCTCGCGCGGGAAAGCCGCGATGTAGAGCGGCTGCGCCATCGACGGATCATCGATCTTGCCCTGGTAGAAGCTCTCGCCGGTTGCGTTCGAGGAGAGTTCGAAGAGTGCGCCGACGATCACCCAGCGGCGCTGGTCGTTGAGCGCGACGATCTCGTAGCGGGGCGCGCGCGGGTTGCTGGAGGTCACCGGCCTGAGGCCGATGGTGCGGGTGATGGTGAGCGTTTCGACAGAGCCGATCAGCTGGCCGTTGGCGTTCTTGCGGATTTCACCGATGTTCATGGACGTTCTCCTGGGTGGATCGATTGCGACCGAACCCCTTGTTCGATCACTCTCTTCCCACCCCCTTCCCTCCCGGCCGTCAGGCCGAAGCTGCGGGCGCTGCCCGCAGGGAAGTCCAAGACCGCTCAAGCGGTGTTTTCAGTTGGATCTAACAGCTGCGAATGCCTTGGATGTCCGCCGATCCCGTCAGGCAGCTTCTTGAGGTTGAAATAGTCCAATCCGTCGCCAGTTCTTCGAGAGACGATGGCGATTTTTGGGACCCTTGACGAGATTGGCTCCAGTGGGCGGCTGTCCGCAAGCCCTGAATAGATTTTACCGAGACATTTTAGGCTGTTCGTGCCACCCTCATCGAGGGAGGCCTTCGATTGACCGAATTCACTTTCGTACATGCTGCCGATCTTCACCTCGACAGTCCATTACTTGGATTGGCGGGTAAATCTGCTGAGTATGCCGCGCGCGTCGAGGCGGCTTCGCGTGAAGCCTTCGATAACCTGGTTGCCCTTGCGATCGATGAGGGCTGCCGGTTTATGCTGTTGGCCGGTGACATTTTCGATGGCGATCTGCGTAACTTCCAGACGGGTCTTTACTTCATGGAGGGAATGCGCCGGCTGGACGAAGCCGGCATCTCGGTGTTCATGGTCCTTGGAAACCATGACTCCGCCAATCGTTTTGCCGACAAGCTGTCTCTCTCGGGCAATGTCCATGTCTTTCCTAAGACCAAGGCCGCCACACATCGTCTCGATGATGTCAGGGTCGCGATCCACGGGCGGAGCTTCCCCCGCCCGGACGTCTCCGAAGATCTGGCGCGCGAATATCCGGCAGCAGCCGAGGCAATGTTCAATATCGGCGTTCTCCATACGGCCTGTGCGGGCAGCGAAGGTCATCACGCCCGCTATGCGCCCTGCACGCCAGAGCAGCTTACCAATCATGGCTATGACTATTGGGCGCTGGGCCACGTCCACGCCCATGCCGTGCTCGGCGAGCACCCGCACATCGTCTATCCCGGCAATCTTCAGGGCCGACACCCACGAGAGACGGGGCCCAAGGGGGCCGTCCTGGTCAAAGTAAATGACGGCAGAGTCACCAGCCTCGAGCATCGCGCGCTGGATGTGGTGCGCTGGGCATCGATCACAGTTGATGTGTCGGGAACGAGCGAACACCCGGAATTACTGGACCACATTCGCGGCCATATCGCCCAAGGCGCTGAGCAAGCCGATGGACGGCCCCTTGCCCTGCGCCTGACGGTGACTGGAACGACACCACTCCATTCCAGATTGATCCTCGAGCGCACCGCTTTCCGGGAGGACGTGGAAACACTGCTGGCAACGCTTTCGGATGACGTGTGGCTCGAAAAGCTGAGGCTGGAAACGGACCATCCTGAAGCCCCGGACGCCGTCGATCCGACCGTGGCTGGAAAGCTTGATCAGGAAGTGACCCGCCTCAGCCAGGACAGCGCGATTGCGCAAGTTCTCGAAGCGCGGCTTGCCGAGATTCGGACGAAACTGCCCGCTGGCGCACATGCCGATGCATTCATTGAGCAGATGCGCGCCGAGATACCCGAACGCGCCGCAGCCCTTGCGCGCAGTCTAGTCAGCGAGGCTGGTCATGCGCCTGACTGAACTCAGCCTTGAGAAATATGGCGGCTGCGCAAGTCGCGAGCTCACCATTCCTGAAACAGCGGGCCTCACGGTTGTCTACGGTGCCAATGAAGCGGGCAAGAGCACCTGTCTCGAGGCGATCAGCGACTTCCTGTTCTCGATCCCCAAGAATACCCAGCGCGGCAGTTTATTCGGCTACGATGGCATGCGCATCGGGGCCACGATGTTGATGGCAGATGGTAGCCCGGTGACGCTCAAGCGCCGCAAGGGCAACGGCAAGACGCTGGCTGACCTGTCTGGAACGGCGCTCGATGACACCGTCCTTGCGCCGGTGCTGGGTGCCATCACACGGGAGCGGTTCGAGACACTCTTCGGTCTGAACCACGAAACCTTGCGCAACGGCGGGGAGCGATTGCTTCACGCCGATGGCGACATCGGGCGTCTGATCGTCGAAGCAGGCGGCGGCTTGCGCACGCTGGTATCTCGCCTCGAAGGTATCGATGGCGAAGCGGACAAGCTCTTCGATACGAGGCGGTCGGTAAATCGTGTTTTCTACCAGCAGCTGACGGCGTTCGAGGCAGCTGAAAAGACGGCACGCGGCGCGCAACTGACCCGGGAAACCTTTGAGCAGACGCGCAAGGCATCGCTCGCAGCCGCGGAAAAGCTCGAGGCCCTGCGCATCGAGAGGCGCAGCCTCGGCGCATCGACGTCCCGGCTGGAGCGCGTCCTGCGCGTCGCACCCCACTTGCGTCAGCTGGCCGGCCTGACGCAGGATCTGGTCGGCTACGACGATGTCGCGTCCTTCCCGGATGATTTCGCGGCCAAGATGCGGACTGCTCTGGAACAGCGCAAAAAGGCTGAAACGCGGCTCGAGGGTGCGATCGAGCGGCGGGACCGCCTGAAGGCACGGCTTGATGCGCTGGTGGTGAACCCGGGTCTCAAAGCCGCCGAACAGCGGGTGCGTGATCTGGCTGAACGCGCCATTCACGTCAGCAAGGCCCGGTCCGATCGTGCCAATCGTCAGCGCGAGATTGATGACGGCGAGGCTCAACTGGCGGCGCTGCGCCGGATGCTTGGCCTGCCGGCCGATGCGGACCTTGCACCACTGATCCCGGACCAGTCTGCCCTCAATCTTGTGCGCTCGGCTGCCGACGAGATGGTGGAGCGCCGTCCAAGTCTAGCTTCTGCCAGAAAGCGCCTTGGCGAACTGGCGGCTTCGCTTGCGGCGATTGACGATCGTTTGGAAACGGCACGCCAGGCAGGGCATAATGCTCCGCCAGAGGCGTCGTCATCGGCCTTTGCCAGCCTTGCGGCCCAGAAGTCAGCGCACCAGGCACGTCAGCAAGCGCTGGATACTGACAGCGCTACATTGACCGGTCGGCTCAAGGCGCTTGGCTTCGATACTATTGATGCGCTTGCCACCCTGCCATGCCCCAGCGTTGACGATATTCGCAGTGAGCAGGCTGCGCGCGAGACGTTGACCTCGCAGATCGAGGATCAGGCCAAGCTGAAGCGCCAGGCCGAGCGCGAAATTTCAGCCGGTGAGGCTGAGATTGGCGCGCTTCAGGCATCTGGGACCATTGCAAGTGATGCGTCACTTGCCGAAGCGCGAAACCTGCGCGCCGATGCCTGGAGGCCGATTAAGTCGGCATATGTCGCGGGACAGCTGCCCGATGACGGCGCTGCTCGCCTTGCCGTTGCTGACGGTCTGGAAACGGCAATCGTGTCTGCGGACGAACTTGCCGATCGCCGCGCCGCAGAGGCAGAACGGGCTGCATCCCTCGCACATGCGCTGCGGCGCGTCGCGGAGGCAAGGGCTTTGGTCACGGCTGCGGAGGCCGAGACGGCCGCGCTTGTCGCACAAGGCGAAGTGCGCATCGCGCAATGGGGGAACAGTTTTCCGCAAGCTTTGGTCAAACACCCGGAACTGGCGTCGCTGCTCCAATTTGGTCAAGCCCGCCAACTGGCGCTGGATGAATCAGAACGATTGCGGAATTCGGCAAATGCGCTGGCATTGGAGGAGGCCCAGCTTGCACCGGCCGTTGAGTCGCTCGAACGGATCGAACAGAGCCGCAAGCTCGATACCACATTGTCGTTCGCGGCCCGGGTCAGCGCGGTGCAAAACGCCATTTCCCGGCACGAACAAGCACATGCTGATTATGGCAGGGACACGCGGGACCGGGAGGACTTGGCGCGGCAGCACAAGCTGGTTGAGGCGGAAATGCAACAATTGTCGGACGCACAGTGCGCCTGGGATGCGGCATGGCCTGCGGCAATAGGTGCGCTGGGGCTAAAACCCGACATTTCGCCGGCAGATGCCAACAGTGCGGTCACCGAATGGGTTGGCGCACGCGGTGTGCTTTCGGCAATAGGGCAGGCCCGCCAGCGGCTCAAGCGCATGGACGAAGACGAGACGAGCCTTGCGAAGGATGTCCGCAGCCTCGCGACCGGACTCGCCATCGAGATCGGCGAAGACTGTGTTGTTGCAGCGCAGATGCTGCTGGCCCGGTTTACCGACAACGCAACAGCACAAACCCAATATGATGGGGTACTGCCCGACTTTGAGGAGGCGAAGGTCGAGGCCGACCAGGCGCAAGAGGCCCTTGGCACCGCTCGGGAGGAGCTGGCTACGCTCGCGGCTTCGGCAAAACTTGATGGCGACGAGGATGGGGCCCTTCTGGACGCAGCTTCACGGTGTGAAGTACGCACGACTTTGTGCAATGAGATCGCTCTGGCGGAACGCACCGCGACGGACGTGGGCGACAAGCTTGATCTCGCTGCCTTGCGGGCGGAATGGGACGAACGCGACCTCGATGAGGTTCGCGCGGAACTGACCGAGCAGACATCGCGTGCTACCGAGATCGAGAGCGAAATCGAGGCAGCTATTCTCGCTGAGAAGGCGGCGAAGGACGACCTTGCTGCCTATCTGAGCCAGAGCGAGGTCAATCACGCCGTTGCCGAGCGCGAAGCGGCGGCAGCGCAGATGCATCTCGCCCTCGAGCGATATCTCGAGTTATCGGTTGCGCGCGAATTGGTGACGTCGGCCATGGCAACGATCCGCGCAGAGCAGCAAGATCCGCTCATTGCGCGGGCAGGCGAACTGTTCACGGCAACGACACTCGGTGAATTTGCCGGAATCGAGACCGATATCGATGACAAAGGCCATCCGGTCGTGGTTGGACGGCGAGCCAATGGCGGTATTGCTGCGGTTGCTACCATGAGCGACGGCACCCGCGACCAGCTTTTCCTCGCCTTCCGGCTGGCCAGCCTTGAGAATTATGCCAGTGCGACGGAGCCGCTGCCCTTCATTGCGGACGACATTCTGGTGCATTTCGATGATGAACGCAGCCGGTCCACGCTCGACCTGCTTGCCGAGTTCGGCAAGACCAACCAGGTTCTGCTGTTCACACACCATCGCAGCGTCCGGGCGCTTGCTGAACCGCTAGTGGAGCAAGGCCTTGCCAATATTGTTGATCTTGATCGACCGAGTCGAACACCTGCTTAACGGTGTTTTGGTCAGGTCGTCCCATATCCGAAATGTTGGAAATCACGTACTTTCCGGAATCAGGAATGAAATTGCTGTAAGCGGACGTTGAAGGGGCAGCTGCCAATGAGCAGCTTCACACCAATTGATGTCAGCGCAGGGTCGTATAGCCGGGATTAAATCGCTTGAGCGTCTGGCCCGCGACGCCTTGCATGGCGCTGAGGTCTCGAAGGGTCAGGTCAAGTACGCCCAGGCCGGGACCTTGGTTTAAGCGGCGGACGATCTCCATCAGTGCAAGGGTAGCGGCGATAACCCCTACAAAGGGTACGCCAACGGTCCTTGATGCGATCTCCAGCAAACCGCAATCATCCAGGCCACGCGCCACTAGGTCCTGATAGGCACTCGCCTCCGCTACCGCCTTGGCGTCCGCAGTGCGTGTGCTGGAGGCCTCGCCCCATCGCGCGCGCGCCGTGACCAAGCCGGGGAACGTGTGAAGCCGCATGGCGAGGTACTCATGCGGACCCGCGCCAAGGCCTGCATCGACCACCAGATCGAAGCGGGGATCTTCCAGAGCCGCCCGTGCCTCGGCATTGTCGACGCCGCAGAAAAGGATGCGCGGGTCGTCCTCGGCCAAGGTGATATCGCCGCCAAAGCGTCGCTCGACGAGCCGTGTCCGAAATCCCCGTGCCTCTGCCCATGCCGCGACTTCGCGAGTCTTGAGGCGGCCGACCATGTCGACGCTTGTCAGCATGGATGTGCTGTCGTTCGCTAGGGCCAGGCGGTCGAAATCCTGAAGCGTGAGTTCGACGTCGGCCGGGCGCTCGAATGGGAGCAGGCCCAGCGTCCACAGGAAGGCCTGGCCTAGGTGGCCAAGTCCCAGAACCCAAAGCTTGGTCGGCGCCACCCATTCCACGGGGCCCGAGGCGCTGCGCCAGGGTGCACGCGGATCCCATAGGGACAGACCCACGTCTCGGTCTCCCGCCATCGGATTGCCCCGCAGACGCTGGAATATTTCAGCGACAGCCAGGGCACCAGCCAGGACCGCAGCGGGAATGTCTTTCGCGCCTTCTGGGAGCCGCTCGCCCTCGCCGGCGACGAACACGCCTGCGCGCCAGTCGCCGAAGGTGACCTGCAGCGCCCCCGCTGGTGCCCCGTCGCCGAGCCAGGCGAGCGGCGTTTGCGGCGAGGGATCGCCTCGAGGCTTTCCTCCGAGCGTCACAATCGCGTCGCCCAGGGTTTCGCCCAGCCCCGGTAGATCGACCAGCAAGGGGACGTTGAGATCGCCAACCACTTCCACTCCGCCCAGCAAGCCTCGCCGCCCGCAGTTGACCATGGTCAGCAAAGCGGCCTGGACGGCGAGTGATTGGCCGCCAGCGGTGCCAAGGCCGATCGCCATACGATAGCTCGCGAACAGGGCGTAAGCAGCTTCGATGCTGTCGGCCTCGCCATTGTCCAAGGCCATCTTGACACCCCTATGCAGGGCATCAGGGCTTATTTCGGTGATCATGTGGGTCATCATGCAAATGTTCCCGTTTTGAGGATGCGGCGGCTGCGCCAACCGCTCAAATTGATCCAGGCGTGTGCCCCCTCGTATTGGTAGAGGCCCATGCGGTGTCGCCACACCGGACTGCTGGCGAAGCGTTCGACGATGAGGGCCATGTGACCGGGCCGCGCGATCATCGGATTGCATCGGTCGGCCTCGCTCTGGGTCGCGGCGCCGCCATGGGTGTGGATGTCGGCGAGCACCTGAAGGCCCGTAGTCCGGCAGAATTCCCAAAGCCTCTCGAAGGCGTCGGCATAAAGAACGCACACGCCGGTGCTGTAGGCATTCGCATCGAGTTCGTCGTAGAACACGCACCGCTCGAACAGGCGCCGATCGCCTTGGCGCTTGCCAAGCAGGAACGCACCGCTTTCGGTCCTGCCGCCGCCGCGGCGGCGCAGCTCGGCCATGAGGGCAAGCCATTGGGCACGCGGGATCACAAGTTTGTCAGCCACCGCGCACTCCCATGTAATCAAGGCTGTTCAGTAGTTCGTGCAGGAATTCGAGGTATTGCTGGATGCCCTTCTCGGGGCGCCAGATGTGGGCAGCGTGCTCCTGACGCCAGTTCGCATGACCGGCGATGCTCATTCGGTCGCACGGCGCATACAGGCAGGTCCCGTTCTGCCAGTCCGGGCGGAATACCGCCGAGACCCGACGAGAACCGGCGGGCCACAAGGCAAAGGGCAAAGCCGTGTCGTTGGCAAGGAGCCAAGGCCGCGCGGTGGGTGGGTCTTGCGGATAGCCTGTGCAATCGAACCGAAAGCCGTACGCATCAGGAGCACCGGACCGGGGCGCGGCTGTGACCTCGATTTCGACAATTGGCCAGGCGATGCGGACAATGCGCCACCGGCCGAGGTAGACGGCGAGCTCGAAAGCACCGTCGGCTACCTCGTCCAGGAATGCCTGCGCATCCGGACGGGCGAGCTCCGTAGTCATGCTAGCCCTCGACGCGCTTGATGGGCACCAGGCTGAACGCGAGCTCGCAGCAACCAGTCACAAGGGCGCCGATCTGAACATCCGGGTCCGGCCGGTCGTTGGTTCCGGTGATCTGCAAGACGTGCTCGCTGGCATCGACCGGGGCCATCTCGAGATCGCGCACATACCAGCGTTTGACGTGGTTCACCGTCGCCGTGGGTGGGAACGCGTGGCGAACTTCAGGCGTGTCGGCGTAGTGCAGTGTGACGCCGATCTTCTTGCAGCGGTGCACATGGACCCGGTGCTTGTCCTTGACGCCCTGATGGTGGAGCGGTTTGTCCATATGCAGCGGGTGCTCGTCTTCGCCGGAGAAGACCATCGCCTCTTCGATAGCGAGGCCAAGGGCCGCCGCAGCCGCGAGGATTGCGTCGGGGCCGGCGTCCTCGGCGACCTCGATCAGTTCGATGGACCGGCGGCCCTCGATCTGCATGAACAGTTTAAGTTTCGTCATTTTTGGGTTACCTCTTGCTTCGATGGGGCAGTTTTTGCCGCCGCAAGAGGTTCAAGAGCGCTCTGCGCGAAACCGGAAATCGAACGACCGGATTTTTTTGCTAGATTGCTAGAGGCGCAGCCCGTCGGCAGGACAGATGAAGAAGAATGGGCAGGTCGGGCAGTCACGGCTGCTGCGCTTCGGATCAAAACGACCTGCGGAAATCCCGCTCAACGCGTGCGCCGCCCCGTCGAGCGCCTCGGTCAGCTTGCCGGCGGCGGCCGTGGCGTCCTTCTGAACACCGTCGAGAAGCGAGATATGCAAGAAGCTGGCTGTAACCCCTTCGTCTTGCTTCACCATGGCCTGCAGGAGCGCATAGCGGGCCTTGGGCATTTCTCCGCTCTTGGCAAGCCGCCCGGCCTTCATCCGCTGAATGACGATGCCGCCTCCGGCCTTCTGGATGTGATCGGCCCGGGCAATGATGGTCACCCCCTCGATTGTCAGGCGCCGTTCGGTCTTCAATGCATGACCGCTCATGGCTGCGCCGGCATTGACGAGCATCCGCTGCGCCGTGCCCTTGTAGTGCATCGCTGCGGGGTGGTCGGCGGGGCCGCGCTCCAGCCAACTGGTGTCCAGGTGGACAGCGACGTCGGCGGCTGACCGGGCTGGCTGTTCGCGCAGCCAATCCAGCCCCGCGCGGATGACACCATGAAATCGAAGGTATGGCGTGTCCGCGAGTCGGCGCGACAGTCCCAGAGCTTCACCGTAATAGTAGCGCCGAGGACAGGCGAGATAGTCTTCGAGGGCGGTGACGGCGAGCTCCGGTGACATGCCGTCAGGAGCTCTTTGCGGCACCGGGCTAGGATCTGCCGACCCGGCAGCCGTCCATTGCGGCGCAGGCTCGCCTCCGGGCGCAAGAATGGGCGACAGCGGCTTGAGCAATTTTGACGGGTTGGGCCTGGACGATCCGCCGTAGCGGTTGGCCCGGGACACGGTCAGGCGATCCTTCGCGCGAGAGAGGCCCACGAACATCAGGCTCTCTTCTTCGGCCTCGCTCGTCATCAGCGCGTCCTCCACCGCGATGCCGGGCGGCAAGGGGCAGAGATCAGGCCGGGCGTTCGGCGGGAAATAGGATGGGCTGACAGATGGGATGTAAACGTGCTGGAACTCCAGCCCTTTGGCGGCATGCACCGTCATCAGCTGGACCGCATCGATGCCTGACGCTGCGGCGGGAAGACGGCGGAGTTCCTTCTCTTCGTCGAGAACCTCGAGGCGGCGGATGTGCTCGAGGAAGTCGCGATTGGGGCTGCGGTTCCCTGGTGGCCGGTGGCCAAACGCCAAGGTGAGAAGCTGATAGACAGCGAGCTGGCGTTGCTGCGCCGCCACGTCGTCCCCGGCGAAGGGCGCGCTGTAGACCGCGGCCGCCTTGCCAAACAGGAAGGCGGAGATGAGGGCGTGCGGCGGGGTCTTGAAGTCAGCGCTGGCAAGATCATCCGCCAACCGCATAAGCCCGGCTCGGCCTTCCGCCGACAAGTTGGCTTCGTTTGTGCGCCTCAGCGCGGCCAGCATGGTGAGGTCCAAGTCTTTTCTGAAGCGAAACATCTCCAGGATGTCTGGCACGGGCACTGCGTAGCGCGAAAACTGGGCGACACGGAGCAGACCAACACCGTCATTCTCTCCGGCGACCGAGATCAGGGACAATAGGTCGCGCACTTCTGGCCGTTCAAAGAAATCGCCGAAATAGAGCGCCGGCACACCCGCGCGCTGGAAATGCGCCGCCAGGGTGCTGAGTACGCCGTGGGTCCGCGCCAGAACGGCGTGCTGCCTGAACCCGCCTTGCTGGGTACGGCGCGTCAGGATTTCCTGAGCCAGCCCCTCGGCTTCGGATTCGCGCTCGCTGGCAACGCGGTACGCAATCTCGCCGCTGTCCTTGCCGCGGTTCGGTGTCAGCTCGTTCTTGGACGCAAAGGCGGCGGCTGTCATCGTTCGCCCATAGCGTTCAAACAGGCCGACAATTTTCCCACCGGAACGGTAATTGACCTCCAGATCCTTGAAGTCGGCGCCGGGGAAGGCGTCGGCGAAGCGGCTCAAATTGAGCGGCGAGGCACCGCGGAACCGATAGATCGATTGCCGGACATCGCCGACGACCCAGGGACCTACAGCAGGATCGGCAAGCTGTTTGAGCAAGGCGGCGCTCGCCTTGTTCATGTCCTGATATTCGTCGACAAGGATGTGTCGGTAGGTCTGCCGGATTTCAGCGGCGACATCGGCGTGGTTCTTCAGCAGTTCGACAGTGCGCGCGATAAGATCGCCAAAATCCACCCACCCCCGGGTTTCGAGTGCCTTCTGGTAAACTTCATAGATATGGGCCGCTTCCAGGGCCTTGTCCCTGGCCTCGCCCACCGGCATGGCCTGCGCCCGCGCACGGTAGGTCTGCGGGTCGCACAGCTCATCCTTCGCGCGCGATATGGAGTTCAGTACCGACTTGAGCCCACGTAGCGGCTCCTGCAGGTCAAAATAATAGTCGAGCTTGAGGTGCTCGAGTTCCGACTCAAGAAGGAACAGCGAGTCCGCCCTGTCCAGGAGTTTCGGAGAACCGGGCAGGCCGAGCCGATCTCCGTAGAGGCGCAGCAGTTCCTGCCCAAAGGCGTGAAAAGTGCTGCACCAGACCGCGGTAGCGGCACCTCCAAGTTCGAGACGTAACCGGCGTGAAAGATCCTCGGCCGAAGCATTGGAATAGGTCAGGGCCAGAATGGACGCCGGATCGGCCTGCTTGTGGGATATGAGCCACGCTGCCCGGGCCACCAGCGTCCGCGTTTTGCCGGTGCCGGGTCCGGCTCGCACCTGTACAGGCCCCGGATCCACCTCTGCCGCAAGTCGCTGGCTGCCATCCAGCGACGGACGCTCGCCAACGGGATCCGGCGGCCGATCTTCGGGAAGCAAGAGTGCATCGGCCATCTGTTGCTGGACCAGATTCAACGGAAGCCCCAGATCGGCGGCGATAGTGTCCGCCGTAAGCTTGTGCGTGATGCACGCCGCCCTGAGGCGCCGACGAGGCAGCAGAAGTTCGCGGGCATAGACATTTGCCTGCGCTTCACGACGCTGCTTCGGACTATAGGCGTCGCTGTCGCCGACCGCCGAGCTCTCGGGTTCGGCGATCGTATAGGGATCGACGTCATCATCGTGGCAGCCGCCCTTCGGATGGTGCAACCGGTGATGCCCATATTCATGGGCGATGTGAAAGGCGCGGTCCTCGTCGCTAAGCGCTGCCGAGACCAGAATTCTCGGACCATCGGGATCATAGGACGCCTCGGTGTTGTCCAGCAGCGCATCGTCCTTGGGGAGCACCAGGACCTTGACGCCGCTGGCCAGTGCGGCTGCGGCGAGGAGATCAACCGCCCGAAGCAGGTCAGCATGGGGGTTCAGCTCGTCGTGCCAAGCTGCAGCTTGGCTGCGCAGTTCAGACCAGGCGCTCATGCCGCCGGTTCATCCGAGTCCGCCAGTTGCCGCAACCAAAAGGCCTTGAGATCATCCGATAGCGTCGAGGCATTGATGGCCACGTCAAACGTCTCGGTTTCGATCTTTATTGGCCTTTTGGCCTTGCGCAGATTGCCCCTGGAGGACGGGATCGGCGCGCCGGTGGCCGAGGCAATCACATGCGCTGGCGGCAAGCGAATCTCACCGGCGATCCGACGGAACATTTCCAAAGGACGCCGCCCGACGATGCGGCGTCGGTCCAGCTTCATCATCAATCCTGCATCGAGACCAACACGGACGGCGACCTCGTCTTCCGTAAGGCCGCGCGCACGGATCAGCTGCGAGAGGCGCGGAGGCATTGATTTGATTTCAACCTCTCCGCTTGTGTCGTCGATATCCGTTGAGGTTTGTCCCGGTGCCTCGTGACGGCGGACCAGAACTCGGCTCACGCCAATATTCGCAAATTGCTCAACACTGCAGCCGGAGGGTGCCGGCTCGTCCTTCAAAGCCGTTTGCACGGCAAGATTGGCGAAAAACGCCACCAGCGCATCGCGATGCTGGGGATAGGCGGCGATCGCAACCACGAGATTCTCATGCGTCGGCTCGACGCCGTCGATGAGGAGGTCAAGGATGACGTCATCCGCCGTTGGCTGATCCACACGGTTCATGACTCTTCTCCATGCGCTTCGCGCATTTGCTCAATTGCAGTGTTTATCCAATTTCGAATTTGGCGTTCGCTCACCGGTTTGAACTTCTCGCAGAGGGTAGGTACGCCATCCGGGCCATCTTTGAGCGGCCAATTGTAAATGTGCCGGAGGATAAAGGCTTCCCGGTGCCGCGGATCCGTCACCGCGTTGAGATACCTGAGAGCGCCGCCGGCCTCGTCCTCTTCCCGCGCGAGCAAATGCTCTTCAGGGTTGAGTTCCTCCGATGCGAGACGTTCGACTATCGGCGTGTACTGCCCGTCGTCATCGCAATCTGCCGACTGAAATGCCTGCGCCTTGGGACGGTTTGGCCCGATCGCACGGAGCGTCGCCTGCTTGACGACGGTCGCCGCGTCGACCTCAAGATATTCGGCCGTACGTGACGGAGGGGCTTCATTAAGCCGATCGCCGAGTTCATTCGCGACCGAGATCTGTATCTCTTCGCTATCGGCCGGATCGTAGCCCCGTGACCAACGGTCAACGATGGGCTTTACCCGTTCGAGGAATTGATAGGTAAGCATGCCGAGAACATGCGGATCGTTGTCGCGTCGCCGAAGCCGGATAAGATGAGCCAGGGTCTCGATCCGCCAAGTTTGGTCACACCAGACGGTATGAGGCATGCCCAAAGCGAGCGCGATCTCGTTTTCCACTGCCTGGTGGCGGGTATAGCGTTCACCGCCTTTCCGGAAGCACGTCAGTGGTGCCGCTCGCATTTCAGTGGTCTCCTGATGCGTCTGACTGTGCGGCGACTGGTCCATGTCTGGCTCAAGAAACGGTTAGCCGCGATCGGAAATCCGGATGTAAAATTTTTTGGCCCGAACTTCCCTCGCGCTCGCAGCCATCTTGCCGGCCGCGAGAGACATCATGACATATCGAAATGAACGAAAGGATCGTGTCCGACAACTTACGTTGATCTCCCACTATCTGCTTGGCCGGCAGAATTCTGCTAGACTGCATCCGCCTCCACAAGATCTACGGTATGACCTTCGGGATCCTCGATTGTTGCACGCCGTCCCCACCGCGTCGAATGCGGTGCTCTCAGAAGTCGTCCATTGTTAGATGCAACGGCAATGCACCGCGCATCGAGGTCATCAACCGTGAAACCGAGGCGCACGGCGCGGGTGCTCGCATGCTCCTCATGGCAGGGATAGATTTCGAGGAGGCCCCCGCCCGTTTCACAGCTCAAATGCACGGGACCGCTCCCGTGCTTTTCAAGTTGGAACGCGAGACCGAGTGAACCGTAGAAATCAGCAAGGGCATGGGGATTGCGAGCGCGAAGGACGAGAAGGTTTAGCTGCATGGGGCAGGCTCCTTTCAATTCAGTCTTTGTTTGACCGCCACGGGATCTACAGGCTCAATGGGCGCCTCAAATGTTGGGAAATGCGCACGCAATTCCAGCCGGCCGCCCATGGCTCGCAAATAATTTATAAGTGCGCTGACTTTGATATCCGCACCCTTTTCCAAACGAGATACGCGCGCTTGATCTGTTCCCAGGCTATCAGCGAGGTGTGATTGCGTTTCGCCTAGAAGATGTCGCAACTCTCGAAGGCCCAATGGGTGTATTTGCGCATTCTTACGCCATTGCGCTGCAAGTTGTAGAATGCGTGCGCTAGCTTCTGCGGAATTCCTGTAAATTTCCTGAGGGCGTCGTCCATAGCTGTTCGTATCGATAAATAGACCAAAACCGAGCGCAGACTGCCACAGGACATTCGACCGCATGCCGTCGATCTCAATGTCGAGCCACCACTCACCGTCCGGATTGGAAGGCTCGTCGATGTCGAAGGAAACCGACACTTCAGACTGAAGCGCTTCGATCAACTCATGAATGGGTTCGCTCATAGCGTAATGCTCCTCGCGTTGTGGCCGGCCTTGTCCAAAAGAACGACCTTGTTCAGATCGACTATCAGGATCGCACCGCTCTCACTGAAATAGGTATTGTGTCCCTGGCTGCGGTAGCGGTGCAAATCGTCGCGCCCGGGAACCGACCGGTGCGCGTCGTCTCGCGGCGGATACATCCGGCCATCATCCCGCGGAAAAGCAGGATCGAAGGCGATGCCGGAAAATTCGTTCTCGACCTCGATCAGAGTTAGGCTGAGAAGCTCGAAAGCCTCCGCCTTGGATGCGCAAGCCGGCGCAGCCAAAAGGCGGAGGCAGAACTCTTTGAGGCGATCGCGCATATCCATGTTAAAAACGACATATGTTGCTTTCGACATATTTTCAAGAGCCCATTTGAGGCAAAATCGCACCGGCGCAGTCATCGTTTGCCCACTGCCGTCCGTAGTGCCGCAGCCATAAGCCAGAGGCCCAGCGCATTCGACCCGGCTAAGACTCATCCCCTGCTCACATGCTGGACGGATGAACGGAAGGTAGGTTTTACGGATAGGATGAGGGCCGTGAACATCCACTTCTGGGGCGGGCCCTGACCGGCGCGGTAGCACGTTGTCTTTTGCGACTCGCCGCCTGTTTTGGCGGCTGCTACCGATGGTCCATGAACCGCACCGCGCACCTCGCTAGAAAAGTCACAACTAAATTTGAGATTGAGGAATCGGTCCGCCGGCTCGTGGCGTTCCTCGAGCGGAACAAGCAGGACGGGGCTTTCGATTTTCCTTTCAGCTACTCTTATCCCAAGAATTGCTGCGAGAGCGTGTCACTAATCCTTACCTATCTTCTCGAAGAAAGGTACGGCCTGACAAACGTCGTCATCATAAAGGGCACAAAACCCAGAAAGCACGAGCACCATTTTTGGGTCATGGTCGGAGATCTAAACTACGACTTGACAGCACATCAATTTCCCAGGCACATACCAATTGTTGGCATACTGGCTCACTCGCTGTTTTTCTCGTTCACCGAATGGGAGGTCGAGCACCGCCGTGATTTCGTTGAGCGCGATGCAGTGATCGCTCTTCACCGCGCCGGAGTTATTCCGTTCTGATCTCGCAATGCCATTTTTTCAGTCCTAGCTTCCCTGGTGCCATAGAGAATGGCAGGAAGATTTCGGAATCCCGCTGCTCGCAGCGGCTCAGCCAGCCTGCAAGGGTTTACTGAAGAACGGGCAGCCTGCGTCATCTTCGTATGCTTCGGCCAAAAGCTTGGGATGGAATTCGGCGATCTTTTCGGGGTGACCTTCGAGCATGCGCAACATCGAGCGGCGAAGGCACGCCATGGCGACCTCTATTGAAAGCGCCGGGATCTCGAATTGTGTATCACTTGGGTGGAAATAATCGATCCCATGATCTGCCATGCGCGAAAAACTCATCGGGGCCGAATGGGTATGGGCAGAAAAATAGGCGTAGACGCCGTTGAACTGCGTCTCGTCCCATCCCATCATCCTAGTCGCAACATTGCGCATGCCGACGACGAACATTTCCTCGCCGCTAGCGACGCGCTTTTTGCGCTCATCCGACAGTTTGTGAAAAGTTGGGCCTGCCTCGATTTGGGCCTTTAATTCGTCTCGGCCTACTCGAATATCATCGGCCGACATCCCAAAGCCTCGCATGAGTTTCAGCCTGCCGACGGAATCATGAAGTCTGAGCAGGGTGTGGCGAAATTCCCATTCTTCGTCAGGCACTGGATCCAGCAGGTAAGCTATCATAGTCGAGGCCTCCATGATCATCCGGGCAAGAGCCATTATCGCATGATGATCGAACATGGATGACTGTAGGGCTATGGCGCCAATCGACCGGGCATGCGCACAGCATTTTGCAAAAACCATCGAGGCGAGCATACCACTGGTTGAAGTTGGAAGGCCCGTCAGGGCCATCGAGACATGGTTCGCGAAGCCGCCTAGCGAGCTGAGCCTGTCTATTTGTTCGCGGATAGGGCTACCCAGCGATCGAACTTCCTGTTCGCCTCCCCTATCGCGCGCCCGGGCTGCCCTTCGTTGCTTTCTGTTGTGACTGCTCATTCTGCAATCGTAATCTATCGAGTTGAAGCGTAAAGCGCCGGACACGTCGGGAATTGGCATCGCTAACATTGCCCGATCATCCGACTATAATTCATGAACGGATGGCAGCAGTCAGGGAGTGCTGCGAATTCCGCCTATGACCGCCTTTTAGGCGGCGAGCTACCAGGCATTCAGCGATTGAGCAGCCGTGAAATGAACCGGCTCAATCGCTGCGAAGGGCCCGCATCACCGTCGAGCTGATCGTTACTGAGGCGCCTCCCCAGTTCCAGCGGAAGCTCTGCGTACGGCGAAACCTCGATCTGGAGTTCCTCGATCGTTGCAATCTGCCTGGGCTGGCCACCACGCCAGTGCCGCACATCCGGATCGCGGCCAGCATCGGCAACGCCGAACACCATCACGAAGAAGGTGCCCAGCCCCGGGTCCCATCCGACCGCAACCTCGAAAATGTCCGAGTGCTGAGCGAGCGGCTTCAAAGAATACCGGCTCATCGGCTCACCAGTCGCTTGCCAGCATGACCGTCACGACGCGAAAGCTCTGCTGCGCGTCCCACGGCCTCTCCGAGCCCCAGGAGAACGTCCCGTCGTTGGCGTAGACGTCGATCTTCCAGAAGATCTTGTGCCCCTGGTACTCGACCGCACCAAAGTCGCGCTCGCCGTGAGGGTCGTTCCCCGGCTCGATCGGGGTCTCGTTGATTAGCCTGCGCAGCGCCGCCTGGCCCATCATCAGGCTGGCTTGCCGGGCGCCGGGGTCGTCGCCGTCGCCAGCAAGGATGTCGGCCAGCGTCCGGGTGAACACAGTGCGCGAAGTTGGCAGTGACCCCGCGCGGGCCGCGTCGTTGAGCCGGGCAATCTCGGCAGCGTGGTTGACGGCGGCGGGCGTAGATTGAGCAAGCTGGGTCATGGGTTCTTCCTTTCAAGATTGATCCCCCGCCGAGTGCCCCCTCCCCTCCACTGTCCGGTTGACGGGGTTTGAGCGTTCACGCTACGTTCCTTTGGGAAGGATCACGCCATGCCCGCTCCCAGCCACCTCGACCATTTCGATCTCGACATCGGCCTGCGCGATGCGTCGTGCGACGAGAACCTGCCGCCGGTGCGCCGGGCGATCGCGGCGCTGTGCATCGGCGGCGGCGTAGACGATGCCTATCTGTCGGTACGGGAACTGCGCGAGGCAGTGTCACTGGTGCATGAAAACGCCCCCGGCGGGCGGGCAAAGCTCGCCGGTATCCTCAGCACCCAGTGCGACGATTTCCAGCGGGCGATTTATTACTGCCTGGCCGGGCGCGGGGTGGTCGAAATGGCCGAGGCGATGGACTGGCTGCTGACGATCCTCAAGGCGCGCGGCCGCACCGCGGCCTGGCTCAGCCGACTGCGGGTGCGGCGCAAGGACCTCGTTTCGCCCTATGTCAGTGAAGCGCCCGATGGCCCGGTCGTATCAGCGAGCCCCGATTTCGAGCTTGGGCAATCGTGGTTCGTCGAACGCGGGCCAGGCCCCTACTGATCATCCGGATCGTCATCGTTGCAGGTGACGACCCGCGAGACGGTGCGCCCCGGCGCCGCCTTGCTCGCCAGCACCACGCGGAAGGGCTGCAGGGGATTGCCAGTCTTGACCACGGCGGTGTCGCCCTGGACGTGCTCGGCAACCCGGGTTGCGATCCGGTTGGCGTTCTCGATGCTGCACAGGCGCGCCCGTTTGGACGAGCGCTGAGGTGGTGCGGGGTCGGTCATGGCACTACTCGCTTGGGTGCCGGGTCACGAGGCTGACGGGGCGGCGGGCGGCGGCACGATCGT
The DNA here is from genome assembly GCA_964592205.1 of uncultured Novosphingobium sp. GTDB lineage: Bacteria > Pseudomonadota > Alphaproteobacteria > Sphingomonadales > Sphingomonadaceae > Novosphingobium. The sequence continues at coordinate 32,352 of CAZQEH010000038.1, forward strand.
CCAGACCCGGCTCATCAGCTTGCTGATCTTCACCCCGACCCCGTCGCTGACCCGGCGCAGGATGGTCTTGCGGCCCGACTGGACGACGCGGAAGCTGCGCTCGCTCTGCCCGTCGGCGAAGGTCAGCGGCTCGGCCAGCACCAGCATGTCGCCCGGCGCCGGCTTGCGGCGCGTGGTCAGGACAAGGCGCTGGCGGCAGTGCTCGCGCCACTGCGCGGCGTATTCGTTGCCGGGAGGACCGAGCAGATCGAGGATCGAGGCCGGGCAATCGTAATTGTACGGCCCCATCGTTTCGCTCATGTCCTTGTAACCGAACTCCTCACCGCTGCGCGCGCCGGGGCTCCATTTGACGAG
>CAZQEH010000039.1:0-31749 GCA_964592205.1 uncultured Novosphingobium sp.
GCCCTTGCCGCAGCCGCGCCTCGAGCACGGCGGGACGTAGCCCCGCCGACCGCTGCGCCAGTTGCGCCGAAGCGAGGCCGGTGCGGTGCACCAGCGCACGGCGCAGCCGATCACCGAGATCATCGAGTCGCTGCGCTTGCCCCTCGATCAGAGCTTGCGGCTCGGGCAAACGCCGCGCCCGCTGCTCCAGCCGCTCGCACGAGAGGCTGAACAGCCGCACCACTGCGCGGCTCTTGCGGGCATGCAGGTCCGCAAGCCCAGCGATCAGTTCGCCGCGCACCGGCACCGCAATTTCGGCCGCTGCGGTCGGCGTTGGCGCGCGCACGTCTGCCGCAAAATCGGCCAGCGTCGTATCGGTTTCATGCCCTACCGCACTGATCGTCGGGATCGTGCTCGCGGCGATCGCGCGGACCACGTCTTCATCGTTGAAGCACCAGAGGTCTTCGATGGAACCACCCCCGCGCGCCACGATCACAAGATCGGGGCGAGGCACTGGACCGCCGGGCTCAAGCGCGGAAAAGCCGCGCACCGCAGCGGCGATCTGCACCGCCGCGCCCGGCCCCTGCACCAGCACCGGCCAGACAACGACATGCGTCGGGAACCGGTCGCGCAGCCGGTGGAGAATATCGCGGATCACCGCGCCGGTGGGCGAAGTGATCACGCCGATGACGCGCGGCAGATAGGGCAGGGGCCGCTTGCGCTGTTGGGCGAAGAGCCCCTCCGCTTCGAGCCGCGCCCTGGTCTTCGCCAGCAGCGCAAGGAGTGCGCCTTCGCCGGCGATTTCCATCCGCTCGATAACGATCTGGTAGTTGGATCGGCCCGGATAGGTCGTCAGCTTGCCGGTCGCGATCACTTCGACGCCATCTTCCGGCACGAAGCCCAGTCGCTGCGCCCCGCCGCGCCACATCACCCCGTCGAGCCGCGCGTTTTCATCCTTGAGGCTGAGGTAGAGGTGCCCCGAAGCCGCCCGCTTCACGCCCGAAAGCTCGCCGCGCACGCGCACGAAACCGAAGCGATCTTCCACCGTGCGCTTGAGCAACTGGGAAATCTCGCTGATCGAAAGCGCCGGGGCGTTGTCGCCTGCGGTCTGTGCGGCTAACAGCCCGGCATTCTCTTCATCACGGTAAGGCGGCATGTCTGGCATGAATATCCTGCTCATCGGCTCGGGCGGTCGCGAACATGCGCTGGCGTGGAAGCTGGCGCAATCGCCGCGTTGCGCGCAGCTGTGGGCGGCGCCCGGCAACCCGGGCATTGCCGAAGTGATCGCGCAGCACGGGCAGGGCGGCTGCACCGCACTGGCGGTGACCGATCATGCCGCAGTCGCCGCATTCTGCGCCGAGCACACCATCGCGCTCGTGGTTGTCGGCCCGGAAGCGCCGCTGGTCGATGGCCTTGCCGATTCGCTGCGCGCGGGGGGCATTGCGGTATTCGGGCCCGGCAAGGCTGCGGCCCAGTTGGAAGGCTCCAAGGGTTTTACCAAGGACTTGTGCACCCGCGCGGGGATACCGACCGCCGGCTATGTCCGCGCGAAAAGCGCTGCCGATGCCCATGCCGCGCTCGCTGGGTTCTCGCTTCCGGTGGTGATCAAGGCCGATGGTCTGGCGGCGGGGAAGGGCGTGGTGATCGCCCAGACCGCCAACGAAGCTGCCGCCACTGTGGACGACATGTTCAGCGGCGCCTTTGGCGGGGCGGGCGCCGAAGTGGTGCTCGAGGAATTCCTCGAAGGCGAGGAAGTGAGCCTTTTCGCAATCACCGACGGCAGTGCCATCGCCCTGTTCGGCTCGGCGCAGGATCACAAGCGGGTGGGGGAAGGCGATACCGGCCCCAACACCGGCGGCATGGGTGCCTATAGCCCCGCACCGGTCTTGACCGCCGAACTGGAAGCCCGCGCGATGGCCGAGATCATCGCCCCCACCGTCAGGGCCATGGCCGAGGCGGGGATGCCTTATTCGGGTGTGCTGTTTGCCGGGCTCATGCTCACGGCGGACGGCCCCAAGCTCATCGAATACAATTGCCGCTTCGGCGATCCCGAATGCCAGGTGCTGATGATGCGGCTGGAAAGCGATCTCGTGACGCTGCTCGATGCCTGCGCGCGCGGTGAGCTTGCGGGAACAGCTGCGCCAGGCCTGTCAGCGCAAAGCGCGATCGCCGTTGTCATGGCGGCCAAGGGCTATCCGGCAACGCCCGCCAGCGGTGGCCTAATCGAAAACCTCTCCTCCGCCGAAGCTCACGGCGCCAAGGTGTTCCACGCGGGCACGGCGAACTCGGCGGAAGGCACGCTGATCGCCAAGGGCGGCCGGGTGCTCAATGTCACGGCGACAGGTGCGAGCCTCCAGCAGGCCCGGGACCGCGCCTATGCCGCACTGGCCAAGATTCGCTTCGACGACGGCTTCTGGCGCGGCGATATCGGCTGGCGCGAACTCGCGCGCCAGCCGGCCTGACCGTCAGCCCAGCCGCTCAGCCATGAGTGCGGTAAGGTCAGCCTCCGGCCGTGCGCCGTAGTGGGAAATGATCTCGGCTGCACAGATCGCGCCGAGCTTCAGGCAGTCCGCAAGGCTGCGCCCCCGCACGTGGCCGAACAGGAACCCGGCAGCGAACAGATCGCCCGCGCCAGTCGAGTCGACCACGCGCTCGACCGGCTCTGCCGGCACCGAGGCATGCTCGCCATGTGCAACTGCATGCGCGCCGTTCTCGCTGCGGGTAACCACCAGAACCGGTACCTTGGGCGCCAGCCGCGCAATCCCGGCGTGAAAATCTTCCTCTCCCGTCAAGGCTGCCAGCTCATGCTCGTTGGCGAAGAGGATGTCGATCTCGCCCGCCTCGATCAGCGCGCGGAAATCATCACCGTGGCGGGCGATCACGAAGCCGTCTGACAGCGTGAAGGCAACCTGACGTCCGGCGGCGCGCGCGGCACTGATGGCGCGGCGCATGGCCAGCCGCGGCTCTTCCGGATCCCACAGGTAACCTTCGAGATAGAGCACCGAGGCCGCCGCGATGGTGCCCTCGTCGAGTGCGGATGCCGGCAGGAACTGCGAGGCGCCGAGATAGGTGTTCATCGTGCGCTGGCCATCCGGCGTCACGAAGATCAGGCAGCGCCCGGTTGCCGGATCGTCACCCCGAGCGGGTGTGTCGAACGCGATCCCGCCAGCACGGATATCATGCGCGAAGACTTCGCCGAGCTGATCATCGGCAACCTGCCCGATGAAGGCACATTTCGCGCCCAGCGCTGCAAGGCCGGCCAGCGTGTTCGCCGCCGAACCGCCGGAAATCTCTCGCGCGGGGCCCATCGCTTCATAAAGCTCATGTGCGCGTGCCGTGTCGATCAGCGTCATCCCGCCCTTGGCAAGGTCCAGCCGCGCAATATCGTCGTCCGCAGCCGGTGCCATGACATCGACGATGGCATTTCCGATGGCGATCACATCGAAACGGGCTGGGGCAGGGCTCATCCGGTAACTCCACACAGATTGGTCGCCCGGGGCCGTAGCGGGTGGGGCGGCACGGTGCAACGCCGCGCTGCGCCGTGCTGCGATGCGTTGACAGGGCGCTGCCCAGCGGCGATTCACCCGGGCGATGTACGGACGCCACCTGCTAGCCCTTCCCGCGCTGCTCGCGCTCGCTGCCTGCGGCGGCAGCACCGATGCGGTGCGCCCGCTGCCCGCGCCGCCGCCGCCGAAGCTGGTCCGGCCTGCCCCTCCGGCTGCGATCCAGACGCAGCGTCCCCGCGCGCGCATTCAGGTGCTGCCGGGGCTCGAAGGCGTTATCGGAGCCGATGCCGAGGCGCTTACCCGCCAGTTCGGCGCGCCCCGGCTCGATGTGCGCGAAGGCGATGCACGCAAGCTGCAATGGAGCGGCGGGCCTTGCGTGCTCGATGCCTACCTCTATCCGCCCGATGGCGGCGGCCGCGCGACGGCGACGTATGTGGACGCGCGGCGCGGCGATGGGCGCGATGTGGACCGCGCCGCCTGCGTGGCTGCGCTCAGGAAGCCTCGCTGACCACGCAAGTCGGCGCCGGGGGCAGCGTGGCCCAGGGCGCGAAAGCCGCCACACCTTGCCGCGAAACATCCGCCAGCGTGTAGCGATCAAGCACGCCGAGGAAGGCCTCGAGCGCCTCGGCCAGAACGCCGCTCAGCGCGCAGTCCGCACGCAGCGCGCATGTCGCGCAATCGGCGAGGCGCATGCCCTTTTCGAGCGAGCGCACCACTTCGCCGACGGCGATCCGTTCCGCCGGCAGCGCCAGGGCGATCCCGCCACTGCGGCCCCGGTGCGAAACGGCAAACCCCGCTGAAACCAGCGCCTGCGCCACTTTGGCGACATGGTGATAGCTGAGCCCCTGCTGCGCCGAGAAGGCGGGGAGGCTGATTGAACCCCCATCGCGGGCGAGCACGATCAACAGGCGCAGGCCGAAGTCGGTGTGCTGGGTGAGTTGCATGGCGCGCTCACGAATCCATTTTTCGCTTGCCTAAATCAAGCAGATTAAATACTGGTATTTGAAATACTGAATTGGAGAGACTTCATGCGCACTGCTTCCGAACATGCCCGCACCATCGTCAAGGCCACCGCTCCGGTGATCGAAAAGCACGGGCTGGCCATCACCACCGCGATGTACAAGCGCCTGTTCGTGAATGCGGATGTGAAGGACATGTTCGATGCCGCGGCGCAGGAAAGCGGCGAACAACCGCGCCGGCTGGCGAACGCGATTCTCGCCTATGCCAAGAACATCGATCACCTGGAAAACCTCGGTTCAGCGGTCACCAAGATGGTCCGCCGCCATGTCGAAACCGGGGTCCGCGCCGAACACTATCCCTATGTCGCCGAAGCGCTGCTTCCTGCGATTCGCGATGTGGTTGGTGCCGACGTCGCCACCGACGAAGTGCTCGCCGCGTGGGGCGAGGCCTACTGGATGCTTGCCGATATCCTGATTGCCGCCGAAGCCGAGGCTTACGCCAAAGCCGCCTGAACCGGCGGTCCGGACCGTCTGCCACGCTTCCCCCCTCTGGCGCGGCAGACGGTCCGTCAGCGCTTATTCTGGCGCGAAAGTGATCTCGGCATGGGCGCGCAGGCGCTCAACCAGCGCTTCGCCCAGCAGCGCACCCGGCGTGGCGATCGCGCCTTCTGCCTCGCAGGCGAGCAGCGCGATGCCGGTTTCGGCCAGCATGCGACTGGTCGAGCCGTAGCCCGGATCGTACCGCCCCTTAACGCTATAGCGGAGCTCGCGCCCATCGGGCATCTCGCCCACGAACAGCACGTCGTAGTGGCCGTTGAGCCGCTCCTCCGCTGTCGGGCCTTCGCCCGGCTTGGGATCATTCGGTCCGCCGATCATCGGCGTCTTGGCGATGTGCTCGGCAATCGCCTGGCCTTGCTCGTCGGGCCCGGTCAACATCATTTCGTCATAAACGAAGTCCGCGCCGTAGGGGTGCCCGCGCAGGAAATTGGTGCGGTGGACGTTCTTGGTGTTGATCACCGCCATGATGAACGGCGCGGCCCAGCTGCCCGTTGCATCATCAAGGAACGGCTTGTCGCCCGCCGGCTGCTCCGGCCCCTCGAAGCCCGGGGTAAGACCGAAGGGGCTCGTCATGATCGGGATCAGCGAGGGATTCGCGCCAAGCGCCTTGAGCGTCGCGCCGAGGCTCGCCGCCGTACCGCCCGAGAAACCACCCTGCATTGCCCGCACGCGGCACTTCACGCGCGGCACCGGCGCCCCGAAGCGCGCCTTGGCTTCGTGCTGCAACATGACGACGCCGAGATCGAAGGGGATCGAATCGAAGCCCGAGGAGAACGCCACCCGCGCGCCGGTTTCTTTCGCCTGCTCGTGCAGCGCATCGACCATCTGGCGCATCCACACCGGCTCGCCGCAAAGGTCGGCATAGTCCGTCCCCGCAGTCACGCAGGCGCGCAGCACGGGCTCGCCATAGAGCTGGTAAGGGCCGACGGTCGTCACCACCACCCGCGCCTGCTCCGCCATCGCGGCGAGGCTCGCGGGATCAGACGAATCGGCAACGACCAGCGCCATATCCGCCGGCGCGCCAATCAGATCCCGCACTTCGGCGAGTTTTTCGGCACTGCGCCCAGCCATCGCCCAGCGCGGGCCATCCTTGCCGTAATGATGCGCGAGGTACTCGGCCACGAGCCGCCCGGTATATCCGGTCGAGCCATATACGATGATATCAAACGGCCGTTCGGCCTTGTTCGTTGCCATTGTTCTCTCCCGGTTTTCTTGTGTGTTCAAAGCCTCGGCAGCGTCACCCCGCGCTGGCCCATGTATTTGCCCGCGCGGTCGGCATAGCTCACTTCGCAGGGTTCGTTGCCCTGCAGGAACAGGAACTGGCACGCGCCTTCGTTGGCATAGATCTTCGCGGGCAGCGGCGTTGTGTTGGAAAACTCCAGCGTCACGTGGCCTTCCCAGCCCGGCTCCAGCGGGGTCACGTTCACGATGATCCCGCAGCGCGCATAAGTCGATTTGCCCAGGCAGATGACGAGCACGTCGCGCGGCACGCGGAAATATTCGACCGTCCGCGCCAGCGCGAAGGAATTGGGCGGGATTACGCAGACGTCGGTCTTGCGATCGACGAACGAGTTCGAATCGAAATCCTTCGGATCCACTACCGACGAATCGATGTTGGTGAAGATCTTGAAATCGTCCGCCACCCGCGCGTCATAGCCATAGGAGGAAAGGCCGTAGGAAATGCAGCCCTCGCGGCGCTGGCTCTCCACGAACGGCTCGATCATGCCGTGTTCCATGGCCTGCGTGCGGATCCACTTGTCGGAAAGAATGGCCAATGCGGCACTCCGGAATATTGGGAAAGGGAAATTGAACGGTCAGGCCAGATTGGCCGGTCCGAACGCGTGGGGCAAGAGGGCCGAAAGCGGCAAGCGGGTCAGACCGTCCTCGGCCACCCCGATCACCTCGGGATCAGTGCCGCCAAGCGCGGCGAGTTCGTGCAGCATCTGCCGGCAGCGGCCGCACGGCATGACCGGCGCCGGGCCCGGCACTACCGCGCCCGCAGCATCCGGCCGTCCACCGACGATAGCAACGGCCACCAGCCCGCCGCGGCGACCGTCTGCCATCGCGCGGGCCACGGCATTGGCCTCGGCACAGAGCGAGAGGCCATAGCTCACGTTCTCGACGTTGACCGCCTGCACCACCGCGCCATCGTCAAACAGCAGCGCCGCACCGACATGGAAGCCAGAGTAGGGCGCATAGGCCCCCTTCGCCGCCAACGTGGCCGCCGCGACCAGATCGGAAGCGGGCGCGCTCATCGCTGCACCGCCACCCACCGCGCCGGCCCAGCCATCCCGGCAATGCGCAGCCGCGAGGTCGCAGTCCACATCACCCAGGGCCGCCCGGCATAGTTCGGTTCAAGAAAGTCTCCCGCCAGCCAGAGATTGCGATCGACTCGCGCAGCGAGATGATAGCGCGCCTCGAACGAGCGCGAGACCATCAGGATCGCCGGGCGCTCGGTGTGCTTCTCGATCTGGTTGAGGAACGTCGTCAACTCGCTCTGCATTGCCGCTTCGCCAGGTGGTTGCGGGCAGGAACGCGAATCGAGATCGAGCGCCACCGCAGGCGGCAGCAGCGCATCATCGCGCGGCACCACGGTCACGAAACTGCCCGCCTGCGCATCGGCCGGAGCACAGAGATCGTAGACATGGACCGCGCCCACCTGCAGTCCCGCCTTGCGCGCTGCCTCGAGCCCGGCGGTAAACGTCGCGTCGCGCCGGTCCGCGCCTTCGCTGGCGGTAAGGTAGACGAACTCGGCGCCGTGTGCCTTGATCATCGGCCATTCCACGGCGCCGTCATGCGCATCGAGCCAGGCGCCCTGCACCGGGAAACGCGCGCGATCAGGCTCCCAGTGGCGCGCACCCCACCAGACAGCCGCCGCCAGACCCGCCACCAGCACCACGGCAGGCAGGATCCAAACGCGCCTGCGCGCTGGCTTTCCGGGTATATTCAAGCTGAGTCGCCTTATCGAATCTGATCTTGGGCCGAAACTGGTCCTGGGGGTCGATCACCCCCTGATATGCAGGACGCAAATCAGGGTGAAGAGCCGCCGTGCGGTGGCAAAATCAGTCTCGATCTTGCCCTCCAGCCGCTCGAGCAGCATCTCGGCTGCTTCGTTGTGGACGCCGCGCCGCGCCATGTCGATGGTTTCGATCTCCTGCGCGGTCGCGCGGCGGATCGCCTGATAATACGAATCGCAGATCGCGAAGTAATCGCGGATCGGGCGGCGGAACCGGCCGAGCCCGAGCACGATCGTCTCGAGCGAACTGCCATCCTCCGCCGAAATCGCCAGCACCAGCCGTCCGTCATCCACCGAAAGCCGCAGACGATAGGGGCCCTCAAACCCGGCTGCCGCCGCACGCACAGGGCGGAATGTGTTCTCCTCGATCAGATCGAAGATCGCGATGCGGCGTTCCTGCTCGATATCGGCATTGCGCCACACGATCGTCGCTTCGTCGAGCTCGATATGCGAAATGCGCGGGTCGGCCATGGCGGCCAGTGTCTTGCAGACGCTTCCCGCGCGGGCAAGCCATTTGCGTAAGGAATCCGCGCTCTTTCGTCATCCCTCCCCGCTATCCACAGGCGGTGTGGCATCCGCGCCGCTTGCCGCGAGGGCACCGCTCCTTCACAAGGAGGGCATGTCCGTTGTCCAGCCGATCCCCTTGCGTGAGCCCGATCAATCCGGTTCTCCCGCCGCCTCGCTTCCTGCCAACGTGGAGGCCGAAGCCGCGTTTCTTGGCGCGGTGCTGATCGACAACCGGATTCTTGAAGAACTGCCGACCCCGCTCAGGGCCGAACACTTCTTTGCGCCGGTCCACGGCCGGGTCTACGAGCGCATTCAGGCGCTGATCGACCGCAAGGCGGTGGTCACCCCCGTCACACTCAAGCCTTATTTCGAGGCGGACGAAGGCCTCAAGGAACTGGGCGGCACCGCCTATCTCGCGCGGCTGACGGCGGACGGACAGGGCCTGCTCGCCCCCAGGGAACTGGCCGAGCAGATTTACGATCTGGCCCTGCTGCGTGAACTGATCACGGTCGGGCGCAATCTCGTCTCGGGCGCGATGGACACGAGCGAGACAGTCGCGCCGCTGAAGCAGATCGAGCAGGCCGAAGCTGCGCTTTATGCCGTGGCGGAAGGCGCGCAGACCGGGAATGAAGCGCAGAGCTTCGGCAGCGCGACGCGTGTCTCGCTCGAAATGATCGAGAAGGCGCTGCTTTCGGGCGGCCACATCTCGGGCAAGACCACGGGGCTGACGTCGGTCAACGAGAAAATCGGCGGTCTGCACGATAGCGACCTCATCATCCTCGCCGGACGCCCCGGCATGGGCAAGACCTCGCTCGTCACCAATATCGCGTTCAACGCCGCAGACCGGCTGCGCCGCGATCTCGCGGATGGGATTTCGGTCAAGGATTCGGTCGGTGCGGCAGTCGCCTTCTTCAGCCTCGAAATGAGCGCCGACCAGCTCGCCACGCGTATCCTGGCCGAGCAATCGGGCATCAGTTCCGAGGCCCTGCGCATGGGCCGCATCAGCCGCGAGGATTTCCAGCAACTCTCCTTCGCCAGCCAGCGCCTCGCCGAGCTGCCGCTCTATATCGACGATACGCCCGCGCTCACCATCGGCGCGCTGCGCACCCGCGCGCGCCGCCTCAAGCGCCGCCATGATATCGGCCTGATCGTGGTCGACTACTTGCAGCTGCTGCAGGGTTCGGGCCGCGCCAGCGACAATCGTGTCAACGAAATCTCCGAAATCAGCCGCGGCCTCAAGACGCTGGCCAAGGAACTCGGCGTACCCGTCATCGCGCTCTCACAGCTGAGCCGCGCGGTCGAACAGCGCGACGACAAGCGCCCGATGCTTTCGGACCTGCGCGAGTCGGGCTCGATCGAGCAGGACGCCGACATGGTCTGGTTCGTGTTCCGCGAGGATTACTACGTCGCCGCCAAGGAACCCAAGGTCCCGCAGGGCACCGACGACGCCAAGACGCAGGAAGCCCACGCTGCATGGCAGGCCGAGATGGAGCGCGTGTTCGGCCTTGCCGAACTGATCGTCGCCAAGCAGCGTCACGGCTCGACCGGCAAGGTTCGCCTCAAGTTCGAGGCTCGCATCACTCGCTTCAGCGACCTTGCGCCCGACCATATGGCGTATGGCTTCGATGACGAATGATTCGCTAAACCCGCATTTTCTTGACTTTCGGGCAGGCGCGTACTAGCTCGCCGCTCTTCCATCCATTCCTGTTTTTACGGAGTGCCCCGCATGGCGCGCGTTACCGTCGAAGATTGCGTCGACAAGATCCCCAACCGCTTCGATCTCGTGCTGCTCGCCGCCGAGCGCGCTCGGGCCATCTCGGGCGGTGCGGAACTCACCGTCGACCGTGACCGCGACAAGAACCCGGTCGTTGCCCTGCGCGAGATCGCGGATGCGACCGTGCGCCCGACCGTGCTCAAGGAAAACCTCATCCAGTCGCTCCAGCGCGTGCTGCCGGACGACGACGACCAGGTCGACGACATCGGCTCGCTCTCGCAGTCGGCCGAGGCGCTGCGCATCACCGCAGCCGCGCCCGTGCGCAACACTTCGCTCGGCGCCGATTACGACGGTTGATCGCTGCGCTCCCCTCTCGCTTGCGGGAGGGCCGGGGGTGGGCATGTTATCTACCGCATCTCCCGTCTTGACGGGTAAACCCCCAAAGGCCGCTTGCATGCTGCAGGCGGCCTTGCCACATTCGCGGGCATGGCCAGCCCCTTGCCTTCGCGCGCTGACCGCGACCGTCCGCCGGTCAAGGCCGTGCTCGGCCCGACCAACACGGGCAAGACTCACCTCGCCATCGAACGGCTCTGCGCCCATTCCTCCGGCGCCATCGGCTTCCCGCTGCGTCTGCTGGCGCGCGAGGTTTACGACCGCGTCTGCAAGATCAAGGGCGAAGCCAACGTCGCGCTGATCACCGGCGAGGAGCGGATCGAACCGCCCAATGCGCGCTGGCACCTCTGCACGGTCGAGGCGATGCCCAGCAGGCCGGACCTTGCTTTCGTCGCGCTCGATGAAGCGCAGCTCGCCGCCGATCCCGAACGCGGCCACGTCTTTACTGACCGCCTCCTCCACGCACGGGGCCGGGAGGAGACCATGCTGCTCGGCTCGCAGACGCTTGAGCCGATGGTCCGCGCGCTGGTGCCCGGCGTGGACGTCGTCAGCCGTCCGCGCTTTTCCACGCTGAGCCACGTCGGCGCAAAGAAGCTGAGCCGGATCCCGCCGCGCAGCGCCATTGTCGCCTTCTCCGCCGAGCAGGTCTACGCCGTGGCCGAAATGCTGCGCCGCTTCCGCGGCGGCGCCGCGGTCGTCATGGGCGCGCTGAGCCCGCAGACGCGCAATGCGCAAGTCGCGATGTATCAAGCGGGCGAAGTCGACTACCTCGTCGCCACCGACGCCATCGGCATGGGCCTCAACCTCGATGTCAGCCATGTCGCATTTGCCGGCCTCTCCAAATACGACGGCCACCGCCAGCGCCGCCTGACCACCGCCGAAATGGCCCAGATCGCGGGCCGCGCCGGGCGGCACCACAAGGACGGCACGTTTGGTACATTGGCGGGAATGGGTGGCCACGATCCGGAGTTCACCGACGAGGAAGTCTACGCGATCGAGGAGCATCGCTTCCCGCCGCTCACCCACCTGTTCTGGCGCGAGGCCGAGCCCCGGTTTGACAACCTGGCGACGCTGATCGACGACCTCGAAAGCCCGCCTCCGCGGCCCCAACTTTCCGCCGCCCCGCCGGCCATCGATCTTGCCGTGCTGAAGCGCCTCGTGGATGAGCTCGATATCGCGAGCACGGTGCGCGGTCGCGGCTCAGTACAGCGGTTCTGGCAGGTCTGCTCGCTTCCCGATTTCCGCCAGCAAGGGGCTGAAACGCACTCGCGCTTCGTCGCCCGGCTGTGGCAGGATTTGCGCCACGGCTATCTTGGTTCTGACTATGTCACGCAGGCGATCGCGCAGCAGGACAATCCATCGGGCGATATCGATACGCTGCAGGGGCGCATCGCCGCCGTCCGTTCGTGGGCCTATATCACCCAGCGCCCGGACTGGGTGCTGGCGCGCGATGAAATGGCCGCACGCGCCCGTGCGGTGGAAACGCGCCTGTCCGATGCGCTCCACGCGCGCCTCACCGAACGCTTCGTCAATCGCCGCACCACCGTGCTGATGCGCAAGGCGGCCGGCGACGCCTCCTTCCTGCCAGTGCGGATCAGCGATGTCGGCGCGGTGCTGGTCGATGATGAACCCATCGGCCACCTCGAAGGCTTCCGCTTCGTGGTCGATCCGCTGGCACGCGCGGCGGACCGCAAGCTGCTCCTCGCCGCAGCCGAGCGCCACCTGCCCGGCCTCCTCTCGGCCCGCGCCGATGCCCTGATCGCCGCTGCGAGTGAACCGGGCGGCCTCGCGCTCGAAAGCGGTGCGCTCACCTGGAACGGGCTGGTTGTCGGGCGGCTGGAGCGCGGCAAATCCGTGCTTGAACCACGGCTACGGCTCGATCCGTCGCTTGGATTGCTCTCGGCCCGGCAGCGCCCGTTGCTGATCGCTGCGCTGGAAGGCTGGCTGGCCCGCCGGATTCTCGCCGACCTGGGTCCGCTGGTCCGCCTTGCCGAAGCAGCGCGCGCGCCGGAATCAGGCCCCGATCTGCGCGCACTGCTGCTGCGGCTCGTCGCGGCAGGTGGCGGGTTGCCGCGCGAGGAAGTCGCGCTCGAACAGCTCGATACCCGCCAGCGCGATGCGCTGCGCCGACTCGGGGTGCGCACTGGCGCGATCGACTTGTTCGTTCCTGCCCTCCTCAAGCCCGCTCCGCTTGCGCTATGGTGCCGACTGGCTGCGCTGCGCGGTGACGCGCCGGCTGCGCCTCCGCCCAATCTGCCACCCGTTGTTGCCGCCAAGGCCCCACCGGCCGGCTATCGCCGCGCAGGCGGACAGGTGATCCGCATCGACATGGCCGAAAAGCTGCTTCAGGCCGCGCATCGTCGGCGCATCGGTGCGGCGGGCAAGCGCTATCCCCTCGATCCCGCGCTCGCCCGGTCGATGGGCCTTGCAACGGCGGGCTATGCGGCGCTGCTGCGCGCTGCCGGTTTTCGCGTTCATATGGCGCGCCTGCTGACGGATGCCGCCCATGGCCCCCCGGCACCGCCAATGTGGGATTGGCGCCCTCCCCGCAGCACTCCCGCGCGCACCGCGGCAACGCCGCCACCGCCGCCCCACGGCGCCTTTGCCGCCCTTGCCGAACTTATGCGCTGATGGCTGGCGAAGACTCCCTGCGCATCGATAAACTGCTATGGTTTCTGCGCTTTGCCGGATCGCGCAGCCTCGCGCAGGATTGGGTCGCGCAAGGCCATATCCGCCTCAACGGCCGCCGGATCGAGCGCGCCAGCACTGCGGTGCGCTGCGGTGATGTGCTGGTCCTGCCGCTTCGCGCGGGCGTCAAGGTGATCGCCGTTGGCACCCTGCCGAGGCGCCGCGGCCCTGTCGAAGAAGCCAAGGGGTGCTATGAGGTGCTTGACGCGGCGGGCTCACCCCCTCTAGCAGGTCAGGAAATCAACCCTGCCCATCCTTAAGCTGAGGGACTGCCACTGCCATGACCTATGTCGTTACCGAAGCCTGCATTCGCTGCAAGTTCATGGATTGCGTCGAGGTTTGCCCGGTGGATTGCTTCTACGAGGGCGACAACATGCTGGTGATCAACCCCAGCGAATGCATCGACTGCGGCGTTTGCGAGCCCGAATGCCCCGCCGAAGCGATCCTGCCCGATACCGAAAGCGGCCTTGAACAGTGGCTTGAGCTCAACGCCAAGTATTCCGCCGAGTGGCCCAATATCACCACCAAGAAGGACGCGCCCGCCGACGCCGACGACCACAAGGGCGAGGATGGCAAGTTTGAAAAGTATTTCTCGGCCGAGCCTGGCGAGGGCGACTGATCGCCCCGCAGGGGACTCAGGAAGGGGCGCAGCGGCCTGCGCCCCCGGAACTGCGGCATTTTGCCGCAGTATGCGCACCCTTACCTCTGGCATTTTTGTGACAGAGCTGCTATATACGCCCGCAAGCGCTGGGCGGAGCGATCCTCCCGAGCGCCAACAACACGCTAAGGCAGGACAAACGGCAAACGGATCGCAGTGCTTGTAGACCGCGTTTAAAGACGGTCGTTTGCCGGACCTCTCCCCCAAAGGGCCCGGAATGCTGTCCGGGGGCGTGTCTGCCCCAGCTTGCTATCGTCCCTGCTGCGCCGAAAGGATAAGCAATGGCAACCAAGGCACTTGCCTTCGATGTTGGGGATTACGTCGTCTATCCCAAGCACGGCGTTGGCCGTGTAGTGGAACTGCAAAACGAGGAAATCGCAGGCATGAAGCTGCAGCTCTATGTGCTGCGCTTCGAAAAGGAACGCATGACCCTGCGCGTACCCGTGAACAAGGTTGAAGCCATCGGCATGCGCAAGCTGTCTTCGGACAAGACGCTGCGCGAAGCGCTCGATACGCTCAAGGGCAAGCCCAAGGTCAAGCGCACGATGTGGTCGCGCCGTGCGCAGGAATACGAAGCCAAGATCAACTCAGGCGATCTCGTCTCGATCGCGGAAGTCACGCGCGATCTGTTCCGCGCCGACGATCAGCCGGAACAGAGCTACTCGGAACGGCAGATCTTTGAAGCCGCTTCCTCGCGCCTCGCGCGCGAACTCGCCGCCATGGAAAAGACGGACGAGCCCGCCGCACTCAAGAAGATCCTCGCGATCCTCAACGAGCACGCGCCGAAGTACTACGAAACGGCCTGAGGTCGGCTGTACCCCTGCGTCTATGGGGAGACGTGGGAGCGCTTGAAAAAGGGCCGCCGGAACGATCCGGCGGCCCTTTTTCGTGCCCTCCTTTCGCACCGCCTCGCCCGGCGAACAGCCGATCCGGATCGGCGAGTGACGTGGCGCGCAGGCGATCGGTGCACTAGAAAGGTAACACACCAGTTTCGAGGAGTGCCCCATGATCAAGGATATCGCGCACACACTCGGCGGGATTGCGATTGCCGCCGTCGCTTTGTCGCTCTCCGCCTGCGACGGCGCAACGGTTGGGATCAATGGCATGAAGGGCGTGCCGCGTGCGCAGCTCGATCTTTCGGCCAAGGCGCCCGAGGAAATCACCCTGCTCGGCCCCGATACGGTCCGCGTCGTCCAGGGTGACAAGCTCGCAATCACCGTCGAGGGCAATCAGGAAGCCAAGGACCGGCTGCGCTTCGTGCTCAAGGACGGCAAGCTCGCGATCGGACGCGAAGGCTGGAAAATCGGCGGCTCGGATGAGCTCGCCACGATCCAGGTCACGGTGCCTGCCGCCAAGCGGCTGGTGATGGCCGGATCGGGCACGATGCACGCCGACGCGCTGCGCGGCGATACCACCAGCGTGAGTATTACCGGTTCCGGCAATATCGAAGTACCGGTTGTCGATACGCAGAACCTCAAGGTCGAAGTCATCGGTTCGGGCGATCTCAAGGCCGGTGGCCGGGCGAAATCGCTGAAGATCTCGCTGGCCGGTTCGGGATCGGCAGATCTCGCTGGCCTCACGGCAGATGAAGCCAAAGTCGAGATCGCGGGGTCGGGCGATGCGCGTTTCGCCTCGGACGGGCAGGTCAAGGCCGACATCATGGGCTCGGGCTCGGTAACGGTGAAGGGCCGCGCGCAGTGCAAGGTCAACGCAATGGGCTCGGGTACGCTTATCTGCGAGCCCTGACCGCGCAATGATGAGATCCGCTGCATGGCACCCGGGCGGCGGATCGCGTCATGTCCCTGCAAGGAAGCATCGGCTAGGCACGGTCGAACCCCGACCGAAAGGCCCCGCCTTGCCCCGTTCGCTGCCGCTTCTCGTCATACTTGCCGCGCTGGTGCTCCCCGCCTCGATGACGAGCGCCACCGCAAGCGCCGGATCAGTGCCCGCAGTGGCCAATCCCGCCGAGATGCGGGAAAACTCCGACCGCGCCCTGCGCAAGCGCGACGAGACGATCAGGAAGCTCGAGAAGAAGTACGGCCGCCGCCTTGAGGCCTGCAATCGCGGCGAAACTGCCGCCTGTGCCGATGCCAATCAGATCAGCGGCGAGATCATGCTGCTCCGTACGGGGCGCTAGACCGCCGCGCGGCGCAAGCGGTCGTTGATGGCAATGCCAATGCCCTCCTCGGGAATCGGCGCCACGGCGATGCGCGGTTCGAGGGCTGCGGTGGCTTCGTGGAGGCAGGCATAGAGCCGCGCCGCCGCTTCGGCGAGATCGCCCGACGGGGATAGCGAGACACCGCTCGCCACCGCGCCAAAGCCGATCAGGAACTCGCCTGGCTCGGCTTGCTCCGCGCCCAGCCGGACCGGCTTGCCCGGTGCATAGTGGCTGGCCAGCTGGCCCGGCGCTTCAATCCCCCGTCGTTCGTGTGTCGGCGCCTCGCCCAGCAGCGCAGAAATTGCCGCTTCGGTCACCGGACCGGGCCGAAGGATCTGCCAGCCGCCAGCTTGGCGGACCGCCACGATGGTCGATTCAAGGCCGCGCTCGGTGTTCCCGCCATCGAGGATCAGATCCGCCCGCGCACCGAGCGATGCCGCGACATGCGCCGCTCTTGTCGGGCTGACCCCGCCGCTGCGGTTGGCCGAAGGCGCGGCCAGTGGCAGGCCGGACACTTCGAGCAGCGCGTGCATCGCAGGATGCGCCGGCATGCGCAGCGCCACGGTTGGCAGACCCGCGCTTACTGCTGGGGCGAGCAGCGCGTCTTCGCGACGCGGCAGCACCATCGTCAAGGGCCCCGGCCAGAATGCGGCCGCCAGTGCGTGCGCACGCGCATCGAACGATGCGAGCGCCTCCGCCGCCGCCAGATCGGGCACGTGGACGATAAGCGGATTGAAATCGGGTCGCCCCTTGGCGCGGTAGATTGCCGCCACAGCCTCGGCGCGGTCGGCACGTGCGGCAAGGCCATAGACCGTCTCGGTAGGTACCGCCACGGTGCCCCCAGCCTCGAGCACGCGCGCGGCCTCGGCGATCCCGGCGCCATCGGCGGGTAGCACTCTTGGAGGCGTTTGCGTGTTCATGCCTTGCCGCTATAGCCCTGCGCAGAGGCTGCCAAGGAAAACAGCACATGAGCTTTACCGCCCCCACCGAAGATCAGGTCCTTGCCATGCGCATCTGTGCCGGAATCGACGAGCTCGCGGCGCACGAACGCTACGGTGCGGCGACGCCCGATGTGGTCGAGGCGATTGCCGAGGGCATCGGCGCCTTCGCGGCGGGCGAATGGGCCCCTCTCAACCGAATCGGCGATACCGAAGGCGCGCGCTGCAAGGATGGTGTGGTTTCCTCACCCGCAGGCTATGCCGAAGCCTACAAGGCCTTCGTCGAGCAGGGCTGGGGCTCGATTGCCGGACCTGCAGAGTTCGGCGGACAAGGCCTGCCCTTCACGCTCGCCACTTGCGTGCTCGAAACGCTGGGCGCGGCCAATATGGGCTTCACGCTGCTCCCCATGCTGACCGTCGGTGCGATCGAGGCGCTCGATCATCACGGCAGCGAGGCGCAGAAGGCGATGTACCTGCCCAAACTCATTTCGGGCGCATGGTCGGGCACGATGAACCTCACCGAGCCGCAAGCCGGGTCCGACGTCGGCGCGCTGCGCAGCACCGCCACGCCGATCGAAGAGGGCCCGCATGCCGGCAAGTATCGCATCGCCGGGACCAAGATCTACATCACCTGGGGCGAGCATGAGCTGGCCGAGAACGTGATCCACCTCGTGCTGGCCCGCACCCCCGGCGCGCCGGCGGGCTCGCGCGGCATCTCGCTGTTTGTCGTGCCCAAGTATCACGTGAATGCCGATGGCTCGCTCGGCGCGCGCAACGATCTGCGCGCTGTCTCGATCGAGCACAAGCTCGGCATCAACGTCTCGCCCACTTGCGT
Organism: uncultured Novosphingobium sp.; assembly: GCA_964592205.1. Classification (GTDB taxonomy): domain Bacteria; phylum Pseudomonadota; class Alphaproteobacteria; order Sphingomonadales; family Sphingomonadaceae; genus Novosphingobium. The sequence goes on from CAZQEH010000039.1 coordinate 17,910, forward strand.
GATGTCCTATGGCGACGGCACGACCACCGGGGGCGAATGCATCGGTGAGCTGGTCGGCCATGAGAACGAAGGCCTCAAGGCCATGTTCACGATGATGAACTCTGCGCGCATCAACGTCGGCAGCCAGGGCGTCCAGATCGCCGAACGCGCGCTGCAGCAGGCGCGCACCTATGCACGCGACCGCGTCCAGTCCGCCCGCGCCGGTTCGCCCGACAAGAACCCGGTGCCGATCATCGAGCACCCCGATGTGCGCCGGATGATCCTCAGGATGCGCGCCCTCACCGAAGGTTCGCGCGCGCTACTTTATTATACCGCAGGGCAAGTTGACCGCGGCCTGCTGGGTGACAAGGCAGCCCAGCAGCGCGCCGAACTGCTCGTGCCGCTGCTCAAGGCCTGGGGCACCGATGTCGGCTGCGAAGTCTCCAGTCTTGGCATCCAGATCCATGGCGGCATGGGCTTCGTCGAGGAAACCGGTGCCGCGCAGCATTATCGCGACGCCCGCATCGCCCCGATCTACGAAGGCACCAACGGCATTCAGGCCGCCGACCTTGTTACCCGCAAGCTCGGCATGGAAGCAGGCGGCGTGCTGCAGGCGCTGATGGCGGACATCTCCGCCGAGATGCAGGATGTGCCGGAAGTGGCCTCGCTTGCCAAGGACGCTGCCGCCATCGGCACATGGATGGCCAGCGGCGATGCCAGCCTCGATGACAAGCTCGCCGGGAGCGTGCCGTTCCTCACAATGTGCGCCGTTGCCGTTGCCGGGTGGCAGCTCGCACGCCAGGCTCGCGCCACGGGTTCGGTGGAGAAGACCGGCGTCACCATGGTGTTCAACCGTACCATCGTGCCCGAAGCGCGCGGGCTTGGGGCGGCGGCGATGGCCGGTGCGGCGCTCTATTACGAGCTCGGCAGCGAAGCGCTGACCGGATGAGCGCCGACGAGCCGCTGCTCGAACGAATCGCCGCTGCGCTCGAGCGCCTCGCACCTTCTGCTCCTGCGGCGACGGACTGGCTGGCGCATCCAGCTTATGTCTGGACGGGTGTCAGTGCACGCGCTGTCGATCCGCTCGAAGCTCCGCCGCTTGCGCTGATCAAGGGTGTCGACGCGCAGAAGGCCGCCGTCGCCGAGAACGTCCTGCGCCTCGCGTCCGGTGCCGCTGCGCACGATATGCTGCTGTGGGGCTCGCGCGGCATGGGCAAGTCTGCGCTCGTCCGCGCCGCTGTCCGCAATGCGCAAGATGCGCATCCTGGCCGGATTGCGCTGATTCAGGCTGCTCCAGACGACAGCCTTGCGGTCCTGCTGGGCGAACTGCGCGCCGCAAGCCGCCAGTTCCTGGTTCTGCTCGATGATCTCGGCTTTGACGCGGGCGATGCCGGGTCGGCCCGGCGCCTGCGTTCGTGGCTCGAAGGCGGCGTCGAAGCCCGCCCTGCCAATGTGCGCCTCGTGGTCACGTCAAACCGCCGCGCCATTGTCGAGCGCCACATGGCCGAGCAGGATGACCCGATCAACCCGCGCGACGTGATTGACGACCGCCTGGCGCTGGCGGACCGGTTTGGCCTGTCCCTTGGTTTCCACGCCTGCTCCCAGGACGATTATCTCGCGATCATCGCGGGTTACGCCGCGCACTACAGCCTCGCATTCGACGAAGCCGACGCGCTCACGTGGTCCAAGCAGCGCGGCAGCCGGTCAGGCCGCGTCACCTGGCAATATGTCAACGAACTCGCGGGAAGGGCGGGCCGCCGGCTCTAGCTCCGGCTTTAGTTCTGGGGCTTCGTCAGGTCCGAATCCATCGTCGGCTTGACGACGAACTTCGTGCCCGGCTTGGGCGCGGGCGGCATCGGCGTTGCCGGAATGGCCACGATCTCGGGCGCCCGCTTTGCACCCGGCGCCACCACACGCCAGATAACGCCGCCGGTATCATCGCTCACCAGCAGCGCGCCATCCTTGGCAAACGCAACCCAGGTCGGCCGGCCATGCGTCTTGCTCTCCGTGGTGAGGAACCCGGTCAGCACCGGCACCGGGGGCTTCGGCAGCGCATTGCCGTTGTTGTCGAACGCCACGAACACCACGTCGTAGCCCGAAAGCGGCTTGCGGTTCCACGAGCCATGCCGCGCGACGAACGCCCCGCTGGCAAAGCGCTCACCCATCAGATTGCCCCCGCGCGCGAAGGCCAGCCCCAGCGCCGCAACGTGCGAGCCAAGGCCGTATTCGGGCTTGCGGACATAGGAGAACATGTCGCGCGGCATCGGATCGGTCACGCGCCAGTCGATATTCTTCTTCCAGTAGACCCACGGCCAGCCATACTGCGCGCCGAGCGGCACATTGGTGAGGTAATCGGGCACAAGATCCGAACCAAGCATGTCGCGCTCGTTCACCGTGGTCCACAGCTCGCCGCTGCGCGGATTCCAGTCGAGCCCGTTGGGATTGCGCAGACCCTCGGCATACTTGCGCGAGCTCTTGTGGTTGAAATCGTACTCGTAGATCGCCGCGCGGCCCTTCTCCTTGTCGAGCCCCTGCTCGCCGATGTTCGAGGCCGAGCCGACCGTGACGTAAAGCAGCTTGCCATCCGGGCTGAGCACGAGGTTGCGCGCCCAGTGGTTGCCGCCGCCGGGCAAGTCCATGAGCTTTTCCGGCTTGCCCTCGAGCGTGGTCTGCCCTGGCGTGAAGGGCCACGAAACGACCGCATCGTGATTGCCGACGTAGAGCCGGCCTTCGCGCAGGACCATGCCGAACGGCGAATTCAGGCCGGGATTGCTCATCTCGAAGCGCTGGTCGGCAACGCCGTCACCGTTGCTGTCGCGCAGCACCACGATCTTGTTCGGCGAAGGCTCGCCCGCGCCCGCGGCGGAAAAGAGATAGCCCATGACGAGGCCGGTGATCCCGCCCGGCCCGCGCTGCGGCGGGCTATTGGTTTCTGCCGCGAGGACATCGCCGTTGGGCAGCACTGTCAGCGTGCGGGGATGATCGAGCTTGTCGGCAAAGCGTGTCACCTTCAGCCCCTCGGCGGCCACGGGAGCCTCCCCGGCGGCCCAGCCCACAGGCTTGGCAATGCCGATCGTGGGGAACCATTGCGGCGCGGCTTCGGCCAGCTCGGGCTTGGGCCCGGTCGTCTTGTCGAGCGCGAGCTGTGCGCTATCGCCGCGCAAAAGCCAGAAGGCAGCGAGGCCAAGAACCACGAGAACGACGATGAGCCCGGTCAGGGTCTTGCGGATGGTGAACATGCGCCCATGTCTAGAAGCCGCACCACGTTCCCGCAATGGCCCTCGCGGTCCGGATTGCGGCCTGCTAGAGACGCGCCATGTACGATTTTGCCCCCGCCCCCGGCCAGCCCAAGCCCGCGCTTTACGCCGATCTGCTCGATGCTGTCCGCGCGATCACGCACGGCGAGCCCGATGCCGTGGCCAACATGGCCAATTGCGCCGCGCTCCTCGGCGAGTTCCTGCCCGATCTCAACTGGGCTGGCTTCTACCGCATGGTCGAAGGTGAACTCGTGCTCGGCCCCTTCGTCGGGAGGCCCGCCTGCATTCGCATCGCGCTGGGCCAGGGCGTCTGCGGCACCGCTGCCGCGAGCGGTGAAACCCAGCTTGTGGCCGATGTACACGCCTTCCCCGGCCATATCGCCTGCGATGCCGCCAGCCGGTCCGAACTCGTCGTGCCGGTAAAGCGTGATGGCAAAGTGGTGGCGGTCATCGATCTCGACAGCCCGTTGCTCGCCCGGTTTGACGGCGAGGACGCTGCCGGGATCGAAGCGCTGGCGGCCGCGATAGCAGAGCGTATCTAGCTGCCCCATTCCGGCACAGGCCCACCGTGACCCTTTGTTGCGAGCGCCGCACGATGCTAAACGCAAGGTTAATGCCTTGCCCGCAGCGTCTGCGGCCCAAGCGTTGAGGGGAACACGATGGCCAGACTTTTCCGCGCCCTCATGGCAGCCGCCATGGCTACCAGCCTTGCCGTGCCCGCACTGGCGCACGCACAGCCGGTGCAAGGTAGCTGGCCTTCAGGCTATCCCGGTGCCTATCAGGGCACCTGGCAGGGCCAGTGGCAAGGACAATGGCAGCCGCAGGCTGGCACGGCCCCGCAAGGTGCCATGCAGCCCCCTCAGGGCGCGTATCCCAGCTATGGCCCGCCGCCAGCCGAAGCGGATCCGCGCTATCGCGAAATGGTCGAGAAGTGCCAGAATGTCGACCATCGCCATAGCGGCACGACCGGCGCGGTGATCGGCGGCGTTGTTGGCGGAGTGGTCGGCAATCGAGTCGCCTCCGGCAACCGCGTGCTGGGAACAGTGGCAGGCGCCGCAGTCGGAGCAGCGGCAGGCGGCGCGATCGGCCATTCGGTCGACAAGAACCGCGAGCGCGAATGCGACGAGTTCTTCAGCAGCTATGCCCCCGCTCCCGGCTATGGCCCGGCGCCCTATCCCGGCGTGTTTCCCTATGGCGGCTATGCCCCCGGCTATGGCTACCCGGCCTACGGCTATGTGATGGTCCCGGTCATGACCGTGCAGGGCCCGCAGCAACCCTGTGTTGAAACCCGCACCGAGACGGTGACGTACGTGCGCGAACGCGTCCGCCGGCCGTGGCGCCCGGTTCGCACCAAGCTCATCAAGGAAAAGCGAGTCTACACCGGCAGCTGATCGGCCTGCCGCGTAGAGACAAAATAGCCCGCCGGGGAAACCGGCGGGCTATTTTGTGCGCGGCCTGCGCTCGTCGGGGGCGGCATGCCCCAATGCGCATCACGCCGAAGCGAGGCTCCGGGGTGACGCGAAGGGCAGCAGAAAGTTCTTTCAGAACAGATTGTTAGAGCTTGCGCCCGATCAGTTCCTTCATGATCTCGTTGGTGCCGCCGAAGATGCGCGTCACACGCGCACCGCGCCAGGCGCGGGCAATCGCATACTCGTTCATGTAGCCGGCGCCGCCGTGAAGCTGGAGGCACTTGTCCATCACTTCCCACTGCAGCTCGGTATGCCACAGCTTTGCAGCCGCGCCTTCTTCGGCCGTCAGCTCGCGCTTGAGGTGGCGGGCCAGCGCCCAATCGAGGTGCGCCCAGCCCACCTGCAGCTTGGACTTGAGGTCCGCCAAGGTGAAGCGGGTGTTCTGGAAGTCGAGGATCGGCTTGCCGAACGCCTTGCGCTCGCGCGTGAAAGCGACGGTATCGTCAAATGCCTTCTGCGCAGAAGCCTGTGCGCTGACCGCGATCGAAAGGCGCTCCTGCGGCAGTTCACTCATCAGGTAGATGAAGCCCTTGCCTTCTTCGCCGAGGCAATTGGTGATCGGCACACGCACATCCTCGAAGAACAGCTCCGAGGTATCGGCCTCGTCCTGGCCGATCTTGTCGAGGTTGCGCCCGCGCTTGAAGCCTTCGCGGTCCGCTTCGACCAGCACGATCGAAACACCCTTCCACGCCGGCTGGACCTCGGTATCGGTCTTGCAGCAGACGAGGATCAGGTCGGCGTTCTGGCCATTGGTAATGTAGGTCTTGGACCCGTTGATCACGTAGTGGTTGCCGTCCTTCTTGGCGCTGGTGCGCATACCCTGAAGGTCCGAGCCGGTGCCGGGCTCGGTCATCGCAATGGCGGTGACAACTTCGCCCGAGACCATCTTGGGCAGCCACTTGTGCTTCTGCTCTTCGGAGCCATACGAGACGAGGTAATTCACCACGATATCGGACTGGAGCGAGAAGCCGGTGGCGACGCGGCCGTAGTAGGCGCTCTCTTCATCGACGATGGCGTTGTAGCCAAAGTCGAGACCGAGGCCACCGTACTCCTCGGGGACGGTCGGGCACAGCAGGCCGAGTTCGCCTGCCTTGGGCCAGATCGACTTGGGCACAATGCCCGCCTCGCCCCATTCATTGGCATGCGGCGCAATTTCGGTTTCAAGGTAGCGCCGCACCGTCTGGCGAAACGCCTCATGATCAGGCGTATAAGCGGAGCGGGGAATCAGATCGAGCGACATGGCATGCTCTCCGGTTTCGGATATCTTGTTGCCTTCAAGGATAGGCAAACCCGTCCGGTGCGGTCAATCAAAATTAATCGACCGGTTAACTAGCCCTTCGGGGCAGAATCCACGAAGTTCAGATCGCTCCACCGGTGAGCCGCTGGCAAATCAGATCGAGCTGATCGAGCGTCTTGTAGCGGATCGATACCGACCCGGTGCGCGGATCGGCGTCAGCCTGGATCGTGACCTTGAGGCCGAGGAACTCCTCAAGATGCGCCTGTACCGCCGCAATATCAGCGGAATTTGCCGGATCGCGCTCCGCGCGTGCCCGCCGCGGAGGCACATCGGGCCGCATCGTGCGCTTCGCCAGCCGCTCGACATCGCGCACCGAGTGCCCCTTGGCAACCGTCTCGCGCGCCAGCGGAACGGGATCGGGCAGCACTGCCAGCGCACGGGCATGCCCCATCGAAAGCTGGGCACGCTCGACCATGTCGAGCACTTCGCCGGGGAGGACGAGCAACCGCATGAGGTTCGCGACATGGCTGCGCGACTTGTCGACGAAAGTGGCGATTTCCTGCTGCGTCAGCCCGTCCTGCTCGGACAGGCGTTGATAGGCGCGGGCTTCCTCGATGGGGTTGAGGTCCTCGCGCTGGAGGTTCTCGATCAGCGCAAGTGCCGTCACTTCTCGGTCGTCGAGCTGACGGACGATTGCGGGGATCTCGTGCAAGCGGGCCCGCTGCGCCGCGCGCCAACGCCGCTCACCGGCGACAAGCTGATAGCGGCCATCGCCCATCGGGCGCACCACCACCGGCTGGATCACTCCGCGCGCGGCAATCGAGCGCGCCAGTTCTTCCAGCGCATCCTCATCGAAGTGCCGCCGCGGCTGCTCCGGATGCGGCTCGATCGAGGCGACAGCAAGCGAGGCCAATCCGCTGACGACTTGCTCGCCCGGTGCCGTAACCGAGATCCGTGAAACTGCTTCCTCGCGCCGCGTCTCACCCAGCAGCGCACCGAGACCGCGGCCAAGCGCAGGCCGCTTCGCCGCCTTGATCGCTGCGCTGCCGTCCGCTTCCCCGCTCATGCTGCTTTCCTCCGCTCTGGCAGACGGCCGATCAGTTCGCGCGCCAGCTTCATGTAGGCCTGCGACCCGGCGCAGGCATGGTCATAGATCAGCGCCGGCAATCCATGGCTGGGCGCTTCCGAAAGCCGAACGTTGCGCGGGATCACCGATTCGAACACGAGTCCATGGAGGCACGAGCGCACATCGTCAGCCACCTGATCAGTCAGCCGGTTGCGCCGATCATACATGGTGAGCACGATGCCGAGGATGCCAAGATCCGGATTGAAGCGTTCCTGCACTCGCTCCACCGTCTGCAAGAGCTGGCTCAACCCCTCCAGCGCAAAGAATTCGCACTGCAGCGGCACCAGCAACGAACTCGCTGCCGTCATCGCGTTGAGCGTGAGCAGGCCCAGCGAAGGCGGGCAATCGATCAGGCAGATTTCATGGCCGGCATCTTCGGCCAGCGCCGCGCGCAGCTTGCCGGTCCGGTCAGTCGCACTGACCAGCTCCACCTCGGCGCCTGACAAATCCACCGTCGCGGGAATGAGATCAAGCCCCGGAATCCGCGTCGGAATCATGCAGGACGCCACGCTCGCCTGCTCGATCAGCAGGTCATAGGACGACCGTTCACGCTCTGCCGCAGAAACGCCGATCCCGGTCGAGGCATTGCCCTGCGGATCGAGATCGATCAGCAAGACCTTCCACCCGGTCGCCGCCAGCGCCGTGGCAATGTTGATCGCCGTGGTGGTCTTGCCCACCCCGCCCTTCTGGTTCGCGACGGCTATCGTGATCATCGGCCTGAACCTCGCTTGCGTTTTGTGGCTTTGCCCGCGTGTGTTGTCTCGGTGCGCCCGTGCAGATGGCCAACGATGATGCCAGCCGAAGGATCGGTCAACGATTGTTCCACGTGAAACACGCGATTCCATTCTGCACCGAGCGTTTCCAGTTCATGCTGCGCCTTGGCCCCTTTCGGCAACAGCCACAGAGTCTCCGGTGTGGAAAAGCGCGCAGCCACCTCGAGCAACCGGTCCAGCGGAGCAAACGCGCGGGCCGAAATCACCTGCCATGTCCGGCATTCGAGATCCTCGACGCGCGCCAGCACAACCTCGACATTCGCGAGCCCCATGCGCGACGCGGCGCGCGCCAACCACTCAGTGCGCAACCGCCGCGAATCAACCAGCGTCACGCGCCGCTCCGGCTGCAACACCGCAATCACCAGGCCCGGAAAGCCCGCTCCACTCCCAAGATCTAACCATGGTCCCTCGGGAACAGTTTCACGTGAAACATGCAAAAGCTGGACGCTGTCCACGATATGCCGCTGCCACACTGAATCGAGCGATGGCCGGGATACGAGGTTCTGGCGCTCGTTCTCCTCGCGCAGCGCGGCCACCAGGCTATCCAACCGCCCAATGGCACCATCATGGCGCTCCGCCAGCCACCGCCGCGCCTTGGATTCGGAACCAAAGCTCATGCGGCGACGCGCCGCCGCGCAGCGACGAGCAAACTCGCCAAGGCAGCCGGCGTTATCCCCGGCACGCGGCCCGCCGCCGCCAGTGTATCGGGCCGCGCCCGCTCCAGCCGCTCGACCATCTCCCGCGAAAGGCCGGGCACTTCGGCATAGGGAAAGTGATCGCCAAGTGGGACGCCATCGCTGGCCCGCAGCTGCTTCAGTTCCGCCTCCTGCCGAGCGAGATAGGGCGCGTAGGCCGCGTCCTCCGCTATCTCCTCGGCGAGATCTTCATCCGGCATCGCCTCCCCCAGCCAAGGCGACAGCGCTGCGAAATCGACCTCCGGGAAGCGCAGCCACTCACTCAGCGACCGCCGCACGCCGTCTCCGCGCACCATGACGCCATGCTCGCTGAGCGCACTCGGCAGCACTTCTTGCGCAAGAGCCGTTGCGACCCGGGTCCGCAAATCCTCGCGCTCAGCAAACCAGGCCGCCCGCTCAGGACCGATGGCGCCTGTGGCAAGTCCCAGCGGCGTCAGCCGCGTGGTGGCATTGTTGGCCCGGAGCCGCAGGCGATATTCGGCCCGTGCGGTGAGCATGCGGTAGGGTTCCGAGACCCCATGCAAAGTGAGATCATCGACCATCACCGCCATATAGCTCGCGGCACGATCAAGCTGCGGCGGCTTGCGGCCAAGCACGGTCGCCGCCGCGTGCATCCCGGTGATCAAGCCCTGCGCTGCCGCTTCCTCGTACCCGGTCGTGCCATTGATCTGCCCTGCGCAATAGAGACCCGGAAGCTCGCGCAGTTCGAGGCTTCGCCGCAATGCGCGCGGATCAATGTGGTCGTACTCGACCGCGTAACCAGGAACGAGGATCTCGACCGCCTCGAGCCCCTCCATGGACCGCATCATCACCACCTGCACATCGGTCGGTAGTGACGTCGAAACGCCATTGGGATAGATCACATGGTCGTCGAGGCCCTCGGGCTCGAGGAACACCTGGTGGCCATCGCGATCACCGAAGCGATGGATCTTGTCCTCGATCGAAGGGCAATAGCGCGGCCCCTGCGCATCGATCGCACCGCTGAACAACGGCGACCTATCCAGCCCCGCACGTATGGCGTCATGGGTTCGCGCATTGGTTCGGGCAATTGCGCAGAAGACTTGCGGCTGTGGCCGGCTGCGGGTGAGTGGAGACATCGTCCACTGCTCGGCATCGCTGGGCTGAACCGGCAGGCGCGACCAATCGATGGTTCGCCCATTGAGCCGCGGCGGCGTGCCGGTCTTGAGCCGGGACATTGGCAAACCCGCCCCGCGCAGCTGCTGTGCCAGCCGTTGCGCAGCGCTTTCGCCAATCCTGCCGCCCTCCATCCGTTCTTCACCGCGGAACAGGCGGCCACCCAGGAAGGTCCCGGTGCACAGCACGACAGCGCGCGCGCCCAGCGCGGTCCCATCCGCGAGATCAATACCGCAGACACGCCCGCCAGCAAAGCGCAGTGCCGCCACCTCTCCCGCCACGATGGTGAGCCCATCTTGCGCGGCGACCATGCGCTGGATCGCCGCGCGAAACAGCCGCCGATCCGCCTGCACGCGCGGCCCCTGCACTGCGCTGCCCTTGCTGCGGTTCAACATGCGATAGTGGATTGCGGCCTCGTCAGCCGCCCGCGCGATCAGCCCATCGAAGGCATCAACCTCGCGCACCAGGTGCCCCTTGCCGAGGCCCCCAATCGCCGGGTTGCACGACATGGCACCGATCATCATTGGATCGAAGCTCACCAGGGCCGTGCGCGCGCCCATTCGCGCGGCGACTGCAGCCGCCTCGACGCCGGCGTGACCGCCGCCGACCACGATGATGTCGAACTGGTGCATGATAGTGCGGCGATATGCGATTCGCGCTGTTTCGTCAAAGCAGGCAAATCAGCGCGGTCAGTGTTTCACGTGAAACATCACTTGCCGATACAGAACCGCCCGAACAGCGCATCGAGCATGTCCTCGGTCCCGGCACGGCCGATCAGTCGATCCAGCGCCACGCGGGCCAGCCGCAAGTTCTCCGCTGCGAGCAGAGGATCGCTGCCGCGCGCCGCCACATTGGTTGCCTCTGCAACTTCGGCAAGGAGTTCATGCTGCCGGGTGTTTAGCGCCACCGCGCCCGGCTGAGGTAGCGCGGCACCGGCGTGATCGACCAGCCCCGCACGAAGCGCATCGAGCCCCTCCCCCGTCACGGCGGAAAGCCGAAACCGGGCATCATGCTTTGCCGGGACATCGCCCCGATCGCATTGCGCGGCAATCTCCCAGACTGTCCCGTCCGCCGGCCCCTCACCCTCACGTCCGAGCCAGAGCACAAGATCGGCACGTTCCGCCTCCGCCCGGGCGCGGGCGATACCGATCTGTTCGATCGAGCCGGCACCCTGATCTCGCAAACCGGCGGTATCGACAAACGCAAACGGCACCCCGCCAATCGCGACAGTGCGCACCAGTACATCGCGAGTCGTGCCAGGTTCAGCAGCGGTAATCGCGGCCTCATCCTCAACCAAGGCATTGAAGAGTGTTGATTTTCCGGCATTCGGCGGGCCGGCAAGCACAACCCGGAAGCCCTCGCGCAATGGTTCCGCGCGCGGACGCGCCAGCCAGTCTGCCAGTTCCTCCGCAAGCGCCATCGCCCCCTGCACAAAGCCCGAAGGCAGGGCACCATCATCATCGATGTCGTCGTCGCCCGCAAAATCAAGCGCGGCTTCGATGGAGGCTGAGAGCGCCAGCACCCGGACACGCCATTCAGCCACGAGCCGCGACAGCGCGCCGCCCACCATCGCCAGCGCACCACGTCGCTGCAATTCGGTCTCCGCAGAAAGAAGATCTGCCAAGCCCTCGGCTTCTGCCAGATCAATGCGCCCATTGGCAAATGCGCGACGGGTAAACTCACCGGGCTCGGCACGGCGCAAGCCCGCAAGCGCTCCGAGCGCCGCTTCCACTGCCACTACTACCGCGCGGCCGCCGTGGAGGTGAAGTTCGGCGCAGTCCTCGCCCGTCGCGGTGCCCGGCCCTGGCAACCAGAGCGCCATAGCCTGATCGAGCGCTTCACCCGCGGCGCTGCGCAGCGCCGCCAGGACGGCTCGGCGCGGTGGTGGCAACCTGCCGGCCAATGCCTGAAGCGCAGCACCGGCCTGCGGTCCGCTCACGCGGACGACGGCAATCGCGGCAGGCGGTGCGCCGGATGAAAGCGCGAAGATCGTATCAGTCACCGGCAATAGTCGTTCAGGACTTGGGCTTCTCGCCGCCCGAGGCGCCGGCCTTGAACCCGGCCATTGCCGCACCCGCGCCCTGCTCGACAAATTGCTGGAACAGCTTGAGCCCCATCTCGCCCATCGGCGCGATCTGCTTGGCGAAGCCTTGAAGCTGATCGACGCTGTTCATGCCCTGCATCGCCTTGGCGATGGCATCGACATAAACGTCATTGGCCCGCGTCACATCCGGCAAACCCAGAAAGCGACGCGCCTCTTCCGGCGAACACTCCACCTCGACATTGACCTTCATGGACGCGCCTTTCGCACTACTCGCAGCAACACTGTCATGTGCTCTTGGCAAAGTCCATGGACAGCGCCAATCAGAGCTTCGACGAACAACCTTGCGAAAAGGATCAGCATCATGGGCGAGACGACGACAATCCCCACATTTGGCGGCGACAACGAGATCCCGGTCTATATCGCCACGCCCGAGGAACAGACCGAAGCCGCCATCATCGTCATCCCGGAAATCTTCGGCGTGAATGCCGGGATTCGCAAGAAGTGCGATGATTGGGCGGCGCTGGGCTACGTCGCGCTCGCGCCCGATATCTTCTGGCGCTTTGCCCCGGCTGCGGAACTCGATCCCGACGTGCCCGAGCAATTCCAGCAGGCGCTCGGCTATTTCGGCCAGTACAACCCGGACCTTGGCGTGCAGGATATCGAAGCCGCGATCCGCTGGCTCCGCCACGAGCAGGCGGTAGACAAGGTGGGGCTGGTTGGCTTCTGCCTTGGCGGGCGCATGGCCTATATGGCCGCGGCACGCACCGACATCGATGCCTCGGTCGGTTATTACGGCGTGATGATCGATCAGATGCTGAACGAAGCCCACGCGATCGCCAATCCGCTGATGTTGCATATCCCGACGGCCGACCACTTCGTCGGGCCCGAAGCGCAGGCGGCAATCCATGCCGCGCTCGATGCGCATCCCAAGGTCGTGCTGCACGACTATATGGGGCTGGACCACGGCTTCGCGGCTGAAATGGGTTCACGCCGGGATGAAGCGGGCGCAGAGCTGGCGGACGAGCGCACCCGCAATTTCTTCAAGGCGCACTTGACCTGATCCTTGGATCAGGCCGCGCTGTCATACCCCGCAATGCCGGCAAGCAGGTGGGAAATGGCAGCGCGGTCCTGCTCGGGCACTTCGGGCCGCCAGATTTCGAACAGGAGCACGGTTCGTATCTCCGGGCCGGCGTTGCGCGCTTCGTGCTCCATGGAATCGTCGAAGATCAGCGGGACGCCCGGCTCCCAGGTGCGCGTCTCGCTGCCCACCCGCAGCGTGCAATGCGGTGCGGTGCGGATCGGCACATGGCAGATCAACCGGGTGTTGAGCATGCCGGTATGCGGCGCGATATGTGTCCCGGGCTGCAACCGGGACCAAAGCGCGTTGGGCGCGCGGCCGGGAATCATCGGGATCGGCGCGTGGGCAAGCGCCGCCATCGTGGCCGGACAGCGCGCGGCATTGGCCGCCACCGGTGCGCCTTCCTTCCAGAAATGAAATGCACCCCACGCCGGATCGCCGAGCAGGGGATTGTTGGGCGCGGGCCGATCATCCGTCGCCGTCACGTAGGGCGCGAAAGTATCAGCTGCTTCCCCGGCCTCGACTGCGGCAAGCTCAGCCTGCATTTCCGGCAGGAGATCGAGTATGGCCTGCATCCAGCTGAACTGGGCGGGATCATAAAACCGCCGCTGAGGCAGACCGGGATAGTAGAACAACGAGGGCTGCTGCAGATCGATCTCGCGCGTGCCCTTGAGCAGGTCCAGCGCTTCCGCCATGACCGGGGAGAGCCCTCCCGCCATCACGCTCTCGAGATGGCGCTGGAACGAGCCCTGCGCGTCTCGCATGAACGCCTGCGCTGCTGCCGCCATACCTTCCATGCCGCGCGGAATCCCGCTGACGCCCGCCTGCGCCAGGGCGGTTGCGTAAAAGCTCGCCGCCGCACGATCATCGCGCGCGCGCTGGCGCAGCTGTCCCTTGGCAAAGAGCGCGCCCACATCGCGCGGAGCAAGCGCGAGTTGCCGATCCAGCGCGGCTTCCGCCGCGGCATGGTTGCCCAGCGCCAGCTCGGCCTGCGCCAGAGCGGGCCACGGCATGTGCTCGGCCGCCACGCCGCCCTGCGCCGCCCGCA
>CAZQEH010000040.1:0-31662 GCA_964592205.1 uncultured Novosphingobium sp.
CGAGCGGCATCCCCACATCTTCGGCGACGTCCCCGATCAGGGCCATTCGCGCGAAGTGGGCTGGGAAGCGCAAAAGGCGGCCGAACGTGCAGCGAAGGGCGCGACCAGCGCGCTCGACGGCGTGGCGCTGGCGCTCCCCGCGCTGATGCGTGCCGAAAAGCTGCAAAAGCGCGCGGCGCGTGTGGGCTTTGATTGGCCGGATGCCGCAGGGCCCCGCGCCAAAGTGATCGAAGAGCTCGACGAACTGGCCGCTGCCGGCAACGAAGCCGAGCGGCTTGACGAAGCGGGCGACCTGCTGTTCGCGGCTGTCAATCTGGTGCGCCGGTATGGTGTTTCGCCGGAAGATGCGCTCCGTCATGGGAATGCCAAGTTCGAGCGACGTTTCCACGCGATGGAAGCACTGGCCGGGGCTGATTTCCCGGCACTTTCACTCGATGCGCAGGAAGCGCTCTGGCAGCAGGTCAAGGTCGCCGGGGGCTAACGTCTACAATTGGACGAACCGGCCCAGTTCGCGCGGGGTCAATCGCACGGTAATCCGCTGAACCGGAGTGCCATGTTCGTCTTCGGTCTGCACCTCGGCCATGACCTCGCCGTGTGCATGCAACCACGCGAGCTTCTGCCCATCGGCCATCGGCACCGAAAGTTCGAGCACTTGCGCGCCGCCGGTGAGGCGCTCGCTGAGCAGCGCTATCAGCTCGTCGACACCCTCGCCCGTCTGCGCCGAGATCGGCACGACCTCGCGGTCCGGCACTCGGGCGGCGATCAGGTCACGCCGGATGGCGCGGTCTTCAGCTGAAAGCAAATCGCACTTGTTCCACGCCTCGATGATCGGGATCGAGGCCCCCTCCTCCCCGATTACGCCCAGATCGGCGAGGATTTCCTCGACTTCGAGTTTCTGCGCCGAGGTGGCGGGATTAGCGATATCGCGCACGTGGACAATGACGTCAGCCGCGGTCACTTCCTCCAGGGTCGCGCGGAAAGCGGCGACGAGCTGGGTCGGCAATTCGGAAATGAAGCCCACCGTGTCAGACAGGATCGCCTTGTCGAGCCCCGGCAGGCGGATCGCGCGCATGGTGGGATCGAGCGTGGCGAAGAGGAGATCCTCGGCCATCACGTCGGCGCCCGTCATGCGGTTGAACAGCGTGGACTTGCCTGCATTGGTATAGCCGACGAGTGCGATCACCGGCCAGGGCGCACGTTGACGGCGCTCGCGGTGGAGCGTGCGGGTGCGGCGCACTTGATCAAGTTCGCGCCGGATGCGCGCCATCCTGCCGCGGATCAGGCGGCGATCGGCCTCGATTTGCGTTTCGCCCGGGCCACCGAGGAAGCCGAAGCCGCCTCGCTGGCGTTCCAGGTGAGTCCAGCTGCGTACGAGGCGGCCGGCCTGGTAATCGAGGTGCGCTAGTTCGACCTGCAAGCGGCCTTCGGCCGTCGCGGCACGCTCACCGAAAATCTCGAGGATCAACCCGGTGCGATCAATGACCTTGCGCTCGAGCTTGTCCTCAAGGTTGCGCTGCTGAATAGCCGAAAGCGCGCCATCGATGATGACGAGTTCGGCATCCGACTGGGCAATGGCCACGGCGATCTTCTGGACCTGCCCATCACCGAAGAAGGTGGCGGGCCGGACATTGCGGATCGGCAGCGCGAAGGCATCAACCACATCGATGCCGATCGCGCGTGCCAACCCCTGCCCTTCTTCCAGACGCGATTCGGCATCAAGGCCGCCGCGCTGGCGCAAATCGGGGAGGACAACGACGGCGCGGGCGCCGCGTGTCACTTCCCCGACAAGCTCGGTTTCTCGGCCGAATTCAAATCCGCTCATGCGGTTCGGCCTGGCCGGAGGTTCAGGATGATTCGCCGTCCCACTCGCCGGAAAGGTCCACGTGGCCGGCAGGCTGGATCGTCGAGACGGCGTGCTTGTAGGCGAGCTGCACATAGCCCTCCCGTTCAAGCAGCATGCAGAACAGATCGTAGGCAGCAACGCGGCCCTGAAGCATGACTCCGTTGACAAGGAACATCGTCACCTGAACGCCCGCATCGCGCACGCTGGAGAGGAACACGTCCTGCAGCAGGCGCTTCTTCGATGCGTCATCGTTGCTTGGAGCAAAATGGGCGGAAGCAAGCTGCTGGCCCGGCATGATCGTGGAGATCGCATGCTTGTAGACCAGCTGCGACTGACCATCCCGGCGCAGGAGAATGGAGAAATTATCGAACCAGGTGACGATACCCTGCAATTTGACGCCTTTCACGAGGAACATCGTGACGGGAATCTTGTTCTTCCGGAGGAAGTTGAGGAAGACGTCCTGGAGATTTTGACCCTTACCGCCAACGAGCTGGGGCGGCGGAGGCGCAACAGCTTCAGGAGCGGGGACGGATTCGACCTTGGCACGCGGGCGCGCAGAGAGGGTTCTGCCGGTCATCGTGGTATTTCCTTTCGTTTTTTTGGTGCCCGAACGCTCTGCGGCGACAAGGCACAATCTGGCAGGGCCCGCAATCACCCCCTTCAAACCTCGGCCAAGACCGAATCTCTACAAGGGTGTTCGCGGCGCCACAGCCGGTCAGCAGGAATGATCCTATGTCGGGATCACGGCTTCGTACAGGGGCAAAATGGGCTATTTGGCGTGTGTCCTGTCCGGGAGCGGTTCAATCCTGCTCTTCGTCCTCGCGGCGCTCAGCCATACCGAGGAGCTTGAGCTTCCGGTGAAGCGCCGAGCGTTCCATGCCGATGAAGCTGGCGGTCTTCGAGATATTGCCGGAAAACCGCCGGATCTGGACCTTGAGATACGCGCGCTCGAAGTTCTCCCGCGCCTCGCGCAGCGGAACGCCCATCAGCGCCGAAGTGCTCGAATCGCCGCCGAGGCGGGTCGAGACGATTTCTGCGGGCAGCATATCGGCATCGATCCGGGTCAGCCGTTCGCGCGGGGCGAGGATGATCGTGCGCTCTACCACGTTGCGCAGTTGGCGCACGTTGCCGGGCCAATCATAGCTTTGCATCGCGGCAATCGCTTCGGGCGAGATCGCTGGTGGCTGCACGCCTTGCTCGTTGGCGTAGCGCGAGAAGAAGTGATCAGCGAGCGCGGGGATATCCTCGCGCCGTTCGATCAACGAAGGGATCGAGACGGGGACGACGTTGAGCCGGTAGAAAAGATCCTCGCGGAACCGGCGCTCGGCAATTTCCTTCTCGAGCGGGCGCGAGGTGGAGGATACGACGCGCACATCGACGCGGATCTGGCGGTGCCCGCCGACGCGAACGAACGACTGCTCGGTCAGCACGCGCAGGATGCGGGCCTGGCTCGAAGCAGGCATTTCCGCGACTTCATCGAGGAACAGGGTGCCGCCATCCGCCATTTCGAGCAGACCGGCCCGCACCAGCTTGCCGTCGATCTCCTCACCGAACAGTTCCTGCTCGAAGCGCTCAGGCGTGATGCGCGCGGAATTGACCGTGACGAAAGCGTGATCGGCCCGCGGGCTCCATGAATGGAGCAGGCGGGCGGCAACTTCCTTGCCTGAGCCGGCGGGTCCGGTGATGAGGAGGCGGCTGCCGGTATTCGCCACGCGCTTGAGCGTCGCGCGGACTGCGTTGATCGCCGAGGAATTGCCGGTGAAGCCATCGGCCATCGAGAGGTCCTGCCGCAGCCGTGCGTTCTCGCGGCGCAGGCGCTCGGTGGCCGTGGCGCGCTCGACGAGCAGCAGCAGGCGCTCCGCCTCGAACGGCTTTTCGAGGAAATCCATCGCACCGCGCCCGATGGCGGAAACGGCGGTATCGATGTTGCCGTGGCCCGAGAAGATGATCACAGGCAGTTCCGGTTCGCGCTTCTTGATCTCGTCGAGCACTTCGAGGCCGTCCATCGGGCTGCCGTGGAGCCAGACGTCGAGCAGAACGAGGCTGGGCCGGCGTTCGTCCACGGCAGCGAGCGCGGCGGTGCTGTCAGCTGCCGTGCGGCAGCCATAACCTTCGTCGCTGAGCACGCCGGCGACAAGTTCGCGGATATCGCGTTCGTCGTCCACGATGAGGATGTCGAGTGCCATTTTTCAGTTCGTCCTGGGGGTCTGGGCTAGCGGTTGGCGGAAACAGGGTTGGCGAGAGCTGCCGGTGCATCGGTCGAGGCCTCTGTATCGAGCGGATTGCGGGCAAAGCGCATGATCACCGAAGTGCCGCCTTCGAGGTTTGGCGCGAAGGCCATCGTGCCGCCGTGTTCCTCGACGATCTTGTTGACGATCGCGAGGCCGAGGCCGGTACCTTTCTCGCGCGTGGTCATGTAGGGTTCGAGAATACGGTCACGCTCGGCCGGAAGGCCGATGCCATTGTCGGCGACGGTGACGGTGACGGCCTGGCGGTCCGCCACAAGGCTCACCGCGATCCGGCCGCGATAGGCGATATCCTCTGCCTTGGCTCGTTGCTCGATCGCCTCGATGGCATTCTTGAGCACGTTGGTCATGGCCTGGCCGAACTGGTGGCGGTCTGCTTCGACCGGAACCTGCGTTTCGCCCTCGAACGTGAAGGTGATGTCGCTGTGCGCGACTTCCTGCAGGAACAGCGACTGCCGCACCAGATCGCTGGCGTCCTCCGGGCGGAACACGGGCTTGGGCAGGCGCGCGAATGAGGAGAACTCGTCGACCATCTGCCTGAGATCGCCGACCTGACGGATGATCGTCGCGGTCAATTCCTCGAACAGTTCGGGATCAGTCTCGATCTGACGGCGATAGCGGCGCTTGAGGCGCTCTGTCGCGAGCTGGATCGGGGTGAGCGGGTTCTTGATCTCGTGCGCGATGCGCCGGGCGACGTCGGACCACGCCGCGCGGCGCTGATCGAGCAGTTGGCGGGTGATGTCCTCGAACGTGATCACATGGCCGTTGCGGTCCGCGGTGACCTTGACTGCCAGCGTGAGCAGATCGCCGCCCTTGGCATAGTGGACGACGCCGCTACGCTCGCCGTCGGCGACGAACTGGGCCAGCTGCGGGGCAAGCTCCGTGAGCGACGCGCCAACCGGGTCCGCAACCTCACCGCCATCGCGCACGGGATTGAGCAGCGCATGGGCCGAGCTGTTCATCAGGCGGATCGCCCCTTCGCGGTCGATCGAGACGATGCCGGCCGTGATCGATTCCAGCACGGCTTCGATGAAGGCGCGCCGCACCTCAAGCTGGGCATTGGCGTTCACCAACGCCTGCGTCTGCATTTCAAGCTGAGCGGTCATCCGGTTAAACGCACGGGCCAGCAAGCCGACTTCGTCGGTGCCGTTGCCGGGCTGGACGCGCATCTCGAAATTGCCACTGCCCACATTGCGGGCCGCCGATACAAGTTCGATCAGCGGGGCGACCTGCCGGTCGGCAAAGCGCAGGGCGACCCAGACGGCGAGCGCCACCAGCGCCAGCGAGATCACCAGCAGCGCAATGTTGAAGCGAAGCTGCAGCGCCCGGGCGCGGCGGGTGAGGAAGTCGTAGGCCTTGAGCACGCTCTGCGCGCGCTGCCACTGGTTGAGCGCAAGCGCATCCGAATTGCGTGCGACGTAGAGGTAGATGCCGCGCGCCCGGTCGACCGGCGTGACTGCCTCGATGCGCGCCGCAGAGGCGGTGACGACAACGGGCTCACCCCCGTCGATCCGGGCCAGCTCGGCCGGGGTCACCCGTTCGCGCTGTTCGTTGCGGGCAGGATCGACAATGGCCGCTGTGCGCAGAGTCCCGTCCGGTCCGCGCTCGATGATGGCCGACTCGTTGAGGCGGCGATTGATGACCTGCCACGAATAGCCCTCGGCAAACTCCTGGCTGGTGATGGGCGCCTGCCCCAGATAGTCGCGCAAGTCGCCCGCCATGGCGACGCTTTCGTTGCCGACATCGCGCAGCTTGTCGGCATAGTACCCGCGCGCGAGGCTGTTGGCGTTTTCCAGCATGCCGCGCGAGTTGTCTGAAAACCAGAACTCGACGCCCGACTGGAACAGCAGCGAGGCGAAAACCACCACGAGCAGCGTGGGGATCGCCGCGATCAGCGAGAACAGCCAGACGAGCCGCACGTGGAGGCGCCCGCTGCTGCCGAGCACGCTGCGCGCCGCCCGGCGGAGCGCGAGGCGGCGGCCGATGAGGACGATGAGTGCCATCGCGGGTACCAGCGTGCCGATCAGCAGGCTCGCCGTGAGGCGCGAAGGCAGCAGCTGATTGGTGTTGCCGCTAGACGACAGCGCCATCCATGTGACGGTGACCATCAGCGCGAGCGCCATCGTCGCGGTCATCTCGAGCAGCAGGAACACGTTGGCGCGGCGCATCACCACGAGAAGTCGACGATACCACCGAGGTGAGCGCCGCATGCCGCCTTTGTCGTTCTGAACCATCGTGGCCGATATACAACACTGCTGTTGCGGCAATGCAAGTCGAATCGACGAAACCCCCTGTACGCGCGCCGAACGACATGTGGCACTCGGGTGACGGTATCCTACTGCGCGGGGTCAGCTGCGTGTCACGGCCTCGTCTGGATCGATCGCAAGGTCGGACAGGCGCTTGCGCAAGGTGTTGCGGTTGATGCCGAGCAGGCGTGCCGCGCGCAGTTGATTGCCGCCGGTGACAGCCAGCGCGTGGAGGAACAGGGGCCGTTCGAACGCGGCGAGCGCGGCGCTGTAGAGATCGCCCTCGCCGGGGTTTTCCTCGGCCAGCCAATTGGCGAGTGCTTCGCTGAAGTTTGCGGCGGGAGCCGGTGCGGCAAGCCCGGGCGCAGGCTGCGCGCGGTCCTGCGCCAGCAAAGGCTCGATGGCCCCCGCATCGATGACTTCATCGCGCGCGAGCAGCGCGAGACGGTAGACGAAGTTCCTTAGTTCGCGGACGTTGCCGCGCCACGGCTGGCGGGCGAGCAGCGCGGCGCCGGCTGCGGTCAATTGCCGGCGCGGCAGTCCCTCCCCCGCCGCGCGGACGAGGAAATGGCGGGCGAGCGCTTCAATATCGTCGGCCCGCTCACGCAGGGGCGGCAGCGAAATGGGTACGACCGCGAGCCGGTAGAAGAGATCCTCACGGAACGTGCCGACGGCAATCATTGGCTCGAGATCGCGGTTGGTCGCCGCGACGATGCGACAATCGAGCGTGATCTCCTCGGTCCCGCCGACGCGGCGGATACGGCCCGATTGCAGTGCGCGCAGCAAGCGTGTCTGCGCCTCGAGCGGCATGTCGCCGATTTCATCGAGAAACAGCGTGCCGTCCCGCGCCTGTTCGAATTTGCCGATGCGCCGGCTGACGGCGCCGGTGAAGGCGCCCTTTTCGTGGCCGAAAAGCTCGCTTTCGATGAGATCGCCGGGAATGGCCGCAGTGTTCACGGCAACGAACGGCCCCGCGCTGCGCTTGCCAAGCTGGTGGATCGCCTCAGCTACCAGTTCCTTGCCGGTGCCGGATTCGCCGAGGATCAGCACGGTGAGATCGTTGCGCAGCACCCGCGTGATCATGCGGTAGACCGTCTGCATCGCCAGACTGCGGCCGACGAGCGGGAGGCCGGGGGCAACGTCCTCGGCGATTTCTTCCGCACCGACATTGGCGCTCGAACCAATGGCCTGACGCACGGTGCGCACCAGTTCATCGAGGTCGAAGGGCTTGGGGAAATACTCGAAAGCACCGGTATCGCTCGCGCGCACGGCGGTATCGAGCGTGTTCTGCGCGGAGAGGATGATCACCGGCATGTGCGGCGCGGCTTCGCGCACGCGGCCCAGCGTTTCCATGCCGTCGCCGTCCGTCAGCACGACATCAGTGAGCATCAGGCTGTATTGCTGGCCGGAAAGCAGGGCGTCGCGATCGGCAATCGATGCGCAGCGCGTGACGTCATAGCCCTCGGCTTCGAGCGCGGCGGTAATGACGAGCGCGATGGAGGCATCGTCCTCGACGAGCAGGATGCGGCGCTTCATGTCCGGGCGCTCCCGGCGACGGGGAGATGGAGGCGGAAATGCGTCCATCCGCGCACTTCGTCGCGATCATGCGTCACGCGCCCGCTCATTTCGCGCACCAGCTTCTGAACGAGTGCGAGGCCGAGGCCCTGCCCGTTCTTCTTGCCCGTCACGAAGGGATCGAAAATGTGGTCACGCAGCGCCGGATCGATGCCCGGCCCGTTATCGCTCACGCGCAGTTCGATCGGCAGTCGCAGCGGCTTGCCGCCAGGGCCGGCGTGGAGCTGAATGCCGCTGGCAAAGCGCGTGCGCACTGCAATGCGCGGCTCGCGCGCGCTTTCGCACGCTTCGCGGGCATTGGTGAAGAGGTTGAGCAACACCTGCACAAGCGCATCGGGATTGGCCATGACCGGCGGGAGCGAGGGATCGAACTCCTCCTCCACCACAAAGCCACCGTGCCCGGCTGCCACGACCGCCTGCGCACGGCGCACCGCTTCGTGGAGATTGCAGGCAGTACCAGGTTCGCGGCCCCGGCGGGACAGCGACTGCATCTGATCGACGAGCTTGGCGATGCGGTCGACTTCGCCGGTGATCAGCTCGGTCAGTGCGCGGTCTGCATCGCCGGCCTTGCGGCCCAGCAGCTGCGCAGCGCCGCGAATGCCGGCGAGCGGGTTCTTGATTTCGTGCGCGAGCACTTCGGGCGCGCGCAAGGGGGTGCCCTCCCCCGCCCCAGCACCGCCGCCATCGCCCGAAAGCGCCTCGACCCCGACCCCTTCGCTGAGCGCGAGGATCTGCCAGCCCGGACAATAGGCAATCGGCGACGTCATCACGTCAATGCGGCGGGCAGGCGCGCCAAGGATGCGCACCAGCGAATCGCGCGCGATCAGTTGCGCCTCGCCCTCGGCAAGCCGGTGGGAAATCAGCGGTTCCTCGAAGGCGAAGATGTCGTCGACCAGTTTGCCGACAAGCCGCCGCGCGCCCTGCCCCGCCAGTTGCTCGGCGGCGGGATTGGCGGCTGCAATGGTGAGATCGGGCGCCAGCGTGAACACCGCCAGCGGCAGGCTGGCCACGACACGCTTGGGATCGGGGCGCGCGCTATCGCCGACCTTGCGCCAGTCGACCGGGCCGTTCATGCCGCCGCGCGGTTCGCCGGGGCGGCCATGGCACGGCCGTAGAATTCAGCTAGCGCGGCGAGGACGACCTTGGGATCATCGATGAAGTTGACCCGGTTGCGGAACTCGGCTGAGCCGGGCAGGCCCTTGGTGTACCAACCAAGGTGCTTGCGCGCCATGTTGACGCCGGTAATTGTGCCATAGTGCTCGAGCATTGCGTGGTAATGCTCTGTGATCAGGGCATATTGTTCGGCAAGTGCTGGCTCCGGGCGATACTCCCCGGTATCGATCCAATGCATGACCTGGCCGAGCAGCCACGGCTTGCCATAGGCACCGCGCCCGATCATCAGGCCGTCCGCGCCGCTCTGCTCGATGGCACTCGAGGCATCCTCGATCCCGCAGATATCGCCGTTGACGATCACGGGGATCGAAACCGCATCCTTCACACGGCGCACGAAGGCCCAATCGGCCGAGCCCTTGTACATCTGGTTGCGGGTGCGGCCGTGGACAGTGATCATCTGCGCACCGAGATCCTGCGCAATGCGCGCGAGTTCCGGCGCATTCAGGCTGTCATGACACCAGCCCATGCGCATCTTGACGGTAACGGGAACCTTCACCGCCTTGACCGTCGCCTCGATCAGCGCGGTGGCGAGCGGAATGTCGCGCATCAGCGCCGAGCCGCAATCGCCGCTGACGATCTTGCGAACCGGGCAACCCATGTTGATGTCGATGATCGCAGCACCCTTGTCTGCGGAAATGCGGGCAGCTTCAGCCATCTGGGCGGGTTCGTTGCCCATAAGCTGCATCGAAACCGGCTCTTCGGTGGGATGCCACGCGGCCTTCTGGATCGACTGGCGCGTCTCGCGGATCGCGGCGGGGCTGGCGATCATCTCCGTTACGTTGAGGCCCGAACCAAAGCGGCGGACCATGGTCCGGAACGGCAGGTCCGAGACACCCGTCATCGGCGCGAGCACGACCGGCTGCGCAATGCGCACGGGGCCGACCATGATCGGTCTCAGCTGCGGGGGGGCGGGAAGTTCGTTCATCGGAATACTGCCTAAAAAAGAGGCATGCGCTTAGTCGATTGCGCGGTTTGCGGCAAGGACTGTAAGGGGCGGTGCATGAACACGCTGTTTCGCACTTCCGTTGCCGCCGTTGTCGTCGCTGCCGGGCAAGGACTGCGTACGGGCGGGACGGTCCCGAAACAGTTCGCGCTTTGGCGAGGCAAACCGCTGGTTCGCCATTCGGTCGAAGCGCTGACCATGGCCGGTGTCTCGCCGATCCTGGTGGTGATCCCCGCGACCTGGGAAGACACTGCCGCGCAAGCCCTCGCAGGCCTAACGGGCGTGCGCTTTGTGCACGGCGCGGCGAGCCGGCAGGGATCGGTGCGCGCGGGGCTCGAAGCGCTGGCCGGCGAAGCGCCGTCCCACGTCCTGATCCACGATGCGGCGCGGCCCGATCTCCCCGCAGTGGTCATCACCGCGCTGGTTGCAGCGCTCGAACACCAACCCGGCGCCATTCCGGCGCTGCCGGTGGTGGATAGCGTGGTGCGCGGAAGCGAGGGACTTCGCGGCGGTTTTGTCGAGCGCGACGGGCTTTACCGGGTGCAAACCCCGCAAGCCTTCCGCTTTGACGGGATCCTTGCAGCGCACCGCGCGTGGAGCGGCGCGGCAGATGCCGGGGATGATGCCGCCGTTGCTGAAGCAGCAGGGCTGGCCGTTGCGCTCGTTCCGGGCGACGAGCGGCTCAAGAAAGTGACTTTTGCGGAAGACCTGAAGGATGACGGCATGACACTTCCCGCCGTGCGCACCGGCATGGGCTATGACGTTCACCGCCTCGCCGAAGGCGAAGAGCTGTGGCTTTGCGGCGTGAAAATCGAGCACTCCAAGGGGCTTGCGGGACATTCTGACGCGGATGTTGCGATCCATGCGCTGGTCGATGCGCTGCTTGGCGCTGTCGCTGCCGGGGATATCGGCGATCACTTCCCGCCCTCCGATGCCAAGTGGCGCGGTGCATCGTCCGATCAGTTCCTTGCCCACGCCGGAACGCTTGTCGCGGCCGCGGGCTATGCCATTGGCAATGTTGATGTCACGATCATCTGCGAGGCTCCGCGCATCGGTCCGCACAAGGCGGCGATGCGGGCGCGGCTCGCAGCGATTCTCGCGATTGACATCGCGGCGGTGAGCGTCAAGGCCACAACGACCGAGCGGCTCGGCTTCACCGGTCGCGGCGAAGGGATCGCGACTCAGGCAGTGGCGACCGTGATCGCAAAGGTTTGAAGGAGC
The DNA here is from genome assembly GCA_964592205.1 of uncultured Novosphingobium sp. GTDB lineage: Bacteria > Pseudomonadota > Alphaproteobacteria > Sphingomonadales > Sphingomonadaceae > Novosphingobium. Next base: position 11,248 of record CAZQEH010000040.1, read on the forward strand.
GTACATCATGTCGCTGGTTCGGAACATTGTCTGGAGCGCGGCGCTGGCCGCGCTCGGCACGGCGCAAGCAGCCGCCGCGCAGGATCCCGCCTGCCTGAGCGAGCGCGAGGTGACCAGCCTCGTGACGTATGCCCTGCCGGTTGTGATGAATTCGACGATCAAGACCTGCAGTCCGCAGCTTTCACCGCAGGGCTATTTCGCGACGCAGGGCACGGACCTCGTCCAGCGCTACGCCGCCCGCAAGAGCGCCGCATGGCCGGAGGCAAAGTCCGCACTGATCAAGCTCGGCGGCAATGACAACAAGATGAACGACATCGTGACGACCCTTTCGGACGAGGCGCTGCAGCCCTTTGCCGAAGGTCTCGTCTCGGCGATGGTGACCAAAGGGCTCAAACCCGGCCAGTGCAAGGCGATCGAACGCGGTGTGCGACTGCTTTCGCCGCTGCCGCCCGAGAACACGGCAGAACTGGTGACGTTCATCCTCCTGCTGACGGAGCAGCCGAAGCCGGGTAGCGCGAAGAAATCCGACCTTCCGATCTGTCCGACGGCCTGATCCCATGGACACTCTGCTACCCGCCCAACTGACGTCACTTGCCGCGCGGGTGATTGCCGAAAACAAGGCCATCGGCCGTCTGGTCGCAGTGGCGGAGAGCTGCACCGGCGGACTCGTCGCGGCGGCGCTGACCGAGATCGCCGGGTCTTCCGCGGTAGTCGACCGGGGCTACGTGACTTATTCGAACGAGGCGAAGAACGAGATGCTCGGCGTCTCGACCGACCTCATCGACACGTTCGGCGCGGTTTCAGTAGCGGTCGCCTGGTCGATGGCGCAGGGCGCGCTCAAGCATTCAAGGGCGATGGTGGCAGTAGCGATCACCGGTATCGCCGGGCCCGATGGTGGCAGCGAGCAGAAGCCCGTCGGCACCGTGGTCTTCGCCAAGGCCGAGCGCGGTGAGGATCCCGAGGCGGTGGTGGCCGAGCAGAAAGTGTTCGAAACTGCCAGGACCCGCGCCGAAGTGCGGCTTCAGGCGGCGCTCGTGGCGCTCGAACTTCTGCTGCCGTAGAGTTTTTCGGCGCGCGTTTCGAACGCGGCGACCATCTTGCGGAATGCGCGGTCGAGGTATTGCCCCGCCAGCTTCTCGAAAATCGCGCTACGGAAGGTGAAATCGACGTTGAAGTCGATCACGCAGCCGCCGCCTTCGTCCGCGCGGAATTCCCAGGTATTGGACAGACGCTTTAGCGGTCCATCGAGATATTCGACCGCGATGCGGTTTGGGCGCTGCCTGATCACGCGCGAGGTGAACTTCTCGCGCAGCGCGCTGAAGCCGATCATCATGTCGGCCACCATCTCCGTCTCACTATCGGACTTGATGCGCGTGGCGACAACCCAGGGCAGGAACTCTGGGTAGCGCTTCACATCGGCGACGAGATCGAACATCTCCTCCGCCGACCATGCAAGCCGTCGTTGCTGGTTGATCACCGGCATGAGGTCAGCCCCTCGCGGCGGCTTTCGCGAGCTGGGCTTCGCGGGCGGCGCGCATTTCGGCGAAATCCTCGCCAGCGTGATAGCTGGAACGGGTCAGCGGGCTCGCTGCGACCTGGAGGAACCCCTTGGCCCGCGCGATGGCGCCATAAGCCGCGAAGGCCTGCGGGGTCACGAAATCGATCACCGGCGCATGCTTGGGCGTGGGCTGGAGATACTGGCCCATGGTGAGGAAATCGATGCCTGCCGATCGCATGTCGTCCATTACCTGATGGACTTCGAGCCGCTCCTCCCCCAGCCCGAGCATCACGCCGGACTTGGTGAACACTCGGGGATCGTGGTGCTTCACCTCCTCGAGCAGCCGCAGCGAGGCGTAGTAGCGCGCGCCGGGGCGGATCGTGGGATAGAGGCGTGGCACGGTTTCGAGGTTGTGATTGTAGACGTCGGGCCCTGCAGCCATGATCGCCTCGACCGCGGCGCGCATCTTGCCGCGGAAATCAGGGGTGAGGATTTCGATCGTGGTGTTCGGGGTCGCCGCGCGCAGGGCCTGAATCACTTTCACGAACTGACCCGCGCCGCCATCGGGCAAGTCGTCACGGTCAACCGAGGTCACCACGATATGTTCGAGGCCAAGCTTGGCCGCCGCTTCGGCGACATGACCGGGCTCGCTCGCATCGACCTTGCGCGGCATGCCGGTCTTGACGTTGCAAAAGGCGCACGCGCGCGTGCAGACATCGCCGAGGATCATCACAGTCGCGTGCTTCTTGGTCCAGCATTCGCCGATGTTCGGACAGGCTGCCTCTTCGCACACCGTGTTGAGCCCAAGGCTGCGCATCAGGCCGCGCGTTTCCTCATAACCCTTGCTGGTCGGCGCCTTGACCCGGATCCAATCGGGCTTGCGAGGGCGCGCAGGGCGGCCGGCTCCAGCGTCATCGGGCGCGGCAATCGGTGACTGATCGTTCATGGCGGTTCAGATAGGCGCATGAAGCAGGACTTGAAAGATGCATTCGTAGGCGGCAAGCAGGTCCGATATGGCCAGACCCTTCTCTCCCGAGCTCGATCACCTTGTCGAAGGCTATCGCCGTTTCCGCACGAACGGCTGGACGCCCCGGCTCGAACGCTGGCACCAGCTGCGCGAAGGGCAGGAGCCGCCGGTCATGGTGATTGCCTGTTCCGACAGCCGCGTCGATCCCGCGCAGATCTTCGATACTGATCCGGGCGAGATGTTCGTGGTGCGCAATGTGGCCGCACTGGTGCCCCCGTTCGAGACGTCACCTGGTTATCACGGCGTCTCTGCCGCACTCGAATTTGCGGTGCAGGTGCTGAAAGTCCGCAAGATCGTGGTGCTCGGCCACGGTATGTGCGGCGGCTGCCGCGCGGCGCTGACACAGGAACTGGAAGGCACCGAGCCGGGCGAAGGCGGCTTCATCAACGACTGGATCGGCCTCTTGAGCGGCGTGCGCGATGAAGTGGCGCACCAGCACGGAACGACCGGCCGCCCTGCCGAGCGGGCCATGGAGCAGGCCGGCGTCAAGGTCAGCCTTGCGAACCTGCGCACCTTCCCTTGCGTGCGCCGCAAGGAAGCTGCTGGCGAACTGCGCCTGCGCGGGGCGTTCTTCGCGATTTCGGACGGCATCCTGCACGTGCTGGATGAAGATACGGGGGAATTCAGCGAGGTGCGGTGATACCGTTACCGGCCGGAGCCCAGGGCGACGCCACGCAATTCCCGGGACAAACAAAAAGGGCGGCCATTGCGGGCCGCCCTTTCCGTTAGGCTTGGTGCTTCAGTCGATCAGGGCTTGGCCTTGTCCGCTGCGAGCACGGAGAACAGCTTGGCAATCGGGACACGCACGCCACCGACCTGCGCGAAGCTTGCCTTGGCGGCATCGTACTTGTCCTGATCGAGCTGCGCGATACCGAGGCGAGTCAGCGCGCGGTCCTTGTCGATCGCGCCGCCCTTGGTGAGAGCGATCTGATAGAGTTCCTCGGCCTTGGCCGGGTTGTCGTAGGACAAATAGGCATCGGCCGTGGCGACGGCGAGCTTGCCATCGGCCGCAGCGCGCGCATCCTTCTCCAGGCCGACAAGCGAGGCCTTGTCCGCGGCGATGCGGCCCTTGGCCTGGCTCAACGAATCGCTGACGAACACGTCGCTGGCTTCGAGCGCACCCTTGGACAGGCCAAGCTCGATTACCTTCGCCGTTTCACCGGGCAGACGGCGCGGGTCGGCAGCCTGGATGTATTCGATGTATTCGCGGGTGACGTACTGCTTCTCGTTGTCGAGCGCACCGCTGCGCAGGAACAGGCGGCCGAGATCGAGCGACTCTTCCTTGCCGAAATTGCCGAATTCGCGCGCGAGCTGGCCTGCGCCGAGCCAATTGAGCGAGCTGGGCTGCGCTTCGACGAGCGCCGTCGACCATTCGATCGCCTGCGGCCCGAGCTTGTTCTTGTAGGCAATCACGTTGGCGCGGCGGTACCACGATTCGGGCACGGTGCCGCCGGCTGCCTTGCGGGCATCGACTGCCATCTTGAGTGCAGCGAGGCCTTCGGCCGGACGCTTCAGCTCGTTGTAGGCATCAGCCAGCATTTCCGCGGCAGCGTCTTCCGAGACATTGCCCTGGACTGCCTTGGTCAGCGGATCGAGCGCACCCTGATAGTCCTTCGAGGCATAAGCGAAGTTGCCGAGGTAGAAGTTGAAGGTGGGGACCTTCTCCGGCTCGACCAGGCCGCTGTCGATCATGTTCTTGATACCGCGCGAACGCATCGACGTGTCTTCGAGGACACCGCCCAGCAGCACCGCCCAGTTACCGATCGCAAGCTTGTCCTGCCCGGTCTTGGCGACAGCTTCGGCGGCAGCAAGCTTGGTCGCGGCATCGCCGAGAGTCGCCTTGATCTGCGCGTCGGGCGTGCCCTTGGCCTTGGCGGCCTGCAAATCCTGAATGATCTTCTGGATCGGACCGGCCGCAGCGACGAATTCCTTGGAATAGGCGCCGCCCTTGGGGGCTTCCTTTTCCTTTGCGGCGGCAGGCGCCGCCCCAAGCAGGACACCGCCAGCGGCAAGGCTGGTCGAAAGCGCCACTGCGAGCGCGGCCCGGGCCACGACCAGTTTCATTGCATTACCCCGCATCACTTCATCTCCTCCTGGCCCGGACCGGCAGACCCGACCGGTCCCCAGATCGTCACTGCCTCGGGCCGTATCCCAAAACATCGGCAGAATGGACATCTTTTGCACTCTGTCCGCGCCGAACCTCTGGCGCGGAATCTCGGCCTTGGCAACGTCTTGGTGCAATGGAACCCACCGGGTGAACCCGGATTGAATACCAATTCATCTCATTGTTCAGATTTCGCGACAAGTGGTGCTCGCATATGTGGATAAGGCTGCGGCGCAAGGGGCGTTTTCTGGTGTTTGCCGGGGCTTTGGCCTAGTGCGTTGAGCTCCCCTGAAAGCAAATGAAAAAGCCACCGACGTGAGCGATGACACCGGCCTGATCGACCCACCCGCCCCGCTGCCGGACCACGAGTTCCAGCGGATCGACATCGTCGATGAAATGAAGACGAGCTACCTCGATTACGCGATGAGTGTGATCGTCAGCCGCGCGCTGCCCGATGTGCGCGATGGCCTGAAGCCTGTCCACCGCCGCATCCTGTGGACGAGCCACGAAAACGGCTTCACCTCGACCAAGGCCTATCGCAAGTCCGCGCGTATCGTCGGCGATTGCATGGGCAAGTACCACCCGCATGGCGACAGCGCGATCTACGACGCGCTGGCACGCATGACGCAGGACTGGTCAATGCGCCTGCCGCTCATCGACGGCCAGGGCAACTTCGGCTCGATGGACCCCGATCCGCCAGCCTCGATGCGCTACACCGAAGCGCGGCTCGCCAAGGTGGCCGATGCGCTGATGGCGGATATCGACAAGGATACCGTCGAATTCCAGCCTAACTACGACGGTTCGGAGCACGAACCGCAGGTGCTGCCGGCGCGGTTCCCGAACCTCCTCGTCAACGGCGCGGGCGGCATTGCCGTCGGCATGGCGACCAACATCCCGCCTCACAACCTTGGCGAAGTGATCGATGGTTGCCTTGCCTATATGGCGAACCCCGCGATCACCATCGACGAACTGATCCAGATCATCCCCGCGCCCGATTTCCCCACCGCCCCGCTGATCCTAGGCTCGAGCGGAGCGCGTAAGGCTTATCACGACGGGCGCGGCTCGATCGTGATGCGCGCGCGGCACGAGATCGAAGACACCAAGGGTGGCCGCGGCGAAGGGCGCAAGTCGATCGTCCTCACCTCGATCCCCTACCAGGTCGGCAAGAACAACCTCGTCGAGAAGATCGCCGAAGCCGCCAAGGACAAGCGGATCGAAGGTATCTCGGACATCCGCGACGAATCGAACCGTGAAGGCGTGCGCGTGGTCATCGACCTCAAGCGCGATGCGACGCCTGAAGTCGTGCTCAACCAGCTATGGCGCAATACGCCTGCGCAGGCGAACTTCCCCGCCAACATGCTGGCGATTCGTGGCGGCCGGCCCGAAATCCTCACGCTGCGCGACATCATCGAGGCCTTCGTCCAGTTCCGCGAGGAAGTGATCCAGCGCCGCACCAAGTTCGAGCTGAACAAGGCACGTGATCGGGCCCATATCCTGCTTGGCCTTGTCGTTGCGGTCTCGAACCTTGACGAGGTGGTGCGGATCATCCGCGGTTCGGCCAACCCGGCGCTGGCGCGCGAAACACTGATGGCGCGCGAATGGCCGATCGGCGAGATCGCGCCCTATATCCGTCTGGTCGAAGCGATCGAGGACGAAGCGCTTGAGGGAACGGGTGGCAGCTACCGCCTGAGCGAGACGCAGGTCCGCGCGATCCTCGATCTGCGCTTGCACCGCCTCACCGCGCTGGGCCGTGACGAGATCGGCGGCGAGCTTGAAGTGCTGGCCAAGGCGATTGCCGAATACCTCGCGATCCTTGCCGACCGCGAGAAGCTCTACGGCGTGATGCGCGACGAACTCGTCGCGGTGCGCGATGCCTATGCAACACCGCGCCGCTCGGAAATCACCGCACCGGCAGACGGGATCGAAGACGAGGACCTGATCGAGCGCGAGGATATGGTCGTCACGATCACCCTCGACGGCTATATCAAACGCACGCCGCTTTCCACCTTCCGCGCGCAGAACCGGGGCGGCAAGGGCCGCAGCGGCATGGCGACCAAGGAAGAGGATGCCGTGGCGACGATGTTCGTCACCAGCACCCACACGCCGGTGCTGTTCTTCTCGACCGCCGGGAAGGTCTATCGCCTCAAGGTCTGGCGCCTGCCCGAAGGCGGGCCGACTACGCGCGGGCGGCCGATGGTCAACCTGCTCCCCGCGCTCGACGCGGGCGAGACAATTGCGACGGTGCTGCCGCTGCCCGAGGACGAAGCGGAATGGGGCAAGCTTTCGGTGGTTTTCGCCACCGCCAAGGGCAACGTCCGCCGCAACGCGATGGACGCCTTCGCCAACATCCCCTCGAACGGCAAGTTCGCGATGCGCTTCGAGGAAGGCGACGAGGACCGGCTGATCGGCGTGGCGCTGCTCGAACCGTCGGACGACGTGCTGCTCGCCACCCGTAGCGGCAAGGCGATCCGCTTTGCCGGCGATGAAGTGCGCGAATTCACGAGCCGTACTTCGACCGGCGTACGCGGGATGACGCTCAAGGGCGATGACGAAGTGATCTCGCTCTCGATCCTCCACCGTGTCGGCACCAGCGCGGAGGAGCGCGAGGAATATGTCCGGTTCGCACCGTGGAAGGGCGAGAAGGACGGCGAGCCTGCGATTGCGCCCGAGCGCATGGCTGAATTGCAGGCGCGCGAGCAGTTCATCCTCACTGTCTGCGCCAACGGCTATGGCAAGCTTTCCTCGGCTTACGAGTATCGCAGGACGGGCCGCGGCGGACAGGGCATCACCAATATCGACAACATCGCGCGCAATGGCCCAGTGGTGGCGAGCTTCCCGGCAAGCCAGGCTGATCAGCTCATGCTGGTGACCAATCAGGCCAAGCTGATCCGCCTGCCGCTCGATACGCTGCGTGTGATCGGGCGCGGCTCGGCTGGTGTGCGGCTGTTCAACGTATCGGGCGACGAGCATGTCGTGAGCGCGGTGCGTCTGGCCGAGGAAGAGAGCGAGCCCGAGGGCGAGCCGGAAGCATGAGCGATTTGCCGCTAGTTGCCTACAAAGTGCTGACGGCTGAACAGATGGCCGTGCTGGAGCACGAGGGCGTGTTTACCGGGGCGCCAATCGATCTGGCGGACGGCTATGTCCATCTTTCAGCCGCCGATCAGGTGACCGAAACGGTGGACAAGCACTTTGCCGGGCAGACGGACCTGCATATCGCGGCGGTTGATCTTGCGGTTCTGGACGATGCGGTGAAGTGGGAGCCCTCGCGCGGGGGGCAGCTCTTCCCGCATATCTACGCCGCGCTGCCGCTCAATGCCGTGATTGCCTATGGGCCGCTGGAGCGCGGCGCGGATGGGGCGGTGCGGCTGCCGGTCGCAGGTTAGGGCGAGGCAAAATCACCCTTGCGCCGCAGCGCACCGATGACGCCCACGGTAATCAGGAACTGCCCGAAATAGTAGAGCGGCCAGACGAGTAGATGCGGGATTGCGCTATCTGCCATGGGGCCCATGTGCGCGAAGATCAGGAGGTCTGACACCGCGAACATTGCCGCGCCGAGTGCAACCCGGCTGCGCGGGAAATCGCTGGCAAAGGCGGCTGAGGTCATCCCGCCAAGTCCAAGCGCGTAGAGCGCGACTTCCGGACGACGGGTCAGGGCAAAGCTCGCGATAGGCACTGCCAGCAGCAGCGCCGCCGTGGTCCATCGCTCGGATTTGTGCAACACCCGGCGGTGATGCTTTAGATAGAGCGCAATCGCAGCAAGGTGCCCGACCAGGAACGCCATCGCTCCGCCGATAAAGCTCACTTCAAGCACCATATCGCCCAGCGCACCCAGCGCCATGACAAGCGCGATGCGGTGCGCATCTGCCACCGGATGATGCCGCCACGCGTAAATCGCGAGCAGGCCGACGCCCGCGCCTTTCCACAGAATCAGGTAAAGGCCCGGAATCCAGCTACCCGCGACGAACCAGTAGCCGATTCCAGCGATCAGGCTGGCGAGCAGCCACGGACGTTGTTCGATCAAGGCGCGCTGCGACATGGCCTCCCCCTTCCCTGCCGTCAGTAGGGCTTGCCGCGCCGGGGACGCAATGCCAATGCGCGTCCCATGACGCATCAGGTTCACATCATCGGCGGCGGCATGGCCGGTAGCGAGGCTGCGTGGCAGCTGGCGCGCCGGGGTGTTCGCGTGCGGCTTTCGGAGATGCGCGGAGGCGGCGACAGCACCGCTGCGCACAACAGCGACGGCCTTGCGGAGCTCGTCTGCTCCAATTCGTTTCGCTCGGACGATGACGAGAAAAACGCGGTCGGCCTGCTGCACTACGAAATGCGTGCATGCGACAGTCTGCTGATGGCGGCAGCGGGGAAGGCGCGCGTGCCGGCAGGTTCGGCGCTGGCGGTCGACCGTGATGTGTTCTCGGCTGAAGTCGAGGCGATGCTGCGCGCACAGCCGACACTCGAGATCGTGCGCGAGCGGGTGGACGTGCTGCCGACAGACGGCCTCACCATCGTGGCGACCGGGCCGCTCACCGCCCATGCCCTTGCCTCCAGCATCGGCGCGGCGACGGGGGCGGAGAGCCTCGCGTTCTTCGATGCGATTGCGCCGATCGTTTACCGCGAGAGCATCGACATGGATGTCGCGTGGATGGCCTCGCGCTGGGACAAGGGCGCGGAGGCCAGCCTCGCGATGGGCGGCGACGGGCGCGACTACATCAATTGCCCGATGACCCGGCCGCAATACGAAGCCTTCCGCGAGGAACTGCTTGCTGGGGACAAGACTGAATTCAAGGAGTGGGAGGCAAACACCCCCTATTTCGATGGCTGCATGCCGATCGAAGTCATGGCCGCGCGCGGAGTGGAGACGATGCGTTTCGGGCCGATGAAGCCGGTCGGGCTCGATAATCCGCACTGGGCGACGGCGGAGTATCCGAACGGGCGCTGGCCTTATGCGGTGGTGCAGTTGCGGCAGGACAACAAACTCGGCACGCTGTGGAACATGGTGGGCTTCCAGACCAAGCTGAAGCATGCCGAACAGGTCCGCGTGTTCCGCACGATTCCCGGGCTGGAGAGCGCCGAGTTCGCGCGGCTTGGCGGCCTCCACCGCAACACGTTCCTCAATTCACCCACCCTGCTCGACCGCCAGCTACGGCTGAAATCCGCACCGCATATCCGCTTTGCCGGGCAGATCACCGGCTGCGAGGGCTATGTGGAGAGCGGCGCCATTGGGCTGCTGGCGGGACTGATGACTGCGGCGCAACTTGCCGGACGCGACTGGACGCCGCCGCCGCGCACGTCGGCGCTGGGCGCGCTGCTCGCGCATATAACCGGTGATGCCGAGGCCGAAACCTATCAGCCGATGAACGTGAACTTCGGGCTATTTCCGCCGCCGGATCCCGCAACGAAGAAGAAGCAGCGCAAGGAAGCCTATACCGCGCGGGCCAAGGCCGATCTGGCGGGTTGGTTACCCGAGGTAGCCTGACCTACTTGCATTTGCAGGCGGCCTTCTTTGGGGCCTTCGGCTTCGTCGCCCTGAATTCATCGCGATCAAGGTTACCGTCGCCATTCTTGTCCGCGCCCTTGAAGCGGTTGTCGGTGGCAACCGCCCATTCGTCGAAGGTCAGCAGGTTGTTGCCGTCGACATCGAGCTTGCGGAAATCCTTGACGCGCGGGCTGAGCATTTCGGTGCGGGTAATCTTGCCATCGCGGTTCTTGTCGAGCCGATCGAAACGCTTCTGTTCACGGCTTTGCTCGCTCGCTTCGGGAAGGCCGGGGCCAACCGCATCGCCCGCGTCGGAATCGGGGAGTTCCTCGTCAGCTGCTGGTGCCGAAGTGAGCGCGAGGTGGCTGGGGGTGGATGGCGGCGAAACGGCCGCGCGGCCCTGCCACCAGAACAGGCCGGAGGCCACGAGCAACAGCGCGCCAAGCGCGCCTACAAGTATTCGGTTCATGCGGGGGCTCCCCAGGGAATTCCCTTAGGATAGGCGGCATAAGGCGACGGCGGCAGAGGCAAGCCCGGCCATTTTGGTGAGAGTTTCAGCGCCCTAACAAGCCAAGGCGCAGAATTGCGAGGAAATCGCGAATCGGACCGCCCGGCCGTCCCGCCGCCTCACGCAAGGCCATGCCGCGCAGAATGACCAGCGGGCGCAGCGTCCCCGGCAGAATTGGAGCGTGGGCGCCGGGAGGTTTCAGCCCCAGCCATTCGGCAGCAGCATGGCGAACGGCTTCATCGCATCGTACCCCGGTCAGCCGCGCCAGTGCGCAGATGGCTGCAACCCGTGCCTTGCCCAGTTCCGCCCCGCCATCCTCGCCCACAATCCGGGACTCCCAGCCATCAACAAGACCGCGTAACGCCGGACGTTCGCCATCCCATGCACGCAAAAGCGCCAACAGCGGCTCGCCCAGCGGCCATTCGCTCGCGCTCTGGTCGAACCGGTCGCGCCACCAGGCGAGGCGCAACTGGATCATCAGCGGATCGCGCCCTTCTCGCGCCGCATCGGCTAGCCTCCGGTCCAGCAACAGGAAGCCCTCCCACAAGGCCTGAAAGGCTCGCGGCGCGTAGTGCACCGCGAGCCTTTCGGGTGGGCTCAGTTCGAGATCGCCGTACGCAGGCTCCATCAGCTCAGCGATAGCAGACCTTCTTGACCGCCGTGATCACCCGCGCCGTATCGACCAGCGCGAGCTTTTCAAGGTTGGCGGCATAAGGGAGCGGCACGTCCTCGTTGCAGACGCGCAGGACGGGGGCATCGAGATGATCGAAGCCCTCTTCCATCACAATGGCGATGATTTCAGAGGCGATCGAGCAAACTGGAAAGCCTTCCTCGACCACCACCATGCGGTTGGTGCGCGAAAGGCTCTCGAGCACTGCGGCCTTGTCGAGCGGGCGCAGGGTACGCAGATCGAGCACTTCGGCCTCGATACCCTCTGTCGCCAGCTTTTCCGCGGCTTCGAGCGCGAGCGCCACGCCGATCGAGTAGGTAACGATGGTGACATCGCGGCCCGCGCGCATGGTGCGCGCTTTGCCGATGGGGACGGTGTGATCATCAAGCTGCGGCACATCGAAAGTGCGACCGTAGACCAGCTCGTTTTCGAGGAAGACGACCGGGTCAGGGCTGCGGATGGCGGACTTGAGCAAGCCCTTGGCGTCCGCTGCATCGTATGGCGCGATGACGATGAGGCCGGGTACCGAAGCGTACCACGGCGCGTAGTTCTGGCTGTGCTGCGCGCCGACGCGGGCCGCAGCGCCGTTGGGGCCGCGAAACACGATAGGACAGCGCATCTGGCCGCCCGACATATAGTTGGTCTTGGCCGCCGAGTTGATGATGTGGTCGATCGCCTGCATGGCGAAGTTGAACGTCATGAACTCGATGATGGGGCGCAGACCGCCCATCGCCGCGCCAGTGCCGATTCCGGCAAAGCCATATTCGGTGATCGGCGTATCGATCACGCGGCGCGGGCCGAATTCCTCAAGCAGGCCCTGCGTGACCTTGTAGGCGCCTTGATATTCAGCAACCTCCTCGCCCATCACGAAGACGCGGTCGTCGGCGCGCATTTCCTCGGCCATCGCATCGCGCAGGGCCTCGCGGACCGTGGTGGCGACCATGGCAGTACCAGCGGGGACCGCTGCGGGTGCTGATGCAGCTACAGGAGGTGGTGGCGCGGCAACAACCGGCGCAGGGGCCGGAGCAGCAGCTGCCACCGGAGCGAGTGCCGGCACCGGCACCGGCGCCGACACTGCCGCTTCATCATCGCCAGTGATCGTCGCGATCACGGTGCCGACTTTCACGCCTTCGGTGCCCTCGGCGACCTTGAGCTCGCCAATCACGCCTTCATCGACTGCCTCGAATTCCATCGTGGCCTTGTCGGTTTCGATCTCGGCGAGAATGTCGCCGGACTTCACTGTATCGCCGGGCTTGACCAGCCACTTGGCGAGGGTGCCTTCCTCCATCGTCGGGGAAAGCGCGGGCATCTTGAGATCAATCGCCATGTCAGTAGGTCCCCACCAGCACGTCGGTATAGAGTTCAGCGGGCGCCGGTTCGGGCGAGCTTTCGGCAAAATCGGCGGCTTCAGCGACGATCTGGCGAATACGCTTGTCGATGTCCTTGATGCGCTCCTCGCTCACCCCGCGGCGCAGCAGATCCTGCTTGGCACCTTCGATCGGATCGTGGTGATCGCGCATTTCCTGCACTTCCTCGCGGCTGCGGTACTTTGCAGGGTCCGACATCGAATGGCCGCGATAGCGGTAGGTGTTGAGCTCCATCAGCACCGGGCCGTTTCCGGCGCGGACATAATCGAGCGCGACTTCAGCGGCGGCGCGCACTTCGAGCACGTCCATGCCGTTGACGTCCATGCCTGGGATGCGGAAGCCCGTGCCGCGGCGGTGGAAGTGCGTTTCCGCCGATCCGCGCTTGACCGCGGTGCCCATGGCATAGCCGTTGTTCTCGACCACGAAGATGATCGGCAGCTGCCACAGGGCGGCCATGTTGAAGGTCTCGTAGACCTGGCCCTGATTGGCCGCGCCATCGCCGAAATAGGCCATGCAGACGCCGCCATCGTTCTGGTACTTGTGCGCAAAGGCCAGCCCCGCGCCCAATGAGACCTGCGCGCCGACGATGCCGTGGCCACCGAAGAATTTGTGCTCGGTTGAGAACATGTGCATCGAGCCGCCCTTGCCGCGCGAAATGCCAGCGCCGCGCCCGGTCAGTTCGGCCATGATCACCTTGGGATCAATGCCGTAGGCAAGCATGTGGCCGTGATCGCGATAGCCGGTGATGACGCTGTCGTGGCCCTCTTTCAGCGCAGACTGCAGGCCCACGGCAACCGCTTCCTGCCCGATGTAGAGATGACAGAAGCCGCCGATGAGGCCGAGTCCATAAAGCTGGCCGGCCTTCTCCTCGAAGCGACGAATCAGCACCATCTGTTCGTAGAAGTGCAGAAGCTCTTCGTCGCTCGCATCAAAGCGCTTGTTGTTGGCATGGGCCTGCTGGAGGCTGCGCAGCGCGAAGGTGGCTTCATCCTCGGAAGCTGTGGCCGTAGCGGCCGGGCTTGCAGCAGCGGGAGCGGCTTTGGTGGCAACCGGCGACTTTGTCGCTTTGGTTACGCGCGGCTTGGCGGACTGGGCCAATGCGGTGGTTCCTTGTCTGGCAGCCTGGGGAGGGCACGTGTCTTGGCAGTACCCCGGCAAACCGGAGCGCCACAAGCGCCGCTATAGGACCAAGTGCCTGAAATCCGCAACGGCCAAGGCTTCGCCGCAGCTGCTTTCGTATACCTATTCGACAGCGGAACGCAGCGCGCCCGTACAAGCCGAAGCAAGCGCGCGACATGCTGTGAAAACCGCGATTTAGGGAAATGGTGCACCCGGAGCGATTCGAACGCCCGACCCTCAGATTCGTAGTCTGATGCTCTATCCAGCTGAGCTACGGGTGCGTGGAAGCGGGCCTCTATAGCCGCCTATCGGGCTTGGCAAGCCCTATTGCTGGTTTTTTGCGTGGAGGGCGAGCGCAGCGGCGAGCGGTACGTCAAGCGGCGGCATGGCAAGGGCCCCGAGCGTTGCGGGATAGACCCACGCGAGCTCGGCACCTGGTTCGGGCGCAGGTTCACCCTGCCAGCAGCGGCAGGTATAGAGCAGAAGCACGAGCGGGCGCGTGCTTTCCCGTGCCGGGCTTGCGGCAAACGTCAGCGGCGCAAGATTGGCCGCTGCGATGGTTATCGACAGTTCCTCGGCAATTTCGCGGACCAGCGCGGTAGCGGGCCCTTCCCCCGCCTCGACCTTTCCACCGGGAAATTCCCACAGCCCTCCATGCGCGCGATCTGCAGGGCGGCGCTGAATTAGCACGCGACCCTCGCCGTCCAGCAGCGCCAGTGCAACCACGGTCAGCAATGTCGGGTAAATTTCCATGGTCGGAAGTTCCGTTTATGCTTTCTTAGCCTTGCAGGCCCTAAACATTGGCTGGACGCGGACGGGGGTAGCACAATTATGTTGGACTTTGTCCGCAAGCCACTGGTGGACAATACGGGTGCCACGGCCATCGAGTATGGCCTGCTCATCGGCGTGATCGCAATGGCCATGTTCTTCGGAATGAGCGCGTTCGTGAATTCGCTGTTCATCATGTACAACACGATCGACACGAACCTTACCCGGGCCAAAAAATAGTCACGCTACTGCGTCGGCGGCCCCGCACCACTGCGAAAACGCCATGATGGCCGCCGCGATCTCCCGGTGCGCTATTACCTTTTTTCAGGGAATGCCGGATATTTTGACAACTGCAATTGCGTAGGATCGGGGGGCGTAATCCGCGAAAGAGCACGACGGTAGCGCAAGCTGCCAGGTGGAGGGCGATTCACAAGACACTTCTTCGTGACGAGGAAGGCGCAACAGCCGTCGAATATGGACTGATTGCCGCCCTCATCGCGGTTGCCGCCATCACGGCAATGGGCGCGCTGGGCAACTCGCTCGTGAACTCCTTCAACCAGATTCCGACCAAGATGAGCAACGCGCAGAACGGCAAGGATCCGTTCTAACCCGCTGGTCGTTTCAGGCAGGCAGATCTCGAAGAGGGCTCGCTCCCAGGCGCTCCCTTCGTTTTCGCATGCTCAATAGACGAGGAGCTTGACCCGCGAGCCCGGAACGGGCTGGGTTGCCGCATCCAGACTGTTGAGCACGAGGAACCGGTCGAGCGGCCGATCATCAAAGGCCATGCGGCGGGCGAGCGACTGCAGCGTATCGCCCTTCTTCACCGTCACCACCATGAGCCGGCGCGCGCGCACCGCACCCGCTTCGCCAATGGTAATCCGGCGCATCGAGGAAAACATCGCATCAAACGCACTGGCCTGCCCGGCCGTGCTGATCGTGGTGAAGTGGAACGCCTGGGCCGGGCCCCACGCATAGGCAAACACCACAACATCGCGCGCGCCGTCACTGGTGTTGACGCGGGCAGTGCCATAGGCCGCCGGTATGCCGTTGACCGTGGTCATGCGCACATCATCGGGCGCGATGCGCTGCTGGTCAGACAAGCCGGCGAAAACCGAACGGACATAGGCATCAAGATTGCCCGAAAAGGGCGCGGTGGACATCTCGCCCTTCCCCGATTGCCCGCTGATCGAGACCGAGCGCGTGCCGTTGACGAGGTAGAAACCCTGCGGCGCCTGAAAACCCATGCGAAAACCGGGATGGATGAACTTGCGCCCGTCGACCACGCCCTGCTTCGGATCATCGCCATAGGTGATGCCGTCAACACGGGTCAGGAAAAGATCGCGGTTGGTCGTGCCGCGCGCATTGGGGCCGGCCAACGCCAGCGCCGCCGTGACGCGTGAGCCGGGATCGGGGTGGGTGCTCGCCCATTCCGGCACTTTATCCGTGCTGCCGGTCAGCTGCGCATCGAGCGCCGTCTGCTGGGCAAGGCTGCGCAGCACAGTGCCCATCGCGCGCGGATCGTATCCGGCGCGCTTGAGGTAGGTGATGCCCAGCGCATCGGCCTCGCTTTCCTGTCCGCGCGAATACCTGAGCGTGAGTAGCTGGCTGCCGGTGGAGAAGATCTTCTGGCCAAACTGGCCGAGCGCCGAATTGCCCAGCACCGCGCCCGCGAGAACCGAACCCAGCACGCCGAGGATGGTGTTGCGCGTGGCGGCGCTTTCGCGCTTCTGCGAATGGCGCGCGGCAACGTGGCCGACTTCGTGGCCGAGCACGCCGGCGAGCTCAGCCTCGTTGTTCATCAGCGCCACCAGCTGGCGCGTGACATAGACATAGCCCCCGGGAATCGCGAAAGCGTTGTTCACGGGCGAATTGAGCAGGGTGACGGTAAAATCGCTGCGCGCATTACCGAGACCGGACTGGAACGCGATGGTCTTGCCAACCCCTTCGACATACGTCGCCTGCGGGCCCGTCACCGCGCCGCCAAATTCGGCAAGGAGCTGCGGGTGGGCCTTGGCCCCCTCCGCCTTGTCGGCCGCACTGATCGTGGCAACGGTGCCTTGCGCGCCCGCGCGCGAATTCGGAACGGTGGGCCCCGCTACAAGAAGGCCGACGGCCCCGGCGGCAAGCAGAGCAGAGCGAAACGGGCGATTGGTCATGGTTTCTCCCCTGTGTCTGCGGTTGCTGCGGGCGTGGGGCCCGGCACCGACAGTACCATGATGCAGTCTAGCCATGCCGGAGGCGGCAAGACCAGAGTCATTTCGTCCGGGTCGGAACGTCTTTCCTCAGGCGCCGATGCGCAGGAACCGTTCGGCGCGCAGTGCACGCAGCGTATCGGCGGGTTTTCCGGCAAGCGCGGTCAGTTCTTCGGCGATCACCTTGCCGAGCGCGGCTGCGGCGCCCGCTCCATCACGATGCGCGCCGCCGACAGGCTCGGGCACGATCCGGTCAATCACACCAAGCCCGAGCAGATCCTGCGCAGTCATCCGCATGGCCTCTGCCGCTTCGGGCGCCTTCTCGGCCGTGCGCCACAGGATCGAGGCGCAGCCTTCGGGCGAAATGACCGAGTATACCGCGTGTTCGAACATGAGCACACGCTCCGCACTGGCGAGCGCAACTGCGCCGCCCGAACCGCCCTCACCCACGATCGCGGCGACCATCGGCACGCCGAGCGCGAGGCAAGCTTCGGTGCTGCGGGCAATCGCTTCGGCCTGCCCGCGCTCTTCCGCCTCGACCCCCGGGAACGCGCCCGAAGTATCGACCAGCGTGACGACCGGAAGTCCGTAGCGGCTCGCCATTTCCATCAGGCGCACCGCCTTGCGGTAGCCTTCCGGCTTGCCCATGCCGAAGTTGTGGCGGATGCGGCTCTGCGTATCGTGGCCTTTTTCGTGCCCGATCAGCATGACCGCGCGGCCTTCGAGCGTCGCGAAACCGCCAACGATGGCGCGATCCTCGCCGTACTTGCGATCACCGCCCAAGGGCATGAAATCGGTGAAGACCTTGCTTACATAGTCGCGAAAATGGGGCCGTGACGGGTGACGGGCGACCTGCGTCTTCTGCCAGGGCGTGAGCGAGCGGTAAGTGCTCGCGAGCAGTTCGGCGGACTTGGTTTCAAGCCTGCGGATCTCGGCCGTGATGTCGAGCGCACCGCTCTGCGCGGTTTCGCGCAGTTCGGCGATGCGCGCTTCGAGCGCGGCGATCGGCTTTTCGAATTCGAGATAGGAAATCATCCGCGCCGCGCTAGGACTGGCTCGCCGGAAGGTCAACCTCCGGAGCCGGGTTTTGCGGTTGGTTTCCCAGCGGATGGCGGCTGTTGACCAGTGCAACGAGCCGGGACGCATCGACGTGGGTGTAAATCTGGGTCGTCGCGATATCGGCATGGCCGAGCAACGTCTGCAGCACGCGCAGATCCGCCCCGCCTTCCAGCAGATGCGTGGCAAAGGCATGGCGCAGCACGTGCGGGCTGACCTTTTCAGGATCGAGCCCCGCCCGCAGCGCCAGATCGCGCAGCAACTGGAACAGCCGCACGCGGGTCAGGTGTCCGCCGCGCGGGCTCGGGAATACCCAGCGTCCGCCCCGTGGGCGGAGCGCGAGCCAGCGAGCCAGCGCACCACTCGCCCGCGCGCCGACCGGGACCATGCGCTGCTGACCGCCTTTGCCGGTGATCATCAGGAACGGCGCATCGCGCGGGACAGCGGCCAGGGGCAGCGAGACGAGTTCGGTGGCGCGCAGGCCCGAGCCATAGAGCAATTCGAGCAGGGCCAGCATCCGGGCTCCCTCCCCTGCCTCCGCCGCGCTTTCCGCCAGCGCGAAAAGCGCGGCGATCTCGCCGTGGCCCAGCAGGCGCGGCAGTGGGCGGCGGATGCGGGGACGCGGAAGCGCGGCGGAAGGATCGTCGGCGCGCAGGCCCTCGTCGGCGAGGAAGCCATAGAACTGGCGCAGCGCCGAAGATTTGCGGGCAAGGCTGGAGGGGGCAAGATCGCGCCACACATCGGCAAGACGGGCGAGTGCAGCGCCATCGGCGGACATCAGGTCGCCGATCTCCTCCCGCGCCGACTTGAGGTCTCGGCCATAGGCGGCGATGGTATTGGCAGCCGCGCCCCGCTCGGCTGCGAGCATGGCGAGAAACGCCGCAATCGGATCGGGCTGGTCCGCAGCGGGCGCCTCGCCCATCAGACCCGCGCCACGGCCTCCGCCGCGATCATCCGCGCCTCACCCTCAAGCCCGGCACGGCGCAGTGCGGCGACGATGTGATAGAGATGCAGCGGGGTCATCTTGTCCCATCCGCTGCCCTGCATGCCAAAGCCCGCGAGTAGGGCGACCAGCACCTGATTCTCCGAGGCGGCAGCATCATCGATGGCCCGGGTCCAGCGCGTCTCGCGCGCAAGATCGAGCTTGAGATCATCGGCGAAGCGGCGCGCGGTGGCAGGATCGACCCGGCCAAG
This sequence comes from uncultured Novosphingobium sp., assembly GCA_964592205.1. Taxonomy (GTDB): domain Bacteria; phylum Pseudomonadota; class Alphaproteobacteria; order Sphingomonadales; family Sphingomonadaceae; genus Novosphingobium. Next base: position 30,224 of record CAZQEH010000040.1, read on the forward strand.
ACCCATCAGCCCCGCCAGCAGGAAGCGCGAGCGCAGGCCGCCGGTGCTGGTATCGCCCGACTGGAACGAGCCCAGCGTATCCGCGCTGATGGCGGCAAACTTGGTCGGCGCGGCAAGAGCGATGAGCCCCCAGGCCTCGCTTCCGGCGGGAACTGCACCCGCCCAGCGGGCGGCATTGCGATCGAGCCCGGCGGTGAGCATCGAGGCAATCAGCCCCTTGGCGTCGCCCGAAAAATTGGCGTCAGGCGTGATCCGCGCCGCGGCATAGGCAGTGAGGACGAGGCGCGAATAGGCCCGATCAGGATCGCTTGCGTCACCCCACAGGCTGCGAATGGCCGAGAGCCGATCGGCCACATCGGCAGCCAGATAGGCGCTGCGCAGCGTATCTGCGAGCGGGCCCCATGTGTGGTCCGGCTCGTCCAGCGCGTGGATTTCGCTGTAGAGATCGACCATCGCTGCAGCGGAGAGAATGCCGCGCTCGGCAGCGACATCGGCGGCTTCGGCCCGCGCGGTGAGCGGGACCATCGGCGCCCGCACGGCCAGCACGGCATAGGCCGCCCCTGCCTGTCTGCGCAGCGCTTCTGGTGGTTCGAGCCCGGTGGCGAGCGCGAGGCCGGTGCGCCAGGGTGTAAGGCTGGAAACCCCGGTCCATTCGATCTTGACTGCGCGGTGCCCCTGGCTGGCGGCACCGGCAAACTTCTGGGCAAGGAGAATGTCGATCTTGGAGGCGACGCCCTTGCGCATCGCGTTATCGAGCACGGCCAGCGCAGGCGCGCCCTCACCGCCGGTGAAGGCCGTGCAGATCGCGCGGGTCAGCGCCCAGTCCCAGCCCGGTCGGCCAGCCGCAGTGAGCGCGGTGATCGGGCACAGGCCAACCGGATCGGCGGTGGCAAGGAAGCTCCCCATCGCCGCATCCTCGAGCGTCGGGGTGTAGAAGCCGCTGTCGACTTCCTGCACCATCGCGCGCGCCGCATCGGCCTCGCCCATGCGCAGGAGAACATTGGCGCGCAGCGCCGCCCAGTCCGCGCCGTTCATGCCGACAGGGGTATCAAGCCGGCTCGCCAGCGCGCGGCGCAGCAGGATGTGGCCCCAGCGCGAGACGAGATCGCCGCGCATGCCGGTCAGCAACCCCGCGACAAACGGGCCGTTGAGATAATGGCTCGAAACCGCCGGGAAGCCGCCATCGGCCTGATCGAAGAAGCCCACGCGCGAGAGGCTGCGCTGCGCCTGCGGCGGAATGTCCGCACGCGGCTTGGCGCTGGCGATAAGTTGGTCAATCAGCGCCGGGTCAATGTTGGCAAGGCCATCGCTGGCGGCTGCGACGGGCGTAGTGGCAGCGGGAGCCGGCGCCCCCGGTGCGGGCTGGGCTGCCGTAACGGTGACCGCCTGTGCGGTGGGCGAGGAGGCCGGGCGCTGCACACTGACGACGGCGGGCGCGG
>CAZQEH010000041.1:0-31050 GCA_964592205.1 uncultured Novosphingobium sp.
GGGCGGGGGTGGGGGGGGGGGGTTTTGGGTGGGGGGGCCTGGGGCGGGGGGGGGGGGGCAGGCTCATCCACTTGCGGCGGGGGCAGGTCGGCTGGCCCGGGCTGGCTCAGGGTCGAGGGCGGAATATCGACCGTCTCGATCGTACTGGGCGCGGGCTTTGGTGCAGGCGCAGGTGGGGCAACGACCGGCGCGCCCGTTCCGCCAAGGTCTGCGGCGGCGAGTTCGCGCCCGCGCGCGTCGGCGGCCTTGCGGTCAAGCTCGCTCGCCAGGCTGACGCCCATCTGGCGCTGTGCCAGCGGGATCGTCTGGTTCATCGTGGCAAGGCTTGCGGTCGCCTGCGGCAAGCCGGCGGCAGCGGCGCGAGTGATCAGGGCATAGGCGCGCACCCAGTCCTTGGGCGCATAATCGCCGTTGTAGGAAGCGATGCCAAGCACGTACATGGCGCGGGGCTCTCCGCGATCGGCGGCGGCCTGAAGCCAGGGCATCGCGGCTTGCTGGCGGTTCGTCTGGAACAGCAGGATCCCGTAGTTGTCTGCTGCGGCGACATGGCCGAGCCGGGCGGCCTTGCCGTAATTGGCCTCGGCCTTGACGAGATCCTTGTCCACCCCGCGGCCGAGCTTGTAGGCCTGCCCGAGGTTGAACAGCGCATCGGGATCGTTCTTCGCGGCCGGACCCTGCCACGCTTTTACCGCGGCCTCATAGTTTCCGGCGGACCAGGCATCGACACCGGCACGCACGGCGGCCGCGCTCGCCGCATCGGGTGCCGGAGGGAGCATGGGCGGTGCCTTGGGGGCGGCAGGGGCAGACCAGGCAGGCACGGCGAGGCCAGAAAGGCCGAAGGCTACTGCCGTCAGGAGAGCAAAGCAGCGCATGACCGGTCGAATCTCCCCAAATGCCGTTGCCTGAAAAGCAGGGTTAACGATGCCGCGCCGCCGTGCGCTGCGCAAGTTCAAGTGCGCATGCCCATGGTGCCACATCACCTCCCGGGAGATTAGCGCAGATGGTTAATCCCAGAAAGACAAGTTCTTGACGCACTATCCCGTGATGCCTTGCGCATAATCACTTGCTCCCGACGCGCCGATGTTAACCAAAATTTGATGGTCTTCTGCGATCCCCCTGCAGGAGACCGCTCTGTCTTTTCGTCTTTCCCATAGGGGGCTACTTTGCGCGTATTGGCTTTGGCATCGCAGAAGGGAGGGTCCGGCAAGACGACCTTGTCCGGTCACCTTGCTGTCCAGGCGCAGCGCGCTGGGGCTGGACCCGTCGTTTTGATCGACATCGACCCGCAAGGTTCGCTCTCCGATTGGTGGAACGAGCGCGAGGCCGAATTCCCCGCTTTTGCGCAGACCACGGTCGCCCGGCTTGCCAGCGATCTCGCCGTGCTGCGCCAGCAGGGCTTCAAGCTGGCGGTGATCGATACTCCGCCCGCGATCACCATGGCGATCCAGTCGGTGATTTCGGTGGCCGAACTGATCGTCGTGCCGACTCGGCCGAGCCCGCACGACTTGCGCGCCGTTGGCGCCACCGTCGATCTGTGCGAGCGCGCGGGCAAGCCGCTGATCTTCGTCGTCAATGCTGCGACGCCCAAGGCCCGCATCACCTCCGAGGCCGCCGTCGCGCTTTCGCAGCACGGCACAGTGGCGCCGATCACGCTGCACCAACGCACCGATTTCGCCGCTTCGATGATCGATGGCCGCACGGTGATGGAAGTCGATCCCTCCGGCAAGTCGGCCGCCGAAGTCGCGGCCCTGTGGACCTATGTCTCCGAGCGGCTCGAGAAGAATTTCCGCCGCACCGTGTTCGCGGTGCCGCAGCCCGGCCATGCCGTTCCCGGCCTCGCCGGTGCGCCCCGTCCCGCTGGTGGCTTCGGTCGCCGCGTGATCGGCTCCTGAGCGAAGGAGCCCGATGATGAGCGAACCCAAACCTTTCGCCTCGCTGAGCCCAAGCCTCCTCGCCCGCAAGGGGGGGGCCCGCCCAGCAATGCGCCCGCAGCTTCTGCCGCTGACGCAGGACGACCGCCAGTGGATGGGCTTTGGCCTGACTGCCGACCTTGCGGCGCAAGATGCGGACGATCTCGGCTGGAACGATCACGGCGAAGATCTCACCCCGGTAGCGCCTGCTCAAGCGGGCGGAGTCGTCGCGATTGCGGCGGATCCGGTTCCCGAACCTTCGCAGCCAGAAGTGCTGCGGCGCCTCGAATCGCTCGCCGGTGTGCTGGGCATTCCGGCTCCGGCGGCCTCCGTGCATCGCCGCGAGCGCGGTACCGCGCTCAAGGAAGGGCGCAAGGCGGCCTTCACGCTGCGGCTCGATGCCGCCCGCCACCTGCGCCTGCGGCTGGCCTGCACCATCGACAACCGCAGCGCCCAACAGATCGTGGTCGAGGCTCTCGACCGCTTCCTCGAAGCGAAGCCGGGTCTCGACGACCTTGCCCGCCGCGCCCTTCGCTCCTGACGACGCATTTCAACCGGGAATCACGCCATGACCACCGCACACGAAAGCAAGACTGACCGGAAAGCCGCCTTGAGGATGGCCCGGATCTGCCTGACCACCGCGCTGGCGGCCGGTCTCCTCTCCGGTTGCGCCGCGGGCGGGCCGAACCACGCGAAGTTTGCCTCGAGCGCGCAGGCTGAACTCGGCAAGGGCAGCCCGGACAAGGCCGTCGCGCTGGCCGAACAGGCGGTGCTCGCCGCCCCGCGCAATGCGGCTTACCGCACGCTGCTGGGCTCGGCCTATCTGCGCGCAGGCCGCTTTGAAGCCGCGCGCCAGGCTTTTGACGAGGCGATGCAGCTGGGTGAGGATGGCGGCAAGGCTGCGCTGAGCCTCGCGCTCGCCGATATCGCGCTGGGTCGCGGCAACGAAGCGGTCGATACGCTCAACACCTATCGCGACAGCGTTCCTGCCTCTGACTACGGCCTCGCCATGGCGATGGCCGGGCAGACCCAGACCGGCATTGCCGCGCTGACCGATGCGCTGCGCAATGGCGAAAACACCCCGAAGGTGCGCCAGAACCTCGCTTATGCCTATGCGCTCGATGGCAGCTGGGGCGAAGCCAAGCTGATGGCGCAGCAGGACGTTCCGGCGGACAAGCTCAACGAACGGCTCCAGGCCTGGGCCGTGATGGCCCGGCCGGAAGATACCCGCCGCCGTGTCGCCAGCCTGCTGGGGGCTCCGGCTGATGCCGATGGCGCCCAGCCGACCGCACTGGCGCTGGCCAACTTCCCCGAACCTTCCAAGCTTGCCGAAGAAGCGGTTGCCATGGCGGCGACCCAGCAGACCGCGAGCGGCGATGCGGCGGAACTGGCCAAGGCAGCCGCGACCGCCATGCCCGCGCCGCAGGCCGATCCCGCCACGCAGCAGCCGATGCTGGCTGACGCCTCGATCGCACCGGCTTCGGCCAAGCTTGCCGCGCTCGATGTGGCGCCCGCCGCTCCGGCTCCCGAGCCTGCTCCGGCCGTGCAGCAACAGGCGATTTCGCACCCGGCGGTGCAGCCGGTCCATCGGGCGCGCAAGGTTGCCGCGCAGGCGCCGGTCGCCGCGCATGGCAGCCATGTGGTCCAGCTTGGTTCGTTCTCTTCAGCCGATGGCGCGCAGCGCGCATGGCGGCACTTCACTGCACGCAGTCGCGGCCTTGCCGGCTATCACAGCCAGATCACGCAAGTCGCGGTGAACGGCCGCCAGTTCTGGCGCGTTCAGGCGGTGGGCTTCAGCGGTTTCGCTTCGGCGCGGCAAATGTGCCAGTCGCTCAAAGCCAAGGGCGGCGTCTGCCTCGTGATGGCTGATCCGGCGATGGTTACGCCGCAGGGCCGCACAGTGCCGACGCGCATGGCGCAGCGCTGAGTTTCACGCATTTGCGTTTCTGTCGGCCCGCTCCCTTACCGGGGGGCGGGCCGATGTCGTTTCAGGCGATGCGGCTGCCGCCCTTGAACAGCGCGGTGACCCGGCCCTCGACCGGGCGGCGATCGAAAGGCGTGTTGCCCGCAGTGGCGGCCATCTTGCTGCGATCGACGATCCACGGGCGTTCGGGCTCCACCAGCGCGAGGTCGGCCTCGAGACCCACTTCGAGCCGACCGGTCGGAACGCCAAGCAGCGCAGCCGGATTGCCCGCCAGCAGCGCAAAGGCGCGCGCCATGTCGATCTTGCCGTCGCGTACCAGCGTGAGCGTCAGCGGCAGCAGCGTTTCCGCACCCGCCATGCCGGGTTCGGCATCGGCGAAGGGCAGGCGCTTGTCTTCTGCGCCGCGCGGATCGTGGCCCGAGGCGATGACGTCAATCGTGCCGTCTGCCACGGCGGCGATCACCGCCTGCCGGTCCGCATCGCTGCGCAAGGGAGGCGATAGGCGGCAGAACGTGCGGAAATGCGCCAGTTCCAGATCGGAGAGCATGAAGTGCGCGGGGGTGACACCCGCCGTGACCTTGACCCCGCGGGCCTTGGCCGCGCGGACCAGATCAAGCGCGGCGGCAGTCGTAACCTGTCGCAGATGGAGGCGGCAGCCGGTGAGTTCGGCGAGCGCGATATCGCGCGCCACTGCCAGCACCTCGGCCTCTGCGGGAGCGGAGGGGAGGCCGAGCCGCGTCGCCATTTCGCCCGCAGTGGCGACGGCGTTTCCGGCGATACCGGCATCCTCGGCATGGGTGACGAGCACGAGGCCGAGCATCGCGCAGTAGCTCATCAGGCGGTGCATCACGCCCGAATCGGCGATCCAGCGCCGCCCGGTGGCAACCGCCTTGGCGCCGGCATCGCGCATCAGCGCAATCTCGGCGAGTTCCATGCCTTCCAGACCGCGCGTCGCGGCGCCCAGCGGGTGTACCCACATATCGGGCTTGCCCGATTGCGCAGCGAAACGGACGCGCGCGGGGTGATCGAGCGGCGGGCCCTGATCGGGCATCAGCGCGGCGCGCGTGATCCCGCCGAAGTGGAAGGCGGGCTTGTCAATGGCGAAGACACCAAAATCGACGAGGCCGGGGGTGACGAGCGCGCCCCTGGCATCGAGCACTTCGTCGCCGGGTTCGGGGCTGATCGCGCCGAGCGCGACGATGCGGCCATCAGCAACGCGCAGCGCGCCTGCCCGCGGTGCGCCGGTGGGGAAGACCAGTCGGCCGCCGGTGATCGTGAGCGGACGCGGGGTCATGCCGCAGCTCCTTCCGCTGCTGCCCAGCCGGGCACGCCCCTTGCGCGCCGGGTCAGCACATCGAGGCATGCCATGCGGATCGCGACGCCGCTTTCGACCTGCCGCGTGATGAGGCTCCGAATAGGGTGATCGGCGACCTGGCTGTCGATCTCGATCCCCCGGTTCATCGGCCCCGGATGCATGACGAGCACGTTCGGCGGCAATTTGCCAAAGCGTTCAAGCGTCAGGCCGTAAAGGTGGCGATATTCGCGCGGGGAGGGGATGAACTGGCCGGACATGCGCTCCAGTTGGAGGCGCAGCATCATCACCACGTCCGCGCCTTCAAGCGCTGCGTCGAAATCATGGCTGACGCGCACGCCCATCGCTTCGATCTCGGCGGGCATCAGCGCGGGCGGGGCGCAGACGGTGACATCGGCGCCCAGCGCCGTCAGCGAGAGGATGTTCGAGCGTGCGACGCGGCTATGCAGGATATCGCCGCAGATCGTGACCTTGAGGCCATTGAGATCGCTGCCGGGCGCAAGGCCTAGCGCGTGCCGGATGGTGAGTGCATCGAGCAGCGCCTGCGTCGGATGCTCATGGCTGCCGTCGCCCGCATTGAGCACCGGGCAATCGACCTTGTCGGCGATGAGTTGCACTGCGCCCGAGCTGGCGTGGCGGATCACGATGGCATCGGCGCGCATCGCGTTCAATGTCATCGCGGTGTCGATCAGCGTTTCGCCCTTTTTCACGCTGCTCGTCGCGGCATGCATGTTGACGACGTCCGCGCCGAGACGTTTCCCGGCGATCTCGAATGAGAGCAGCGTGCGCGTGGAGTTCTCGAAAAAGGCGTTGATGATGGTGAGGCCCGAGAGCAGTTCGGCGCGCTTGTGGCGCTGGCGGTTGAGCGCGAGCCACTGCTCGGCCTCATCCAGCAGATAGAGGATCTCGTGCCGCGCGAGGTGGGCAATGCCGGTGAGATCGCGGTGCGGGAAGGCGAGGCCGCCTTCGGGATACCGGCCAGATTGTGAACTGGCGGCCACTGGGTTCGATTCAGTCATCGAAACCATGCCCCTAGTGCGCCTCTTTGAGCGGCTCAAGTGTTTCGACTGGCATCGTCTGCCCACGAGACCTAGATATCCCCCATGAAGTTTGCCCGCTCGGTCTGGAAGATCCTCGTCGCCATCAAGGACGGCCTTGTGCTGCTCCTCCTGCTCCTGTTCTTCGGAGGGCTTTACGCGCTGCTCACGATGCGGCCCGCGCCCGGTGCGGTGCAGGCCGGTGCGCTTTATCTCGCGCTCGATGGGCCGGTGGTGGAAGAGCGCGCGCGCCTGCGGCCATCGCAGCTGCTTTCGGGCGGCGGGCGCTCCAAGTCGGTGCAAGAGCGCGACGTGGTGCGCGCGATCGAGGCCGCAGCGGAGGACAGCCGGATCAAGGCCGTCGTGCTCGATCTTGAAGATTTCGGCGGGGGCAGCCAGGTCGCGATGACGCGGATCGGTGCGGCGATGGACAAGGTGCGCGCGGTGAAGAAGCCGGTGCTGGTCCGCGCGGGGCTCTATACCGACGACAGCGTGCAGATCGCGGCGCATGCGAGCGAGGCCTGGGTCGATCCGCTCGGCGGTGCGGTTGTCGCGGGGCCGGGCGGCACCAATCTCTATTTCAAGGCGCTGCTCGATCGGCTCAAGATCAAGGCGCACGTGTTCAAGGTGGGCACCTACAAGAGCGCGGTGGAGCCCTTCACGCGTGAAAACGCTTCGCCCGAGGCGAAAGAAGCGCTGGGCGCGGTCTATTCCGCGCTGTGGGAAGCCTGGCAGGCCGATGTGAAGAAGGCGCGGCCCAAGGCGGATCTCCAGTTGGTGACCGGCGATCCGGTGAAGTGGATTGCGGCATCGGGCGGCGATGCGGCCAAGGCTGCGGTGGCGGCAGGGCTGGTCGACCGGGTGGGTGACAAGGTAGCCTTCGGCAAGCGCGTGGCGGAGATCGTGGGCGCGGATCCTGCGGGTGGCGATGGCGCGTTCAAGGGGACGGCGCTGCGTACCTATCTTGCTGACCAGACGCCATCGACCGAGGGCAAGGCCATCGCGGTGGTGACGGTGGCGGGCGATATCGTGGACGGCGACGCAGGGCCCGGCAGTGCGGGCGGCGACCGGATTGCCGAGTTGGTCGACAAGGCTGCGGCGAGCGGGGACTACGCGGCGCTGGTGGTGCGGGTCGATTCGCCCGGCGGATCGGTGACCGCGGCGGAACGCATCCGCGCCGCAATTGCGCGGATGAAGGCGAAGAAGATCCCCATTGCGGTTTCGATGGCGGGGCTTGCGGCGAGCGGCGGCTACTGGGTTTCGACCCCGGCGGACCGCGTATTTGCCGAACCGGCGACGATCACTGGATCGATCGGCATTTTCGCGATTATCCCGAGTTTCGAGGAAGCACTGGGCAAAGTCGGCATTGGCACCGATGGCGTGCGGACCACCGCGCTTTCGGGACAGCCCGATCTGTTCGGCGGCTTTTCGCCCACCGCAGAAGCGGTGATCCAGCAGCAGATCGATTCGGGTTACGCGCGCTTCATCGGCCTCGTCGCCAAAGCGCGGCACAAGACCCCGGCGGAGATCGACAAGATCGCGCAGGGGCGCGTCTGGGATGGCGGGACGGCGCGGCAACTGGGCCTCGTCGACGAATTCGGCGGGATCGATGCGGCGCTGGCCTGGGCGGCCAAGGCGGCGGGGGCAAAGTCCTGGCATCCGGTCTACCTCGGCGCGGAGGGGGATTCGTTTGGCGCGCTGCTGGATCAGTTGGCGGATAGCGAAGGGGGCGCGGATGCCGCGCATGTGCTTGGCGCCAAAGGCGCACCGGCTGATTTTGCGGCGCTGGCGTCCCAGCGGCAAACGGCACTGGCGAAGCAGCTTTTCGGCGATCTTTCGCGTCTGCTCGGCGGGACCGGCGCGCAAGTCTATTGTCTCGAATGCGCGGGGCTCACCCCGGTTGCCGAGCCGGCAGCGCCGCCGCCCGCAAGCACCTGGCTGACGCTGCTGGCGCGGATTGCCGGATAGGAATAGCGCTTCGCCCTTCGCCCCATTTGGCAAGGCTTGCCCTTTGCCCGGCGCTGCGATAGGGGCGGCGCTCGCTTTTCGCCGGATGCGGGCGTGGCGGAACTGGTAGACGCGCTGGATTTAGGTTCCAGTATCGCAAGATGTGGGGGTTCGAGTCCCTTCGCCCGCACCAGATCCGCCCGGTCCAAACGGTAGCTTGGCCGTGCCCTTTCCCATGGTGCGGCCAGAATTGTTGATGACGCCCGAACGGGCACCACGACGTCGTACGAGAAAGTTGGATCACAGATGCAGATCGTCGAAACCAGCAACGAGGGCCTCAAGCGCGCCTACGCTCTGACCATTGCCGCGAACGATATCGCCGCGCGGGTTGAGGGTGAGGTCAAGAAGATCGCGCCGCAGGTCCGCATGCCCGGCTTCCGCCCCGGCAAGGTGCCCGCCAACCTTGTGCGCAAGATGCACGGGCCCGCGCTGCACCAGCAGGCGCTGGAAACCTCGATCCGCGAATCGCTCGACAAGCTCGTCGCCGAAAAGGGCCTGCGCCCTGCGACCCAGCCGGATGTCTCGCTCGCCGAGGGCTATGAGGAAGGCAAGGACGCCGAGCTTACCGTCGCGCTTGAAGTGCTGCCCGAGATTACCGCGCCCGCCATCGATGGAATCAAGCTGGAGCGCCTGGTCGTCGAAGTGAGCGAAGCCGAGGTCGATGAGGCCATCGGCCGCATCGCGCAGGGCCAGAAGCGCTACAACGACGCGCCGGAAGGCACCATCGCCGCCGATGGCGACCAATTGATCATCGATTTCGCCGGTTCGATCGACGGCGTCGCCTTCGATGGCGGCACCGCCGAAGACCAGCCGCTTGAGCTCGGCTCGGGCCGCTTCATCCCCGGCTTCGAGGAGCAGCTTGTCGGCGTGAAGGCGGGCGATGAGCGCACCATCACCGTGACTTTCCCGGCGGACTATCCGGCCGAGAACCTTGCCGGCAAGGACGCGCAGTTCGCGTGCACCGTCAAGGCGGTCAAGCAGGCGGCGGAATTCACCGCGGACGACGAGTTCGCCAAGTCGCTCGGCCTTGAGAGCATCGAGCAGCTGCGTGGCCTGATCAAGGGCCAGATCGAGCAGGAAAACGGCGGGCTCACGCGCACCGCGATGAAGCGCTCGCTGCTCGATCAGCTGGCTGCCGGCCATGATTTCGCGGTTCCGCCCTCGATGGTCGAAGCCGAGTTCGCGCAGATCTGGCAGCAGCTGACCGCCGAAGCCGAAAAGGAAGAAGATCCCGCCGCCGCGCTCGCCGAGATCGAGGGCGAGAAGGATGACTACCGCAAGATCGCCGAGCGCCGTGTGCGTCTGGGCTTGCTGCTTTCGGAAATCGGCCAGGCCAATGGTGTGCAGGTCAATGCCAACGAAATGGAAATGCTGATGCGCCAGGCCGCGCAGCAGTACCGCGAGGCTGATCGCCAGCGCTTCATCGACTACATCCGCTCGGATGCGCTTGCTGCCGCGCAGCTGCGCGCGCCGCTCTATGAGGACAAGGTCGTCGACTTCCTGTTCGACAAGGCCGAAGTCACCGAGCGCAGCGTGACCCGCGAGGAACTGCAGGCGGTGATTGAAGCTGACGAAAGCGGCAAGCCGGCTGAAGTGAAGTCTGCCCCAAAGTCTGACAAGGGGGCGGCGCCGAAGAAGGCTGCCAAGAAGGCCAAGGAAGAAGCTCCGGCTGAGGAAGCTGCTCCGGTTGAAGCCGAAGCAAAGCCCGCCAAGAAGGCTCCGGCGAAGAAGAAGACTGCCGAGGAAGCCCCTGCCGCTGAAGCCGCTCCGGCCGAGGAAGCGCCTGCTCCCAAGAAGAAGGCCGCGCCCAAGAAGAAGGCCGCTGACGCCTGACTCTGGCGATAAGCTACTGAAAACGCAGAAAGGGCGCTCCGGTAACGGGGCGCCCTTTCTGCGTTGGGGCGGCATCCGTATTCGCCCCGATTGACCATGCGAATCAGTGCATGAGAGATTCGGGCAGGCTCGGTTCCTGGGAGGGACATCCGATGCATACCGTTCGCAATCGCTTTGCTTCGCGACCCCCGATGGCTGTGCCCCCAGAGGCAACACCGAAAGTGCCAACCCGTACCGCCGTGCGGCACGAGGCGGCTTGCATCAAGCGCGGCTCGATGGCCATGCCGCTCGCGGCCATCGAGAGTTCAGGCCTCGTCGAACCGCACCAACCCAGGCGGCGCAATCCCAAGGGCAAGAAGGCGCGCAAGGCCGCAACACGGCTTGCCGAGGCGCGGGAGGGTGAGACGCTGGTGGTGCCGCTGCCGCTGCCGGATGTGCCCGCGCTGCCGCGCCGTGCCCGGCAGTCAGCAACGAATGGCAATGGTAGCGCGAAGGCCAAGGCCAAGGCCAAGGCCAAGCCTGCGGCCAAGCCACGTGCCGCTGCTGCAGTCCGCAAGGCAGTCCTGCCAGAGCAGCTTCCGGCGATCACTGCGCCGCCGCTGCTCGAACAGCGTCTTGCAGCAGCACTACCCCTGCCAAGCCGGTCGGAGCCGCTGGTGGCGCAAGTGCCCGCCATGCCGGTGCGCCTGCTGACATTCGTGCCGGCGCCCGAGCCTCTGGTGCTGCCCGCAGAGCCCGAGCCGGAACCTTTGCCCGTGCCGGAACCGGCAACCGCGCTCGTCCTTGCGCCGCTGCCCCGCGCGAGGGCCCTGGTCCCGCTGCGGCGGCAGGGGCTGGTCGACGTGATCGCGTTTCTGCTGCGCGACACCGGACGGCGGCTGGCGCGCTGGTCGGCGCGGCGGAACAAGACCCGCGAGGAGCAGGCCGCGCTGCGCCGGGCCGAAGCGCGGCAGATCAATCTGCAGCGCGAACTGGAAGCGCTCGACGCGCTGCGGCAAGCGAAGGGCTAGGGGCTCATTCCCCCCAGCGCTTGAGCGAAGGCTTGGGCACGGCCACTGTTCGCGCGCGTTCATAGGCGGCGCCCGCTTCGAGCACGCGCTTGTCGTCCCACTTGGTGCCCATGAAGGAAAGACCCATCGGCAGCCCCTCGACAGCACCCATCGGCACGGAAAGGTGCGGATAGCCGGCGATCGCGGCAAGGCTGCCCATGCCGACGTCGATGGAATGATCTCCGGTCACCAGATCAATCGCCCAGGCCGGCGGCGCGGTGGGGGCAATCAGGAACGAGACGCGATTGTCGGCGAGCAGCTTGTCGATCCCATCTGCCCCGGCAAGGCGCAGTGAGTTTGCGCGCGCCTTCTGGTAGACCGCCGTGTCGGTCATCGCCTCGGCTTCCTCGAACTCGTTCTGCCCGAACCACTTGAGCTCCTCGGGATGCGCCTTGTTGAAGGCGATGGCGTCCGCCAGCGTGCGCGCGGGTGGCGTATCCTTGAACGAGGAGGCGGGGAGTGACTGGAGATAGGCGGCCAGGTCTGTGCGCAGTTCGTAGAGCAGCACGGTATATTCATCGCGGCCCATTTCGGAGGGCGGGGTGTAGTCGATATCGACGAGCACGGCGCCGGCCGCCTTGAGATCGGCCAGTGCCTTGTCGAACAGGGCGATCACTTTGGGGTTGCTCCCCACCGCGCTTCGTAGCACGCCGAGCCGCACGCCCTTGAGGCTGGCGGCGGCGAGCCCTGCGGCAAATTCGGTCTTGTGCGCATTGGCTTCGGCGGTGGCAGGGTCCGCCGGATCGCTGCCGGCCATCACGGTGAGCATCAGCGCGGCATCGCGCACGCTGGTCGTCATCGGCCCGACGGTATCCTGGCTGTGGCTGATCGGCACGACATGGGTGCGGCTGATCATGCCGACAGTGGGCTTGAAGCCGACGATGCCGTTCAAGGAGGCGGGGCAGGTGATCGAGCCATCAGTCTCGCTGCCGATCGCGGCCCAGGCAAGGCCCGCCGCCACGCCTGCGCCGCTGCCTGAGGAGGAGCCGCAGGGCGAGCGATCCAGCGCATGGGGATTGCGCGTCTGTCCGCCGACCGCGCTCCAGCCGCTGGAGGATTGGCCCGAACGCATGTTGGCCCATTCGGAGAGGTTGGTCTTGCCGAGCACGACCACGCCCGCCGCGCGCAGGCCCGCCATGAAGGGCGCATCGCGGCTGGTGCGGTTGTCCTTGAGCAGCAGGCTGCCCGCGGTCGTCGGCATGGGATCGGCGGTCTCGATGTTGTCCTTGACGAGGATGACCTTGCCGGTGAGTGGCCCCGCAAGCGGCCCGGTCAGCGCCTTGGCCGCCGCTTCGGCCTTGGCGGCATCGGGATTGAGCGCGATGACCGCATTGATCTTCGGCCCCGCCTTGTCGATCGCCTTGATTCGCGAAAGATAGGTGGAAACGGTGTCCTGCGCATGAGCGCCGCCGCCGCCGAGCGCGGTCGCGGTGAGGAGAACGGCGGAAATCGTCTTGGCGGCACGTGAAATCATCGATCAACCCCTCCTGAATCGACCCGGAAGCTGCGGCCAAGCCAGGCCCCGTGCAAGCGCACCGAGGGGCAAACTTGCGGATTTCCCCGATCTTGCACCACTTTTCGCGTGGGACAGTGCGGATGCGAGGTTAACGCCCTTGAACATCCTGCCATGGCACGCGACATAGGCCTAGCACTTCCAAGAGGACTCTATGCTCGATCTTTACGGCGCCCACGGCGCATCGGTTTACGGCAATCAGGGCAAGTTCGGCCGCGATCCCATCACCGGGGCGCTCGTGCCGGTTGTGGTCGAGCAGACCAGCCGGGGTGAACGCAGCTTTGATATTTTCTCGCGCCTGCTGCGCGAGCGCATCGTTTTCGTGACGGGCGAGATCGAGGACAACATGGCCTCGCTGATCGTGGCGCAGCTCCTGTTCCTCGAGAGCGAGAACCCCTCGAAGGACATCGCGATGTATATCAACTCGCCGGGCGGCGTGGTGACGGCGGGTCTCGCGATCTACGATACCATGCAGTACATTCGCCCCCGCGTTTCGACCGTGTGCATCGGTCAGGCCGCCTCGATGGGCAGCTTCCTGCTGGCCGCCGGTGAGCCGGGCATGCGCATCGCGCTCCCCAATGCGCGCATCATGGTCCACCAGCCTTCGGGCGGTGCGCGCGGCATGGCTGCCGACATCGAAATCCAGGCGCGCGAGATCCTGCGCATGCGCTCGCGGATGAACGACCTCTATGCCAAGTTCACCGGCCGCACGCTCGAGGAAATCGAGAAGGCCATGGACCGTGACACGTTCCTCGAAGCTGATGAAGCGCTGAAGTTCGGACTCGTCGACAAGGTCTACGAATCACGTCCCGAAGGCGACCAGATCGCCGGCGAGGAAGGTTCGGGCGGCGCGCCCTCGGCATGATTTCGTCCTGATTTCGGCACTTTGCATTAAAATGACAGGGTGCCGGGTCAGGGATTATTCGCTATTTTCGTGTCCGGTTGATTAATGCCCTCCGGGTAGTAGGATAACCGGGCCCGCCCCTCGTGGAGGGGCGTCTGGGATGTAAGAATGACCAAGCTTTCCGGATCGGATACCAAGAGCACGCTGTACTGCAGTTTCTGCGGCAAATCGCAGCACGAAGTGCGCAAGCTCATCGCCGGCCCCACCGTGTTCATCTGCGATGAATGCGTAGAGTTGTGCAACGACATCATCCGCGAGGAGACCAAGGCCGGTCTCGCCGGAAAGAAGGACGGCGGCGTGCCCACGCCGCGCGATATCTTCACGACGCTCAACGATTACGTGATCGGCCAGGATCGCGCGAAGCGTGTGCTCTCGGTGGCGGTGCACAACCACTACAAGCGCCTCAAGCACAGCGGCAAGGGCGGCGATGTCGAGCTTTCGAAGTCGAACATCCTGCTCGTCGGGCCGACCGGCTCGGGCAAGACGCTGCTCGCGCAGACGCTCGCGAAGACTTTCGACGTGCCCTTCACCATGGCCGATGCGACGACGCTGACCGAAGCGGGCTACGTGGGCGAAGACGTCGAGAACATCATCCTCAAGCTGCTGCAGGCCTCCGACTACAACGTCGAGAAGGCGCAGCACGGCATCGTCTACATCGACGAGATCGACAAGATCAGCCGCAAGGCCGAGAATCCTTCGATCACGCGCGACGTTTCGGGCGAAGGCGTGCAGCAGGCGCTGCTCAAGCTGATGGAAGGCACGACCGCGAGCGTGCCGCCGCAGGGCGGGCGCAAGCATCCGCAGCAGGAATTCCTGCAGGTGGACACGACCAACATCCTGTTCATTTGCGGCGGCGCCTTTGCCGGTCTTGAAAAGATCATCTCGGACCGCCTGCAGAAGCGCTCGATCGGCTTTGGCGCGCATGTCGCGGATCCGGACAAGCGCAAGGTGGGCGAACTGCTCCAGAAGGCGGAGCCGGAAGACCTCCTCAAGTTCGGCCTGATCCCCGAATTCGTCGGCCGTCTGCCGGTGATCGCGACGCTCAACGACCTCGATATCGAGGCGCTGGTCAAGATCCTGCGTGAGCCCAAGAACGCGCTCATCAAGCAGTACCAGAAGCTGTTCGACCTCGAGGACGTGCAGTTGACCTTTACCGACGAGGCGCTCGAAGCGATCGCCAAGAAGGCCATCGAACGCAAGACCGGCGCGCGCGGGTTGCGCTCGATCGTCGAAGGGCTGCTGCTCGATACGATGTTCGATCTGCCGACGCTCGAAGGCGTGACCGAAGTGGTCGTCGACAAGGATGTCGTCGATGGCCGCAAGGAACCGGTTCAGGTGCTCAAGGGCAAGGAACAGGCGGCCTGAGTTGTCCCGATCCTCCCCGTTCTGAAAGAATGGGGAGGGGGCACGTTCCTGCCAGGTCAATGACGAAGTGTTTTCTCTTCGTTTGCAGCCAGAATCGGCTGCGCAGCCCTTCCGCCGAGCAGGTCTTTGCGGTCTGGCTCGGGGCAGAAGCAGATTCCGCCGGCCCAATCACGATGCCAACAACCCGCTGACGGCAGAGCTAGTGACCTGGGCCCATGTGATCGTCGTGATGGAAAAGGCGCATCGGACCAAGCTTCAGCGCAAGGTCCGCAAGGCTCTCAATCGCCAGCGGGTGATCTGTCTCGATATCCCGGACGAGTACGAGTTGACGGATGCCGAACTTCTGAGACGTCTGCGGGCCAAGATGGCCCGCTATTTGCGGACGACCTGAAACCCATTCCGTTCGCGTCACGACTGCGCTCGACACGAACGGGAGTTGGTTGCGTTTACCCCGCCACCTTCGCAAAGCGTGCATCCGCTGCGCCCCACGTCGCGGCGGCCATGAAAGCGTCGACATAGGCGGCGGCTTTCGCGCCGTAGTCCATCGCGTAGGCGTGTTCGTACATGTCCATCGCAAGGATCGGGGTGCCGCCCGCCAGCGTCTGGGTGTGGTCGTTCGCCCACTGGTTGGTGAGGCGACCATCATGCGGGGACCATTGCAGCAGCACCCAGCCCGAGCCGCCGCCGAGCGCTTTGCCCATCGCGGAAAACTCCGCCGCCCAGCGAGTGAAGCTGCCGAAATCACGTTCGATGGCAGCGCCCAGCTTGGCACCCGGCTTGCCGCCGGTTCCAAGGCACGAGAAGTAGACCTCGTGGAGGATCATCGAGTTCCACGCGAGCAGTTCCTCGCGCTTCAGGCCGTTGAGCATGAAGCCGGGCGCGGCCCCCATATCGAGCTTGGCGAGTTCGCCCTTGATCGCGCCGATGCGCTTCACTGCGCCGACGTAGTTGTTGTCGTGATGGCTGGTGAGGAGCTTGGCGGAGAGACCGGGGATCGTGGCCGGATCGAAGGGCAACGGTGTGGGGGCAGGGGCGAAGACCGGGCCGATGGGAGCGGGTGCGGTCTGGGCGGCAGCGGGCAGCGCGCTGGCGGCAGCGGCGGTGAGAGCGGCGGTCAGGGCAGTGCGGCGATCGAGGGAACTGGCAACAGACATGGGGGAGGCTCCTACCTAGGGCATGGCAAGAGAATATCGGCCCCCGCGCGGGCTTGTCCAGCGCCCTCCTAGGCGCCTTGCGCGCGCGGTTGGCAGGCAGGCGCGCAGGCGTGACCGGCGTGGTCGGTCGTCTCGATCTGGACTGTGGCGTGGCAGATGCCGAAGTCGTGCTCCAGCGTGCGGGCGAGGACCGTCAGGAAGGCATCGCCGGGGTGGCCGGCCGGCATCACGAGATGCGCGGTCATCGCGGTCTCGGTCGTGCTCATTGGCCAGATATGGAGATCGTGGACCGCGCTGACGCCTGGCAGTGCCTCCAGATGATGCTCGACAGCGTGGCAATCGACCGAGGCGGGCACGGCATGAAGGCCCATCTTGAGCGAATCCTTGGCGAGGCCCCACGTGCCCCATGCGATCACGCCAACGATGACAAGGCTGGTAACAGGATCGATCCACCACGCGCCAGTCAGCGCGATCAGCGCGCCTGCTCCGACAACACCGGCAGAAACCGCTGCGTCCGCGGCCATGTGGAGGTAGGCGCCGCGAATGTTGATGTCGTGCTCGCGCCCTCGCAGGAAGAGGAGCGCGGTCAGTGAGTTGATCGCGATGCCGATGGCGGCAACGATCATGACCGGCCCTGCTGCTACCGGTTCCGGTGCAATCAGACGGTGGATCGTCTCGACAAGGATCGCTCCCAGCGCGAGCATCAGCAGCGCGGCGTTGAACAGCGCGGCGAGGATTGAACTCGACTTGTAGCCATATGTGAAGCGCGCCGAGGGCGGGCGGGCTGCCAGCACGCTGGCTGCCCAGGCCACGGCGAGGCTCAGCACATCGGAAAGGTTGTGGCCCGCATCGGCAACGAGCGCCATCGAACCGGCTAGAATGCCGTATGTCGCCTCGATCAGGACAAAGCCGGAATTGAGCGCGATGCCGATGGCGAAGGCGCGGCCGAAGCTGGCGGGGGCGTGATGGTGATGCCCGTGGCCATGCCCATGCCCATGCCCGTGGTGATGATCGTGGTGATGGTGGTGCGCGCCGGACATGAGGGGCTTCCTAGCGGCTTAACTCCGGGCGGGAAACGGTTTGATCGTGTTGATACAATTGCCAGGGGGCCTGTAAGCCGGGTTCTGTAGCGCGGACGGTATCGCACAAGTCGACCGTATCCGCACTGGCAGCCATTCCTCTAGGCGGCCCGTTGCCGGGCGCGCTCAAGCGACCAACCCGGACTGCTGGCCCGAAACAGGCCTGCTCCTTGAAGGAGCGCGCAGTCCCTATTCGGTCTTGCTCCGGGTGGGGTTTGCCATGCCGCTTCCGTTACCGGTCGCGCGGTGCGCTCTTGCCGCACCCTTTCACCCTTGCTGGCCTGTTTCCAGGCTTAGCGGTCTGCTCTCTGTGGCACTTTCCCTTGATCCTTTCGGATCCGGCGGGCGTTACCCGCCACCCTTGTTTCGTGGAGCCCGGACTTTCCTCGGTGACATTGCTGTCAACGCGGCTGCCCGGCCCCCTGGCGAGGGGTTACCTAGCACGCCCGAGGTCGCGTTCCAACAACAGCTCGAACAGCAGCGCGCCGATCTGTCCGTCGATCTCCCCATCGATGCGCGATGGCCGCCAGCGGCGCTGGAAGGCGCGGACGGCAGCGGTGGGATCGGTGATGTCATACCCGAAGCGTTCGAGCGCGAGGTAGTAGGCGCCGGGATTGTCATAGACGAGCCGCATCGAGAGTTGCGGCTTGGCCAGCACGAGCCGGTAGCGCGCGAGGAGATCCCAGGGGAACAGCTCGCCCGGATCCTCCTTGCGGGCCGGGGCCACGTCCGAATGGCCGACGACATTGGCGCGGGGCACATCGTGCCGCTGCACAATATCGGCGAGCAGCGGGATGAGCGCTTCCAGCTGCGCTTCGGGGAAGGGACGGTAGCCGAATTCGTGGCCGGGATTGACGAGCTCGATCCCGACGCTGGCCGAATTCACATCGGTGATCCCGCGCCAGTAGGAACGGCCGGCATGCCAGGCGCGCTTGTCTTCGGGGACGAGCCGGATGACGGTGCCGTCCTCGTCGATCATGTAGTGCGCCGATACTTCCGCCGCCGGATCGCACAGGCGTTCAAGAGCCTCGGCGGCGGTGCGCATGCCGGTGTAGTGCAGGACCACCATGGAAACGGGCGATTTTCGCTCGTTCCAGTTGGGCGAGGGAACCTCGCGGTGGACCAGCCAGCGGTTCATCGGCGCTCTCGCTTCTCAGGCCGCGACCGGCAGCATCGCCCCCATCACGAGCGCTTCGGGTGCGGCGTGATACTGGAGCGTGCCGCCAAGTCCGTCGACAAGCCGGTGCAGCATCGCGGCCGGTGCGGTGCGGCTGGATAGCTCTTCTGGCGGGAGCGCGCCTTCGAGCGCGAGCCCGACATTGCGATCGAACACGACGCGCGCGCCGCTCGCGCGGATCACGATCTCGCTGCAGGGCTTGGCGCCATCCGTGCGCAGTTCGGCCGCGATATCGAGCGTACCGCCGCGCACCAGCGCCTCGATCCCGATGAGCGCGAGGTTGAGCAGGGTCTTGACCGCAGGCTTGGGCAGGCTGCTGCCCGCAAGCGCCCAGTTGGCCTGGATGCGGCCGTTGTTGCCGACGAGGGCATCGATCAGCGCGCGCGGTTCATCGAGCGGGACCATTTCGCCGAAGCCGCCGGCGGCGCCGAAGGCGAGGCGGAAGAAGCGCAGCTTGTCGGCAGAAATGCGCGCGCTCTGTTCAAGCAGCTCGAAGCACTTCTGGCGCATCTCCGGGTTTTTCTCCTCGGCGAGGAGTTCAAGGCCGTTGGTCAACGCGCCGACGGGGGAGAGCATGTCGTGGCACAGGCGCGAGCAGAGCAGACTGGCGAGATCGAGCGAATCGGGGTTCATGTTCAGGTTAAGGGCCTTTTCGCTGAATAAGTTGACACGGTTGACACAATCCCGAGCAAACTTTGCAGGGCCCGTCCAAGGCCGGGACGAAGCGAGCGAGGAAGGGCTGGGTGTGACGTCACCAGTCTGCCTTAACCCTCCTTGATCGCATAGGAAAGTGGTTCAAATCCGGAGGGCACATCACGCCACAGGGTGACCGCGCCGCCAGCGGCAATCGCCCAGATCCGGCCATCGCCCGAGGCCATGGCGGCATCTGTAGCGGAAGGCCGCGCAAGGCCACCCGGGTGCGAGTGGAAATAGCCGACAAGCTGGGGGCCGCCGGTGCGCGCGGCCTTGTGCGCGGCGATGAGGGCGACGGGGTCGATTTCGAAATGACGGTGCGGATCGGGGTGGACGTTGGCGGCGGCCTCAGCGGTTTCGATATGCGCGCCGGCGCCAAGGAGGAGCCCGCAGGCTTCGCACGGCGCAGCTTCGGCAGCGGCGGCGAGGATGGCGGCGTGGGCAGTGGGAGAGAGTGTCACTGGCATCGTCCGGGCCGAGCCTAGCGCATCCCGGGGTGTTTCGACAGGTCCGGTATGTGCCTTTCCGAACCGGGCCAGTCTTGAGCGATTGCTTTGTCGGGTCTGGCATGCTGGGTTGGAACGGAAGGGAAGTATCATGGGCCGATATGATAACGACACCGGCTACGGCGAACCGATCGACACGGGCATCCGTTCGTCGAGCATCGGTTCCTTCATGCCCGAAGGAACCTACCGGCCCATTCCCATCGTGTGGTTCGTTGCAGCGTGGGTGGTTCACAACATCGCGATGTGGATCCTTGTCGCCCTGCTCGCCGGAAAGCATCCGTTCTTCGTGTTCTCGACGACGGTGATCGCCAGTGCGTGGATCCTGAACCGGACGTTTGAGGCGGGCATGAAGGACGCGGCGACCGGGTGGAAGGCTGCGCTGGTCGTCGCGCTCCTGCTGAACTGGTCGCTCGCCGTGATTTCCGCGCTCGCCATGGCGGGGTATTGAGCGGCTCACACCCGGCACCACTTGCAGCCCCCGCAAGCCTCCCCATATCGAACGAACCATGGGGGCATGCGAGACCATCATCGAGGGGATCATCCCGACCGGCGGGCTGCGGCTCGATCGGGCGCTGGCAGATGTTTCGGGCCTCTCGCGCGAGCGGGTCAAGGCCCTGATGGACGAAGGCCGCGTGGCGCTGGCGGGCAAGCCTGCCGGGCAGGCTTCGTTCAAGCCGGCGCAGGGAACGCCCTTCACCATCCGCGTGCCCGAGGCGGTGCCTGCGGAAGCGGCGGCGCAGGATATTCCGCTCAGCGTGGTCTACGAAGATTCGCACCTGATCGTGATCGACAAGCCTGCCGGGCTGGTGGTGCATCCAGCGGCGGGCAACCTTGATGGCACGCTGGTCAACGCGCTGCTGCATCATTGCCGGGGCCAGCTTTCGGGCATCGGCGGGGTGGCGCGGCCGGGGATCGTCCACCGGATCGACAAGGATACCTCCGGGCTGCTCGTCGTCGCCAAGACCGATGCGGCGCACGAAGGGCTGGCGCGGCAGTTTGCCGACCATTCGATCCACCGCGCCTATCTGGCCGTGACGACCGGGGTGCCGGTGCCGGCTGCGGGCACAGTGCGCGGTGCGATCGGGCGGAGCGAGCGGGATCGCAAGAAGATGGCGCTGGTCGCGGACGGGCGCGGCAAGCACGCGGTGACGCACTACCGCACGATCGAGCCCCTGCAGGGCGCCGCGCTGATCGAATGTCGGCTCGAGACCGGGCGTACCCACCAGGTGCGCGTTCACCTTGCATCAATCGGCCATGCGCTAATGGGCGATCCAGTCTATGGTCGCACGTCTTCCCAGCATCGGCCCCTGCTTGCCCGGCTCGGCTTCCGCCGACAGGCCCTGCATGCCGCCGAACTGGGCTTCATCCATCCGGCGAGCGGCGCTTCGGTGCACTTCACTAGCAAGGCGCCGGTCGATCTCAGGACACTCGTCGTCGAACTCGGAGGGCGTGATGGATGACCTGCCCTTAGTGATGGCTGGCGAAATGCCCCGAAAAAATGCTGTATCCAATGGCGCTTCGTGGGCGAATAGATTTGGTGTGTGGCGAGAGTCGGGCCGCTCCGATATATCGGAACAAGCCGCGAACGTTTCGCGACACAGCCTTGGCCGGGTTAGGCCTGTGAGGTTCGCGTCCCCTCCCTCTCCCAGCGGGCGCGGCGAAAGGATGTGTTCAGGTGTCTGAGAAGAAATCGAGCGCACTGGTTCCTGCCCTTGGCGGCGGTGAAGCTGGGCTCAATCGCTATCTCGCCGAAATCCGCAAGTTCCCTGTGCTGGCGCCAGAGCAGGAATACATGCTCGCCAAGCGCTATCAGGAGCATGCCGATCCGCAGGCCGCTGCACAGCTGGTGACGAGCCACCTGCGGCTCGTGGCCAAGATCGCCATGGGCTATCGCGGCTATGGCCTGCCCGTGAGCGAGCTGATCTCCGAAGGCAACATCGGCCTCATGCAAGGCGTCAAGAAGTTCGAGCCCGATCGCGGCTTCCGCTTGGCGACCTATGCGATGTGGTGGATCAAGGCCTCGATCCAGGAGTATATCCTGCGTTCGTGGAGCCTGGTGAAGATGGGGACCACCGCCGCGCAGAAGAAGCTGTTCTTCAACCTCCGGCGCATGAAGAAGAACCTCGAGGCGTTCGAGGATTCGGACCTGCATCCTGAAGACGTGAAGAAGATCGCGACCGATCTTGGCGTGTCCGAGACCGAAGTCGTCAACATGAACCGGCGCATGATGATGGGCGGCGATGCCAGCCTGAACGTGTCGGTGCGTGAAGACGGCGAGGGTTCGTGGCAGGACTGGCTGGTCGATGACAGCCCGCTGCAGGACGAGACCGTAGCCGACGCCGAGGAAGCGCATCTGCGCCATGCCCTGTTGGTGGAAGCGATGGACAGCCTTTCGGACCGCGAAAAGCATATCCTCACCGATAGGCGCCTGATCGACGAGCCCAAGACGCTTGAAGAGCTGAGCCAGGTCTACAACGTCAGCCGCGAACGCGTGCGTCAGATCGAGGTGCGCGCATTCGAGAAGTTGCAGAAGGCGATGCAGCACATTGCCGGCGAGCGGCGGTTGCTGCCGGCCTGAGGCTGTGCGCTGACGACAATGCAAAGGCGGCCGGGGGTGACCCCGGCCGTTTTCGCTTGTGGGCGGCGTGCCTCAGTTGTGGCCGAAATCGCGGTTCAGGATATCGAACGCGGCGGCGTAGCGGCCTTCGGCTTCGGCGTTGCGGAGGAACAGCACGTTGGGGACGAGGATCTCCGGCGGTGTCGGCTGCTGCTCGAACAAGGCCATGGTCTGATCGATGAACGTTTCGAGCGGCAGGTAGTTGGCGCGGGTGGATTGGCCCGGCGTAAGGTCCGTCTGCACCGCAGGCGGGGCGAGTTCGATCACTTCGACCTGGCCCGCAAGCTGGTGACGCAGCGACTTGCTGTAGGAATGGATCGCCGCCTTGGTGGCGCTATAGGTGGCGGTGACGGCCATCGGCACGAAGGCGAGGCCGGACGAGACCATCACCACTGCTGCATCGGACTGCGCCTTGAGGTGCGCGATCAGTGCATCGGTGAGCCGGATCGGGGCGATGAGGTTGGTGGCAATGGTCGCTTCGACATCGCCCATGTCGCGCGGGGCACCGAGATCCTCGAAGCGCATGATGCCGGCATTGTTGATCAGCACGTTGAGCGCCGGGAATTCGGCGGTGATGCCCTTGGCGAAGGCGGCGATCGCGGCAGGATCGGTCACATCGAGCACGCGGGCGTGGAGATTGGCGCGGCCCGCGATGGCTTCCTCAAGGCTGGCGAGAGTGCGGCCGGTGACGATCACGGTGTTGCCGGCATCGTGCCAGCGTTGGGCGAGGCGGCGGCCGAAGCCAATCTGCGCAAGGTGGAAGCAGCGCGGGCCGCGTTCGACGCGCGGGGGTGATTGCCAGCCGCGCTGCGCCGGGTAATATCCTGCGCACATGGATGATGAACTGCGCAAGCTCAAGAACCCGCAAGTCGCGCGCGCGCGGCAGCCCGGGCGGCTCCATCAGGTTGGCTGGCTGCTGACGCGGCTGGTGGCGGCGTTCCTGTTCCTCAGCGTGTTCATGGTGGTAGTCTACCGCTTCGTGCCGGTGCCGGTGACGCTCACGATGATCTTCGATCCCAACGGCATCACCAAGGAATGGCTGCCGCTTTCCAAGATCGACCGCAACATGGTGGACGCCGCGATTGCGGGCGAGGACGGCAAGTTCTGCCAGCACCACGGGTTCGATCAGAACGCGATCCTGAAAGCGTGGGAGCGCAATCGGGAAGGCGGGCGCATCCGCGGCGGCTCCACGATCAGCCAGCAGACCGCGAAGAACGTGTTCCTGTGGCAGGGCGGCGGCTATATCCGAAAGGGCCTGGAGGCCTGGTTCACCGTGCTGATCGAGGCGATCTGGGGCAAGCGGCGGATCATGGAAGTCTATCTGAACGTCGCGGAGACCGGGATCGGCACGTATGGCGTCGAGGCCGGGGCGCGGCGCTATTACAACAAGTCGGCGGCGCAATTGAGCCGGGTCGAGGCGGCGCGGATCGCGGCGGCATTTCCGCAGCCCAAGGTGCGCGCGGTGGCCGGGGCCACGGGCTTTACCCGGCGGCACGGCAATGTGATTGCCGCGCGCGTGAACACGGTGCGCGCGGACTACGATACCTGCGTTTATCAATAGGGGCGGGCGGGGGCGGGCTGTGCTTGATTGGGCCGCGAAAAGGAGAGCCCGTCATGCCGCAGGTCGTCATCCACGCCTATCTTGAATTCGCTGACGAGGCCACGCGCGACGAGGCTGTGCGCCTGACCGGGCCGATCCAGTGGAAGACGCGCACCGAGGAGCAGGGCTGCCTTGAATACTGCTTTGCCGCCGATCCCTGCGTGCCGCACCGGGTGACGGTGCACGAGTTGTGGGAGGACCACGCCTCGCTCGTCGCGCATTTCCAGCACACCTACTACGCACAGATGCGCGATGCGCTGGTCGGCCTCGGACCGACGGCGACATGGAACCGGATGTACGAGGTCAGCCGCGATTCGCCAGTCTACCGCGCAGACGGCGTGATGCGCACGGTGTTGTTCGAGGATTAGGCTGCTTCTGCCGCCGGCTCGCCCTGCACGGAAATCAGCCAGCGCGCGGTGCCTTCAAGGCCGACGGCGGTGAGCAGCCCTGAGGCATAGGCTCCGGTATCGAGGCTGATGCGCAGCGGCGAGATGTGTGGTGCCTCGAGGATGGTGTGCCCGTGGACCACCGCGAAATTGCGCGATTCCGGGCCCTCGATGAATTCGCTGCGGATCCAGCGCAGATCCGAAACCTTCTGATCCTCCAGCGGGATGCCGGGGCGCACACCGGCATGGACGAAGACGTAGTCGCCGATCTGAATGCGGTCTTCCATCGACTGCATGAAGGCGATGTCCTCTTCGGGCACGACTTCGCTCATGATCGCGCGCAGTTCTTCAAGCGTGGCGCGGCTGTAGACGTCGGGCTTGATGGGATAGCTCAGCAGCGTCTCGCGCCCGCCATGGCGCAGGAAATGGCGCAGCGTGTCGTCACGTTCGAAGCTGCCGAGGAACATTTCCTCGTGGTTGCCGGCAAGGATGCGCACGCGGCGGCGCTTGGCCCATTCGCGCGCAGTGGCGATCACGCGCGCGCTGTCCGGCCCGCGATCAACAAGATCGCCGAGCAGGATGACGGTGGTATCGGCGGGGGTACGGCCAACCTCGTCCGCTTCGATCCGCGCGATCATCCGGCACAGCAAGTCGTACCGGCCATGAATATCGCCGATCGCATAGACCCGCTGGCCTGCAGGCACCGAAGGGATGACTTCGGGCACCTGGCGGACATCGAGAAGGGAACGCAAAAGCTTGAGCATCAATAATTGGCCTGACTAAAGTTATATGGGCCGGAATTGCGTCCATACAAGGCCGGCCGTCCCCGTGGTGCGGAATTGCAACAGGCCGTTGGAAAGCCGCGACCAGCCGTTGGCTGACTCTTGTGCAGCGCAGCATGATGCGGCAACAAAACGTTACAGAGTGAAGGCTGACCGCAAAGATCGAGTCGCCACGCGCTGTGCAGGTGGGACGACGCAAACCCAATTACAAAGGATTTCCCATGCGTACGTCCAGCAAGGCCTTCGTGGCCGCAACCCTTGCCGCCCTGAGCTTCGCCGCTGCTGCACCCGCGTTTGCCGACGAAGCCGCCCCGCCCAGCGATATCACCATTACCGGCGCGGCAACCATCGCCAGCCAGTACCGGTTCCGCGGCGTCGCGCAGTCCGACAACAAGCCCGTTGTGCAGGGCACCATCACCATCGCGCACAGCTCGGGCTTCTATGTTTCGACCTGGGCTTCGAGCGCTTCGGCCGGCCAGAGCCCGATCAACATCGGCGGCACTGAAATCGACGTCTACGGCGGCTACACCCATGCCATCGGCAAGACCGGCTTCATCGTCGATGGTGGCCTCTATGGCTACATCTATCCCGGCGCGACCACCGGCAACTACTGGGAAGTCTACGGCTCGCTCGCCAAGACGCTCGGTCCGGTGACGGCCAAGGTCGGCGCGAACTTCGCGCCGGCGCAGAAGGTGTTCAACTACAACTTCACCTCGACCCATCGCGGCAATCTCTACGTCTACGGCGAACTGGGCGGGGCGATCCCGGGCACTCCGCTGAGCATCCATTCGCACCTCGCGCACACCGGCGGCGGCTTCGACTTCCCGAAGCCGTACTTTGATTACAACGTCGGGATTACCGCAAAGTATAAGAACCTCGCGCTCGATGCCTCAGTAGTGGGCACCGATATGCACCGCAGCGATTTCGCGAACAGCAGCCTGTGCAGCGGCGCGGGTTCGGCGGGTGCGATCGACGTGTGCTCGAATGCCTTCTACCGCACGACCAAGCCAGTCGGCGTGGTTTCGCTGACCGCATCGTTCTGAGCTGACCTGATTGCAGGGGGAGGGGGCGTGCCGCACTGCGGCGCGCCCTTTTCTTTGCAAAGCGCGCGCAAGAGCGCGCTTTGAAGGCGGCACCGGCCCGCTCCCCCGCCGCGTGAGCGGCACAATCAACGCAAATAAAAATCGATCGTGGTGACAACGCGGACCTTCTTGAAGGGCGTGTCCGAAACACCCCAGCCGCCGCCGCCATCGCCATCGCGCGCGGTAACTTCGAAGTAGCCCTGCGTCGCGCTCTTGATCCCGCCGACGCCGGTGCCGCTATCCTCGGCAAACTGCTCGGCGCTGCGGCGCGCGTCCTTGGTGGCGGCCGCGACCATCGCGGGCTTGATCTTGTCGAGCCCGGTGAAGGTATAGGCCATGCCGGAGCCTTCCTCGAGCATCACGCCGCGGCGCACGAGATCGAACTGGCGGCGCACGGCATCCTGCGCACGCTTGATGTCGGTGGTGCGCAGCGCCATGCGCTGGCGCACGGTGAAGTGCGTCACGCCGTTGTCGGTGCTGGTGTTGACGTTCACGCCGGTGGGCTGGAGCGCCTCCGCGGGGAAGCCGAGCCCGGCGAAGAAGGCGCGGATTTCCTGGCTATCGTGATCGACGCTGGCCTGTGCGCTGCCCATGTCTTCGGCGGTGGCGGAATAGGCAATCGTCCAGGTGGCGAGATCGGCGGTCACTTCGCGCTCTGCCAGCCCGCGCACGGTAACGGCGCGGTCCGCCTCGCGGCTACGCCGGAGGCCGTCGCCAAGGAGATAACCACCTGCGATCATGCCGAGCGCAAGCACGCCTGCGGCCGCCAGCAACGGCCGCTGCAGGCCCGATGGGGCGAGGCGGGCAAGAAAGGTTTGGGAATCGGCGGCGGGCTCACTATCGGTAGCAAGGTCGGATTCTGGCACGGCATGGTCTCCCTGAAGGGCGTTCAGCCCTGCGGCGAAGTGTGCAATTATGTCGATGAACCGAGTTTGAACATCCAAAGGAGCTGCTCCCTGTGACCAAGTTTCTCCACGCGATGATCCGCGTGACTGATCCCGAGGCGACCATCGCCTTCTTCGAGCTGTTCGGAGTGAAGGAAGTGCGCCGCTTTTCGAGCGAGAAGGGCCGCTTCACGCTCATTTTCCTCGCCGCGCCGGGCCAGGAGGACGTTGCGGAAGTCGAACTGACCTATAACTGGCCGCCCGAGGATGGCAGCGCGGCCGAGGTCTACTCCGGCGGGCGCAACTTCGGCCATCTCGCCTACCGGGTCAGCAATATCTACGAGACCTGCGCGAAGATTCAGGCTGCGGGCCATATCATCCACCGCCCTCCGCGCGACGGGCACATGGCCTTCGTGAAGAGCCCGGACGGCATTTCGATCGAGTTGCTGCAGGACGGCCATCTCGAACTCGCCGAACCGTGGGCGAGCATGGAGAACACCGGAAGCTGGTGAGGGATCAGGCCGCCAGCGGCCTTTCCAAGCGCCGCGCGCCGCCGTCCTTCCGCACCATCCACAGCGCATAGAGCGCGGGCAGGAAGAACAGCGTCAGCGCGGTGCCCACCAGCGTGCCGCCGATCAGCACCACCGCGAGCGGGCCCCAGAAGCTGGAGAGCGTAAGCGGCAGGAAGGCGAGCACGGCGGCGAGCGCGGTGAGCAGCACGGGGCGCGCGCGGCGCACGGTTGCCTCGATCACCGCGTCCTCCAGACCGAGGCCGCGGGCGCGTTCCGAATCGATCTGGTCGACGAGGATCAGCGTGTTGCGCATGAGGATGCCGGCCAGGCCGATCAGGCCGAGGATGGCATTGAAGCCGAACGGGAAGCCGGTGACGAGCAGTGCCGGGATCGCGCCGAGCAGCCCCAGCGGTGCGGTGGCGAAGACGAGGCCGGTCATTCGGAACGAGCGGGTTTGCAGCATGAGCACGAGCAGCATGAGCCCGATCATGACCGGGAAGAGCGGGGCCAGCGCGCCGTTGGCCTTGCCCGCTTCCTCGACCGAGCCGGCGGTGGTGATCGCATAGCCGGCGGGCAGTGCGTCGATCGTCGGCTTC
The DNA here is from genome assembly GCA_964592205.1 of uncultured Novosphingobium sp. GTDB lineage: Bacteria > Pseudomonadota > Alphaproteobacteria > Sphingomonadales > Sphingomonadaceae > Novosphingobium. Next base: position 27,923 of record CAZQEH010000041.1, read on the forward strand.
AGCTTGGGCAGGATCGCGGCGGTCACGTCAGCAGGCTGGACACCCTTCACGATATCGGCGCGCACGGTCATGGTCGGCACGCGGCCCCGGCGCACGAGCAGCGGGTCTTCGCTGGTGGGCACGATGCTGGCGATTTGCGAAAGGGTCACGCCGGTCCCGTTCGCGGTGCCGATCACGAGGTTGCCGAGATCGCCGAGCGCGTGGTGTTCCGGCCCCGGGGTGCGCACGACGACATCGGTGGTGCGGTCTCCGTACCGCGCCTGCGTGACCGTGGCACCCGAGATCAGCGTATAGACCTGCCGTGAGACACTGGCGGGATCGAGACCAAGCAAGCGCAGGCGATCATTGTCGAACTGCAGCGTGACGGCGGGGCTGCGGTCACCCCAATCGGTGTTGACGGCGACGGTATCGGGATTGGCGCGGACTACATCGGCGACTTCGGCGCAGATGCGGCGCAGTTGATCGATATCGGGGCCGGTGACGCGGAATGCCACGGGATAAGGCACCGGCGGGCCGAACAGCAAGCCAAGCGCGCGGATGCGGGCGCCGGGATAGCGGCCTTCGGCGGCGAGCTTCTGCACCGCGAGGCGCAGCCGGTCGCGCGCGGCGGGGCTGTGCGTCAGCACGATGAGCTTGGCAAACGAGGGATCGGCGGGTTCGGGATTGAGCGAGAGGAAGAAGCGCGGAGCGCCGCCGCCAAGGTAGCTGCTCACATAGCGGATCTCGGCCTTGAGCTCGGGCCGGGTGAGCAGATCATGCTCGATCTTCTCGACCACGCCGCGCGTCGCGGAGAGACTGGAGCCGTGGGGGTTGTAAACCTCGATCAGCAGTTCGGGGCGGTCTGACACCGGGAAGAACTGTTTGGGGATGGCGACGACAAGCAGCACGCCGGCAAACACCATCGCAAGGACAACGCCGATGGCAAGGCGACCGCGCTGCGCCACGCTGCGGGTGATCCACGCGCGTAGCTGCCGGTAGCGCGGCGTGGCGTAGATGGCGTCGTGCCCGCCTTCGACCGGCTTGATATCGGGCAGCAGTTTCACGCCGAGATAGGGGGTGAAATAGACCGCAACGACCCACGAAACGAGGAGCGCGAAGCCGACGATCCAGAAGATGTTCCCGGCATATTCGCCCGCCGTGGAGCGCGCGAAGCCGACGGGGAGGAAGCCGACGATGGTGACGATCGTGCCTGCAAGCATCGGCCCGGCGGTCGCTCCCCATGCGAAGGTGGCGGCCTCGATCCGGCTCATGCCTTCCTCGAGCTTCACCACCATCATCTCGATCGCGATGATCGCATCGTCGACGAGGAGGCCGAGGCTGAGGATGAGCGCGCCCAAGGTGATGCGATCGAACTGGCGGCCCGTCATCAGCATGATGACAAAGACGGCGGCAAGCGTGAGCGGGACCGACAGCGCCACGACGATGCCCACGCGCCAGCCGAGCGCGATGAGGCTGACGACCATGACGACGCTGAGGGCGACCGCGAACTTGAACATGAATTCGCCGTAGGCCTCGGCAATGTTGGCGGCCTGATCGGCGACTTCGGCGACCGTCACGCCAAGCGGAAGCGTGGCGCGGATCTCGTTGACCTTGGCGTTGAGCGCGTGGCCGAGCGTGAGTCCATTGTAGTTCTCGCGCATGACGACGCCGAGCATGACCGCTTCACCGCCCTGATGGCGCACCTGATAGGTGGGCGGATCTTCATAGCCGCGCTTGACCTCGGCAATGTCACCCAGCCGCAGCACGCGCCCGCCGGCGGCGATGGCCGTGGCGCGCACGGCATCGAGATCATCGAAGGCGCCGGTGACGCGCACCGGGATCAGGCGCGAGGACGTTTCGAACTGCGCGGCGGGCTGGATGACATTCTGGTTCGCCAGCGCATTCAGCACGGTATCGGCGCCGATGCCCAAGGTTGCGAGCTTGCGGTTGGACAGCTCGACATAGATGCGCGGGCGCTGTTCGCCGATGAGCGAGACCTTCTTGACGCCTTCGACGCGCTGGAGTTCGCTGCGGATCGCCTCGGTCTGCGCAATCAGCGCGCGGTGGGGGAGCCTCGTGGCCTGCACCGCGATCAGCGAGAAAAAGACATCAGAATATTCGTCGTTGACGATCGGGCCGATCACGCCGCGCGGCAGGTTGATCGCCTCGTCGCTCATCTTCTTGCGCGCCTGATAAAGCATCTCGGGCACGTCCTTGGGCGGCGTCTTGTCGCTCAGCACGACCGTGAGCGTGACGAGCCCGGGGCGGGCCTGCGTCTCGATCCGGTCGTTCCAGGGCAGTTCCTGGATGCGTTTCTCGAGCCGGTCGGCGACTTGGTCCTGCATCTCGCGCGCGGTGGCGCCGGGCCAGGCAGCGGTGACGGTGAGCACTTTCAACGTGAAGCTGGGATCTTCGGCGCGACCGAGCTGGAAGAAGGCGAAGATGCCTGCGGCCATCGCGGCCAGCAGCAGGAACAGCGTGACCGAGGGTTCCTTGACCGCGATCGCGGAGAGGTTGGGGCCCTTCATGGCTTTGCGCTTTCGGCGGGGCGGATTTTCTGGCCGGCATGGAGCAGCTGGCCGCCCAGCGCGACCACGTGCGTGCCGGGGGGCAGAGCCGCAGCCGGGAGGATGGCTTGCTCCTCGGTGAGGCGCAGCGGCTGCGCGGACTGGAAGCGGACGGTGCGGTCTGGCTGGATCACCCAGACGCCCTGCCCTGAGCCGAGATCGACGAGCGCGCCGAGGGGCACGCGGCTGCTGCCGGCGCTGCTGCCGGGAAGGCGCACCGTGACGGTGGCGCCCAGCGGCGCATCATCCGGCGCGCCGGACAAGACAAAGCGTGCGGCGAAGGTACGGGTCAGCGGGTCGGCGGCACCGGCGACTTCGCGCAAGGTGGCAGGGACGGGCGCGCTGCGGCCATAGACGAGGGCCTGCGCGGCTTTTGGCAGTGCAGCCAGCGCGGTTTCGGGCACGGCGACAAGTGCTTCACGCGCGCCGCTACGGGCGAGGCGCAGGACGGGGGTTCCGGCCGCGACGACCTGCCCGGCTTCGGCCAGCACTTCGGTGACGACGCCGTCCGCATCGGCGACGAGCATGGCATAGCCGCGTTCATTTGCGGCATTGGCGGCGGCGGCGCGGGCGGCAGAGAGC
>CAZQEH010000042.1:0-30039 GCA_964592205.1 uncultured Novosphingobium sp.
GCATGCGCCCAAGAACGGGCACGTTTATGTGCTCGATGTGAAGACCGGCAAGTTCATTTCCGGCACGCCGTGGGTCCCGGTGAACTGGGCCACCGGGCTCGATCCGGAAACTGGCCGTCCCAACATCAACCCCGACGCCAAGTATGAAAAGACCGGCAAGGCATTCGTCAGCCTGCCCGGCGCGGTCGGTGCCCACAGTTGGCAGCCGCAGAGCTACAGCCCGAAGACCGGCTACCTCTATATCCCGACCAATCTGGCCGGCTGGCCCTACCTTGCGGCGAAGGACTGGAAGCCCGGCGCGATCGGCTGGAAGATCGGCATGGATGGCTATGCCGTGTCGATGCCGGCCGATCTGAAGATTCAGGAGGGCGCCAAGGCGGCAACCAAGGGCCAACTCGTTGCTTGGGACGTGGCGAACAGGAAGCCGGCGTGGAAGATCGATCTGGTCGGACCGTCGAACGGCGGCGTACTCTCGACGGCTGGCAACCTCGTGTTCCAGGGCACTTCGGGCGGCGAATTCGTGGCCTACACCGCGGACAAGGGCGAGAAGCTGTGGTCCTTCCCGGCGCAAACCGGGATTATCGCCGCCCCGATGACCTACACCATCGACGGCGAGCAGTATGTCGCGATCCTCGCCGGCTGGGGCGGGGTGTGGGATGTCGCGACCGGCGTGCTGGCGAAAAAGGGCGGCGCGGCGCGTAACATCAGCCGCCTGCTCGTGTTCAAGCTGGGCGCCAACGGCCAGTTGCCCGCACCGCCGCCGATGAACCAGATGGTGCTCGATCCGCCGCCGTTCACCGGCACGCAGGCGCAGGCCACGCTCGGCGGACAGCTCTATGGCCGCTACTGCGCGATGTGCCACGGTGATGCCGCCATCTCGGGCGCGCTCAATCCCGATCTGCGCCATTCGGGCGTGATCGGATCGGCCGACGCCGTGAAGGCCATCGTGATCGGCGGCCAGCTCCACCAGTTGGGCATGGTCTCGTTCAAGGCGGCGCTGAAGCCGACTGATGCCGAGGCCATCCGCATGTACATCATCAAGCGGGCCAACGAGGACAAGGCGCTGGCGCAGCGCTGAATATCGGCAGCCAGAACGGGAAGAGCCGTCAGCCGGGTGCTGGCGGCTCTTCCCGTTCAGCGCCGCGCGCATCCTTGGCAAATGTGGCCAACCAAGCGCGGCGGGGCGCAAGATGTGCCCTATCTGGCAGGCACGCGGCATGTTGCCGGTTCAGGTCAACGGCAATCCCGCCTCAACCCATAGTTTCCTCCCCGAATGGGCTGTGCGGCAAACATGCCGGCGGTCGCCATATCAGGGGAGTCACAGACAATGAGCAGCCGCAGCGCACGCCTTCTGGTCGGCAGTACGGCACTTGCCATGCTTCTCGTTGCCCAATCCGCCGCAGCGCAATCAACTGCTCCGCAGGCCGATACGGCAGCGGCAGACAGCCAGAACGGCGGCGAGATCATTGTTACCGCCACCCGCAAGAGCGAAAGCATCAACAAGGTCCCGCTCAGCGTCAGCGCCCTCTCGCGCGAGGCGCTCGATAGCCGCGGCATCCGCAACTTCAGCGATGTCATCCGCCAGACCCCGGGCGTGAGCTTCGAGAAATCGAACACCACGACGAACATTGCGATCCGCGGTGTCAATTCCTCAGTCGGTGCGGCGACCACCGGCATCTATATCGATGATGTGCCGATCCAGATCCGCCAGCTCGGCTATGGTGGCGGCAACGCCTATCCCGTGGTGTTCGACCTTGACCGCGTCGAAGTGCTGCGCGGCCCACAGGGCACGCTGTTCGGCGCCGGCTCGGAAGGCGGCACCGTGCGTTTCATCACCCAGCAGCCGGAGCTCGACAAGCTCAAGGTCTATGCCCGCGCCGAAGGGAGCGCCACCCAGCACGGCGCAGCAAATGGCGAGGGCGGCGTATCGATCAGCGCGCCGCTGATCCCGGGCAAGCTCGGCCTCGTCGCCAGCGGCTACTACCGCCGCGACGGCGGCTATGTCGACCGGATCAGCTCGTTCACGGGCAAGGTCGTCGACAAGAATGCGAACAAGACCGACAGCTATGTCGGCCGCATCGCGCTCACCTGGCAGCCTGTCGACAACGTCAAGATCACGCCGGCGGTGTTCTACCAGAACGTCAAGGCCGGAGACAGCGGCGAGAGCTGGGAGAAGTATTCCGACTACGACAAGCACGTCTTCATCAACGCCAACCAGCTGGCCGAGACGAGCAAGGACCGCTTCACGCTGACCTCGCTCAATGTCAGCATCGGGCTCGGCGCGGTCGATGTGATCGCGGTAGGCTCCTACTTCGATCGCAAGCAATCCTTCGTGCAGGATTACACGAACTTCGATCAGACTCTGTTCACCGGCGTGAATGCCCTGCCCTTCTTCCCCGAACAGAATGCACCCTCGGACTTCCTCGTCGCGCAGAAGAACTGGACCGGCGAACTGCGCCTGCAATCGAACAGTACGACGAGCCCCCTCACCTGGGTGCTCGGCGGGTTCTACAGCCACGCGAAGCAGACCTCGATCCAGGTCGTGACCGACCCCTACCTGCCGGTCTACCTGTTTGGCGGAGCAGCTCCGGTTCCGGGCTTCCCGGTCTATGACCAGAACGCGATATCGACCGACGAGCAGGCCGCGCTGTTCGGCCAGGTCACCTACAAGGTTACCGACCGGATCTCGGTTCTGGCAGGCCTGCGCTACAGCCACACCGTGTTCAGCATCAAGGATATCGCGCAAGGCTTCGTGGTCGGTCCGCTCGTCGATGACCGCGGTCGCCAGAGCGAGAACCCCATCACGCCCAAGTTCGGCGTGAACTTCCAGGTCACGCCGGATACGCTGATCTACGGCTCGGCCTCGCGGGGCTTCCGCGTCGGCGGCTACAACCCGCAGGTTGGCACGTTTTGCGGTCCGGAGCTTGCCAGCATCGGGTATCCCAATGGCCGCCCGACCAACTTCAAGTCTGATTCGGTATGGAGCTACGAACTGGGCGTGAAGAGCAAGTTCGGCGGGCGCGGCAGCGTGCAGGCGAGCGTCTACCAGATCGACTGGAGCGACATCCAGCAGGCCGTGGCGCTCAACAGCTGCGGCTTCCAGTTTACCTCCAACCTCGGCAAGGCGCGCAGCCGCGGCTTCGACTTGCAGGTCGAAGTTCGCCCGACCGACCGCCTGACGTTGCAGGCCGAAGTGGGCTACGTCGATGCGAAGTTCCTCGACACGATCAAGGGCGGGCCGACCGCGTCGGCGCCGTTCGTGAGCAAGGGCGATGCCGTGCTCGGCGCACCGTGGACGGCATCGTTCCACGCGCAGTACGATTTCGACGCGTTCCGCGCAAAGGGCGGCTATATCCGCTCCGACTTCGACTATCGCTCGAAGCAGAGCAAGCTGCCGCCCTATCTCAACCCGGCCAATGGCGCGATTGATACCGCGCTCACGCTTCCGCCGGCGGTTGCGTTCTGGTCGGCGCGACTTGGCGTGAAGCCGGGCAACTTCGATATCTCGCTCTTCGTCAACAACATCCTCGACAAGTCCACCTGGACCCGTCGCGAGCGCGCGCAGAACCCGTTCGAGTTCTTCCGCCGCGAAACGCTGCGGCCGCGCACGTTCGGCCTGACCGCATCCTACCGTTACTGACGAACCGTTCGCGCCGACCCGCCCCGAAGGCGGCGGCGCAAGCGGACACTGGGAGATAGCCGCAATGACGATGATGCGCCGCGGTCTTGGCCGATTCCTCTCCGCTGCGGGCCTTGTCCTTGCGACCTGCGCCCTGCCCGCTGCCGCACAGGCAGCACCGAAGCCCACGCTGCGCTTCATCAACGGCCATTTCTACACCCCGCAGGGCTGGCGCAGCGCGATGGAAGTGCGCGGGACACAGATCGTGCGCATCGGCACGCGGGCGGCAGCGGGCAAGTGGCCGCGCGGCGGCGCGAAAGTGATCGACCTCAAGGGCCGGACCGTGTTTCCGGGCCTATATGACATGCACGTGCACCCGATCCTTCAAGCCAAGGGCGATGAAGGCCGCTGCCGTATTCCGCAAGATGCCGGCCCGCAGCGCCTGCTCGAACTGGTGGGAGCCTGCGCGAAGGCGGCAAAGCCCGGCGAATGGGTGAGCGGCGGGCAATGGCAGTCCTCGCTGCTGGCAGGCACTCCGATCACAGCCGCAACACTCGATGCGGTCTCGCCGGACAATCCGGTCATGCTCTTCGATGTCAGCGGCCACAGCGTCTGGGCCAATTCGCGCGCGCTGGCCGCTGCTGGGATCGACCGCAGCACGCCCAATCCGGAAGGCGGGATCATCGAGCGTGACAGCGCCGGAAACCCCACCGGCGTGCTGCGCGAAACGGCGAGCCGGCTGATCAGCCTCAAAGTCCCACCCCAGCCGCTCGCCGAAACGGAAAGGCAGCTTGCCGCGCACCTCTCGATGCTCGCCGGTTTCGGCGTCGTCGGCTATGTCGAAGCGATGGCCTACCGCGACGACCTCACGGTCTATGCCGCTTTGGCCGACAAGGGCGTGCTCAAGCAGCACGTTCAGGCCTGCATCGCCTATTCGGAATCGGGCCGCCCCAATCCCGAGTTCGAAAGGACGCTGGCGGATCGCAAGCAATTCGCGCGGGCCACTTTCAATCCCGATTGCGTCAAGGTCTTCGCCGATGGCGTGCCCACCGAAAGCCATACTGGCGCGATGCTGGCCGATTATCAGGCCGGCCAGCCCAACGCGCCTGCGCGCGGCCTCCTGCTGTTCGATCCGGTGGCCATGGCGGCAAACGTCACCCGGTGGGACAAGCTCGGCGTCACGGTTCTGTTCCACGCTGCCGGAGACCGGGCAGTCCGCGCCGCACTCGATGCGATCGAGGCCGCACGCAAGGCCAATGGCATGGGAGGCCCGATCCATCAGGTCGGCCATTCGACCTTCGTCGATCCGGCGGACCTGCCGCGCTTCAAGGCGCTCAACGCGGCTGTCGAGTACTCGCCCTACCTGTGGGATCCGCAGCCGATCAACGATGACATCACCAGCGCCGTCGGCAGCCCCCGGATCGACCGCGTCTGGCCAATCCGCGAGGGGTTTGAGGCAGGCGCGCTGGTCATTGCCGGTTCGGACTGGGCGGTGGTTCCGGTGCCGAACCCGTGGATCGGGATCGAAACCGCCGTCACCCGGCGCAACCCCGGCGGCGGCGCGCGCAGCTACGGCCTCAAGGAAGCGATCACGTTGCCGCAGGCGGTGACGATGTTCAGCATCGATGCTGCAAAGCGCATGGGCATGGGCCGCGAGGCCGGTTCGCTCGAAGTGGGCAAGGTGGCGGATTTCCTTGTGCTGGACCGCGATCCCTTCGCCATTCCCGTCACGCAGGTCCACGATACCCGCGTGCTCGAAACCTGGATCGGCGGCGAACAGGTCTACGTGCGGGCCAAAGGCTGAACCGATGCGGCGGGTCTTTGCGACTGCCCTGCTCATGTTCGCGGTTGCGGCGTGCCGGCAGCCGCCGGATCCCGCTCCGCTGCACGCCAGTCCGCAGGTGGCCGGCGTCGAGCTCGATGCGGCGGGTTGGCCAAGCTATGGCGGGCAAGCCTCGTCCACCAAGTATTCGTCGCTCGATCAGATCAATCTCAAGACAGTGCGCAACCTCAAGGTCGCGTGGACATGGCACTCGGGGGAGATTTCGCCGGGCAGCGCCGATGTCGATGTCACTGTCGGCGAGATGACACCGATCTACGCCAACGCCCGGCTCTACGGCTGCACTCCGTTTGGCCGCGCGGTGGCGCTTGATCCTGCCTCGGGCCGCGAGCTGTGGTCGTTCGATCCGCACAAGCCCCGCAGCGGCAACATGTACCACGAGAACTACTGCCGCGGCCTCGCCTACTGGCAGGCCGATACCGCCGAGGCCCGCGCGCAGCCTTGCGGCAAGCGCATTCTCTATGCGGCGCAGAACGCGGTGCTCCATGCGCTCGACGCCGATACCGGCCGCGCCTGCCCCGGCTTCGGCGCCGGCGGCCGTATCGATCTCGCCGCGCTCGATTACAAGGGCGCAGGCACGCCGGCCAACACCTCGCCGCCGGCTGTCTGGGGCAATGTCATGGCGCTCGGCACTGCGGTGCAGGACAACATGTACCGCAATTCTCTCGACGGCATCGTGCGCGGCTTCGATGTGGTGACGGGCAAGGAACTGTGGAACTGGAACGCGATCCCGGATGATCTGTCCGCCGTGACCGGCGCGGCGAATGCGTGGGCCCCGCTGTCGGTCGATGCGAGGCGCGGCTGGCTGTTCCTGCCCACCGGCAGCGCCAGCTGGGATACGCTCGGCGTCAACCGCATCGGCCGCATTCCCGATGCCAATGCCGTCGTCGCGCTCGATATGCGCACCGGACGCAAGGTGTGGTCCTATCAGACCGTGCACCACGATCTGTGGGACTACGATCTCCCCGCTGCGCCCACGCTCGCCACGATCGAACATCAGGGCCATCCCGTCGAGGCGGTGATCCAGGGCACCAAGACCGGCAATATCTTCGTGCTCGATCGCCAGACCGGCCAGCCGCTGTTCCCGGTGAAAGAGCGCCCTGTCCCGCGCAGCGACATGCCGGGCGAAGCGGCCGCACCAACTCAGCCGATGCCTGTGCTGCCGCATCCCGTCACCTCGCAGGCGCTGAAGGCCGGCGATGCCTGGGGTCTCCTGTGGTTCGATACGGCCGCCTGCCGCACGCGCCTTGGCCAGCTTCGCAACGAAGGCCTGTTCACCCCGCCAAGCATCAAGGGCTCACTGCTCCACCCCAGTTTCCTTGGCGGCACCAACTGGGGCGGCGTGGCCTATGATCCCAGCACCGGCCTTGCCGTCGTCAATTCCTCGAACCTTGCCGCTTCGGTCCGGCTCGTGCCGCGCGCAAAATTCGATCCCAAGCGCGATCTGCACTCCGGCGTCTCGTACTATGAAATGCAGGGCTCACCTTATGTGATGCTGCGCGAGGTGCTGCTCTCCCCGCTCGGCGCGCCGTGCAATCCTCCGCCCTGGGGCCGGCTCACCGCCATCGACATGAAGACCGGGCAGACGCGCTGGCAAGTGCCTTTCGGCCGCCTGCAGCTTTCGACCGGGCTGCTCACGCCCACAGGCTGGGGCGCGCCCAATCAGGGCGGACCGATCGTCACGCGTGGCGGCCTCGTGTTCATCGGCGCGAGTCTTGATAGCCAGCTGCGCGCCTTCGATATCCAGACCGGACGGCAGGTCTGGAATGCCCCCGTCCCAGCCCCCGCCACCGCAACGCCGATGACGTTCCGCCATACCGACGGGCGGCAATACGTCGTTGTCTCGGCGGGCGGGCATGGCGGCTTCGGCACGCGCCTCGGCGATGCCCTGGTCGCCTTTACCCTGCCTTGATGTCCCCGCCCTTGCGATAGCGCTGCGGCGTCGTGCCGAAATGGCGGCCGAAACAGCGGACGAAGCTGGAGCTTTCGGCAAAGCCCACGGCCAGCGCGATATCGGCAATATCGCGCTGGCTCTGCCGCAGTAGCCGCGCGGCAGCATGCATGCGCCGTTCGCTGACGAGATCGCGCCAGCGCAGCCCTGCCGTGCGCAGCCTGCGGCTCAGCGTCGCCGCCGAAACACCCATGGCGGCGGCTACGTCCTCCAGACTGGGCGTCCGATCAAGCGGGCTATCCTCCAGCACGCGCACGATCTCCTTGGGCGAGCGAGCGCGCCGCGTGCTTTCCGCGACCCGTCGCCGCAAGTGCTCCTCGACAATCGGGTAGAGATCGGGATCGATCACCGGACTGGCGCGATCGAGAAACTGCTCCTCGAAGGAAAACGCATTGGTCTCCTGATCGAAGAACACATCGCAGCGAAAGAACTCCCGATAGACCCGCTCGTCGCCCTGGCAGGCATGTTCGAAGTGCACATCGATCAGCTCGAAATCGCCGCCGACATAGTTGCGGCACATGTTGTGCATCAGGGCGATCGAAAATTCGGCATCCTGGCGGCGCGCGAGCAGCGTCTGATCGGTGATCATGTATTCGAAGGTCGCGATCCCGGCAGCGCTCGAGAAACGGTTTCGCACTGCGTCCTGGATCGTGGCGAGATAGGCGTCGAAGCCGGTGAAGGCCGCCTGCAGCGATGGCGCGCTGAGGAACAGGAAACCCAGCGCGCCCAGACTGTTCAGCGCACCGAGCCGCCCGGCCTGCAGCCCAAGATAGGGATTGCCCGCCATCTGTGCGGCCATTTCGAAAAAATCGAGAAAATCGGCCAGCGGCATGACGGCCCGGGCATTATCCAGATCATCGCGCCTCAGGTTGAACCGCGCGAGCATCGGTTCGGGATCGCAGCCGACAAGGTCGAGGCAATTGGCAACATGGCGCAGCACGAGCACCGAGATCGTCGGCCTCAGCACGCCGCGCCTCCTCCCGGCTGGTTCATGATCGGTGGTTCCGGCTTCACGCAGGCCCCCTTGCATCCATAGCGGACCGATCATCCATACCCGGCCCGCAGCTTACAATGGCTCGGCGGCAGTTTGGCCGCATCGGCCAAGCCGGTCTGGCCGCTGGCCCTGCCTATTGCGGCGGGGGCCGAAGCAATCGCCCTCTGACCAAGGAACCGCAATCCATGAGCCGCGCCAGCCTGTTCACCGCTTCGCTTATCGCACTCGCCACCGCCAGCGGATCGGCCATGGCCAAGCCGACGCCGATCACGCTGGTGTTCGAACATGGCACTGTGCTCACCCCAGCCGGTGCGGTGCAGGCTTTGGCCGTGGCGGGCGACACGATCATTGCAGTAGGCACGGACGTCGAGATCGCGGCCATCGCGCCGCCCGGTGCCCGCAAGGTCGATCTTGCCGGGCGCACCGTCATGCCCGGGCTTTATGACATGCACGTCCACACTTATTTCGCCGGGCGCGACAAGCTTTCCTGCCGCTTCGCACAAGGCGCCGGCGCCCAGGCCATAGTGGCAGCGATCAAGGCCTGCGCGGCCAAGGCCAAGCCCGGCGATTGGATCATCGGCGGCAGCTGGGTCGGTGCTGCATTCAAGCCGGGTGAGCAGAACCGCCGCCTGCTCGATGCGGCAGCACCCAACAACCCCGTCCTGCTCAATGACGAGAGCCTGCACAGTATCTGGGTCAACTCAAAGGTCCTCGCGATTGCCGGGATCACCCGCACGACCAAGGATCCGATCGGGGGAGTGATCGACCGCGATGCCAGGGGCGAACCCACCGGCGTGCTGCGCGAAGTCTCGGCCAAGGATATCGAGCGCTTCATTCCCGAGGTCTCCGCCGAAGACCAGATTACCGCGATCAAGGTCGCGACCGACGAGATGCTGTCCTTCGGCATCGTCGGCTTCACCGATGCTGCCGTGCGGCGCGAGATGATCGAGGGCCTTTCCAGCTACGCCCGGTCCGGCGGCCTCAAGCAATATGCGCGCGGCTGCATCGTCTGGGGCCCTAATTCGGGCGGCAGCGAAGGCCTGATCCCGCAGCGCCAGGCGTGGAGCACCGGGCGGCTCAAGCTCGATTGCGTGAAGATGTTCCTCGATGGGGTGCCACTGGAGGGCCGCACGGCCGTGATGCTGGCGCCCTACGAACACCGCGGAGGGTTACATGACGATCAGGGCCCGGGTGACGGACGCGGCCTCAAGCTCATCCCAGAGGACACGCTGTTCCCCGCCGTCACCGCGTTTGACCGGCAGGGCATTCAGGTCAAGTTCCACGCCGCGGGCGACGGCGCGGTGCGCGAGGCGGTCGAGGCCATTGCCGCCGCGCGCAAGGCCAATGGCGATAGCGGCCCGCACCACGAGATCGGCCACAACACGTTCATCGACGTAGCGGACGTGCCGAAAGGCCGCGAGCTTCATTTCACCTGGGAACTATCGCCCTACATCTGGTGGCCGACGCCGATCACTTCGGTCGATATAGCCAAGGCGGTGGGGACCGAGCGGATGAAGCGGCTCTGGCCGATGCGCGATGCGCTGGACAGCGGGGCCAACGTGGTCGTGGGATCGGACTGGCCGGTCGTGCCCTCGGTCAACCCGTGGATTGCCTTTGAAACACTGGTCACGCGGCAAGTGCCGGGCGCCATCGGCGATCCGATCAATGCGGGGCAGCGCATTTCGCGGGCGGAAGCCATGGCGCTCCTCACGCGCAACGGCGCTGCGGAAATGGGGCGGCTGGACCGGGGCGGCACGCTGGAGCCGGGCAAGCTTGCCGATCTCATCGTGCTTGATCGCAACCCGCTGACCGTGCCGGTCGGCGAGATCCACGCGACCCGTGTGCTGGCAACCTACATCGCGGGCGAACAGGTCTTCGCCGCGCCCGAAGGTCCGGCGAAGTAGGCCCCGAGGCGTCCGGATCAGGCTGTCTCGCCGTTGTCGATCACGAGCTAAGCGCCAACTTCGTCCGAGGCGAGATAGAGCACCATGTTGGCGACATCGGAGGGCTGGCCTTGGCCATGGCCTTCCAGTTCCTCGAAGCTGGGACTGTCCTCGGGCATCGCGGATAGCGCGCGCATGGTCATCGGCGGGCTGATCGAACCGGCGACGATCGTGTTGCAGCGGATCGTTGCCCTGCTCGCGGCAACGGACGGCCACGCAGCGCGTCAGGGCATGGATAGCGCCCTTGGCGGCGCAGTAGCCGGGGATCGCTGCAGCAACCGACTGGCCCAGCGTCACGTCGGCATCAGTGAGATAGACCGTCGCGCCGTCGCTGGCGAGCAGCGCCGCGTCTGCCGCGCCAAGGCCCGATGCCCCGCCCGTGACCAGCGCGATTTCCCCCGAAACACGGCCCATTGATCATCTCTCGTCATTTGGCAGGGCTAGGGCCCGGCCTCCGGCAACGCTGCCAGATCTACCCCCGCCGCGCCATGCCGCTGGATGAGGCGGACCTTGCCCTGACCTGCCATGCGCATGCCTGCTCCTGCAGCCCGCAAGCAGCGGGCTTCCTGGCAAGACAAGGATGGCTCGTAGGCAGGCAATCCGAAGTGCCATATTCATCGGTCTTGTAACCAGCAGTTCCGGCTGAGGAGCAGTTCACATGGCCACAAGTCCGATCAGCTTTCTGGACCTCGATATCCGCCAGTGCCCGCCCGATGCGCACCGCCAGCTGCGAGAGCAGAGCCCGGTCTATTGCGATGCCTCCTGCGGCTTCCACATGGTGCTGGGCGATGACGAAGTGCGCGACATCTGCGCCGATCCGCTAACGTTTTCGAGCGTGACCGGGCTGCTGCTGGTCAAGGAATCAAGCCAGCAGGCGGAAATCAATGCGGTGTATGAAGAGCACGGCTTCGTTCCGCCCAACACACTCGTCGCGGCGGATCCTCCGCTGCACACCTTCCACCGCTCGCTCGTTGCCAAGGCGTTCAACGCACCCGCGATCAAGCGCATGGTCGATCTGATCCAGACCACCGCCGCCCGGCTGGTGAGCCAATTTGTCGGCAGGGATGGCGGCGATTTCTACACTGACGTCGCGGCCATCCTGCCCTTGTTCGTGGTGGCGGATCAGCTCGGCCTGCCTGCTCAGCGATATCTGACCGGCCACCACCGAGTGGCCCGGGTCATATGTTAGGTCATTGGCGCCGTCCTTCGCCAGCCATTCCTGCACCGCCGTGGCGATAGACTCGGGGCCATTGTCGGACCTGAAGTGCGCGGGCGGCCCGCGCGTCACGAACAACTCGGCAAGCGCCGCCAGCACATCGCCGCTCTTGAACTTACGTGCCACGGACAAGACCATGCACTCCCCGCACGCCGATAATCTCTTCACGGCGATGCTTCTTGCTCGGCATTCATAAAGTCCTTCCCAATCCAAATATCATCGGTTCTGGATCACTCGAAAGGGGGCAGATCACTGGCGCATACCGATGCCAGGGTGGTCAAGTTCATCTGCCCGGTTGGCGCGCCCGCCAGCTGTGTGATCGACGGGAAGCCCCTGCCGTTCGCACCGCGCTGGAAGGTCTCTATCAGTGCGGCCTACCGATTCCCGGTGACATTCAGTTGGGATCTTGAATTGCAGAGCGACCTCACCTTCAGCAGGTCGGCTTGCGGGTGACAGGCAGGGTACATCGCCGAGGCTTCAGGCCCCGGCGCCAAAACATGTGCACTCGTCATGCGCTAAGTGATTGCGTGATTGCTGAAAAAAGGAGATACTACAAAGGGAACGCCGGGTCTGCCGGCGGGCAATCGGTTGTCCGGACCCGCCGCGAATATTGGAATGCGCACCATGGTTGATCGCAAGTAGGAAAGGCGCTGCTCCAACGTGAGACCCGGACATTGGCGGACCACGGTTTCGGCCAGCCACCCAGCGGGCCGCAACGAATCCTTTCGCTTTGCCATTTGCGCCGCAGTGAGCCTGAGCGCGCTCCTCGTCGGCTGCTCGGGCGGGCCGGCAAAGCGCGTGCCGCCGACGCCTGAGGCGGGCTATATCGTCGTGCGCGAGGAAGCGGTTGCGCTCCCCACGGTACTGGCAGGCCGCACCGCAGCGTATGAAGTGTCCGAAGTCCGTCCGCAGGTTTCAGGCGTGATCCGCGAGCGACTGTTTACCGAAGGCACGCTGGTCCGCGCCGGGCAGACGCTCTACCAGATCGATCCCAGCCTATACCGCGCGGCGACGGCGCAAGCCGAGGCCAATCTCGCCAGCGCAGACGCGGCGCGCATTTCGGCAGCGCAGAAGGCGGAACGGCTGCGCCCGCTGGCCGAAATCGAAGCGGTGAGCAAGCAGGACTATACCGACGCGCTTGCTGCTTCGCGGCAGGCTGCCGCCAGCGTCGCGCAATCGCGCGCGCAGTTGGATACCGCGCAGATCAACTTGCGCTTCACGCGTGTGCCCGCACCAATCAGCGGGCGGATCGGCCGGTCGCTCGCCACCACCGGCGCATTGGCGACGGCCAATCAGGCCGCCCCGCTCACCACGATCCAGCGCCTCGATCCGATCTATGTCGATATCCAGCAATCGAGCGCGGACTTGCTCAAGCTGCGCCGCTCGCTCGCTTCAGGGACGACCGCACCTTCGTCGGCAGCCGTCAGCCTCACGCTCGAGGATGGCAGCAACTATGGCTATACTGGCACGCTGCAGTTTGCCGAGGCGATGGTCGATCCCGCGACCGGGACGGTGACCTTGCGCGCGCGCTTCCCCAACCCCTCGGGCCTTCTGCTTCCCGGCATGTATGTTCGCGCGGTGCTTTCCCAGGCGACCGTGGCGCGCGGCATGCTTGTGCCGCAAGCGGGCGTTTCGCGCGATGCGCGCGGTGTGGCGACGGTGATGCTGGTCGGTCCCGGCAATAGTGCAAAGCGCGCCAGCATCACGGCCGAACAGACCATTGGCGACAAGTGGTTGGTAACGAGCGGGCTGAAGCCGGGCGACCGGGTGATCGTGGAAGGGCTCGGCAAGATCAGGCCGGACGGCAAGATCGTCCCCGTCCCCGCTGGTTCAAAGCCGGCCGCCGGCCCGGCTTCCTCATCGCATTCGCCGAAGCCTTGATCGAGGCATGATTTCCCGCATCTTCATTGATCGTCCGATCTTTGCGTGGGTGATCGCGATCGTCATCATGCTGGGCGGCCTTGGCGCGGTCTATACGCTGCCGATCGAGCAATATCCCGATATCGCGCCGCCAGCGGTGAACATCCGCGCAAACTATCCAGGTGCTTCGGCAGAAACGCTGGAATCAAGCGTCACGCAGATCATCGAGCAGCAGCTTACCGGCATCGATGGCTTGATCTACTTCACCTCGTCGTCCAGTTCATCCGGCTCTGCCGCGATTACCGCAACCTTCCGAAAGGGGATCAACCCCGATATCGCGCAGGTGCAGGTGCAGAACAAGGTCCAGCAGGCGCTGGCGCGATTACCGCAGCAGGTCCAGCAGCAGGGGCTGACGGTCACCAAGGCAAGTTCGGACTTCCTGTTGATCGTCTCGGTCTATGATGAGACCGACCGGGTGACCAACAACGATGTGTCGGACTTCCTCGTCTCCAACCTGCAGGACCGGATCGGGCGGATCGACGGCGTTGGCGATGTCAGCGTGTTCGGATCGCAATATGCGATGCGGATCTGGCTCGATCCGTTCAAGCTGGCGGCGGTCGGCCTGATGCCCTCCGATGTGACGGCGGCGATCCAGGCGCAGAACACGCAGGTCGCGGCGGGCCAGATCGGCGCCCAGCCCTCCTCCGATGAGCAGCGGCTGACCGCCACGGTAACGGCCCGCTCGCGGCTGACCACGCCCGAGGAATTCCGCAAGATCGTGCTCAAGACGCAGAGCGACGGGTCGCGCGTGCTCCTTCAGGATGTGGCGCGGATCGAACTGGGCGCGGAGAGCTACAGCATCGTCAGCCGGTTCAACGGCCACCCCGCCGCAGGCCTGGCCGTCCAGCTCGCGCCCGGCGCAGACGCGCTGAAAACCGCCGAACTGGTCAAGGCCGCAGTCCAGGCCCAGTCAGCGACGTTCCCGGATGGCTTCAAGTTCGCCTACCCGGTCGACAGCACGACCTTCATTCGGCTCTCGGTCGAGGAAGTCGTCAAGACGCTGTTCGAGGCCATCGTTCTGGTGGTCATCGTGATGTTCGTGTTCCTGCAGAGCTGGCGGGCGACGCTGATCCCCGCCATCGCGGTGCCGGTTGTGCTGCTGGGTACGTTCGGCGTGCTCGCCATTGCGGGCTTCAGCATCAACACGCTGACCCTGTTCGGCATGGTCCTGTCGATCGGTCTCCTCGTCGATGATGCGATCGTGGTAGTCGAAAATGTCGAGCGGGTGATGGACGAGGAGCCCGAAATCTCGGCACATGATGCGACCATCAAGTCGATGAGCGAGATCCAGACGGCCCTCATCGCGATTGCCCTCGTGCTATCGGCGGTGTTCCTGCCCATGGCGTTCTTTGGCGGCTCGGTCGGCGTCATCTACAAGCAGTTTTCGATCACCATCGTCGCCTCGATGGCACTTTCGGTCGTGGTCGCGCTGGTTTTGACCCCGGCGCTTACCTCGACCTTGCTGAAGCGTCCCGATCCCGGGGCGAGGCCAGAAAGCGGCATCCGCGGATGGGCTGTGCAGCAGGGCGAGCGCTTCAATGCATGGTTCGCGCGGACATCGGATCGCTACCGGGAACGCGTTTCGAAAACGATCGCGCGCTCGGGCGCAGCGATGGCCGCCTATGCCGCGGTCGTTGGCCTGCTGGTGCTGGTGTTCAGCTTCCTCCCCTCCAGCTTCCTGCCGGTTGAGGATCAGGGCCGCGCCCAGTTGCAGTATACGCTGCCGCCGGGCGCTACGCAGCCGCGCACGGAAGCGGCGGCGAAGATCATTCAGGACTATTTCCGCACGTCGATGCGCGAAGGGGTCGAGGCGGTCTACACCGTATCGGGTCAGGGCGGTGGCGGTGGCGGTGGGCAGAACGCCGGGCGCGGCTTCATCCTGCTCAAACCGTGGGACCAGCGCACGGCAAGCGCGCTCAGCTCCGATGCGATCACCAAGCGCGCGACCGCCGAACTGGGCAAACAGCTCCGCGATGCAGAATTCTTTGCCGTTGCACCGCCGGCGGTGCGCGGCCTTGGCCAGTCGAACGGCTTCACGCTCCAGTTCCTCAACACCGGCGGCCTCAGCCGCGCCGATTTCAAGGCCCGGCGCGATGGCCTGCTGCAGGATGCGCAGAGCGATCCAGCGCTCGCCGCCGTCCGCCTTGGCGCGCTGGAGGACAATCCGACGCTCGCCGTCACGATGGATGACGAGAAGATCGGCGCACTGGGGCTCACATCCGCGCAAGTCGACCAAACGCTCGCAACCGCGTGGGGCGGCACCTATGTGAACGATTTCATCGATCGGGGCCGGGTCAAGCGCGTCTATGTCCAGGGCGATGCGCCTTATCGCAGCCGGCCTGAAGACCTTGCCAACTGGTTCGTTCGCGGCAGCACAGGGACGATGGCGCCCTTCTCCGCGTTTGCGAAAGTGAGCTGGGGCCAGGCACCCTCGAACCTCTCCCGCTTCAACGCGACCCCGGCCTACCAGATCCAGGGGCAGGCCGCGCCCGGGCACAGTTCGGGCGAAGCGATGAACGCGATTGCCGCGCTCGCGGCAAAGCAACCCGGAACCTCGGTCGCGTGGTCCGATCTCTCCTATCAGGAACGCCTGTCGGGCAATCAGGCCCCGTTCCTTTATGCGATCTCGCTGCTGGTCGTGTTTCTGTGCCTTGCCGCGCTCTATGAAAGCTGGTCGATCCCCTTTGCGGTCATGCTGGTGATCCCGGTTGGCCTCCTTGGCGCAGCGCTGGCGGTGTGGCTGCGCGGATTGGACAACGATGTGTTCTTCCAGGTCGGCCTGCTCACCACCATGGGGCTTTCGGCCAAGAACGCGATCCTCATCATCGAATTTGCCGAGCAGGCCGAAAAGGCAGGCAAATCGCCGGCAGACGCCGCGCTCGAAGCCGCGCGGCTGCGGCTGCGGCCGATCCTCATGACCAGCCTTGCCTTCATTTTCGGCGTGCTCCCCCTCGCGCTATCGACCGGCGCGGGCGCCAAGAGCCGAGTCGAGATCGGCACCGCTGTAATGGGCGGCATGCTGACGGCAACAGCGCTGGCGATCTTCTTCGTGCCGCTGTTCTTTGTGCTGGTGCGCCGGACATTCAGCCGGAACCGCAAGCCGGCATGAAGCGCGCCGCGTCCCTCCTGCTGATTGCCGCGCTCGCAGGCTGCAGCCTCGAGCCCAGGTATGTGCGGCCCCTGCCCGCCGTGCCCGTCGGCTGGCGGATCGCCGATCCGGCCCTGCTGGCGAGCGAGACCGATCTTGCGTCGCTCGGCTACCGCGCGGTCTTTCGCGAGCCTCGGCTGCAGGCGCTGATCGGGCGTGGGCTTGAACACAGCCAGAACCTCAAGGCCGCCCTCGCCAATGTTACCGCCGCGCGCGCCTTGTACCGCGTGCAGCGCGCGGCGCTACTCCCCACGATCAACAGCACCGCCGCTGCCAGCGTGAGCGATGCCGGGAGCGGCACTGCAAGCACGAACGGCGGCGCAATCGGCGGGGGGCAGCGCGAAAACTACAGCGTCAACATCGGCGCTTCGGCTTTCGAGCTCGATCTGTTCGGGCGACTGCGCAGCCTGAGCGACGCGCAGCTTGATGCTTATCTCGCCACCGAGCAGGCCGCGCGCGCGACCCGGCTGACTCTCGCCGCCGATATCGCCGACGCCTATTTCACCCTCGCGGCCGATCGCAGCCTGCTCGCCATCGCGCATGAGACCGCCGCCAGCGCGCAGCGCAGCGTTGCTCTCACCAGCGCGCGCCTCAAGGGCGGCATTGCCCCCCGCACCGATCTGCGCCAGGCGGAAACCATTGCGGCGACGGCGCAATCGGATGTGGCGAACCTGACGACAATCGTGGAGCAGGATCGCAACGCGCTCGAACTGCTCATCGGCGGGCCGCTTGCTGATGCCGATCTGCCCGGCGCGATCGAGAGCGTGGACGATCAGGTCGGGCCGGTTCCCGTCGGCCTCTCCTCCAGCATCCTGCTCCGCCGCCCGGATGTGGTGGAAGCCGAATACCAGCTTCGCGCCGCCAATGCCCGCATCGGTGCCGCGCGGGCGGCCTTCTTCCCGCGCATTTCGCTGACATCGGCAGGCGGCTTTGCAAGTTCGGCGCTATCCGGGCTCTTCACCGGCGGAGCATTCAGCTACAGCACGGGCGCTTCGGCGAGCGTGCCGATCTTCGCCGGAGGGGCCAACAGCGGCAATCTCGCTGCCGCCCGCGCACAGACCGAGGGCGCGGCGGCAACCTACCAGCGCGCGATCCAGCTTGCCTTTCGCGACGTTTCCGATGCCCTCGCCCGCCGGGCGACGATTGCCGATCAGATCGCGGCGCAGACGTCGCTGGAAGCGGCGGCGCGCGATACCGCCTACCTTACCTCCGAGCGCTATCGCGGCGGAGTGGCCTCGTTCCTCGAAAGCCTCGATGCGCAGCGCGCGCTCTATGCCTCGCAGCGCTCGCTCGTGAGCGCCCGGCTCCTGCGCACGAGCAATACGGTAGCGCTTTACCGAGCGCTGGGCGGAGACGATTTTGCAGGAGCACCGCCCGCGTCGCAGCCCTGAGAGCAAGTCGGGTTCCGTTTCGCCGTTGCGCGCAGCTTGTGGCATGCTCGCCAGACCATGGCGCACCCGTCCGCTCCAGAACCGCCACCAGAAGGCAATTCCCCCGCCGATAGCGACCACCGGCCGCCTGTCGGCAGGACCGAAAGCGCCATCGCCACGACGGGCTTCCACATGGTCGAGCGGATCCTGCTCCTTCTCGTCGCGCTGGTGACGGTGGGCGGCGCGGCCGCAGAGAGCGCCGAGATATTCCAGACCCGGTCGATCACGCTGGCCGATATCCTGCTGATGGTCCTCTACACCGAAGTGATCGGCATGGTCAGCGCGTTCTACACCGGCAAAGACGCGACATTCGTCTATCCCATCTACATCGCGATCACTGCGCTCGCGCGGCTGATCGTGCGGCAAAGCAAGAACATGGCACCGGAGAACATCGTGTTCGAAGCCAGCGCGTTCCTCTTGCTGGCGCTGGCTGCCGTGGTGATCACCCGGATCAATCAGCCGGTGGATGGCGGAACGGCGGGCAGCATCGGTTTGCAATAGGTCAAGGCGCCCCAGTGCGGCGCAAGGCCGGCACCGGGGCGCCTTGGCGAGCCAGCCCTACCCGCCCGCCGCCGTCTCCGTCTGGTCTGGTGGCACCAGCGTTTCGGCGCGCTCGGCAACGAGCATCGCCATCAGGGTCTGGAGGAGCGGGCCGCCTGCGCCGCCCATGTCCGCGCCGCCGTTGCCGCCGCCAGTCGAAACCTGGATGCGCGGGACGATATCGACGCCGGACTTCTCGAGCGCTTCGGCAAAGCGTTCGGCGATCTGGCGGGTGAGCTGATAGCGCGCGCCGCCGGAGGCAGCCGCCTGCTTCTCGATCGCTTCGGCTTGGGCGAGCCCAACCTTGGTGACCTTTTCCGCCTCGGCGGAGGCCAGCGCGACAACCTTCTTGGCCTCACCCTCGCCCAGCAGCTGGATGCGGTCCGCCTCGGCCTGTGCGAGGGTGCGGGTCTGCGCGGCTTCCTGCTGCGAGCGGGCGAGGTTGGCCTTGCCCTGGTTCTCCTGCACCTGGATCGACAGCACGGACTCGGTGATGGCGGTCTGCTGCTTGGCCTGCGCCTCCGCCTCGCGCAGTTCACGCTCCTTCTGCGCGGCGATCACCTGCCGTTCGTACGTGCCCACCTTTTCGTCGGCCAGCTGGCGCTGGCGCAGCTGCTGGAGGATCTGTTCGATCTGGTCATTGCCTTGCGCCGCGCGCGGGGTGCCGATCAGCACTTCCTGCAGTTCGAGATTATAGGCCGCGAACTTGCTGCGCATTTCAGTGCCCGAAAGCTCCTGAATGTCGCTGCGCTCCTGCAGCAGCTCGATCAGCGTGCGCTTCTGGGCGATGTTCTTGAAATAGGCCGAAACCATCGGATCGAGTGTCTGTTCGACAAGGCGCTTGATATCGCCGAAGCGCTGCACGACGAGCGGCGCCTTGCGGTAGTCGATATGGACGACGACCGAGAGCGGCAGGATCGGCTCGAACGCGTCCTTGGTAATGAGCGAGACTTCGGAGAGGTTTTCGTCAAACTTGTGCGGGCCGACGTTGGACTGGTCCCACTTCAGGATGAAGTTGGTGGTCGGCACCATCAGGATGCCGGCGGCATAGGTGTTGAAGGCATACTTGCCGGGCAGCAGCGGCTCGCTCCACACACCGCGATTGCCGGGGGCGACAAGCTCCCCATGGCGGTATTCCGCGCCCGAAGTATCGGCTCCGGCTTCCCCGGTGTAGGAAATCACGACGCCGACATGGCCGACTTCGACGATGGTCTTCCTGACCCGCTCGACCGTGGCGAACAGGCGGTTGATGAAGTAGCTGCCTTCGACGAGCACCTGCAGCTGGCGGCCGCGGCAGCCGCCAGCGGCGATGAACTTCTCCGGATCCTGGAAGCTGTTATGGAAGGTGGCTGCAATGTGCGGATCGGCTCCGACCGATGGCGCGATGATCTGGTCAGCCGGAAGCGCAGGGCCATCGTGGACAGTGACGATGCCGATGACATCATCCGCATCCTTGATCACGACTGCTTCGAAGCCCGAACGGCTCTGGATCACGTTGGCCATTTCGGTGAACAGCGCGGCATCGGCCGCTTCCATGAGCAGGCCATAAATGCGCTCACGCGTGATGATCACGAACTGGGCGAGATTGATCGCATAGGTACCTTCACGCAGGATCGCGCGCTGGGGGCCCTTCTGCCCGCCCGAAGTGAGGAAGCCGCGCACATCGAGGAAATCGCCGGCAGTGATGTTGCTGGCGAGCGTCTGCGTAGGGCCAAGCGGCTGGCCATCGCGGGCGAAGACATAGCCGATCTGCCCTTGCGGGATGGTGACCAGCGACTGGCTGTGCACGCGGTACTGAAACGGCACGAAGAAATGAAAGCCGCCGCGCAGCACTTCAGGCTGGAAGCCAGCCTCGCCGTTCAGCGCGATGAGGCCGCCGGTGATCGAGCCGCTGCCGCTCCACAGCTTCTCGACAATGGCCACCTTGTTGTTGCCGACGTAGCGGATGACGCCGGAAATCCAGATCAGGAAAACGAAGGCAAGAAGCGCTGCGGCGTAGACCGCATACCAGAACAATTCGTCCATGTTACACCCCGGTGCCGCGGCTCAGATCGCGCGGCTGGGATCAATCTAGACCTCGCTTGGGCGACCTTCCAGCGGAACCGGACATCGCAGCAACGCTTTTGCGACCGCAATGGCGGGATGCCAGGACGCGAACGCCGGATCGCCGCGCAGCGCCGCTAGTCTCAGGCACCGAGGCAGACGTGGAGTCCGGTCAGGAGGCGACCTCAGACCCTGTGCCGGGAAGCCTTGCCGCGAGGTGGTCAATGAGCGCCCTGACGGCAGGCGGAAGCCCGCGCCGCGTCGTTAACACCAGATGGACTATGCCCAATTGCCCGCGCCATTCGGGCAGAATGTGAACCAGGCGCCCGGCCGCGATTTCGTCCGCACAGTTGTGATCGGGCAGCAGCGCGATGCCCAGATCGGAAACGGCAGCGGCGCGGACCGCGCCATAGTCCTCGCAGGTCATCCGCGGTTCATGGCGCAATGTATGCGCGGCACCGTGAGCGCGCTCCAGATGCCCAGCGTGGGGAATAGCGCCAGGCGGGCAATGTCCCCGCCCAGGCGGTTTGCCATCTGCGGGCTGCCGACCAGAATGCGCGCAGAGCGCCCAAGGCTGCGCATCGTCAATGATGCATCGCTGGTCAGCGAGACGCGCACGCGCAAGGCAAGATCGATGCGTTCTTCGATGAGATCGATCGCGCGATCGGTTGCGATCATTTGCAGCCGGACTTTAGGATAGCGCATCAGGAACGCCGGCATGATCCGCGAGACGAGTTCGACCATGCCGGTGGGCAACTGAAGCGCACGCGGCCGTGCGGTTCGGCCTGGGCGGCAGCAACGAGCGCCTCGGCCGCTTCCGCCTCCTCGCGGATGGCGCGGCACCGTTCGGCGCGAACACCGGGGAACACTACCAGCGTACATTCGATACCAATGTGAAGGGTGTGCCGTTCATAGTGCGGAAGGCCCTGCCGCTGCTGCGCGATGGCGTCGCGATCGTGTTGATCGCGTCAACCGTCAGCGTCTCGGGCACGCCCGCCGTCAGCGTCTTTTCCGCCACCAAGGCGGCAGTGCGCAACGTTGCCCCCATCTGGATCCTCGACCTCAAGGACCGCCGCATCCGCGTCAGCGCGGTCAGCCCCGGGGGTTACCGGAACCCCCGGCGTCGATCACCTTTTTGGCGGCGCCGATCAGGCCGGCGCCACCAAGGACTACCTCGCCCCCTGATCCCTGCGGGCCGCACCGGCCAGCCCCGCATCCGCTTCTCGCTTGGCCGCGATAGCGATGCCGCCGATCAGATCGAGCGGCGCGGGCCGATGAAGATTTCGGCGCGCTCCCTTGCCAAGCTTGACCTGCAAGCGCAGTCCACACACGCACATCCGGATTTTTCGGGTGATCGAAAGGCGGTTCCCGTCATGGCGAGGGCTTGGAAGCAATGGCTGCTGTCCAATGGCGGGCCCGTCTTTGCGGGCCTGGCAGCGGTCGTCCTTGCGGCCTTCCTGCAGTCTGCCCACGTGCCGGCGCTCGACCGGATCGGACTGCTCCTGTTCGACGGGTATCAGCGCGCTGCGCCTCGGCCGTATGAGGAAGCGCCGGTGCGCATCGTCGATATCGATGACGAGAGCATTCGCCGGCTCGGCCAATGGCCATGGCCGCGCACCGACATCGCCCGGCTGACGGACCGCCTTGCCGCCAGCGGCGCAGCGGCCATCGCTTTCGACATTGTCTTTTCCGAGCCCGATCGCACATCCCCGCCGCGCATTGCCGAACGAATGGCTCGCGCCGGCGAGCGCGGGCCCGCCATCGCCGCGCTTCGCAGCCTGCCGGACAATGACGCAGCCCTCGCGGGAAGCTTCCGTCAGGCGCCCGTTGTTGCGGGCTATTTCCTGCTGCGCGAAGCGGGAAAAGAATCCGTTTCGCCCAAGGTCGGGTTTGCAGTTTCCGGCTCTCCGCCCGAACAGTCGGTCGTGCACTTTGGCAGCGCCATCCAGTCACTTGGCCCGGTGCGGGATGCTGCGGCGGGCAGCGGTTTCATCAGTCTTTCCGGCGATCAGGACAGCATCGTCCGCAGCGCGCCGCTGATTGCCGAGCAGAATGGGCAGTTGCTGCCCTCACTGGCGCTCGATGCCGTCCGGCTGGCACAGGGCGCGGGGTCGATAATGGTCAAGACCAGCGACGGCAGCGGCGAAACCCGTGGAAGCCCCGGCGAGGTCGCCTCGATCAGGGTCGGCCAGTTCGAAGTACCCACAACCGCGTCCGGCGCGCTCTGGCTGCACTACACAGCACCCCATCCGCAGCGGGTGGTCCCGGCGTGGAAGATCCTCTCCGGGGCCATGAGTCAAAAGGCGCTTGAGGAGTCCTTTTCCGGGCAGATCGTCTTTGTCGGCGCGGGTGCCATCGGCCTGCGCGATCTGGTCTCGACCCCGCTGCGTGACCGTGATCTCGGTGTCGCCGTGCATGCCAATGCCGCCGAGCAGATCATTCTGGGCCGGTTCCTGACCCGCCCCGATTGGGCGACAGGTCTGGAGCGCACGCTGCTGCTCGTGCTCGGCACGCTCATGGCGCTCCTTCTGCCGCGAGTCGGCGCGATCCCAGGCGCGGCGCTGGGTGCGGCGCTGGTTACGGGCATGGTCTGGGGCAGCTGGCATGCGTTCACCGCCCGCCACTATCTGCTCGATCCGACGTATCCGGTGCTCGCCCTCACGCTCGCATATGTGGTTGAAACCGGGCTCATCTTCTACCGCGAGGAACGCCGCCGGTCCTATATCCACACCGCCTTTGATCGCTATCTTTCGCCCGAACTGGTGAAACGCATCGCGGCGGACCCAGGAAGGCTGGAACTGGGCGGCGAAGAGCGCGAGATGACGGTGCTGTTCTGCGATATTCGTGGTTTCTCGCGCATCTCGGAACGCATGGGGCCCAAAGCCATCATCGCCTTTCTGATCAGCTTTCTCACCCCGATGTGTGAGATCCTGCTCGCCCGCAAGGCCACGATCGACAAGTTCATCGGCGATGCGATCCTCGCATTCTGGAACGCTCCGCTCGACGATGCCGACCAGCATGAAAACGCGGCGCGCAGCGCGCTGGCCATGGTGGCGCGGCTGGCGGATCTGAACACGGAGAAGCAGGGCAAGGGCAGCGATCCCTGGCCGGGCGATGTGAAGATCGGCATCGGCCTCAACACCGGTCTGTGCTGCGTCGGCAATATGGGCTCGGCGCAGCGCCTGTCCTATTCGCTCATCGGTGACACCGTGAACCTCGCCTCGCGCATCGAGGGCCTCACCAAGCTCTACGGTGTGCCGATTGCCATTGGCAGCACGCTGGCAGCGCGGCTGCCCGGTTTCGCCATGCTGGAGCTAGACCGGGTGCGGGTCGTTGGCCGGGATATGCCGGAAACGCTGTTCGCGTTGCTTGGCGATGAAGCGGTAGCGGGCGGGGAGCCATTTGTCCGGCTTTTCGCGCTGCATTCAGCCATGCTTGCCAGTTACCGCAAGCAGGATTGGGCTATGGCCGGCCAAGCGCTGGATGCGCTGGAGCAGCTTGGCACCAAATTCGGCCTGCAGACGTTGTATGTGCTTTATCGCAAACGCCTGGCCGAACTGGCCGATGCCTCGCTCCCATCCGATTGGGACGGCGTCTATCAGGCCTTGGAGAAATAGCCGAAGGTACCGCCCGGCTCAGCGATCCTATGGACCATTTCCGCGGCGCGGCGGCGTGTCTTTCGAGCCGTTCCCGTCACCTCCACCGCTGCCAATCCCGGGTAGCGGCAAACCGATGCTGAAGCGGAATTTGGGAGCCTTCGGCTTGTCCCGCTCGGCGCGCATTGCCGCCAGTGAAGGGAAGATCAGCACGTTGATCCGCGCGAGGCCTTGCCGGGAAATCGTAAACGGTCCGATCGGCGGTGCACCAGAGGCAGGCACATAGGCCGCCAGCATCGGGCGATCGAGCATGACGGTTCCCGACCCGGCCATGACCGAAATTGCGCCGGGCAAAGCGCTGCCCTGCGTCTGCGGCCCCGGCCCGCGCAGCACGATCAGCGATGCCGTGCCGGTGTCGCTGCGGATCGCCCGATCGATCGCGCTTTCCTGCCGTGCGATTGTGACGGCATCAGCGCCGATAATAGCATCGACGACCGTGCCGCGGATGCCGATCGTGGCAATCGGCGTGCGGAGCAAGGCATCGCTGCCGTGATCGGGCCTGCCAGACATGAAGCGGAACGCCCCTTTGGCCATTGAAGCCGTGAACGAACGCCCGGTTGCAGGCGAATAGACGTAGCGGTCGATCGTCAGCCGGGCATTCGCCCCGACCGTGAAAACCGACTTGTCGAGCAGGAGGACTTGAAGCTGGCTCTTCTTGCCGGTCTGGACCACGTCCGCCAGCGCAACCCGTTCGCGCGGCACGGCATGATGTGCTTTCGGAAGACCTGCCGGAGTGATCGAAACGTCGTTCAGGATGGCAGATGCTATCCCGACAAACTGCCCCGCGTCAGCGCTCCGGGCGATCGGTATCCCGAATGCGAAAAGTGCTGTCAGCACGGGGCCGATAGTCCATAGAGGTCGCGATGGGCCCGGCTTTCCGGCGTCAAACCCCATCGGGCGTGCCCAAGCAGGGTGCCATGGCCTCATTCCAGTCCTGATCCTTGAAATCCTTGCGGCGCAGTCCGTCGAATTCCACGGCGGCCCCGGCCCGGTCGTCAAGGCGGCATAGCAGGCTGGCATGCAGCAATTGCACTGGCAGGGCTTCAGGATGCGTGATCATCAGGCGTTGCAGAGTTGCTGCTGCGGCAAGCAGTTCGCCGCGCCGGACCTGCTCCCGCGCCAGGCTCATGCCCTGATCGACCTTGTCGGTCGCGCTGGAAAGTTGATCGAGTTCAGCAAGGTCGCCTGCCCGAACAGGTACTGCGGCAATCGCCAGCACGCCATACAGAAGCGCGGCGGTTCGCATCATCGTCCGGTTGCGCATGGCCTGGCACCTCCCGACACTACAATGCGCCCGTTTTCGGGAACCGCCAACGCCCAATTGCCAGCTTTCGGCGCTATGCGAATGACCCTTACGCGACATGGCCGGTCCAGCACGGCAGCGGGGGGATCATTCCAATCAGCATTGCCCTTTGGAACTGCGGAAAACTCTGCGCAGGCGCGGCAATGGCTTGATGGTGAAACGATCAGACCCGACGAAGCAGAATTGAAGTGGAATGAAGGAATGCCTGATGCATTCGATCGTGCTCGGCGCGCTGGCCTTCGCCGCCCCGGCTGCTGCAAAGACGCATGAACTTCAGGCCACACCCCAGACAGTCGCCTGGGGGCACTACGATGCCGCAGACAAGCCGGTGCTGACGGTCCATTCAGGTGACACAATGGTGATCCACACCGTGCTGACCAGCAGCCCCACGCGCCTCGCAAAGAGCGGGCGCTGCGCGCGGTGTTTGACGGCGTGCCGGCCCTCGCGCGCCGGCCCGGCAGCCACATTCTCACCGGCCCGATCGCGAACGAGGGGGCAGAACCGGGCGATACTCTGGATGTGCGGATCAACAGGATCGAACTGGCAATCCCCTATTCCTACAATACCTTCGGGATCGGCCTCCTGACCGACGATTTCCCCTATTCGCACATGCGCATCATCCCGCTCGACCGGCAGCGCATGACCGCGCAATTTGCACTCGGCAACGAAGTGCCGCTGCATCCCTTTTTCGGGAGCATGGGCGTGACGCCGCCGCCGGGACCACGCTGTTCCTGCCCGTCCACGCGCCGGGCGCACTGTTTCAGGTGGGCAATGGACATGCCGCGCAAGGCAACGGCGATATTGCCGTCGCGGTGCTGAGCAAGGCACGGATCGACCGCGTGACGCCGGACGGCCTTGTCACGCCTTCGCCCAGTTCGCCGCGCCGCCAATCGGGCTTGCCGTGCTCGGCGGCTTCCTGTCTGCCCTTGTCGGCGAACCCGGCGCGGAGGAACCGGTTCTATGGCGATTTGATCAGGGAACTGGCGCGGGCACCGATCTTGGCGAAGTGACCGACGCTGCGACCAAGGATTTGGCGCCGGCGGAGCACCGCTCTTGCCCGCGCGCCAATATTCAAAAACTTTGACCCGATTTTCCGATGGCTGACGCCTTAGTTCCTGAAGGCATCACTCTGCAGGGGATGGGGAATGACAGTCAGCTCGCAAAAATCGGTCGCGTCGGCAATGTGGCTGGCGATGTTCGCGGCGTTGTCGGGGGCGGCTGGCGCGCAGCCTGCGGCTATTCCAAGCGCCGGGCACCTCTCGATCCGGATCGCCGACGGCCAGCCGCGAAGCCTCGACGATCTCGCGACCGGTGAGCAGATCGTCCTCGAAGGCAAGTCCGGTCCGATCAATTTTGCGGGGCGGCAACTGGCGCTGGTCGAATGTAGCGCAATCGTCGGATACGCTAGCGAGATCGCCTATGTCGCGGTGCTCGAAGGCAATGCCGCACTGGGTAACGACCGAGCCGCCCGCGGCGACATCCTCATGATCCCGCCCTATGGGGGCAAGGTTTCGGTCGCGAAGTTTGATGCGGCACGGCTGCGCCGGGCTTGGCCATCAGCGACCGCCAGCGCTGCTCCAGTGGCCAGCGCCGCGCTCGACAAGCTTGCGCGCGGGCAGAAGATCAGCCGTTTCTTCGGACGATACCAGCCGACCGGGTTCAACGTCGCCGCATCGGGTGCGCCGCGCGCCGAAGCGGCACGGCGTACGCTTGTCGGCGGAACTGCCGTCCGCGCGATCCGCTTCGGCGGAACTGATCCAGCCACGATCGAACAGACCGTCGTCGACCGTTTCATTCGCGCGCTGCGTGAGGGAGACGCGTCCGCTGCCGCCGAACTGCTCGATCCGCTGGCGTTTGGCGGGGCCGACATGGGGCAAGGCGGTAGCGGTGCCCGGCTGGTCTACGCGCGCAGCCTCCTCGCACGCCGCGACTGGGGGAGCGTGCTGGGTGCTGCAGCAGCCGTACGGGGCCCCGAAACCAATTTGTGGCGGTTGAGCGGTGCAAGCGGGACGACTGTGATCGCGCTGCGCGCCACGCCGGATTTCGCTTTCATCCGATCGATCAGCACGGGGGAAAATCAATGAACGCCAGCAAACACCCATTCCGCATGCCGCCGCGTGCGGTGCTGCTGATCGGCGCGTCATTACTCTCGCTGGGCAATGCGGGTGTCATCCGGGCTGAGACCATCGTTGCGGAGCCGCCGGCAGCGCCTACCGCCGTGTCAACGCCGCCCGCTCCCGAATTCGTGACCGCCAATGGCCAGATCGAGCGTCCCGACGGAATGGTCGAGAACCGCTATTTCGTGACGCTGATGACGCAGACCTTCGACGGTGTCCGCGAACGGTCGTTCGCGCAAAAGGCCGGGTTCGCGCGGCTTCGGCACAGCGATGAAAGCTGGATCAAGCTCGATTACGGCGACGGCGCGATGACGATCGGATCGCCGGGCAAGCTGCAAACCGGACAGTTCGAAAATACGACGCCTACTGAGGTGGCGCTCGCCTACGATTACAAGACTCACCGGCTGCGCGGCAATCGCGCGATGACGGAGTTCAACAACCGCTTCATCGTACCGCTGCTCGATCAGTCTCCGCCGACCGGGCATGACGCAACGTGGACAACGAACCTGACCCCGGCGCAGCTCGGCGTCACCGGAGCCGAAGGTGATGCAATGGCCGTCATGCTCTCGCGGCACTATTTCCGCTACGGGGGGCGCGATCTGGTTCTGCTCGACTATGTCGTTCCGGCGTTTTCGTACCGGACAAGCGGGGGCGAGACAGTGGTGCACTGGGCGCACGGCGCGGCGCTGGTCGATCCGGGCTTTGGGCAGGTCTACTGGTCTTCGACGTTGCAGCGCGCGGCGGCGGAGGTCGACGGCGCCGAGGCGCGGCCCTATCGTTATGCGCGCACGTTCTACGCAATGGACGCGGGCGGCAAGCCGCTCCTCGACCTCGCCGCCATTCCCGAGATGAAGCCGCTGCTCGCCGAATTCGGAGCCGCCAATGCCAAGGCAGCCATTCCGGCCACGACGACCGGCCCGACCGACCAGACCCCGCTCGAATTGTCGGCCAAGCTCGATATCGTTGCATTCGCGATCGCGGAAAACAGCACCAACCAGCTCGCGGAAACGATTGGCGGGCTGTTCACGCTGGGCACTGGCATCAACATCAGCGACTTTTCAAAGAGCGTCGACCTGCTGCTCAACTACGCGGTCCTTCCGATCCCGTCGGCGGCATCCGGGGTTCAAACCGCGGCCGAACTGGCCCCCCTGGCAGCCAAGGTCGAAAGGCTGGCCGGACCTATCACGAAGACGCTGCAGAACATGAATGCCATGAACAATTTCATCGGCAACGCCCGTGAAGGACTGGTGACGCTTCAGGCGCAGCAGCAGGCGCTCGAATTCAGGTTCGTCACCGCATGGAGCCATGCGTCAACGGTGGAGGATCTCGTTCAGCTCGAGAAGATGAGTGCCGAGCTTGCCCGCATGCAGAAGAATTCCGCCGCTGCGCTGGAGGCACTCAAACCCGTTATCATCAGGCGGGCCGAGCTCGTGGTCGAACTGGCGAAGCTCAACGAACAGTTGCCCCAGCTGACGAAACTGCAGAGCGCGCTCGCCCCGTTCCTCGAAGCAGCGCAGCCGGTGCTGAATTCACCCGTTGTCGCAAAGGCGGCACAGAGCATCAACGGTCTTGTCGGGACCGTCAAAGGACTGAGCACCGGCCTGACCCGGCTAGGCTATGTTGCGAACATTGCCGGCATCGGCGTCAACATCGCCAAGCTCAAGAACTTCGATCCCGGCGCGGGCGATGCGGTCAACGGCGATCGCGGGCTCGAGGGCAATCTCAACGGCAACTATGCCGGCTGGAAGGGCGTGGCCGAGCCGTTCGTCAACCTGCTGGCGATCGGCGGTGATTCCGCGAGCGGCAACGCGCCCGCAGCGATCCTCGATGTGGTGAACTTCGTCGGCGGGCGCGCGGGTGACATCTACATGACGATGAAAGCGATGAACAACGCGCTCGACAAGGCCGATGCGGCACAGCGCCAGGAAGCGATCATGAAGCTGCGGCTCGCGCTGACGCAGGATCGCAACGCCGGACGCGCGACGATCGCGCGGATCGACGCAACGATCGCGCAGATCAACGCCGATCTCTCGACGCGTCCCGGCGGCGGTTTTCGCGGCGATAAACTGGGGCCCGACGGGCGGATCACGATCGCCTATTGGCTCTATCTCCACGATCACGACAAGCAAGCACTGCGCGCTTACGGCATCGACCCCAACGGACCGATCGGCGTCTATCCGCGGAACCCGCCTGCAGCGCAGATCGCGCAAACCGGAAGGCCTGCGCCAACGCCGGCGGGGCGCACCACGCCAACTCCGCCAACGACGCAGCCGCGCCAGCCCGGCGCTGCCCAACAGCCGCCCCACCCCGCCGAAGCGG
>CAZQEH010000043.1:0-30005 GCA_964592205.1 uncultured Novosphingobium sp.
CACATGGCAGGCCACAAGGTTGGCCGGCGGTGACGTCAACTTTGGCGCACCACACAGGCTAGGACAGGCGGGGCAGGGGGCTTCTCTCAACGTCCGCACACTCGGTTCAAACGGGATGGGTGCCAGGCATCTGATCCGCCTCGGACGATGGTCAACCGGGGCTCAAGCGATTACCATACGGGGACAACCGGTCGGTTGACCCCGTTAGATGGATTGTGACAAATGCCCTTGATCGGTTACGCCCGCGTTTCTACCGACGAACAGGATACCTTCGCCCAGATTAGTGAGTTAAGACGCGCAGGCTGTGTAACCCTATTCGAGGACCGGGCCAGCGGCGCTAGCCGCAGCCGTCCGAAACTGGCCAGCGCGCTCGCAGCGGTGGGACAGGGGGACACCCTCGTGGTTGTGCGGATCGATCGCCTCGCACGATCGTTGTCACATTTGCTGGAAATCGTCGAAGCGTTCCGCGCCAAGGGAGCGTATTTTCGCTCGATCAATGATCCGATCGACACCAGCAGCCCGCAAGGGATGCTGATGACACAGATGCTTGGCGCCTTTGCGGAGTTCGAACGTGCGCTTATTCGCGAGCGGACGCGGGCAGGGCTGAAGGCCGCGGTTGCGCGCGGCGCCAGACCGGGAAATCCGAAGATGCGCGCGAGAGACCCGTCGGCGATAGGCGACTTGCGCCACAGTTTGAAGGAAAAGCATCTTCACGAATTGGTCGATGGCCGGCTTCGATGGCTGCCAATCGTCGAGCGGTTGCGACCGCACTTACCCTGGAGCTTGGTGCTCCGGCGTATTCAGGCGCTTAAGCCGCCGGTGCGGTCGTTTTCCGAGCGTACCCTGGTGAAGGCATGCCGAACGTTGGTCGAAGCGGGCTACGCTGATCGGGTGATACTCGAGGCGGCGCCGCGATTGGCTCCCGACAGTCGGATCGCATTGCTGGTGGCCGACAAGCTCAACAACGATCCAGATGCTACTCTTCGCAGCCTCGCGACGTGGTTGAGCAAGGATTTGCGAGAGCCAACGCCGCGCAAAGGTACGCAATGGTCGCCTGAGGGGGTGAGGCGCGTGATTTCTCAGGCGCGGAATTTGGGCTTGATCGTCGTGCCGAAGTTACCGGCGACCTTATCGCCGTGAATGCCGGAGAAGGTCGGCTGCGGGCCGAAAGGCGACTGACAGCTTCCAGCGCAGGAGAGGCATGAAGTTGCCGTACAGATCCACCTCCGCATGCGTTGCTGCTTGACCAAACGCATTCGCCATACGATATGCGCCGGCAAGGCGATGGATTTCCGCCGGGCTTCGGCCGAACCGCCTTCGGGCTGATGATTCCTACCTGATGCGTTTTCGCAACAAGGAGGAATCGTGCGCGCTAAATTCGCAATATTGCTGTCGAACCTGAACGTCCTGACCTTTGTTCGGGACCGGCACGACCATGCTCTGTCCGTGTTGCGTTGGCTGGCGCTCCTTGTTCCCATGGCGGCGGCGGTGGGCAGTCTCTGCGCAGCCTTCCTCTGGAGCCTGGATATTGCCACGCGCACGCGCTTTGCGCATCCATGGCTGCTGTTCCTCCTGCCGGTCGGCGGGTTCGCGGTCGGGCTGCTCTATCATCTGTTTGGCCGCAGCGTCGAAGGCGGCAACAACCTGATCGTCGAGCAGGTCCATGAACCGGGCGGCGGCGTACCTTTGCGCATGGCGCCGCTAATCTTCCTCGGCACCGTTGTCACGCACCTGTTCGGCGGCTCGGCCGGGCGAGAAGGGACGGCTGTGCAGCTGGGCGGCAGCCTTGCCAGCGCCTTCGCCACGATGTTTCGGCTTGATGCCGAGAGTACCCGCATCATCCTGATGGCGGGTATTGCCGCAGGTTTCGGGGCCGTTTTCGGCACACCGCTGGCAGGCGCCGTTTTCGCTCTCGAAGTGCTGGCAGTCGGCCGTGTGGAATATCGGGCGCTGGTGCCGGTACTGATAGCTGCGATTGTCGGCGACTGGACCTGTCACCAGTGGGGAATCCACCACGGATTGTACCATATCGACTATCTCCAGCGCGCGGTCGGACCGATTGCCGTCGACCCGGTGCTTCTGCTCGAGGCGGGCGTTGCCGGTGTGGCGTTTGGACTGGTCGGCCTGCTGTTCTCCGAACTGTCGCACGGCTTCGGCGACTTCGTGAAGCGCCACGTCCGCTTCGGGCCGCTGCGTCCCTTCCTGGGCGGCCTGGCGGTGATCGCTCTGGTCTATCTGCTCGGTACGCGCGACTATCTTGGCCTCGGCGTCTGGGCGCCCGACGCCTCGACACCCACCATCGCCGGCTTTTTCGCGCCGGGGCCTGACTACTGGAGTTGGGCGCTCAAGCTGCTGTTCACGGTCGTGACGCTGGGCACCGGCTTCAAGGGAGGCGAGGTAACGCCGCTGTTCTTCATCGGCGCGGCGCTCGGCCACGCCCTTGGCACCCTATTCGGCGCTCCTGTCGATCTTTTTGCCGGTCTCGGGTTCGTTGCTGTCTTTGCCGGGGCAGCGAACACGCCTTTGGCCTGCACCATCATGGGCATCGAACTGTTCGGTGCTACCCATGCCGTCTACATCGCCGTAGCCTGTTTCGTCGCCTATCTGTGCTCAGGCCACAGCGGCATCTACCTGTCTCAGCAGATTGCCGTCCCCAAGCATCCGCGCATTTCCATCAGCCCCGGCATTACGCTGCGGAGCGTTCGCGCCGCGCGCCCTCAGATCACAAAGCAGGATCTTCGTAAAAATGACTGACACGGCTATTCTCACGTCCAGCGAGATCGGCATGCTGCGTATCTACATGGCGCCGCGTGATACGGCAGAGCCGCGCAAGGCATGGAAGCTGTGGTCAGCACGCCCGCTCTATCGTGAGCTTGTCGTCCAGGCCAAGGCTGCCGGTCTGATGAACGCCGTAGCCCATCATACCCATTACGGCTTCAGCAACCACGGGCCGGTGCTCGATCAGGGCGCGGAAACGAGCAATCCCTATCTGACCATGTGCGTCGAACTGATCGGCCACCGCGCCGATCTTGAACTGTTCTGCCAGCGGCATGCCGCCCTGCTGTCGACGAAGGTGGTCATCTACAAACAGCTCGAACATTGGTCGATCGAAGCCCCGGCAAGGCCGCATCAGGAGAGCAAAGCATAAAGATCCTTTCCGTCATCGTCGGAGCCGACAGCACTGCGACATGCCTCAATGCAGCCGTTCTCGCAGCGCAGAGCGTGGGGGACTGTACAATCGAAGCGCTGAATGTCGTGGTCGATCCCGGCCTGCTCGTTGCCGCCAGCGAAGAGGTCGATATGCAGCGTCTGCGCGAACATTGGGAAGGCACGGCCAGCGAGCGATCGGCCGCCTGCCACACGGCTTTCGTGGCATGGACCGCAGGAGCCGCCCAGGACGCGCCACCCGTTGCCTGGCGAACCATCGTTGGGGATGAGCAAGTCGTGGTGACGCAGGAGGCGAACAATGCCGACCTGCTGGTCGTGATCGCCCACGAGCGAAACATGGACGGCGGGGACGCCCTGCATGCCGCGCTGTTCGATAGCCAGAAACCGGTGCTGATCGTCCCGGTTTCCTGGAAGCCCCAGCCCGGTCAGAGCTTTTCGCGTGTGGCTGCCGGCTTGAGCGACTCCGATGCGGCAAGGCGCGCCATCGAGGCGGCCACGCCCTGGTTGGAAGGCGCCACTGACGTCACCGCTATTCGGATCGGCGATGCAGGTGATCCGGCGCTCAAGCTGGAAGCGCTGCTCGACGATGCAGGGATTGCGCACCAGCTCCACGTCGTGCCGCGCTCGCACGAAAACCTTGGTCAGCAACTCCTGACTGAGGCCCATCTGGCGGGAGCGGATATGCTTGTGACGGGAGCCTATCGGCATAACCAGCTGATCGAATGGTTCGCAGGCGGAACCACCCGGCACCTGCTCGCCAAGGCGGACATCCCGCTCCTGATGGTTCGCTAAGGTTGAAGGGGGCGTGATCTGACGGGCGCATCGACACGACGCAGCAGAGACAGGTAGCATCGCGCGATGATCTCCATCCCGAACCTGATGCTCGCTTATCTGCTGCTCGAATGGGCGATCCGGCTCATCATGGTGGTGGTCATTCCGGTGCGGCGTCCGCCCGAAGCGGCGCGCAGTTGGCTGCTTCTCGTGCTGTTCTTGCCGGTGCCCGCCTTCATCCTGTACCGCCTGATCGGCCGGGCCGCGTTCCCATCCTGGCGGCGGGACCGCTTCAGGCGGGCGGCGCCGGAGCGGGAGAGTGCCGGGCAGGCGCTGATGAGCAGCAAAAGCGCGCCTTCCCGGACAGCTGTGCTTGCACAATGGCTGGGCGGTTTTCCAAACTGTGGGGGCAACGCCCTCCATCTGCTTGAGGACTATGACGGCACGATCGACGCTATGGTGACGGCGATAGATGCAGCCCATGTTCGGGTGCATCTGCTGACCTACATCTTCGCAGACGACCGGACGGGACAGAAAGTCGCAGATGCCCTTGGCCGCGCACATGCACGCGGCGTCGATGTCCGCGTCCTGATCGATGCGCTGGGCTCGCGCCCTTGGGCAAAACGCAGCCTACCGATGCTGGCGGACCGAGGCGTCACTGCCCGCCTGGTCCTGCCGGTTCGCTTCGCGGCGCTTCGCCGTGCGCGAAGCGATCTGCGCAATCACCGCAAGCTGTGCCTGATC
Source organism: uncultured Novosphingobium sp. (assembly GCA_964592205.1). GTDB lineage: Bacteria > Pseudomonadota > Alphaproteobacteria > Sphingomonadales > Sphingomonadaceae > Novosphingobium. Next base: position 4,684 of record CAZQEH010000043.1, read on the forward strand.
GATGGCAGGGTCGCTTTCGTAGGGTCGCAGAATATTGTGAACCGCGATTTCAAGCCCGGGATCGTAAATGACGAACTCGTAGCGCGGGTTGAAGGCCCGGTTGTCTGCGCGCTCGATGCGGTCTTTGCCAGCGACTTGTTCCTTGAGACCGAACAGACCATCGCGGCCTTGCCCGTGCCCGATGCCTCAGGCGCCTCAGAATTGCAGGCGATGCCCAGTGGGCCAGACTACCGCGTGCCCGGCTATGAGCGATTGCTCGTCGAACTCGTTCACGAGGCGCAAGAGAATATCACCATTGTCTCGCCCTATCTGATCCCAGACGAAGCCCTGCTGACCGCGCTCAAGAACGCGGTCGCACGCGGCGTCGCGATCGACCTCGTCGTTTCGCGTGTCGTGGACCAGCGGCTCGTGAACCTTGCCCAGCGATCCTATTATAGCGAACTGCTCGAGGCGGGCGTACGCCTCCACCTCTACCGCGACAGGTTGCTGCACGCGAAGAACGTATCGATCGATGGCCGCATGGCCGTCATCGGATCCAGCAATGCCGATGTTCGCTCCTTCATGCTGAATGCCGAGATCAGCCTGATCTTGCATGATGAAGCGTCCACCGGACCTCTCGCGGATGTCCAACGGGGATACATCCGCCGAAGCGACTGACTTTTGCTGGAGGAATGGCGTGATCGCCCGCGTGTTTCCCGCTTCTGCGAAAATCTAGCTCGCCTCGTCAGTCCTTTGCTGTGACCTCGCGCCTGCGGTGCCGGAAGTGTGCGGCGAGGCCGACGAGGAGCAGCACCGCGAGTACGGGCAGCAGAACATGGCCCACATCGCGGACGCGGCCAAAAGCGGCCTCGATGCCCTGACCGAAAAGGTAACCCAAGGTCACGAAGACCGTCGCCCAAACCATGGCCGCCAGAGCGTTGATGGCCATGAAGCGGGAGGCAGGAAGCGCAGTCGTGCCGATCGCGATCGGGCTGACGGTGCGCAGGCCATACAGAAAGCGGAACCCGAACACGAACAGCACCGGCCGCCGCTCGAACACATCGATGGCGCGGCGGAACGCGGCTTTCTGCTGGACGCGCTGAACGTAGCGATGATTGCGGAACCGGCGGCCGAGGGCAAAGAAGATCTGATCCGCGACGAAGGAACCGAGCGCCGCCGCTGCTATGGCGGCGGGGTACGCGATCAGGCCACGGTGGACCATCACGCCGCCCAGCACGACTACCGTCTCGCCTTCGATGCCCGCACCAAGGAACAGAGCCGCAAGGCCGTACTGGCTAAGGATCGCTTCAAGCGTCACGGCTTCTGCCGCTGGACCACCGCGCCAGCCTCATCCGGCGCGCCGGAACGGATTACGAGGAAGCGGCGCTCTGCAGGCGCGGCATCCTTGACGATCTGCCGGATCGGGCCAACCGCATTGACGATCGCCGCGCCTGCCGGATTGGTCATGAACTTGGCCAGCGGCTCGATTGTACCGGTGCCATCCTGACGTGCCGCCAGACCCAGCGTAAAGGTCTGCTTGGGCGCCAGTCCGGCGACGGCAGCCTGCAGGATCTGGACCTGCCCCTGATCGAACAGCGACACCTGGCTCTGTCCCTGACCTTCCAGGACGACCTGCGCTTTCCCCTGCGCCTTGGCGAGCGGCACGAGGTTGTCGAGGCCTTGCCCCGAAGGCACGGCGCCGGGCACATAGGCGACGCCTTGCGGGCCCTGTCCGATCGGGATCGTGGCAATGACCTTGTTCGTGGCCGTATCTATGACGGCGACTGCATCGTCATTTTCCAGCCCGACATAGATCCGGCTGCCATCGCCTGAGGGCCAGAGCCCATGCGGCAGCGCGCCGACCGGCACCGAGGCGATCTGGTCGAAAGTGTCGGTGCGGAACACCTTGACGATATTCTGCGTGCCGACCGTGACATAGGCGAACTGGCCTTTGGGAGTCCTGGCGATGTTGACATGGTTCGTGATCGGCCCGGTGTCGATCGTCTTCATCACGGCGAAAGGCGGCTTGGCGTCGAAGACCATGACCTTGCCGACGTCCTTGAGCGTCAGCCATACCTGCTTGCCGTCAGGCGTGGCGGCGATGTCCGGGCAGAACGGGCTGTCCTGCTTCACGCGGCCAACGATGCGCTTCGACCTCGTGTCGATCACGACGGTTTCCGGCGAGAAGCTGGAACAGACGTAGCCGTATTTCCCATCGGGCGAGAAGATCGTCATGCCCGGCCCATTGGGTACAGCAATACGGCCCGTCTCCTTGAAGGTGGTCCCGTCGAGCACAGCGATATAATCCTCGCCGCGCACGCTCACCCAGACTTCTCGGCCATCGGGCCGGAAGAAGGCTTCATGCGGGGAACGCCCGACGTAGGCGGTGTGCTTCACGGCATTGGTCGCGGTATCGATGAAGCTGACCGAGTTGGACCCGATCGACACGACCGCCAGTGTACGGCGATCAGGCGAGAAGCCCATGCCATGCACCAGAAGCTGGCCGCGATAGAGCGGGCTGAGATTTGCAGGCGTAGGATCGCCGAGCTTGATGACACCCAGCAGCGTGTTCGTCGACGGATCGATGACCGATACCGTGTTGGAAAACTGGTCCGAGGTGTAGAAACGGTCCTGAGCGCTGATAGCCCGATCAGGCTGGGCATTGGGAACCTGCTGCGCATTTGCCGGGAGTGCGACAAGGGCAGCCGCTATCGGCAAGGTGTACGACACGATGCTCAGCGTCTTCTTCATTTGTCGTCTCCCATGTGATGGTGCGCGCTGGCAGCGGGGCCTGTCTTTTTCGCGAGAATGTCCTGCATGACGGCGATCTCCTGCCGCTGCTCGACGATGATGCCCTGAGCCAGGCGGCGCAGGCGTTCGTCTTTTCCGTATCTGAGCTCCGCTTCCGCCATCTCGATCGCGCCCTGGTGATGGGGGATCATCATCGCCGCGAAGTCGCGGTCCGGGTCGCCCGATGGCGCAATCATCATCGCATGGTGCATCCGCTCCATGGAGGCTGCCATCTGGCTTGCAAAGCCATCGGACGATGCCGCCAGTGCGGCCGCCGATGCTGTCGCCGCGCAAAGGCCGGCCAATCCCCATAGCAGTTTCAAGTGAAGCCCTTTCGTCATGGCGTTCCGGCGATAACGCCTACAGCGGTCGCAGGTGTCATCCTCGCAGCATGCAACGGAAAAAATGCGAGCTGCCGAGGAGCAGGTACGCCAACGCAGGCGTTGCCTGTCGAACACATGGCGCAACACTCGCCATCGATCCAACCGATGATTTTTGTAGTTTCGATAGGATTTGACGATCAATGGCCTGGCTGGATGATCCCGCGTTGATCGCCGAACGCAGAGCGGCACTTGGTGCGCCGCACATTGCGCCGCTGGAGATATGGCGTGAGGGGCTCGTTGGCGCAGGACACACGGTGCCGCATTTCGACCCGTTCGATGGCGGCATAGATGCGCGCCTTCTCCTGCTTCTTGAGACGCCGGGCCCCGGGCCTGATCGCACTCGCTTCGTGTCGCGGGACAACCCATCTGGCACTGCTCGTAACCTTCGCCGTTATCTGGAAGCGGCGGGCATCGCGCGAATGGACATCGTTCAGTGGAATTGCGTGCCCTGGATCGTCCACGCCCCCGGTGCCCGCAATCGCGCGCTGCGCCGAACGGAGATTGCCGAAGGTCTCGCAACGCTTCCCGACCTGCTTGCGAAACTGCCGGGCGTGCGGGTCTGCATCTTGGCGGGCCGGGTGGCGGCGGGGGCGGAAGCACTTATCGAAGAGGCACGGCCCGATGTGTCGGTCATCACCATGCCCCACCCTAGTCCGGCCAATGTCTGCACCAGTCCTGATGTCAGCCAACGGATCGAAAGCGCGCTGCTCGCCGCCAGGAACGCACTCATCAAATGATCTTAGAACGAGATTGGAATGATATAATCAATGCGTTGGAGTGATTGATCGGGCTGCGGTATCAATGGTGACAGGAGATCACCATGACCCTTGAACAATTACGCATCTTCGTGGGCGTTGCCGAACGCGAACATATGACGCGGGCCGCCGAGGCACTGGGCGTGACCCAGTCCGCTGCCAGCGCGGCGATCGCTACGCTGGAGGCCAGGCATGACGTGCCGCTCTTCAACCGCGTGGGCCGCGGCATCGAACTGACCGAGGCGGGTCGCATGTTCCTCGATGAGGCACGCGCCGTTCTTGGCCGCGCCGCGACGGCGGAGCTTACCCTGGCCGAGTACGGCGGCCTGAAGCGCGGAACCCTGCGCCTTGTCGCCAGCCAGACCATCGCCAGCTACTGGCTGCCCTCGCGCTTGGCTCAGTTTCACAGCCGCCACCCCGCGATCCGCGTCGAACTCGCAATCGACAACAGCGAGGGTGCGGCGGCACAGGTACTGGATGGCCGCGCGGAACTGGGCTTTGTCGAAGGTTCGATCGACCAGCCCGCACTCGCCCACTGGAAAGTCGGCGAGGACCGGATGCTGCTGATCTCGGGGCAGGCTGTCGATACCATCGATGAGGACTGGGTGCGCGGCGCCAACTGGATCGTGCGGGAGCACGGGTCCGGCACACGGTCGAGTTTCGAGGATGTCCTGCGTGATCGCGGTATCGATCCGGCAGACCTGAACATCGCCATGACGCTGCCGTCCAACGAAGCCGTACGGTCCGCTGTCGAGGCCGGCGCCGGTGTCGCGGTCCTTTCCGAACTGGTGGTGCGCCGCGCGCTTGCTGCGGGGCACCTTCATGAATTGCCGCTCGCGATGCCAGCCCGTCCATTTGAGGCGTTACGCCACAAGGAACGGTATCGCACTCGGGCAGCCGACGCGCTGACCGAACTGGTCAAGGAGTTTGGATGATGACCACGGATATCAAGCCCATCCTCGAAGGGATGCGCCCGCTCAGCCGGCTCGATCACCCGCGCGAGATGATCCGCCAGTTCACGCCCAACTGGTTTGCCGCAACCATGGGCACGGGCATCCTTGCGCTGGCCCTCCCGCAGATGCCGGGCATCGGCGCTTCGCTCAAGCCGGTGGGAGAAGTGATGTGGTTCTTTAACATCGGGCTCTTCACCCTTTTTACCGCGCTCTATACCGCGCGCTGGATCCTGTTCGGCCACGAAGCGCGGCGCATCTTCGGGCACAATACCGTATCGATGTTCATCGGCACGATCCCCATGGGCCTCGCCACGATCATCAACGGCTGTCTCGCATTCGGTATCGCGCGCTTCGGCGAGGGCATCGTGCCGGTCGCCACGGTCTTGTGGTGGATCGACGCCGCCATGGCGGTGAGCTGCGGTGTGCTGATCCCGTACTTCATGTTCACGCGCCACCAGCATTCACTCGATGGGATGACGGCGGTGTGGCTGCTGCCGGTCGTGGCGGCCGAAGTGACGGCTGCCAGCGGAGGACTGTTGGCGCCGCATCTGGCGCAGGGCAGCGCACAGTTTGGGATGCTCGTCACGTCCTACATCCTGTGGGCCTATTCGGTCCCGGTCGCCTTCAGCATTCTTGCACTGTTGATCCTGCGCATGGCGCTCCACAAGCTGCCGCATGAGGGCATGGCCGCATCGAGCTGGCTGGCGCTTGGCCCGATCGGTACCGGCGCGCTGGGCATGCTGGTTCTGGGCGGCGACGCCCCCGCGATCATGGCTGGGCATGGGCTGGCCGATGTCGGCACTGTCGCCCAAGGCATCGGCACAATCGCCGGTCTGTTGCTGTGGGGCTTTGGCCTCTGGTGGCTGGCGCTCGCCTCGCTCATCACCTGGCGCTACTGGCGGGCAGGTATCCCGTTCAACCTTGGCTGGTGGGGCTATACCTTCCCGCTAGGCGTCTTCACCGTGGCAACCTTTCGCCTTGGCACGACCCTGAACCTTGCCTTCTTCGGTATCGTCGGCACCGCCCTGACCCTGGCGCTCGCGCTGATGTGGATCGTGGTGGCCGCCAAGACCCTGATCGGCGGATGGCGCGGCAATCTGTTCGTATCACCCTGTATCGCCGCTACAAACTGATCGGGCATTGCGATCAGTAACGGCGTTCTGATCGCTTGCTTCTCACAGCAGCACCCGCCACCATTTTGCCCGAGAGGATACGACCATGGACAGACTGGATGCTGAGCTCGCGGCCGAAACAAGCCGCCGCCGTTTCCTGCAGAATGCCGCGCTCGGCGGTGCAGCCATCGCTGCCGCACCCGCTCTGGCGCAAGGCATCACGCAGGGTCTGACCGACCTGCATCTCCCCGGCGGCAATGCGCAGCGCCCAATGACGAGCGCATTTCCCGGCAAAGGAAGCATGATCCTCCAGCGCGTCCATCCGCCGTTGCTGGAAACACCGATGGATGTCTTCGACCGAGATGTGTTCACCCCCAATGACCAGTTCTTCGTGCGCTGGCATTGGGCGGACATCCCGACCTCGATCGACGTCGATGCCTTCCGGCTCACTATCCGCGGGCACGTCAACAAGCCGATCGCAATCAGCCTCGAACAGCTGATGCGCCTGCCGCGGGTGGAGATGGCCGCGGTGAACCAGTGCTCGGGCAATTCGCGCGGGCTGTTCCAGCCCCGCGTCCCCGGCGCGCAGTGGGGCAACGGGGCGATGGGCAATGCGAAGTGGCTCGGCGTGCGCCTGCGCGATGTGCTCGATCTGGCCGGGGTGAAGGCGGGGGCGGTCCAGGTCCGGTTCGGGGCGCTCGATCAACCTGTGGTCGCCGGTGCCCCGGACTTCGAGAAGGCGCTCGACATCGATCATGCCCGCGACGGCGAAGTGATGATCGCCTTCGGCATGAACGGCACGCAGCTGCCGCTCCTCAACGGCTTCCCGATCCGGCTGATCGTGCCGGGCTGGTACTCGACTTACTGGGTCAAGATGCTGAACGACATCGAGGTCTTGCCCGGGCCTGATGACGAATACTGGATGGCCAAGGCCTACAAGATCCCGGCGACGCCGGGCGCCAATGTAAAGCCCGGCGCCAAGGACTTCCCAACCGTTCCGATCAACCGCATGATCCCGCGTTCGTGGGTTACCAGTCTGGGCGAAGGTCAGCGGATCGCACACGAGGCCTCGATCCCGCTCGGCGGTATTGCCATGGGCGGCGACTGCGGCGTGGCACGGGTCGATGTGTCCACCGACGGCGGTCGCCACTGGTTTGCAACCAAGCTCGGACCGGACCACGGGAAGTACAGTTTCCGGCGGTGGGACGCCCAGGTTCCCTTGCCCGGCCCCGGAAAGACGTCGCTTATGTCGCGCTGCTGGAATACGGCAGGCGTCGCACAGCCGATGGCGCCGATCTGGAACCCTGGCGGTTTCATGCGCGGCAATATCGAAACCACTACCATCGTGACGGCATAAGGAGCTTTGGCATGAAAGCGCCAACCCCAGGCATGCTGGCCGTCGGACTGCTCGGCGTGACCGTCTTCACCCTCATGATGGTGGGCCCTCCCGGCAGCTACACCCCGCTGCCCGAACCCCAATCCACAGGGCCTACACCCAGCAGCATTTCCGTGAACGGCTTTACCATGACCTCGGATACGGTCGATCTTCCTATCGATGAGCAGCAATATCCCGATGGCCCTCATGCCGATGTCATCAATGCGAATTGCACGTCTTGCCATTCCGCCAGCATGGCGATGACCCAGCCAGTGCTTTCAGCGGACCAGTGGAAGGCAACGGTCACCAAGATGAAGGATGTCTACAAGGCTCCCGTGGCGGACAAGGACATTCCGGCTATCGTCGACTATCTGACGGCGATGAGTGCAGCGCAGGATGGGGCGCCGACCGGAAAGGCTCAGGATACCGCCCCCGGCACCGCGCCGGATGCCTCCGGAGGAACGGGTTGAGGCGCCAAGCTGCGTAACGTCTGCTTTCAGGCGCTACCCTAGGAGCATTGAGCGGCGGGAATGGGCGCATGTTGCCCAATCGCGGGACGGAATGGAATTGATGAAATCCAGCAGAAGCGCCGCATTCAGGTGCGCGCCGCCAACCTCCTAAGTTAATGGACACTTGCCGCTAAAAAGCGTGCGGCCAGCTAGAGGCCAAATGCGCCTGCCATCCGTAGGCTCGCGGGTACTTAATGGCGCGAAGAGAACGCATTTCCGGCCGCGTCACGGAAGAGAGTTTTGTAGGCCGTCGAGGCGCTCCGTAACGCGGACATCCGCTCGACTTTTTCGTTCCGATGGCACGCTGCTTCCACTGTTCTTTTCAACGTCGGCGAGCACGCCTGACGATCTTGGATGAACTGTTGGAGTGCGATGCTATCGACCATCCGCGCCCATACGTCGACAACCGGCTCGTCCTCGTTTCGCACCGTTGGGTCACAGTCTGCATCGAGCATCGCGGCGCAGATTGCGATAAGGCAACGACGCATTGAGGGGCTGGCAAGCGCGAGCGGCATTTCACAGGAAGGCTCGTTGGGGCAAACGTTATCGAGCGTGAGCACAGGCGCCGCAAACCGATGTAGGAGTCTATCACGCAGTCTCCAGCGCCTGTGGGCCCTTGCGAACAGTAGACAGATTCTGGCGGATTCTTCGAGCAGCTGACCGGCTGAAGTGTCGTTGAAGCGAAATTGATCTGGGACCTTTCCCCTAAGCGCACCCCTCAGCGCGGCTTCAAAGGCTACGATATTGATCCAGATGGGCTGCGCTGCTGGCTCAAGCTCGAGCGCCCTGGGGTGCGCCCGTTCGAGGCCCCGACGGCAGCGAATACAGCACAATCTTGGCGGCCCCTGCGATGACCGCTTAATCGCCCAATGACTACTCCCGCAAGACACGCATCGATCGACGAGTGGCCAGTGGTGCCGGAAACAGAAGCCCCACGCAGCCATGGCCCAGTCCGCACGGATATAGGCGGGGCGGCCAGCGGCATAGTCCTCGGCAAGGCAACGACTGCACCAGCTCAACCGGAGGGTAAGAGCGGGCGCGAAATCTCGGCTAGGATCATCGGATGGAACGTGGTGCCAGGCTACAAAATCCGGGGTGATCCTCGGATACCGATAGCAAAGACCGAGTTCGGCGACACTGTTTTCCGTGAAGCCCTCGCTTGCGGCAAGCTCAGCGATCATCGATTTTTTTGGGTTTACATCGGGATGCCGCCAATGGCCTGCGCGATTTCGATAGGCGCGCAGCAAAGGCTCACCCGGAGCCCGCTGATCGCGCACGCGCGCCAGCCATGAACTGAGAAGTTCATCCGCGAATGGCTCCACGAAACTCATACGGTCGCCCGGCCGATTGTCCTTCGCTTGCCTGCCGACGTAAACATGGAGACGAGAGGAAGCGTCACGTCGTTGGCCTCGAAGCTTGCGGCATCAAGCATCTCGCGGCCATCGCGGATAGCCGTGACAGCGGCTGCCTCGATGAGCCGGAATATTCGGCCCGTCACACCCTGGGTGAGGGCCAGCACGCGTTGCCGCGCTTCGACGGTGTCGAGCATCGATGGGCGTCTCAGGGGCAGCAGGCCCGAGAAGCTCGCAAGCAGCTGGCGCAGGGCATGATCGTTGCGCCATGGCATCAATTCGAACGCCCCAAACCGGTCGGCAAGGTTCGGATCCATCAGGACCGCCATCCGCGCGTCCTCGGTCCCTGCGCAAACAATTGGAATTTTCAGATCGTTGGTCAAAAAGCGGATAGTATTGAGGAACACCCGCTGCTGGCGAGGAGTGCCGGCGAGCATCTTGTCGATTTCATCCAGGACGAGCACCTTGGTTTCGACTTCGGCAAGCAGTTGCCTGGCTTCCGCTCGCATCGATCGCACGGACAGTCGGCTAAGGTCGACGCAATTTAGCGCGGTCAGCACCTCGGTGTAAAATTGCTCCTCACTCGGCTCTGGCGGTATCTGCGCGAGCAACACCGGCATCTTGCTGAGCCCGGTCCTGATATCGAACTGAGGAGCGTGAAGTTTCGAGAAGCGGCTGACAATTTCGGTCTTGCCCATCCCGGTGGCGCCAAACAGTAACAGGCAGGGCATTCGCCCTCGCGGCGGATAGATTACCAGGTCTTCAAGGTGGCGGAGCGCGGCCTCAGCCTGTGGCAACGATATCCAGCGGTCGCGGCGTAGCCAGTCGATCCGGGCCTCATCGGTCAATTCGGCATACTCGCGATAAGCCGGGAAGATATGGCTGTAGAGCACGTTCATGACTGCTCCTCGATCGCGAGTGGTACAACCGGCCCGTCGAGATTTGGCGGTGTCAGCTGCGCGTTGGCCTCTTGGTGCTGGACAAAGGCCGCAGGCGGTTCGCCGCGGATGAGCGCATCGACGATGCGTTGGGTTGATCGTCGAGCTCCGCGCGTCTTCTCTACGGCCCTAAGCACAATCCTGCGCTGCGTGCTCACCATCTCGAAAAGCATCTGCTCATCGACGGCGGTTCGCCCGCGCTCTCGAAGCGCTCTCAGGGCTTGGTCGTGCTCGAACTTGGTAATTGCAGGACGCCGCTTATCGCGAAGAGGAACTGTGACATGCTCGCCGCCGGGCAGTTCGAGATAGACGGCCGAGAGGTTGAGCGGATTGTATTTGATCGGGAATTTATGAACGCTGTTCGCGACCAGCGTGGCCAAAGCGCCATGCCAGTAGAAAACGTGGAAGAGTTTGATGCCCTCGCGCCGGACCCGGCGCATCTCGAACGGGAGGAAGTCGAGCAGAAAACGTTCTTCATCGGCCGGCAGGCGCAGGGCTGCAACACGCTTACCTTGATCGTCCTGCCACGCTGTCATCGGGGGGACGCCAAGTGAGCTGTGAATGGTGCGATGATAGATTCCCACCTGGAGGGCGAACCATCGCTCGAATTCCTTGAGGGTCATGCAGGCTTTGCCCTCAGCGTCGTAGTCTCCCTTGTCCTGGATGTTGGAGAACGTAGTACCCGGAAGAAGGTGAACTTCGCCGATGGCGGTGCCGATCATGCGCTCGATGTGCCCGCCAAAGTGCGGAGTGCGCGGTGGACGGTAGTGAAGCTCGATCCCAAATTGCTGGCAGCCCCGAGTCAGCGCGCGTGAGTGAAATTCCGAGGCATTGTCGAGATGGAGGATGTCTGGCAGGCCGAAGACAGGCCATGCGAAGGTGAGCTCTCGATCGGCCAGCCAATCATTCTTGGGCAGTACTGCATGACGGATCGCCATGCCGACCGAAATCGCGGAAGGTCGTTCCAGTGAAATGTAGAAGCCGGGTATCACCCGCGTCGCTACGTCGATCTGCAGGGTCAGCGTTGGCCGCCCGACCGGTCTCCTGAGATACTCATCGACGATGATGATATCGACCAGCGTGTGGTCCATCTGTACGACCTGAAGAGGGTACTGCGCCTCGTATGAGCTGACGACGGGTCGGAAGCGGTCTGCTGCGGCTTTGGTCCCATCACGGGCGCCTGTCAGGCGTGTCCGTTCCACGGCGTTGACCCGCAGGACAACAGTTTGCCGTGCTGGAGGTCGCAGATTCTGCTCCAGGCACGAAAAGCGAATTTGACGGACCAGTTGTGCGATGGTGGGCTTTGGACGGCTGAGATAAAATGTTAGCGTCCGCGCTCGTGGTGTAATTTCCGGTGCAGACTGAGGTGCCGCTGGTGGTGGGGCATGCCCCACCACCAGCGGTTTCGATCTCGGTGGCCACCGGGCTCATCGGTAAGGTGGAGTTTCCAGACTTCACGCCCAACCGAGGAGTTGATCCCGATGACCGAAGACAGACTACCGCTTGCCGAGCTGATGGCGAAGACCGGAGACAGCGATTTCCTGCGCAGCATTGCCGAGAGCGTGCTGCAGCTGATCATGGAGGCCGATGTGGACGGCGTGATCGGCGCCGGGCGGCACGAACGTTCCGGCGATCGCACGACCTGGCGCAATGGCTACCGCGACCGGAGCCTCGACACCCGCCTCGGCACGCTCAACCTGAAGATCCCCAAGCTGCGGACCGGCGCCTACTTTCCCGGATTCCTCGAGCCCCGCAAGACCGTCGAAAAGGCGCTGGTCTCGGTGATCCAGGAAGCGTGGATCGCCGGCGTCAGCACCCGGCGCGTCGACGAGCTGGTCCAAGCAATGGGCATGACCGGCATCTCCAAATCGTCGGTGTCCAAACTGTGCAAGGACATCGACGAGCGCGTCCACGCCTTCCTCAAGCGCCCGCTGGTCGGCGACTGGCCCTATCTGTGGCTCGACGCCACCTACCTCAAGGTGCGCGAGGGCGGCCGAATCGTCAGTGTCGCCGCGATAATCGCCGTGGCCGTCAACACCGAGGGCAAGCGCGAGATCATCGGCCTGCATATCGGTCCGTCCGAGGCCGAGCCGTTCTGGTCGAGCTTCCTCAAGGACCTCGCCCGCCGCGGCCTGACCGGCGTGAAGCTGGTCATCTCAGATGCCCACGAGGGGCTCAAGGCGGCGATTACCCGCGTGCTCGGCGCCACCTGGCAGCGCTGCCGCGTCCACTTCATGCGCAATGCGCTGGCCTATGTCGCGAAAGGCCAGAATACCGTCGTGGCTGCCGCCATCCGCCAGGTCTTCCTCCAGCCCGACCATGCCGCGGCCACCCAGACCTGGCGGCAGGTTGCCGACCAGCTGCGCACCCGCTGGCCCAAGCTCGGCACCTGCATGGACGAGGCCGAGCACGACGTGCTCGCCTACATGACCTTCCCCGAGCAGCACCGGGTCAAGTTGCACAGCACCAACCCGTTGGAACGCCTGAACAAGGAAGTGAAGCGTCGCGCCGACGTGGTCGGCATCTTCCCCAACGAGGACAGCATCGTCCGCCTCGTCGGCGCCGTCCTGCTCGAGCAGAATGACGAGTGGCAGCTCCAGCACCGCTACATGCAGATCGAGGGCATGGCCGTTCTTGCCACACCAACCATCGAGGAGGCTGCGCCGCTACAGATTACACCCAAGGCCGCCTGACCATGGCGCCCGGTGACCACACCCGAAATTACACCTCATTGACGGACGCGACCGATAAAATTGCTCTATTTTGGCATCGATCAGGCGTTCCACCTCGCAAGGGAGGCGAGAGCGCCCTTTGGGAAATCCATCGTGCTGGTCGACCAACGAACTGGTCACTGGGTTTTCCCGGTATCTCGCGAGCAGTTCGTAAATTCGGGACCGGTTGAGGCTCAGCTTCAGGCCGGCCTCAGCAATCGCTTTGCGTCCGAGCCGGGGCTCTGCCGTAAGCGCACGAATGATAGGCTCGCGCTCACAAGCTTTGCGCCATTCTGTATGATCAACCGTCGTGAGGGCAGTGCCTGTTTCGGCCATGACCTATCCCCGATTTTCGCCAGGGACTCGTGTTGCCGGGTCCGGTCGTTTTGTAGCAGAATCGCGCTGTCAGGTCGAACGTCCGGAGGTATTCTTGTACATGATCCACGCAACTCGGCCGTTTTCTCGTCCGCCCGTATTCTTTAAGTGACACGAGCGACGGCAGGTGGACGGCCGGAAACGCGCACATTTGCGTGGATAGTTGCCTCTGGCCATAACTGCTCGAACATTATATCTAACGGGTACAACCGTTCGAATGCCTCCATTCTATGATATGTGACAGATGACCCTGATCGGCTACGCCCGCGTTTCGACCGACGAACAGGACACGGCGGCCCAACAGGATGCCCTTCGCGCGCAGGGGTGCAGCGTGATCTTCGAGGACAAGGCCAGCGGGGCGAGCAAGGAGCGTCCAAGCCTCGCCAGAGCCCTGGATCGCGTGGGGAAGGGGGACACCCTGCTGGTCGTGCGCATCGACCGCCTGGCGCGTTCGCTGGCGCATCTGCTCGAGATCGTTGAGACGCTGCGGGCCAAGGGCGCTTACTTCCGCTCGATCAACGATCCGATCGACACCTCGAGCGCGCAGGGCATGCTCATGACTCAGATGTTGGGCGCATTTGCCGAGTTCGAGCGCGCGCTGATCCGCGAGCGGACCCGAGCCGGACTCAAGGCTGCGGTCGCGCGCGGCGCCAAGCCGGGAAACCCGAAGATGCGCGTGCGTGACCCGGCTGCAATCGCCGAGATCCGCTACAGCCATAAGGTGCGGCATCTGAACGAGCTGCTTGACGGCCGTCATCGCTGGTTGCCGACTGTCGAGCGCTTGCGACCCCATCTGCCCTGGGCGTTGGTCCTGCGGCAGGTAAGGGCGATTTCGCCGCCGGTACGCTCGTTCAGCGAGAGGACGCTGGTCAAGGCCTGCCGAACGCTGGTGCAGGCCGGTTATGCGGCGGCGGCCATCCTCGAGGCCGCACCCCGTCTTCCTCATGATACTCGTGTCGCAAGGCTGGTGGCTGATCGATTGAACACCTATCCCGATGCATCGCTGCGCGATATCGCCTCCTGGTTGTCGAGAGATCTGCGCGAGCCGACACCGCGAGGCGGACTGTCATGGTCACCGGAAGGTGTGAGGCGCGAGATTGCCCGGGCTCAAGCGCTCAATCTGCTGGATTGAGAGTTGGCGGACCAGATTAGCGATCTACCTCCCGGCGCCTTGCCTGGGCATCGAGCAGGAATTTGGTTTGAGCGGCGCTGGACAGTTCTGCGTCTTTGCGCAGATCGGCCGCAAGTTTCAGCATGGCCGAGTGAAAGGGTTTGTTCGCGCAAAGACTACGACTGGCGTTGAGGTTATGGAGTTCGGCAAGGTCGAGAGCGAGCAATGCAACCGCTTCAGCGATGTCGGGCAGCTCGATATCCCGGATCGTCGCAACATAGTCGTATTCCTCGCGGCCGAAGAGATTGACCTCGACGAAGCCGTTCGCGACCAGCGAGCCGAGCGGTGACCCCGCAAAATGAACGCGGCCTTCCGCGACGATGCATCCTGGGTGCAGTTCCCAACTGAGCTTTTCGCGGTGCCGTTTCAGCCAGTGTGCCAGCACATCGAATTTCCGCCGAAATGCGCGGTCCAGAGGCGCTGACTGGCTCGGCCACAATTCGAGCGCCACAGTGATTGGCTCAATTTGCTCGGTGAGGCTCGCGCCATTGAAGAAGCTGTCGGCGCTGAAATGGCGTAGTTCGAGATAGCCGTTGAGCAGCTTGGAGAAATTTGCCGCATATCCCTTGTCTCGGCCTGCGCGGTCTAGGAGCACGTTGTCGAGGGCCGCGCCTGCGAGGAATTTTCCGGATGAATCATGGGCGAGATGTCGGAGCAGGGTGATGCCTACGGCATGGCGCTGCGTGCCAGTATAGCGTGAAAAAAGCCGGTCATTTCGCGAAAGTATCGCCAGTTCATCGACACCCACGATGAACCGGTCCGGATCGAGGCGCTGCTCGCCCGCGTCGATGTTGATGTGCCACCCGCAGTCCTCGGTGAACTCGTTCGGGATGAAGTTGAAGTCGTCGTCGAGCTCGTAGATGGCGTCGATCAGTTCGCGGCGAACGGCGTCGGCGTCATTGAGCGGCAGTGGCGGGGTGAGAAGTTCGACTCCGGCTAACCGGTCGCGCGGCCAGTGCAGAGGATCCAGGCCATATTCCGGGACGACGTAAAATCCGGGTCGCCGCGGCGGCTTGGCGAGAGCCGCCCAGCGCCGACCGGTCAGTTCGCGCAGCCGCGCCGCGACAAATCGGCAATAGGCGGGCGAGGCAAGGTCCATCGGACCATCCTCGCGCAGTTCTCGCTCAAATCTGGGTTCACCAAGGTCCCCGAGGATGACCTCAAGCTCAAATCCTGCACGCCAAGCGGGAATACCGGTCATGGGGTATATGGTACTTCATCGATTGGGTGAGTAAATGCGCGAAATGATCGGTCAGGCTGCCCCTACCATCTGACCAATTTGTCCGAGTTCGGTCATCAGTTCGTGCCGGTCCATTGTTTCGAACGGCAGTGCCAGCAGCGCTTGCACGCGCATTTCGAGCCAGCGCCAGGTTTGCTCGAACGCGGTATCCACATCTGCCTTGCTCCCTTCGACATCAGCCGGATCGGGTAGGCCCCAATGCGCCTTGAGCGGAGCGCCCATGAACACCGGACATGCCTCGCCAGCGGCGTTGCCGCAGACCGTGATCGCTAGGTCGATGGGCGGCGCATCGGTGCCAGTGAATTCGTTCCAGCTCTTCGAACGGAAGGAGGAAGTATCGATGCCCTTGCGAGCAAGCAGCCGCAGTGCCCCGGGGTGCGGTATGCCCTTGGGTTTGCTTCCTGCGCTGTAGGCGACAATCCGGCCCTGCCCGAACGCGGTGAGGATCGCTTCGCCCAGGATGGAGCGGGCCGAATTGCCGGTGCACAGCACCAGGATGCTGAAAGGTCGGTCTGTCACGGTCAGGCCTTCGTCGGAGCAAGAGAAGCAAGGATTGGTGCCGCGTCGATCACCGGCCGGTCATTGTCGACCCGCTCGGAATAGCGGTCGGTCAGCTGATCGACATGCGGGCGAAGCAGCACCATGAAGCGCACCAGTTCTTCGACCACATCGACGATCCGGTCGTAATAGCTCGAAGGCTTCATCCGGCCCGCCTCGTCGAACTCTTCATAGGCCTTGGCGACGCTCGACTGGTTGGGAACGGTGAACATCCGCATCCAGCGGCCAAGCACGCGCAGGGTGTTGACCGAGTTGAACGACTGCGAGCCGGCGCTGACCTGCATGACCGCGAGCGTGCGGCCCTGGGTCGGACGCAGGCCCTTCAGGGCAAGCGGCAGGTGGTCGATCTGGGTCTTCATGATCCCTGTGATCTGGCCGTGGCGCTCAGGGCTGCACCAGACTTGCGCCTCGGACCACAGCGAGTGTTCGCGCAGTTCGTGGACC
This sequence comes from uncultured Novosphingobium sp., assembly GCA_964592205.1. GTDB lineage: Bacteria > Pseudomonadota > Alphaproteobacteria > Sphingomonadales > Sphingomonadaceae > Novosphingobium. The sequence continues at coordinate 21,329 of CAZQEH010000043.1, forward strand.
GCGGGGTGATCGTCGCCTGCAATCTGGTCGGGGAGCGGCATGTCGGAGGGATCGAAGATCCGTGTTTCGCAGCCGAAGTATTGGAGGAGGCGCGCCGTTTCTTCGACGACCAGGCGCGAATACGAGCGCTCCCGCAACGATCCGTAGAGCAGCAGCACCCGCGGCGGTGGATTGAGTTCGCCCAGCCCGAGGGCCGGTTGGCGGTGGATATATTCCGGTTTGAGCGCCGGCAGGTGGCCCGGATCACTGAGCGTGCGCAGACGCGTGAAGGCTGGTTCGGTCATGTTCACACTCCCGCCGGGACGGTCGAAGGGAACCATCGCCGCCCGAACCAGAACGCGACATTGACCAGCAGAATCAGCACCGGGACTTCGACCAGCGGGCCAATGACGGCGGCAAAGGCGACCGGCGAGGCAAGGCCGAAAGCGGCAATGGCGACTGCGATGGCGAGTTCGAAGTTGTTACCGGCGGCGGTAAACGCCACTGCGGTGGTGCGCGGATAGTCGGCTTCGATCAGCTTGCCCATGAAGAAGCTGATGGAGAACTGGATTACGAAGTAGATCGTCAGCGGCACGGCAATGCGCAGCGTGTCGCCGGGTAGCGTCAGGATCTCATTGCCCTTGAGGCTGAACATGGCAACGATCGTGAACAGCAGCGCGATTAGCGTGAGTGGCCCGATTTTGGGCAGGAAGGTGCCCTCGTACCATTCGCGCCCCTTGGCCGGGACCAACACCTTGCGAGTGAGGTAGCCGGCAAGAAACGGGATGCCGAGATAGATCAGCACGGCCTGCGCGATGGTCCAGAAGCTGACCTGGATCACGCTACCTTCAAGCCCGAACAGCGGCGGCAGGAAAGCGAGGAAAAACCACGCGTAAATCGAGAAAAACAGGATCTGGAAGATCGAGTTGAACGCGACCAGCGCGGCCACATACTGGTTGTCGCCCTTGGCGAGCTGATTCCAGACGATGACCATGGCGATGCACCGGGCAAGGCCAATCAGGATCAACCCGGTCATGTATTCCGGCTTGTCTGACAGGAAGATGACCGCAAGTATGAACATCAGCGTCGGGCCGATGAGCCAATTCTGGATCAACGAGATAGCCAGTACCCGCTTGTCCTCGAACACGCACGGCAGTTCCTCGTAGCGCACCCGCGCCAGCGGCGGATACATCATCAGCACCAGACCGATCGCGATGGGAATATTGGTCGTGCCCCACGACAGGCTGTCGAGCGCCTTGGGCAGCGCGGTAAAGGTGGAGCCTAGCCCGACCCCGATCGCCATCGCGAGAAAGATCCAGAGGGTGAGATAGCGGTCGAGGAACGAGAGGCGTTCACGCTTAGGTGCGGTCATTTGGTATCCTTAAGCTCAGCCGGTTACGCGATTGCCGGCGGCGTCGACGACCTGCTCGCCGTCTTCCTTGGCAAAGGCGCCGCGCTGGGAGGTGGGAATGAGATCGAGCACTTCCTCGGACGGGCGGCACAGTTTGACGCCGAGCGGCGAGACCACCAGCGGCCGATTGATGAGGATCGGGTGCTCCATCATCGCATCGATCAGCTGAGCATCTGTCAGGTCAGGATTGTCGAGGCCAAGCTCGGCATAGGGCGTGCCTTTCTCGCGCAGAAGCGCCCGGGGGCCGATCCCGGCGCGCGCGATTAGGCCTTCAAGCAGGAGCCGTGATGGCGGCGTCTTCAGGTACTCAATCACATGGGGTTCAATACCCGCGTTGCGGATCATGGCGAGCGCGTTGCGCGAGGTGCCGCATTCAGGATTGTGGTAGATGACGATGTCAGTGGTCATTCGGTGGCTCCGGAGAGAGGCGAGGCGCCTTCGGCGCGGCCGATTTCCGCGAGCTTTTGGCGCATGGCCATCTCCTCGATGCTGGTAATCGGCAGGGTCAGGAACAGCGAGATGCGGTTCTGCAGATAGCGCAGGGCGAGCATGAAGGCGGCGCGCTGGCCCTCGCCTTCGACTGTGGCAGGATCCTCTATCCCCCAATGGGCTGTAATCGGCTTGCCCGGCCAGACCGGACAGGTCTCGTCGGCCGCATTGTCGCAGACAGTGAAGATGAAATCGAACTCGGGCGCATCGCTGCCGGAAAACTCGTTCCAGCTCTTCGAGCGCATCCCCGAGGTATCGAAGCCCATGTTATCGAGCACCGAGAGTGCCATCGGGTGGACCTCGCCCTTGGGCTGGCTCCCTGCGCTCCAGGCCTTGAACCGCCCCGCGCCGAGCTTGTCCATGACCGCTTCGGCGAGGATCGAACGCGCGCTGTTGCCGGTGCACAGGAACAGCACGTTGTAGGTCTTGTCCGTCACTGGCACGCCTTTCGGGCTCAATTGCAGGCGAGATCGATGATCAGCTGCCCACAGAGATCCTCGCGGCCCCGACAGCAATCCTTGGCGAGGAAAACCATCAGGGCACGCAGGCTCTCGATGTCCGCGCGGTAAACCACCGATCGGCTCTGCCGTTCGGATGTGGCCAGACCCGCGCGGGTCAGGATTGCCAGGTGCGTCGACATGGTGTTCGCAGGCACCCCCAGGCTGCGCGCGATCTCGCTTGGGGGCACACCTTCGGGCCCGGCCTCGACGAGAAACCTGAAGACAGCGAGGCGGCCTTCATGAGCGAGCGCGGATAGGGCGGAGACTGCGGGTTTTGCGTCCATGTTCCCAGCATTGCGGCAAGTTGAGCGGGAGGGGAACCCCTACGGCTTACGGCGCAGTTCGATCGAGCCAAAAGCGCCGGGCTTGAGCTGGCTCTCGCACGTGCCTTCTGCAGCGCCAACGAACGGGCAGGAGAACTGCGTTGTCTCGATCGCCACAGTCAGCGGGCCAGCTGAGCCGTTCTTGTAGTTGCAGGTCGCCCGCCGAAGGTTGGTGAGGGCAAGCACAGGGCGGTCGGGCCCGACTGCCCGAATGGTTTCATCGCCGCCAGGTGAGGTCACGTGGCAAAGCAGTTCCCAGCTACCCTGGCCGGTGCCCCGGATGGTCAACTGCGGCGTTGCCGGCGCGCCGGCACTGGCGGCTGCGCTCGCGAGCAGCGCGGCGATGGCGAGAAGTCCAGATTTCATCATAAGGCCCCTTCCTTCGACTCCCAACGAATCGAGAATTCCAGAATATCGGAATATACAATATGAATCCAGCCGAGAATTCATTGCCTCGTATGAGAGGGGCAGCGCGCATAATAGCGGATTATGCGCGAGGATCGGGGACGAGATCAGCTGATGTCGTATCGTTCAAATGGCTTAGCTCTGGACCGCAGCGCACTTGTTGGCCTCGTGCGGCGAACTTTCCTGGTGAGGGATGGATACAGAAGAGTGATCGAACAGGCGAGGGAGTTACGCCTGTTCGATACATGCCTAAGCTTGCTTGTGCGGGATAAAACCCGTTATCGCGACTTTTGTATCTTTGTGACCGTGCCTTTCTGACCGTCCCAATCGATCTCGAAGGTTACCTTGTCCCCGATCTTGAGATCGGCGAGCTGCTCCGGCTTTGCCGAAAAACTCATGGTCATTGCCGGCCATTTGAGTGCGGCGATTTCGTGGTGATCGAGGGTTACGGTGCCTTTTGCGGCGTCAATCGCGGTTATGGTGCCAGTGCTCGCACCATGCATCATCGGTCCGGCCATGGGCATGCTGGCCATGCCGCCAGTGCTGGCAGCCGTGGATTCAGCGGGTTTCGGCGCCTCGGCTTCTTGCTTGCAAGCGGCAAGCGAGGTCACCGCCAAGAGGTACGACGCGATCATCAGGGTCTTCTTCACTCTACTTCTCCTTCGGGTTGAACGTGGATTGAGGATTTGCGGCGCATCAGCAGATAGGCCGCGGGAATGATCAGCATCGAGAGCAGCGGTGCAGTTAGCATGCCGCCGACCATCGGCGCGGCGATCCGGCTCATCACTTCGGAGCCGGTGCCGCCGCCCGCCAGCACCGGCAACAGACCGGCAAGGATCACCGCGACTGTCATCGCCTTGGGCCGCACCCGCAGCAGCGCGCCTTCGCGCACGGCGGCGGCGACGTCGCCGTCGCCCCGCGCTTCCAGTGCCTGCTTGAGGTAGATCAACATGACCACGCCGAACTCGGCGGCAACGCCGGCGAGCGCGATGAACCCGACCGCGCTCGCCACCGACTGGTTGTAGCCGAGCCAGTAGAGCAGCCATAGGCCGCCGGTGAGCGCGAACGGCAGCGTGCCCATGATGAGCAGCGCCTCGTCCCAGCGGCGGAAGGTGAGGTAGAGCAGCGCGAAGATGATCGCGAGGGTCACCGGGATGACCAGTTTCATCCGTTCCTTGGCGCGGACGAAGAACTCGTACTGGCCGGTGTAGGAGACGTTCACGCCCGGTGGGAGTTGCACCTTGCTGGCAATCGTCTGCTGAATGTCTCTGACCAGCGTCTGCATGTCGCGGTCGCGGCCATCGACATAGATCCAGGTAACCGGTCGCCCATCCTCGCTCCGCAGCATCGGCGGGCCGTCGCTGACGCGGACGGAGGCGATGGTGCCAAGCGTGAGCTGCTGGTCCGAGGGGGTCAGCACCGGCAGATTGGCGAGCTTGTCGGGGGTGTCGCGCAACTCGCGCGGGTAGCGTACGCTGATCGGGTAACGCGCAAGTCCCTCGACGGTCTGGCCGACACTCTCGCCGCCGATCGCGCCGGAAACCACCGCCTGGACGTCGGCAACATTGAGCCCGTAGCGGCCCGCCGCAGCGCGGTTCACGTCAACATCGATGTAGCGCCCGCCGGTCAGCCGCTCGGCGAGCGCCGAGGCGACACCGGGCACGGTCTTGACGACCTGCTCGATCTGCTTCGCGGTCCGGTCGATTTCGGCAAGGTTCGAGCCCGCGACCTTGATCCCGACCGGACTCTTGATGCCTGTCGCCAGCATGTCGATGCGATTGCGGATCGGCGGGATCCAGAAATTGGCGAGGCCCGGCACTTTCACCCGCGCATCCAGCTCATCGATCAGCTTCTCCGGCGTCATGCCGGGACGCCACTCGTCGCGGGGTTTGAACCGAATCGTCGTCTCGAACATTTCGAGCGGGGCGGGATCGGTCGCGCTGTCGGCGCGTCCAGCCTTGCCGAACACGCTCTCGACCTCGGGCACGGTCTTGATCAGCCGATCGGTCTGCTGAAGCAATTTCCCCGCCTCGGCGGCCGAAAGGCCCGGCAGCGCTGAGGGCATGTAAAGCAGGTCGCCCTCGTTCATCTGCGGCAGGAATTCGCCGCCGATCCGGGACATCGGCCAAAGCGTGGTAGCGAAGATCAGGGCGGCAATCAGCAAGGTCTGCTTGGGCCGCTTCAGAACCCAGTCGATTGCCGGACGGTAGATGCGCGCCAGCCAGCGGTTTATGGGATTGGCCTCCTCGCTCGGGATTTTCCCCCGGATCAGTAAGCCCATCAGCACCGGGATCAGCGTGATCGAAAGGAACGCGGCCGCGGCCATCGCCCAGGTCTTGGTGAAGGCCAGCGGTGCGAACAACCGCCCCTCCTGCCCCTGCAAGGTGAAGATCGGCAGGAAGGAGAATGTAATGATGAGCAGACTGAGGAACAGCGCCGGGCCGACTTCCGCAGCAGCCTCCGTGACGAGCCGCCAGCGCGTCACCACATCGGGTTCTGCATCAGGGTTCTCGTGATGCCAGCGTTCGAGATGCTTGTGGGCATTCTCGATCATCACCACCGCCGCATCGACCATCGCGCCTATGGCTATCGCGATGCCGCCCAAAGAGAGGATGTTGGCGTTGAGCCCCTGCAAGCGCATGACGATAAAGGCGATCAGGATGCCGAGTGGCAGGGTGAGGATCGCCACCAGCGCCGAGCGCGCGTGCCAGAGGAATAGGCCGCAGACCAGCGCGACGATGGCGAATTCCTCGATCAACTTGTGATTGAGATTCTCGACAGCGCGGTCGATCAATCCCGAGCGATCATAGGTGGGTACGATCTCGACGCCCGACGGCAGGCTCTTCTTGAGTTCGTCGAGCTTGGTCCTGACGCCCTCGATCACCGCCCGCGCGTTCTGGCCTTGGCGCATGACGATGACACCACCCGCGACCTCGCCCTCGCCGTTGAGTTCGGCGATGCCGCGCCGCATCTCGGGGCCGACTTGCACGGTGGCGACATCGCCCAGCGTCACCGGAACACCCGCCGCCGTAGTGCGCAGTGGCACCGCGCGGAAGTCGTCGAGGGTCTTGAGGTAGCCGCTGGCGCGCACGGTATATTCGGCCCCGGCCATTTCCACGCTCGCTCCGCCGGTCTCCTGGTTGGCGCGCTTCAAGGCTTCGCCCACTTCGCTGGCCGTCACGCCGTAGGCGGCGAGCTTCTGCGGATCGATCACGACCTGGTACTGCTTGACCATGCCGCCGATGCTGGCGACCTCGGCAACGCCGGGAACGGTCTTCAATTCGAAGCGCAGGAACCAGTCCTGCAGGGAGCGCAATTGGGCGAGGTCGTGCCCGCCGGTCCTGTCGACCAGAGCGTATTCGTAGATCCAGCCCACCCCGGTCGCGTCGGGCCCGAGCGAGGCCTTGGCCCCTTCGGGCAGGCGGCTCTGCACCTGACTCAGATATTCGAGCACGCGGCTGCGCGCCCAGTAGAGGTCGGTGCCGTCGTCGAACAGGACATAGACAAAGCTGTCGCCTACGAACGAATAGCCACGCACCACCCGCGCGCCAGGGACCGAGAGCATGGTCGAGGTGATCGGATAGGTGACCTGGTTCTCGACGATCTGCGGCGCTTGCCCCGGATAACTGGTGCGGATGATGACCTGCACGTCGGACAGGTCGGGCAGCGCGTCGACCGGCGTGGTTCTGACAGCAACGATGCCGATTGCCGTCAGCACCAGCGCCGCCGCAATCACCAGGTTGCGTGCCCTTACCGAGGCGCGGATGATCGCGGCGATCATTTGCCATCCCCGACCGGGCGTGCGGCGATGCCGCTCAGACTGGCTTCGGAATCGAGCAGGAACTGGCCCGAGGCGACGACCTTCTCGCCGGGCGCGAGGCCCGCGATGATTTCGGTTTTTCCGCCGCCCTCGCGGCCGGTGCGGACCTCGGCCGGGCGATAGCGCCCATCGGGAAGCGCGAGCATGACCAGGGTGCGCACGCCGGTGCGGATCACCGCTTCGCTGGGCACCAGCAGCGCTTGCCCGCCACCATCGCCCAGCATGACCGTGCCAAACATTCCGGGCCGGAGACGTCCGCCGCGATTGGCAAGCTCGATCCGCACCGTCAGGGTGCGACTGTCGGCCTGTGCGGTGGGGAGGATCGCTATCACCCGCCCGACGAAGCTCTCACCGGGGAAGGCGGCAAGCGTGGCATTGGCGCTCTGCCCGATCCGCACAGCGCCAGCCTGGGCCTCGGGGACGGCGGCATTGAGCCAGACCGTGCCGATGCCGGTGACCTGTGCCAATGTCTGCCCCGGCGCGAGCGTTACGCCTTGCCGCGCGTCCAGTGTCTGGATCACCCCTGCGATCGGCGCAGTGATCGTGACGGTGCCATTGGTGCGGCCGCTGCGTTCGACCTGGGCGATCAGACCATCGGGCATCCCCATCAACCTGAGCCGCTGACGCGCGGCGGACGTGAGGTCTGGCCTGCCGAGCCGCCTGACCGCCAGATATTCGCCCTGCGCCCCGCCCCATTCGGGCAGTTGCAAGTCTGCGATCGGTGCGCCCGCGCCGATCACGTCGCCGGGCGCCCGCCCATAGACACGGGTGACGAACCCACCCGAGCGCGCCTGGACGATCGCCACGTTGCGCTGGTTGAAGTCGATCGTCCCGGTGATCGTGAGCGAGGAAGGCAATGCCCCCATCTCCGCCGCGACCACGCGCAGCCCCAGGCTCTGCCGCGCGGCGGGATCGATGCTCACCCCCGGCGCAGCGTTCGCAGTCGGCGCTTCATCGGCATATTTGGGGACGGTCTTCATCCCCATCGACGAGAGCGAATTGGGGTTGTCGTAGTGCTCGGCCGGCACCATCGGATCGTACCAGTAGAGGACCTTGCGCTCCGGTTGGCCCGATCCCGCTTCGTTTGCCGGGCCATGCCGGCCGAACCAGTATCCGCCACCGCCCGCCACCGCGGCGATTGCCAGCACTCCGGCGCCCCACAGCGCCGCCTGTTTTGTGCGCCAGGTCATGGCTGCGCTCCTCCATAGGTAAAGTTGATCCGGATCGCATCGCGCGCGACCTCCGCTTCGCGCGCCAGCGCATCGACCTCGGCCTCGGCCAGCGCGAGCGTCGAGAGCAGCGCGCTGCCGAGGTCGAGCTTGCCAGCGGCATAGCTTGCCATATCGAGTTCGGCCCGGCGCTTGGCGAGTGGCACCAGGGTATTGCGCGCGTTCAGCAGCCGCTGATGGTGCATTGCGTGGTCGGCGAGATCGGCGTCGAGTTCGGCCAGGAGATCGCGTTCCCCGGCTTCGCGCGTTAGCCGCGCCCGGCTTGCCTCGCTCTCGCGCGCGGCGATCATGGGGTCCTGCCGCTGCCTGGCGAAGAACGGCAGGTCGATGCTGACCGTGACCGAGACCATGTCGCCATAGGCCGGATCGCGGCGGCCGTAGGATGTGCCTACCCGCCAGTCGGGCCGCTTGTCGGCGCGGGCCAGTTCGGTGTCCGCATCGGCGGCGCGCGTCCTTGCGTCGAGCACCTGAAGGCGCGGCAGCGATGCAACATGCGCGCGCAAGGCGGGACCATCCACATC
>CAZQEH010000044.1:0-29395 GCA_964592205.1 uncultured Novosphingobium sp.
GATTCGGCGATCTGGCGGCTGATGGCTTCCTTGGGGATCTTGATGTCGCCCATCAGGATCATGTTTTCCATACGGCCAAGGCACTCGCGCGGGCTGTTTGCGTGGAGCGTACACATCGAACCATCGTGGCCGGTGTTCATGGCCGCGAGCAGATCGAAGCACTCCGCGCCGCGAATTTCGCCCAGGATGATGCGGTCTGGTCGCATACGCAGGGCGTTCTTCACAAGATCGCCGATGGTGATCGCGCCCTGACCTTCAAGGTTCGGCGGACGCGTTTCGAGCGGCAGCCAGTGCGGCTGCTGCAGGCGAAGTTCGGCGGCGTCTTCGATGGTCAGCACGCGCTCGCCCGGATCGATCATCTTCGATAGCGCGTTGAGCATGGTCGTCTTGCCCGAACCCGTACCGCCCGAGATCACCACGTTCATCCGGCAGGCCCCGGCGATTTTCAACGCCGTGGCCATCTTGTCCGACATCGAGCCGAAATCGCGCAGCATGTCGATCGTGATCGGTTTTTCGGAAAACTTACGTATCGAGATCGCGGTGCCGCGCAAGCTGAGCGGCGGCACGATCACGTTGACGCGGCTGCCGTCCTTGAGGCGGGCGTCGGCCAGCGGCGTGGTCTGGTCGACACGGCGGCCGACCTGGTTGACGATGCGCTGGGCGATCTGGAACAGATGACTCTCATCGCGGAACCGGATCGGCGCGATGATCAGCTTGCCCTTCTTTTCGATGTAGGTCTGCTCGGGGCCGTTCACCATGATATCGGTGATCTCTGGATCGTTGAGCAGTTCCTCCAGCGGGCCGAAGCCAAGGAGCTCGTCGATCAGCACCTTTTCCAGCGCGAACTGTTCGCGTCGGTTGAGCGTGACCTTGAGCTCAGCCAGCACTTCCATGATGATCGGGCGGAATTCCTCGGAGAGTTCTTCCTTGGTCAGCGTTGCCGCTGCTTCAGGATCGACTCGCTCGAGCAGGCGCGGCAGCACCTGTTCCTTGATCTTGTGGACCGAGGCTTCGAAGCCTTCTGCCTGATAGCCCGGTTCAGCCACGCCATTGGCGCGGTCGGCGAGGCGGGTCAGGGCATCGGACTTGTCCTTTCCACCGGATTCGGGGGCGTCAATGTTGGGCAGGGGCGGGAATTGCTCGCCACCTATCGGCACCGGGATCGGTGCAGCCGAACCCTCGCCCGCCTTCATCGGACGCGCCACGCCGAACGACGGACGCATGGCAGTGCTGCCTCCGCTGACTCCGGACTTGCGGCCAAATGCGCTCATGCAGATTTCCCTGTTCTCACAACAGAAGGGTTGGACCGACAATGGTCAGCACGACCTTCCGATGCGTGGTGAATATCGCCGAAACCTTCAGGAAATCTAAATCGCGCGCTTGATGGTGGGAATTGCCGGAAATACGGCGCTTTTCGTGCGCCGGCTGCTGTGCAGGTTACAAATGATTAACTATAGCTGCATAGGGTTGAGCGTGGAGAAGAAAAAGCGATGCACCTTTCCGTCATCATCCCCGTGTTCAATGAACAGGACAGCATCGACAGCTTCGTCGAGGCGATCCGTCCGCATCTGGCGCGGGCGCTCGATAGCATTGGCGAGGGCGCAAAGGCCGAGCTGCTGTTTGTGGATGATGGCAGCAGCGATCATACTCCTGAGGTCCTGAAGGCGCTCGCGCGGCGCGATCCGCAAGTCCGTTTCCTGCGGCTTTCGCGCAACTTCGGCAAGGAAGCAGCGCTGGCGGCGGGCATGCGGCGCGCGCGCGGTGCGGCGGTCGTGCCGATGGACGTCGATCTGCAGGATCCGCCCGAAGTGCTTCCGCAGCTGGTCGAAGAATGGCTGGCAGGGGCCAAGGTCGTCAATGCCCGGCGGGTAGACCGCTCGACTGATGGCCATTTCAAGCGCCTCACCGCAAACGGCTTCTACCGCGCGATCAATATGGTTTCGGAAACGCCGATCCCGGAAAACGTCGGCGATTTCCGCTTGCTTGACCGGACCGTCGTCGATGCCGTCAACAGGCTGGGTGAGACGGCCCGCTTCAACAAGGGCCTGTTCGCATGGGTCGGCTTCAAGGTCGCGACGGTGGACTATGTCCGCGCCTCGCGCCATGCCGGGGAAACCAAATGGCGGTTCCGGCGGCTCTGGGGCCTCGCAATTGATGGCATCACCGCATCGACGACGGCGCCCTTGCGCATCTGGACCTATGTCGGCGGAGCGACTGCGCTGATTGCATTTACCTATGCCGCCTTCCTGATCGTGCATACGCTTCGTACCGGCATCGACGTTCCGGGCTATGCCTCGATCATGGTCAGTGTGCTCATGCTGGGCGGCATTCAGCTGCTCAGCATCGGCATTCTGGGTGAATATGTCGGCCGCATCGCCAAGGAAGTGCGGCAGCGCCCGCTTTACATCGTCGAAGGGGATAGCGATTGCGACGGCGCCGAGCCAGGCCCCGACACGTCCCCCATCACACATGAGGATTCCGAGTGGACCCCGCAGCGTATGAGAGCATGAGCGCGGTCGAGGACAAGCACTGGTGGTTTGTCGCTCGCCGTCGCATCATTTCCAGCCTGATCGAACGCTTCGCCCGCCCGCCCGCCGGCGGCAAGGTGCTTGAGGCCGGGTGCGGGACAGGGGGCAATCTTGCCCTGCTGGCACGTTATGGCCAACTCGATGCCTTCGAGTATGATCCTGCTGCGCGCGCCAAGGCTGCGGCCAAGCAGGTGGCCGAGATCGATTTTGGCGCCTTGCCCGATCAGGTCGCGCGGCCTGAGGGCAGCTATGACCTCATCGCGCTGCTCGATGTGCTCGAACATATCGAGCAGGACGAAGCGTCGCTCGAGCGGCTTGGCGGCCTGCTGAGGGACAATGGGCGGCTGCTGCTGACAGTGCCTGCGGTTCCGTCGCTGTGGTCGGAGCATGACGTCATCCACCATCACCACCGGCGCTACACGCGGCGCTCGCTGGAGCGCTGCATTGCGGCGGCCGGGCTCAAGGTTGAGCGGATCGGCTATTTCAACAGCCTGCTGTTCCCGCTCGCGTGGGTGCAGCGGCTGGTGCAGCGCGTCACGGGCCGTCACGCCCAGCTTGATGCGGTTCCCGGCAAATTCCTCAACGGAGCGCTTGAACGTGTGTTCGGGATGGAGCGGCATATTGTCGGCAACGTGAGCATGCCGATCGGTCTTTCCCTGTTCGCGATCGTCTCGCGCAAGAGCTCCTAGACGCCGAGCGGCCTGATCCAGGGCCGATCCCAGCAGTTCGCGGGCTCCTTGATCGGCACGAGCGTGAGGTTCGGGCCGACCAGCCAGCGCGCCATCTTCGGCTGCGGGGCAAGGTAGCTGCCCTTGGGATAGTGCGCGAATTCCTGGTCCCACGCCTTGAAGAAGGTGCAAGTGCCGCCACCAACAGCGGGGAGGGTGACCGCGCGGCGGATCTCGTGAATGCTGGTGACCGAGGCGATGCCCAGCATTGCGACGATGTACCATTGCCAGCTGCGCGTACGCCAATCCGTCGTGCGGGCAAGAGTATCGGCCATGATGAGCGCGAACACAGTCTGCGACGGAATACAGCCGCGCATCATGAAATCGATCGACCAGCCGATCTGGACGAAGGGAATAAGGACCAGCACCGCCGTGGCAAGGATCGGTGCGGCAGCGCCAAACGGCGAGCGGGCCCGCAGCGTGAGCGCGGGAAGCGCCCATGGCAGCACTTCCATCTCCAGGCACAGGATGTAAAGCGCGGGATCCATCAGGTAGGTGCGGATGCCGACATCGTCGCCCGCTGCCGCCAGAAAGGCGAGGCCGGGGATGACAAGGAGCGTCGCAAGGGCCGGCACAAGCACGTCAGTGATGCGCAGTTGCCGCTTCATCAGGCTCTGGATGCCGGCCAGCGCGGCCCATGGCAGCGCGCCGATCATGGCAAGCGGCGACCACAGCGCAGTAAGCGGGATGATGGCGAGGAATGTACCCAGCCGCACCCGGTCCGTGCGGAATAGCATGTAGAGCAGACCGGCGATCCAACCAGCGAAGGCATGCTGCGGCACCCAGAACGCGAGCGTCATGACCGAGCTGAACTGCAGACCCGGGCTCCAGCCATCGAGGTGGTCGAGCAGCGGCTGACGGGTCAGGATATTGCCAAGAACATCAAGACCGCCAAACGCCAGCATCGTGAGCAAGGCGAGGATGCGGCCGCGCATGGTCTCGAACAGGACCGATCCGAGCGCCAGCAGGCTACCGAGCAGGAACGTGTTTTGCAGGATGAGCGCCGCTGCACCGACCGCGGCGCCGCCTGCCTTCCATGCAAGCGCGGGGAGGAGGTACATGCCGATCGGTGCGCGCAGCAGGGTCGGCGTGCCGTCGACCACATACGCAAACGGCCAGGGATTGACCGCCATGTCGCGCAGCACGGCATCGCGGACCTGCCAATCGATATTGGCGTAGAACAGGCGGCCCTCGCCGCCCAGCACCAGCACGATGAGCGCGGCGAGAAGGCAGAGTGCAAGCCGGGTGAGGGGGATGCGGCCAAGCCCCTCTCCGCCGCGCCGCACCAGCAATGTGAGCCAGACCGTACCGGCAAGGCCGGGAAGCACCAGCATGGGCGAGGCGATACCGAGATAGGCAAGGAGGAGAAGCTGATCGAGCGCCAGCCAGGCCACGATGATCGCCAGCAGGCTGCCACCGCCGATTGTCTGGCCAAGCCGCTGCATCATGTGCCCGCTGGCATGCATTTCCGGCAAGGCCGCAGCGCCTGTCGTGGTCCCCGTCATGGTTTCGGCCTAGACCAACGCCTGTGGTCTTGCCAGATGGGGAAGCAAACTCTTAACGGAAAATTTGCCCTGTTCGGTCAAGGACATGTTGATGTTCGCAAGGCTTCCCCGCTGGCTTCGTTTCATTTTGGTCGGCGTGCTCAACACGGCGTTCGGATACCTGCTGTTCGCGATCTTCATTCTTGCCGGCGCGCCGAAGCTCTGGGCGGTTGTGGGGATGACGGTGCTTGGTGCCTTGTTCAATTTTCGCTCGATCGGCTATCTCGTTTTCGCGCGGAGCGAACTTCATCTGCTGCCGCGGTTCCTCGGGGTCTACGCCGGCCAGTGCGTGATCAATTCGGTTGCGCTCGAACTCCTCGCCCAAGCCGGCTTCACGCCGCTGGTCGGGCAGGCCATCCTCGTGCCGTTTCTGGCGGCAGGGGTCTATTTCGCGATGCAGGCCTTCGTGTTTCGCGAATTGCGCCCAGCAAACTGAAACGAGGCTGCGTGCTGCGTTGACAAGCCAGGCCGCCGCGCACAACCGTCGGCGTGACGAACGGGGGTAAGCTGACTTGGCAGAAAAACGCAGCGAAGCGGCGGCATTGCTGTTCGCCCTGGGCGGTTTTGCGCTCCTGTCCACCGGCGATACCCTGGTCAAGTCGATGGCCGGGCTCTGGCCGGGGCCTGCCATCGCCGCGCTGCGCTACGTCTTCGGCACCATCGGCCTTGGCGCGATCCTGCTCTGGCGTGAAGGCTGGGCAGGCTTTCGGATGGACCGCATGGGCTGGCATGCCGCGCGCGGGTTCGGCGTTGCCTTCTCCGCCACGACGTTCTTCACCGCTGTGCAGATCATGCCGATTGCCGAGGCGACGGCGATTTCCTTCACCAGCCCGATGGTAACGGCGCTGCTCGCCGCCGCGCTGATCGGTGAGCCGATGCGGCGCGAGACGTGGATTGCCAGCCTTGTCGCCTTTGCCGGCGTGCTCATCGTGCTCCGGCCCAATTTCGCGGTAATCGGCCTGGCTGCGGTGCTGCCGCTGTTGGCCGCGATGGGCATGTCACTGCTGATCATCGGCAACCGCGCCGTGCAGGGGCGCGGCTCGGCGCTGGCGATGCAGGTCAACGTAGCGATCTTCGCGACGCTGTTCCTGTTGCTGTTCACGGCCATCGGTCATTTCAGCGGCATTGCAATGCTCCATGTCGGCCCGGCGCCATGGACCGTTGTCGGCAAGAGCGCGATGATCGCGGTGACCGGCAGCAGCGCCCATGCGCTGATCTACTTGGCCACTTCGCGCGCCGGTGCCGCCACGGTTGCCCCGATGACCTACTTCCAGTTGATCACGGCCGGCTTCTATGGTTGGCTGTTGTTTCGCGAAACGCCCGATGCAACCGCGCTGCTTGGCGCTGCGATCATCATCAGTGCGGGGCTCTATCTCTGGCGCGCGGGCCGAGTGACCGACGAACCGCAAGGCACCGAATAGCGATGTCCGGCGTCTGCTGGCTTTGTGAACGGCCTCTGGGGCGCAAGGTGGAATGGCATCACCCGGTGCCGAAAAGTCGGGGCGGGCGCGAGACGGTGGCCGTCCACCCAATCTGCCACCGCACGCTCCACGCGCAGTTCAGCAATGGCGAGCTTGCGCGCATCGGCGCAGTGCAGGACCGGCTGCAGGCCGATCCGGTGATTGCGAAATTCGTGGCCTGGGTGGCGAGCAAGCCGCCCGATTTCCACGCGCCCACTGCGCGGCGGCGTTAAAGCAGGTCAAGCAGCGGCTGCAGATTATCGAGCAGGACCGCAGGACGGTCCTGCTCGGGTAGCTTGGCGCCTTTGGCCATGATTCCCGTCGCCATGCCGACCGACAGCGCGCCGACTGCGTTGGCCATCCGCATTTCGAGCGCGGGATCATCGCCCACCACGACCATCTGTTTCGCCGCGCTGCGCGGCAGCCCCATCAGCAGCCGCGCTGTATCGAACGCCACGCGGGAAGGCTTGCCAAGGACGCGCGGCCGCTTGCCCGACATCGCGGTGAGCATCGCATTGATCGCGTAGCTTGAGCCGATGGCGCGGCCATTGGCGGTGGCGAAGAACGGCACATTGCTGGCCGTGAGCAGCTTCGCGCCCTTCCACAAGGAATCGCAGGCGGCTTCGAGCGCTGGGAAATCGAACTCGCGGAACCAGCCGGTGTAGACTGCCTCAACGCCGTCAGCCTCGTCGGACGGCCCCACCACATCAAGGCCCGCGTCATCGAGCGGTGCACGGCAGCCGGGATTGCCTAGCACGCGCACCTTGCCTAGGCCGGTGCGCTTCAGCCAGTCTGCCGTGGAGGATGACGGCGTGAGCATCTGGGCATCTTCCACCGGGAAGCCCGCTTTGCGCAATGAGGCGGCATAGGCGGCGGGTGGCTTGGCCGTTCCATTGGTGAACACGACATAGGGGGTGCCGCGCGCCTTCAGCGCCTCGAGCAACACTACGGCGTGGGGGAGGGCATTGTGCCCGCCGCTCTGCGCATCGCCCAGTGCAATTGTGCCGTCCATATCGAAGATGAAGCCAACGGCATCTTTTAGCCGCGAAGCGTGTTCGGGGGAAATGTTCACAGACCGGCTCCGGCATGAAGGGCTAGGCGGAAAGACCCGCGCTCGATAACAAGGTCGCGCGCCGTGGGCCTGGCGGCCAGCTGCCGGAGCAGCGCGATGACCGGCGCGGCCTCCGGCGTATATGTTGTGCGTGAGGGGCCCGCCGCGAGCATGGCATCGACCTGCTCGGGCGGCATTACCGCGCGCAAGAGGAATTCCTCGTCGGGCAAGGCATGGCCGAACTGGCGGCGCAGATCGGCGAGCGCGGGGAAAGTGGGCTCGTGCTCCAGTTCGCGCGCGCGGGGGCGGTCCATGATCGTGGCCAGCACGGCCTTGTCGATGGGCGAGGTGGGCTTGCCGAACTTGCCGAGGCAATAGCGGATCACCTGATCGGAGACTTGCGCATAGCGGCGGTCCCCGATCACGTTGAACAGCGCCTGGCTCATGACCATCTGGGGGAAGGGCGTGACCATGATCGGATAGCCAAGTTCGGCGCGGACCTGCTCCGTCTCCGCAATGACGGCGGGGAGGCGGTCCGCAAGGCCGAGTTCGGCAAGCTGGCGCGCGGTGGTCGTCATTACCCCGCCCGCGATCTGGTGGCGCAGGAAGCTCGCGTCGAAGTTCTGCGGCTGCCCGAACGGCAGGTTTTCCGCGAGAGCGACGCGGTTCCAGTAGGAGGTGAGCCTGGCCAGCGCGGCGCGGTCGATCTCGACCGTGTGGCCTGCCTCATCGAGATTGGCGAGCATGCGGTTTGCCTCGGGTAGCGAGGAACCGTCCCCCGCCGCGCCGATGCCGACATGGATCGCGGAAATGCCAAACTTTGCCGCTTCAAGGCTGGACAGCATGCCCTGCCCGATCGTGGTGTGAGCATGAATTTCGAGCGGGCGATTGCCGATGGCGGCCTTCACCGCCGGGACCAACGTGCGCACCCGGTCCAGCGAGAGGAGGCCGGAGGGATCCTTGATATAGAATAGGTCGATATCCGGGCTCTGGCCCACGGCACGCGCGAAATCGGCGTAGAACTTGTCCGTATGGGCTTCGGAGAGCGTGAAGGTGAGGGCGCACATCACTTCGGCGCTGCCTTCTTCCTTCACTAGCCGCGCGGCTTCGATCACTGCGGGCACTTCGTGCATCGGATCGAGCAGGACGAAGCGGCCGACGCCGTTGGCCTGCAGCGCGCGGTAGACGAGGCGCATGAATTCGGGGTCTGCCTGCTGCCACGCGATGAAACGCAGCCCGGTGGTGATGAACTGCAAGGGCGTGGTCGGCATCGCGGCGGCCATGCGGCGCAGGCGTTCCCACGGATTGTTGCGGAAATAGCGAACCGCGACCGCCATGTGGCTTGATGACGTGAAGTCGATCGCGCGAAATCCGCAAGCCTCGGTCAGTGCGGCCGCTTGCAGCATATGCGCCGTGTTGAGCCCGGTGGCGCCCCACAGGCTCTGGTTGCCATCGCGCATGGTCACGTCGACCAGCCTGAGCGTTGTCATTGTGCTAGCCCCGTCAGAAACCCGGTGTCGACCCCGCCTGCCGCAAAACGCGGATCGGCGGCGATGCGGGCGTGGAGCACGGCAGTGGTCGGCACACCTTCGATGCGAATACAGGCAAGCGCCGCCTTGAGCCGTGCGACCGCTTCCTCGCGGTTTGGCGCATGGACGATGAGCTTGCCCAGCAGCGAATCGTAGAACGGCGGAACCTCGCCCCCTGCCGCGATATGGGTGTCGACGCGAATGCCCGGGCCGGCGGGCCATGCCGCGCGCGCGATCCGGCCCGGCGCAGGGCGAAATTCGGCCTCAGGGTCTTCGGCGTTGATGCGCACTTCGATGGCATGGCCGACGGGGCGCACCATCGCTTGCGTCAGCGTCAGCTTTTTACCCGCTGCCACCAGCAATTGCTGCTCGACGAGATCGGCCCCGGTGATCGCCTCGGTTACCGGATGCTCGACCTGGATGCGGGCATTGAGCTCGAGGAAATAGAACGAGAAATCGGCGGCATCGACAAGGAACTCCACCGTTCCCGCGCCGCGATAGCCGATATGCTGCGCAAGGCGGACCGCTGCATTCTCGATTGCCCCGCGCGCTGCTTCAGGCATGGCGGGGGCAGGTGCTTCTTCCACCAGCTTCTGGAACCGCCGCTGGATAGAACAATCGCGCGTGCCGAGGTGGATGGCGCGCGTGCCGTCGCCGAGCAGCTGCACTTCGACATGGCGCCCCTTGGCGACGAAGCGCTCGACGTAGACGGCACTGTTGCCGAACGCGGCCTGCGCTTCGGCCTGCGCCATATCGAGTGCGCCGTCCAGGTCTTCGGGCGTGTCCACCCGGCGCATGCCCTTGCCGCCGCCACCAGTGACTGCCTTGAGCAGCAGCGGATAGCCCGTCTCCGCCGCGCGGGCATGGACGGCATCGCGCGTTGCTGCTTCGCCGCCGGGAAGGACGGGAAGGGCAGCCTCGACTGCCAGCGCACGTGCGGCGAGCTTGTTTCCCATGCCTTCCAGCGTCTTGATGTTCGGCCCGACAAAGCTGATCCCCGCCACCGCCACCGCGCGTGCAAACGCCGCATTCTCGGAAAGGAAGCCGTAGCCCGGATGCACGGCATCGCAGTTTGCCGCGACCATGGCGGCAACGAGCTTGTCTATCGCAAGGTAGCTCTGCGAGGATGGCCCGGGGCCCAGCAGCACGGTCTCGTCCGCCATCAGCGCGGGAAGCGAGGTGGCATCGGCGCTGGAGACGCCCAGTACCGTGGTGATCCCCATCGCCTTGGCAGTGCGGATCACGCGCAGCGCGATTTCTCCGCGATTGGCTATGAACAGTCGGCGGATCATGGTTCGTTCCCTTTGCGCTCAGGCGAGCCGGAGGAGGGGCTGGCCCTTGGCGACCATCGTCGCATTGGGGACGAGAACTTCGGCGACCGTGCCTGCGCGCCCGGCGTGAACCGGGTTCATCAGCTTCATCGTCTCGACAATGCCGACCACGGTCTCCGGCGCCACTTCGTCGCCCACCGCGACGAACGCTGGGGCACCGGGCTGGGGCGCGTGGTAGAAGGTGCCGGGGAGCGGCGCCGAGACGGCGTCGGGATCGGCGCTATGGTCGGCGTCGGCGGAAGCAACCTCGGGCGCGCTGCCCGCCCATTGCCATTCCTGTGTCAACCCCGCATGCGTACCGTCCCCGCGCGCAAGGCGCAGGCGGAAACGGCGCGTTGAAAGGTCGAGCTCGCGGTAAGGCGAGGCCTCGATGATTGCCGCGAGCTCGGCAACATCTTCAGCGGTAAGAGGCAAGTCCTCGTGCATGGGAATGTCCGCATCAGGCCTTGGCCGCAGCCAGCATCTCGCGCGAGGCGGCGATGATCGCATCGGAAAAGGCGGTGTCGTTGAAGTGTGCGTCGATGGCCGTCACCGGCACTTCGGCGGGCATGACCGCGCGCAGATACTCGGCAAACGGCGGTGGCACGCTCGGGTCCATCAGGTGCCCGGCGGGGCTGTCGTGGTTCGAGAAGCCGTGGAGCGGGGTGAATACCCGCACCGGGCCCCTGGCATCGCGCACATTGGCGGCGAGGTGATCGGCAAGCTTCTTGAGATCCTCGAACGTCGTGCGCACGGCGGTGAGCTGAGGATTGTGCTCGTGATAGCGCCGCCCGGGGAACTGCACGCGCGCAAGCTCGATCGGACCGCCGATGATGAAGTCCGCGTTGCCCGGCGCAAGGATCGTCGGAATGCCCTTGAGCAGCGCTGGTCGTCCGCGATCCGGCCCCGTGTCGGCCAGCCCGCCAAAGATGTGGTCGATGATCTCGGTCTGCGATAGATCGAGCACCAGCGCGACATCCTTGCCCGCCGCAAGGCCGTCAAGCGTCGCCCCGCCCGCGCCGGAGGAATGGAACACCATGACTTCGCAGCCATCACTTTCCAGCGCCTCGCGGATGCGCTTCACACTTGCCTCGGTGGTGCCGAGCGTGGTGATGAGGACGAGCGGCTTTTCCGCTGCGGCCTTGGGATCATAGCCCCTGGCCATGCCAGCGACCGCGTTGGCGGCGTTGCGGAACACAGCTCGGCTGATCGAATTGAGCCCGGAAATGTCGGTCACCGCGTTCATCATCGCGATGTCCTGCACGCCCATGTAGGGCTTGGTGAAACCGGAGGCCATCGTCGAGACGATCATGCGCGGCAGGCCATAGGGGAAGGTCTGCATGAGCGCGCCGGCGAGGGCCGATCCCATCGAGCCGCCGACCGCGAGGATGCCCGAAACCGGATCCTTGGCATTCCACGCATGGGCGGCGGCGATGGTGCCGCGCATCATCGCGTCCTGGCACTTGCCTTCATGGCCAAGCCCGCGGACGTCCTCGATCGTCATGCCGGCCGCTGCCGCGACGTCCTCGGGTGAAATTTCCGCGCCGCCAACGGTTCGGCGCACGCTGGGATCGAGATGCACCACGCGCACGCCGGCCGCTTCCAGCACGGCGCGAACAAAGCGCGCTTCCTCTTCCTTGGTGTCCTGCGTCACGACCAGCATGACGCTCGGCTTTGTTGTTTCAGCCATGGCTATCCCTGGTCTCCCTGCTCCAAGAGTGCGACATCGCGATTGACATTGCACCACGGTATGCAATGTGCGCGTTGCATAAGGTGAAACACGCTGATGAGCCCTAGGGCCGCTTCCGGCAATAAGGACACCGGGAAGAGTCGATGCTGGAATGCAAGGTAAAGACAGTGCGCGCGCTTGAACGCGGGCTCGACGTATTGCTCGAAGTGCAGGCGCGCCGTGCGGTCAGCTTGCATGAGCTGCATCAGACGCTGAAGCTTCCAAAGGCCACTTTGCTGCGCATGTTGCTCACGCTGGGGCGCAAGGGCCTCGTCTGGCAGCGCCTTGCCGATGGCGCTTATCTCCCGCATCTCGGCGCAGTAGCGCGCGGTACAGGCAGTGCGGTCGAACATATCGCCGAGATCGCCTCGCCCTACATGAAGGCGCTTTCGACGAAGGTGGCATGGCCTTCGGTGCTGGGCGTTCCGCGGCTCGATCACATGGAAATTCTGGAAACGAACAGCCCGCTGTTCCGGCTCGATTCCGCCATTCTTGGGCCGGTGGGGGTGAAGCTCTCCTATATTCACACCGCAACCGGGCGCGCCTATCTCGCCGCTTGTGGCGAGAGCGAGCGCGAGGCAATCATCGCGCGGCTGCGCCCAAGGGATGCGGCGCCGGGCAGCGAGGACGATTTGCGCGCGATCCTCAGGGAAACGCGCGAGCGCGGCTATGCCTTGCGCGAGCCGCTGCACCCGTGGCCGGACCGGTCGAAGCAGCTCGTGCTGCGGGATGGGCGGCGTTCGATGGCGGTCGCCATCGTCGCGAGCGGCGCACCGATTGCCACGATCAACCTCACCTGGCCGGCCAAGCGGGGAACCGACGAAGCCGTGATGCATCGGCATCTCGATGCCCTGCACCAGACGGCGCAGTCGATCGGGCATGCGGTAGCTGCGCAGTCGGCGGGCATCGGCGTATCAGGAAATCCCGCCTGATCCGATAGTTGCGCGGTGCGATGAAATTTCATTGCATCCTGTGAAATCTGTTTGTGTTGCTGATTAAATCGGCGACCTCCTGTGCGACTATCCGAGGGCGGGATAGAGGGAGGCAGAAAGCATGCGGCAGTGGGTGGTCCGGGCGGGCGCTTCGTCGCTGGACGATATGGCGCTGCTCGATGTGCCCGAGCCGCAGGCCGGGCCCGGCGAAGTGCTGGTGCGCGTGCGCGCCTGCTCGCTCAACTACCGCGACCAGATCGTCCCGCAGGGCCTCTACATGGGCGGCACCGTTCCGGTCGATACCGTGCCGCTGTCCGATGGCGCGGGCGAAGTGGTTGGGGTGGGGGCAGGGGTCACCTCGGTCAAGCCGGGTGACCGCGTGGCTGGTATCTTCTTCCAGAACTGGATCGATGGCCCGCCGAACCCCGGCGCTGGCCCTGCTCTTGGTGCCCCACCGGCAACCGGGATGCTGCAGGAGCTCGTGGTCCTGCCCGAACACGGCGTCGTGCCGCTGGCGCAAGGCCTCTTTCGAAGAAGCGGCGTGCCTGCCCTGCGCCGGGGTGACGGCATGGAACGCGCTGATGGAAGGCCCGCACCCGGTTCGCGCCGGGGAGAGCGTGCTGGTGCTTGGCACGGGCGGTGTTTCGCTCCTTGCGCTGCAGATCGCCAAGGCAGCAGGCGCGCAAGTGATCGCAACCAGTTCCTCGGACGAAAAGCTCGCCCGGGTGGCCACGCTTGGCGCTGATAGCGCGATCAACTACCGCGAGGTGCCGGCTTGGGGCGCAGTTGCAGCCGATCTTGCAGGCGGCGGAGTGGACCATGTCGTCGAAGTGGGCGGTGCGGGCACGCTCAAGCAAAGCATCACGGCGGTCGGCTTCGGCGGCGAGATTGCTCTCATCGGCGTGCTGACCCGCGAGGGCGATACCAACCCGCATCCGCTGATGCTCAAGGGCGGCTCGATCCGCGGCATCTTTGTGGGCTCGCGCGGTATGGCGAGCCGTCTCAACGCGTTTATCGATACGCATGGCATCAAGCCGGTGATCGACTGCACTTTCGGGATAGAGGATGCTGTCGAGGCCTATCGCTACCAGTCATCCAGCGCCTTGTTCGGCAAGGTGGTGATCACGCTTTGAACATCGGGGCCGCCGGGCCCGGACCATAACCGCCCAGCCGGGCAAACGGCGGGCACGAGGGGAGGGCAAGACAAGGCATGGATCTGGCTCTGGGCTTTGGACAGCGCATCGGCGGCGTGGTGCAGACCGCGTTCGTGGTTGCGGATATCCATGCCGCTATCTCCCATTTTCAGCGCGATTGCGGGGCCGGGCCCTTCTTCCTGCTAGATCACTTTCTGGGTGAGGGGCAGATTTATCGCGGGCAGGTGTCAGAGGCGGACGTCGCCATCGCTATGGGCTTTGCCGGGCATATGCAGATCGAACTGATCCAGCCGCTCGATGATCACCCTTCCGTCTACCGCGAAACCATCGCAGCGCGTGGCTTTGGCTTCCACTACTTCGGCATTGCGTTCACCGATGTTGATGCGGCGCTTCCGGGTTATCTTGATCGGGGTCACACGCTCGCCTTCCGGGCGCCGGTGCCGACTGGCGGTTCGGTCGCCTATCTCGATAACGCCGATCCCGCTGCGCCCGGTTTCCTTGAGCTTATCCCGGGGACCGAGGGCATGAACACCCTGTTCACCGCGCAGTGGCGGGCCGCACAAGATTGGGACGGGCAGACCGATCCCGTGAGGCCGTTCCTGTGAGCGGCGCGGAAGGGCACTACGAGCTCTACAGCGACAACATCCTCGATCTCAGCCACGCGAACTTTGTCCACCCGGCGCTGGTGGCTGCCGCCTTCACCGAGGGCGACCGCAAATTCTGGCAGGACGGCGAGACAGTGCACGCCGAATACATCGGGCTCGACGACTACCTCTCTGAAGGCATCGGCGGCATGTTGGGCCGCATCGGGATACAGCAGGATTTCTATGGCTGGGTCGTCTTGCACGCCCCCGCCGTCCTCTATTTCGATTTCCGCGCCGGCCCTCACGGCACGCCGCGCGAAGACTGCACCTTGCTCCCCTCGCTGCACGCCTTCACGCCCGAGACGCCCGACACCACGCACTATTTCTGGGCAACGGCGCGCGATTTCGCGCTGGGCGACGCGGAGTTCACCGTCGGCATGCGCGGCGCACTCGAATTCGCGTTCGAGCAGGAAGACATGCCGCTCATCCGCGACAGCCACCGCCTGATGCGCGGCGCCGATTTCTGGGAACTGCGCCCGCTGATCCTGAACGGCGACGGCGGCGGGGTCCGCGCGCGCCGTATGCTGCAACGCCTGATCGACCGCGAACGACAAGCCCAAGCTGCCGAATAAGGCCGCTGCGGCGGGAGAGGACAACAACAAAAATGGCAATTCTGGACCGCTTCGACATCAAGGGCCGCTCCGCGCTCGTTACCGGCGCAGCCTCGGGCATCGGCCTCGCCTATGCCGAGGCGATGGCGGAAGCGGGGGCCTTGGTCACGCTCACCGATATCGACGGTGAAGGTGCCGAGCGCGAGGCTGCGCGCCTGCGTGATGCTGGACACGAAGTCCGTTTCGACCGGCTCGACGTATCCGACTTCGATGCCGTTGCCGCCGCGTTCGACGTCCACGCCAAGGCCTATGGCGGGCTTGGGCGCAAGCCCCGCCGTGATCGAAGGCAAGGAACGGATGAAAGGCTTCCACAACAGCATCGGTCAGGCCGTGCAGGGCTGAAGAAGGAGCGGGCAAGGCAGCGGTGCTGAACCGGTCCGAAAACATGTGCGCGGAACTGGCGGGCAAAGGCATCGGCATTTCCGTCCTGTGCCCGGCCTTCGTGCGCTCCAACATCCACGAAGGCGCACCCAATCGCTCGGCGCATCTGCGCGAGGGCAGCGGTTTCGCGATGAGTGAGGCGACGCCGCTTGATCACCCGCCTGCGATGACTGGATGGCCCCCGAAAAGGTGGGGGAAATCGTGGCGGAGGGTATCCTGGCCTGCCGCCTCTAGATCATGACCCACGGCGAATTCCGCGACAAGATGCATGAGCGCAACGAGGTACTGATGAGCTCGGTGCAGGAAGCGGCTTTCCAGTACTAGCGTTCTTCCTCGCGCACGCGCAGCATCGCGAGCGCGGCGCCAGCCATCACGACCGCACCGACCAGCATCGTCCACTTCGGCTCGGTCGGGAAGAAGCTGCGGATCACCCCGCCCATGATCGTCGCGACCATCAGCTGCGGCACCACGATAAAGATGTTGAACACGCCGATGTAGATGCCGAACTTGTGTGGCGGCAGCACGCGGGTGAGGATCACGTAGGGCAT
The DNA here is from genome assembly GCA_964592205.1 of uncultured Novosphingobium sp. Classification (GTDB taxonomy): domain Bacteria; phylum Pseudomonadota; class Alphaproteobacteria; order Sphingomonadales; family Sphingomonadaceae; genus Novosphingobium. The sequence goes on from CAZQEH010000044.1 coordinate 16,150, forward strand.
CGCGAGGATCGAAGCCCAGGCCACGCCAACGAACACCATAGGCAGCAGCAGCAGCCATGGATCGCGCAGCACGAGCAGAAGGAGGAAGCCAACGCCACCGCCGAGAAGGCAGGCCGCATGGGTGCGCGCATTGCCGATACGCTTCGCGAGCACCGGCAGCAGGAATGCCGCGAGCGCGGCGACACCGTTGTAGAATGCGAACATCACGCCAACCCAGTCCGCGCCCGCATTGTAGGCAGCGCCCGTCGTATCGGCCGCGCCGAAGGCGTACTTGGTCACCACCGGTGTCGTGTAGATCCACATGACGAACAGGCCGGTCCAGGTGAAGAACTGCGCCACCGCCAGTTGCCGCATCTGGGTGGGCATCTGCGCCAGATCGCTCATGATTTCCGCAAGCGCGCCCTTCGCCTTTGTTGCGCGCAGCACGATCTGCGCGAGGCCGAACGCAGCCAGCCCGCCGCCCAGCACATAGAGCTGCTTGTCGAGCCCCAGTTCGCTCACCAATCCGAGCAGACCCGCGCCGATCAGGAGCCATAACAGCCCGCGCGGCGAATAGACAAGCGCCTGTCCATGCTGCGCGGCCTGTGCATGGTCGCCGATGAACGCGGCCATTTCCTCAGGGCTGTATTCGCGCACATTGAAAGCCGTCCACGCCACCGCCAGCACCATGGCCACCCCGCCGATGTAGAAGCTGAGCCGCACCGAATCCGGCACGATGCCCTCGGGCGCGGTATTGGCAATCCCGAGGTGGGTGAACACCGCTGGCAGCACGCTCCCGATCACCGCGCCTGCACCGATGAACCACGTCTGCAATGCAAAGCCCTGCGCGCGCTGGTCGTCCGGGGTCATGTCGCCCACGAAGGCGCGGAACGGCTCCATGGCGATATTGAGCGAGGCATCGAGCAACCACAGGAAACCCGCGGCGATGAGCAGCACACCCGCCTGCGGCAAGCCCAGCAGTGCCAGCGCCGAAAGCAGTGCACCCGCCACGAAATAGGGCCTGCGCCGCCCGAAGCGGCCCCACGTCCGGTCCGAATAATGCCCGATCAGCGGCTGCACGATGAGCCCCGTCACCGGACCTGCGATCCACAGGAAGGCGAGGTTATCGACGCTGCTGCCAAGCGACTGAAAAATGCGGCTGACATTGGCGTTCTGCAGCCCGAACGCGAGCTGGATGCCGAAGAAGCCGAAGCTCACGTTCCACAGTCCCCAGAAGGACTGCTGCGGTTTTTGGCGAGTGGTCACGCGGTTTTCGGCTCCCCCATGCGCCCGGCATGCGGGTGCAGCTGCTTTATTATCTCTGACCGATCACTAGGCCAGCACAGGCGCCTGGACAGCAATGCATACGAATGTCATCCATATGCTGCGCATGATTATGCGACCCGGCTCTACCCGCCGGTGCTGCCGCGAACCACAAGGCGGGTCGGCATCAGCGGCGAAGGTCGCGGCTTGTCCTCGACTTGCGCCATGACCGTCTCCACCAGCGCGACGCCGGCGTACCGCATGTCCTGCATCACCGTCGTCAGGGGCGGTGACGTCAGGCTGGCCGCCGGAATATCATCGAAGCCGACCACCGCAACATCGCCGGGGATGCTAAGCCCCGCCTCGGCCAATGCGCGCATCGCGCCGATGGCAATAAGATCGCTCGCGGCGAAGATCGCATCGAAGGGCTTGCCGTTCCTCAAGAGCTGTCGTGCCGCCTGATAGCCCAGTTCCTCGGATGAAACGGCCGGGGCAACGAGATCGGGATCATGCGTGAGCCCCGCCGTTTCTACCGCGCGGACAAGCCCCTCATAGCGGTTCTTGAACTCGGGATAGTGGCTGTCTGCCTGCCCCAGGAATGCAATCTTGCGCCGTCCGCGCGCCAGCAGATGCTCGCCCGCAAGGCGCCCGGCTCCGAAATTGTCCGAACCGACCGTCGCGCCGATCGCGTCGGGCTCGACCGCGCCCCACCGCACGAAATGGGCCCCGCTGCGCACAAGCTGGCGCAGGCGGCTTTCATAAAGGGTGTAGTCGCCGTAGCCGAGCAGGATCAGCCCATCGGCACGGTGACTGTCCTGATAGCGCTTGTGCCAATCATCATCGAGCCGCTGGAACGAGATGAGGAGATCAAGCCCGCGCGCCGCGCAATGCCGGGTAATCGAGCCGAGCATCGCGAGAAAGAACGGATTGATGCCGGATTCGTCAGGGGTCGGATCCTCGAAGAAAAGCAGCGCCAGCGTGTTCGACCGCTGCGAGCGCAGTGACGATGCGTTCTTGTCGACCGTATAGCCAAGCTGGCGAGCAATCGCCTCGATCTTTTGCCGCGTGGCAAGGCTGACCGACTTGCTGCCCCGCAAGGCGCGGCTCACCGTGGGCTGCGAAACACCTGCAAGATAGGCAATATCGAAACTTGTCGGCTTGTTGGACGGCCTGCGGCCCATCGCGTGCAACCTCCTCCGGAGCCGCCACGGGTTTGCCCGCCTGGTCAGCGACAATCAGTCTACGCATGGAAATGCATGGAAGCAATTGCCCCCAAGGACTCGGCTGTTTTCAGCCGCCTGGCCGGGACAGAGCGTGACAAATTGGCCTCACCGGATGGCGCTAAACCCCGGAATTCCGATGGTATACGTATGCCATATTCGTTCCCGGTCAGGCCGGTCCTACCCAGCCTCTCGTACTGAACCCGGAAAAACCGCGTTCCGACAACGTCGAGGCCACGATTTGGCCGCATGGGGGAGATCTGATTTCCATGGCTAAGCACACCCTTTTTGCTATTCGCGCCGGCAGTTCGGCGATCGCGCTGACTGTCGCCGCGCTTGCTGCACCTGCTTTTGCACAGGATGCTGCGCCGCAGGCCGCGCAAGCCGCCACAGATGCGCCCGCCGATGATGGCGCCATCGTCGTCACCGGATACCGCGCCTCGCTGAATGCCTCCGCTTCGATCAAGCGCAGCGCACCGACCATCGTCGAGGCGATCTCGGCCCAGGACATCGGCAAGCTTCCCGACGTGTCGATCGCGGACTCGCTCGCCCGTCTGCCCGGTGTTACCGCACAGCGCCTTGAAGGTCGCGACCAGCGGCTGTCGATCCGCGGCCTTGGCCCTGACTTCGGCACCACGCTGCTGAACGGCCGCGAGCAGGTTACCGTCGGTGACAACCGCGGCGTCGAGTATGACCAGTATCCGGCTGAATTCTTCAAGAACGTCGTCGTCTACAAGGCTCCGACGCCCTCTCTGGTCGCTGCCGGTATCTCGGGCACCGTTGACCTGCGCATGCTTCGCCCGCTCGCGCAGAAGGACCGCATTGTCGCGCTGCAACTGCGCGGCCAGATGAACAGCCTCAGCAAGCTCAACCCCGATGGCAGCCGCTATGGCTACCGCGCTTCGGCAGCCTACGTTGACAAGTTCGCGAATGACACCTTCGGCATCGCCATCGGCGTTTCGGCAACTGATGCACCATCGCAGAACGAGCGTTACAATGCTTGGGGCTTCCCCAACGAAGGTTCGGCCGGCGGCGCGCTTTTCCTCGGCGGTGCCAAGCCCTACGTTCAGTCGAACAAGCTGCAGCGCTACGGCGCGGTTGCCACGCTGGAATACCAGCCGAGCGACAACTTCCACTCGACGCTCGACATTCTTTATTCTCACTTCAAGGAAACCCAGCGACTTCGTGGCATCGAGTTCCCGATTGCGCCCACCTGGGGGTCGGGTGCGACCGTGCAGCCCGGCTACACGGTTTCGAACGGCCTTGTCACGGATGCAACTCTGACCGGCGTTCATGCCGTGCAACGCAACGACCTCAACCGGCGCACAGCTGACAACTTCTCGATTGGCTGGAACAACGTCATCGGTATCGGCGAAAAGACGCACCTGACACTCGATGCATCATACAGTCACGCCAAGCGCACGGACTTCCTGCTCGAGACCTACAGTGGCACGGGTTATCAGACTGCCGGACCGGCCGACACGCTGCACATCACTGCCAACCCCAACGGCACTTTCGACATCGTGCCGACCCTCGACTACACTGATCGCTCGATCTTCGGCATCACCGACCCACGCGGCTGGGGCTACAACGGTACCACCGCAGTTGTTCAGGCCGGCTTCCTCAACAAGCCGAGCTTCAAGGACGAACTCCTTTCGCTGCGCGGTGACCTTGATGGCGAGATCAGCAGCGGACTGCTCAGCAAGTGGCAGGTTGGCGTGAACTACAGTCGCCGCAAGAAGGTCTCGAACTTCCTGTCGTACTTCCTCTGCCCCAAGGGCACCGGCACGAACTGCACCGTCGCCAGCGGCACGACACAGTTTGCATCGATCCCCGATGCGGCCGTCGTCGGCAAGGTTCCGCTTGCTTATCTCGGCGTGCCCAACATGCTCGCGCTCAACCCGGACTACGTGTACAACAACTTGCTCCAGTCGGTTTACGACAACCGCCCGGTCTCACTGGTTCGTGACAACGACGTGATCGAGAACGTCTGGTCGGGCTATGCCATGATCAACCTCGACGGCGACATCGGTGGCAAGAAGGTGACCGGTTCATTTGGCGTCCAGGCGGTCCACACGAACCAAGTCTCGCATGGCTCGATCTCGAACTTCAACAATGGCGTCGTCACCATCCTGCCCGCAGTGGGCGGTGCGAAGTACTGGCGCATCCTGCCGAGCGCCAACCTCGCGGTGGAAGTGGCCAATTCGACTTACGTCAAGCTTGCCGGGTCGCAGTCGCTGGTTCGTCCCCGCCTCGATCAGGAGCGCGTCAACCAGGAGTTCAATCCGCCCAACCTTGCACTGGCAGCTTCGAGCGATCCGCGCCAGAGCGCCTTCAGCGCCCAGGGCGGCAATCCGAACCTGCGGCCTTATCTCTCGACCAACGCCGACCTTTCGGTCGAGCACTATTTCGCCAAGGGTGGCTACGTCTCGCTAGCAGGTTACTACAAGCACCTGACTGACTATGTCGATCCGAGCCAGAACTACATCTATGATTTCGCGGCTTTGGCGGATTCCACCACAGGAGTGACTTTCGGCACCACAAAGGGTCTGGTCTCGGCCCCTGCCAACGCCGGTTCGGGCAACCTGAAGGGCTTTGAATTCACGCTCTCGATGCCGTTTGCCAACTTCAGCAAGTCGCTGGATGGCTTCGGCTTCTACGGCAGTGGGTCCTACACCGACAGCAAGATCATCCTTGCCAGCAATGCCGGCAATCCGATCACGCTGCCGGGCCTTTCGGACTGGGTCGGCAACGCCGAACTCTACTTCGAAAAGCATGGCTTCCAGGTGCGCGCTTCGTACCGCTATCGTGCGAAGTTCCTTGCCGAAGTCGCCGGTCTGTCGGCCAATCCGACCTACCGCACGGCGAAGGCCGAGGGCATCCTCGATGCGCAGATCGGGTACGACTTCCAGCCTGACTCCCCGCTGCATGGTCTTTCGATCCTGTTCCAGGCGAAGAACCTCACCGATCGTCCGTTCATTACCTACCAGAACGACGATCCACGTCAGGTGATCGACTACCAGCGCTACGGCCGCGACTTCTACATCGGGCTCAGCTACAAGTTCTGATGTAGTCGCATTGGTTCGGGCGGGTGGCTTGCTGCAAGACCATCCGCCCGGTACCTTCGGTGCATGCCTGACCTTGCCTACAAGCGTCGGCTTGCTGCCCGAAGATCGGACAGCCGCGCCAGGATGATCGTGTCTGCCATTCTCGTTGATGGCTGCACGGGACAAGGTTTCCCATCGGGACCGCGTCCATTCCGCAGAGCACAGGGAGCGGGCGATGAGCAGCACTGAGAGCAGCGGCAACGCAGGTGCCCCTGGCCCCGTACGTATCGTCGTGGCCGGTGGCGGCACGGCGGGGTGGATGGCTGCGGCGGCCTTTGGCCACTTCCTCGATACCGGATTCACCGTCACGCTGGTCGAATCCGAAGAGATCGGCACTGTCGGCGTCGGCGAGGCAACGATCCCCCAGATCCGCATGTTCAATCAGGCGCTCGGGATTGACGAGAACGCCTTCATTCGCGCCACGCAGGCAACCTTCAAGCTCGCCATCGAATTCGTCGGTTGGAGCACGCCGGATAGCCGCTACATGCACGCCTTCGGCGATGTCGGCCGCGATGTCGGGCTATGCGCGTTCTATCACTACTGGTCGCGGGCGCGCCGCCTCGGCCTTGCGGGGTTGGCGGGCGACTATGCCATCAACGATGTCGCCGCACGTGCCGGGCGCATGCATGCCGGCAGTCCGCTCACCAGTCGCAACATCCCTGAAATGCCGCACGCGTTCCATTTCGATGCGGGGCTCTACGCCGCATTCCTGCGCAAATTCGCGGAAGGCCGCGGCGTCACGCGCCGCGAGGGCCGGATTCATGAAATTCGCCGAGATGCGCTGAGCGGCGATATAACGGCGCTTGCGCTGGCTTCGGGCGAGGAAATCGAGGGAGACCTGTTCATCGATTGCACCGGGTTTCGGGGCCTCCTGATCGGTGAAACGATGGGCAGCGGCTATGTCGACTGGACCAACTGGCTCCCCTGTGACCGCGCGCTGGCGGTGCCAAGCGGCCGGGTGGAAGATTTCACGCCCTATACCCGCGCCACGGCCCACACCGCTGGCTGGCAGTGGCGCATTCCGCTCCAGCACCGCACCGGCAATGGCCGCGTCTATTGCAGCGCCTTCACCTCGGATGATGAGGCGACGGAGAGTCTGCTTGCCCACCTCGATGCGCCCGCGCTCGCCGATCCGCGCCGCATCCGCTTCACCACCGGCCGCCGCGCCGAGGCATGGCGCGGCAACGTGATCGCGGTCGGGCTTTCGAGCGGTTTCCTCGAACCGCTGGAATCGACCAGCATCCATCTCATTCAATCGGCCATCTCGCGCATTCTCAAATTCCTGCCCGGCAAGGACCAGACGCAGGCCGCGCGCGATGAATACAACCGCCAGTTCACGTTCGAGATGGAGCGCATCCGCGACTTCATCGTGTTGCACTATCACGTGAACCAGCGGCCCGAACCGTTCTGGCAGACCATGCGCGAAATGGCGCTGCCTGACACCTTGCGTGATCGCATCGAGCTGTTCAGCGCGAACGGGCACATCTTCCGCCACGGCGACGAGCTGTTCAGCGAAGTGGGCTGGTTTCAGGTCATGGCGGGGCAGGGGATCCTCCCCGAGCGCAGCCATGCGCTGGCCGAAACCATCGACGAGGCGGATCTCAAATCCTATCTCGAGACGCTGAACGCACTCTACTCGCGCGAGGCTGCGCGCTATCCCACCCACGCTGATTTCATCGCCCGTCACTGCGCGGCGCCACCGCTCAGGATCGGCGCTCCGGCATGAAGCGGTGGTCCGCCTTGGCAGCACTGGCCGTGCTTGCGTCTGCGAGCATTCCGGCATCGGCAGAGACGCCGCTCGATGCAGTGCGGGCGCGGCCAGCTGCGGGCGAACTGATCTACTTTCTCCTCCCCGACCGGTTCGAGAATGGCGATCCGGCCAATGATCGCGGTGGCCTCAAGGGGGATCGGCTCAAGACCGGGTTCGATCCCGCTTCCAAAAGCTTTTACCACGGCGGCGATCTCAAGGGCCTGATTCAGCGGCTCGACTACATCAAGGGCCTTGGCGCGACTGCGGTTTGGGTCGGTCCGGTGTTCAAGAACAAGCCGGTGCAGGGCGCGGCGGGCCACGAAAGCGCCGGATATCACGGCTACTGGATCACCGATTTTACCCGGGTCGATCCGCACTTCGGCACCAACGCCGATTTCAAGGCGCTCGTCGATGCGGCTCATGCCCGCGGGCTCAAGGTCTACATGGACATCATCGCCAATCACACGGCGGACGTGATCCAGTTTCGCGAACCGGTTGCTGCGGGCGGTTTCCCTTACCGCAGCCGCGCTGATTATCCCTATTCGCGGCGAGGCGGTGTGAGCGGGCCTGCCATCAATCCCGGTTTCGCCGGCGATCAGGATTCCTCGTCCGCCAACTTTGCGAAGCTTGTCGACCCGACTTTCGCCTACACGCCCTTCGTCCCCGCCGGCGAGCAGCACGTAAAGGTGCCCGAGTGGCTGAACGACCCGGCATACTACCACAACCGAGGCGACACGACTTTCACAGGCGAGAGCAGCCGCTTTGGTGATTTCGTCGGACTGGACGATCTGTTCACCGAACACCCGCGCGTGCGCGAGGGGATGATCGCTATCTACCGGCAATGGATCGAGGATTTCGGCATCGACGGCTATCGCATCGACACGGCACGCCATGTCGATCCGGGCTTCTGGCAGGCGTTTATTCCGGCCATGCTTGAAACCGCCAAGGCGAGGGGCATCCCCAGCTTCACGATCTTCGGCGAAGTCGCCCGCGAGGAGCCGAGCAACGGCTACATCGCCCAGTACACCCGCCGCGATGGCTATCCGGCGGTGCTTGATTTCGCATTCCAGGGATCGGTTCGCGCCGCGCTGGGCCAGGGCAAAGGCACCAGTGTTCTTGCCGAACTGTTTGACGGCGACGTGCTCTATGACGGCGGAGAGCAAGCCGCGCTCGCCATGCCGACGTTCCTTGGCAATCACGACATGGGCCGCATTTCATCGCTCATCCGGCATGATCGCCCCGGGATCAGCGAGGCCGAGCTTGAGGCGCGCGTGCGGCTAGCCCATGTCATGCTGCTCACGCTGCGCGGCTCGCCGATCATCTACTATGGTGACGAGCAGGGCTTCGTGGGCGATGGCAACGATACGGATGCGCGCGAGGACATGTTCCCTTCGCGGACCGCGAGCTATCTCGACAATCCGGTGCTCGATGCGACCCGGCCGGCTGCTGCGGACCATTTCGATCCGGCGCATCCCTTCTACCGCCTGATCCAAGAGCTTGCTGCTTTGCGCGCCGCGCACCCGGCACTGGCGCGCGGGCGGCAAGTTGTGCGCGGCTATGCCGAAACGCCCGGCCTGTTCAGTGTTTCGCGTTTCGATCCCGTGACCGGCGCCGAGTACCTTGTCGCCTTCAATACCTCCGATGCGCCGATCCACGCGGCAAGCGTGGTTGGAACTTCGGCCGAGACGCTCGAAACGCTGTTTGGCGCTTGCCCCGCGCACGTGGCTGCGCCTGGCAGCGTGATGCTTGATCTTCCCGCGTTTGGCAGCGCGGTGTGCCATCTTCTCCCTTCCTCCCCAGGGACACAGACTACCCGATGACTCCAGCAATGACTCCGGCCAAGCGCGCTACTCATCCAAGCCCCGAAGCGGCCGAACTGCCGTGGTGGCACGGTGCGGCAATCTACCAGATCTATCCCCGCAGCTTCTGCGATGCGAACGGCGACGGTATCGGCGATCTGCCGGGCATCACCGCGCGGCTTGATCATGTCGCCAAGCTTGGCGTCGATGCGATCTGGGTCTCGCCTTTCTTCACTTCGCCGATGCGCGATTTTGGCTATGACGTCGCGGATTACTGCGATGTCGATCCTATCTTCGGCACGCTCGCCGATTTCGACAGGATGGTTGCGCGCGCGCACGAGCTTGGCCTCAAGGTCACGATCGATCAGGTCTATGCCCATACCTCGGACCAGCACCCGTGGTTCGAGGAAAGCCGCCAGAGCCGCGACAATCCGCGCGCCGATTGGTACGTCTGGGCCGATCCGCAGGAAGACGGCTCGCCGCCTTCCAACTGGCAATCGGTGTTCGGCGGCCCGGCGTGGACGTGGGACGCACGCCGCTGCCAGTATTATCTGCACAATTTCCTCTCGAGCCAGCCGCAGATCAATGCGCACAATCCCGCGGTGCAGGATGCGCTTTTGGGAGTGATGCAGTTCTGGCTCGACCGCGGCGTCGATGGCTTCCGCATCGATGCGCTCAATTTCCTGATGCACGACCCGGGGTTGCGCAACAATCCGCCGGCGCCTTACGATGGGCGCCGCCGCACACGCCCGTTCGACTACCAGCTCAAGATCTACAATCAGTCGCACCCCGGCATCGTCGGTTTCATCGAGCGACTGCGCAGCCTGTGCAATCGCTATGGCGCGGTGTTCACGCTCGCCGAAGTCGGCGGTGATCTGGCCGAAACCGAGATGAAGGAGTTCACTGCCGGGCAGGCCCGCCTCAACAGCGCCTACGGCTTCGATTTCCTCTATGCCGACCGCCTGACGCCGCAGCTTGTTGCGGAGACGCAGGCCAAGTGGCCCGATGCGCCGGGGACGGGCTGGCCGAGCTGGGCCTTCGAGAACCATGATGCGCCGCGTGCCCTTTCGCGCTGGTGCGCGCCGCATGATGTCCCGGCGTTCGGGCGGCTGAAGGCCATGCTGCTCGCTTCGCTGCGGGGCAATATCATCGTCTACCAGGGCGAGGAATTGGGCCTCACGCAAGTCGATATCCCCTTCGAGCAGATCCAGGATCCCGAAGCGATCGCCAACTGGCCGTTGACGCTTTCCCGCGATGGCGCGCGCACGCCGTTGCCGTGGCAGGCGCAGAGCGAGCAGGGCGGCTTCACCACGGGCCAGCCATGGCTGCCGCTGGGTGAAGACAACCACGCCCGCGCGGTCGATCTGCAGGAAGCCGATCCGGCCTCGCTGCTGCACCTCACCCGGGCGCTGCTCGTGCTGCGCAAGGAAAACGCCGCGCTGCGCTCGGGCGATTTCACCGTGCTGCATGCGGCCGGCAATGTGCTGGCCTTCCGCCGCAGCGCCGCCGGCAGGCGCGTGGTCGGCGTGTTCAACATGGGACACCTCGCTGCACCCTGGCCTGCCGCCGCGTCGCCCGCAGGCCAAGTGCTCAATGCCGTCAATGGCGCTTCGCCGGGAACCCTGCCGCCCTTCGGCGCCCTGCTGATCGAGGAATGACCAAGACCATGCTTTACTTGACCCGCAAGGCCGCCGTTGCTGTGCTGGCTGCCGCCGCGCTGCTCCCGACCGCCGCGCTCGCACAGACTGCGCCGCAGAAGGCGGTGGTGACTGCCGCATCGCCCGATGGCAGCCTCGTTCTCACCGTCACCACCGATGGCAGCGACCGCCCGGTCTACTCGCTGTCGCGCAAGGGCAAGCTGCTGATCGGCGCTTCGAAGCTCGGCTTCACGCTGACTGACGGGCTCAACATGGTGCGCGGCTTCCGCATCACCGGCTCCGAGGTCGCGAGCGCGGACAGCACCTGGGAACAGCCTTGGGGCGAGCGCCGCTATGTGCGCGATCATCACAACGAAGTGCTCGTCCACTTCGAGCAGAACGCGGACTACGCCGGGCGGAAGATGAACGTGCGGTTCCGTTTGTTCAACGATGGCTTTGGCTTTCGCTATGAACTGCCCGAGCAGGCCGGGCTCAAGACGATGAAGATCGCCGACGAGTGGTCCGAGTTCGACGTGGCGCAGGGCGGCACTGCGTGGTGGATCCAGGGCGGAGAATGGAATCGCTACGAACAGATCTACCAGAAGACCCCGATCGAGGGCGTTTCCACCGCGCACACGCCGATCACGATGCGGCTCGATGATGGTACGCACCTCGCGTTCCACGAGGCGGCGCTCGTCGATTACTCCGCGATGTGGTTCAAGCGCGGCGAGGGCCGCACTTTCCGCTCCACGCTGGCTCCTTCCTCGCGCGGCCCCCGCGTGATCCGCGACCTTCCGTTCAACACGCCCTGGCGCACCATCCGTATTGCCGACAGCGCGGCAGGCCTTGTCGAGAATGATCTCGAACTCAATCTCAACGAACCCAACAAGATCGGCGATGTTTCCTGGTTCAAGCCGATGAAGTACATCGGCATCTGGTGGGGCATGATCCGCGGCGATTGGACCTGGGCCGAAGGTCCGCGGCATGGCGCCACGACCGAGCGCGCCAAGCAGTATATCGATTTTGCCGCCAAGAACGGCTTTGGCGGCGTGCTCGTCGAAGGCTGGGACAAGGGCTGGAACGGTGACTGGTTCGGCCATGGACAGGATTTCAGCTTCACCCAGGCGGTGCCCGATTTCGATCTCAAGGCTGTCACGGCTTATGCCGCGAAAAAGAACGTCCAGCTGATCGGCCACAACGAGACCGGCGGCAATATCGCCAACTACGAAGCCCAGCTCGAAGATGCGATGAAGCTCTACCAGTCGCTCGGCATGCATTCGGTCAAGACGGGCTATGTCGCAGACGCCGGCGGCATCATCGCTCCCGGTGACGCGCCGGGCGAAGTTCGCATGGAATTCCATGACGGCCAGCGCAATGTGCAGCACCACCTCAAGGTCGTCGAAACCGCTGCCAGGTATCAGGTGGCGATCGACGCGCACGAGCCGGTCAAGGATACGGGCCTGCGCCGGACTTATCCCAACTGGATCGACCGTGAAGGCGCACGCGGCATGGAATACAACGCCTGGGGCCAGTTCGCCAACGGCCCGGACCATGAGCCGACGCTGGTCTACACCCGCATGCTTTCCGGCCCGATGGACTTCACCCCCGGCATGCTGAGCCTTGAAGGCGCGAACCACGTGCCGCTCGCCTCCACGCTGGCGAAGCAGCTCGGGCTCTACCTTGCGATCTACTCGCCGATCCAGATGGCCTCCGATTTCATCGAGAGCCTTGCCGCGCATCCCAAGGAGCTCGAATTCATCCGTCAGGTACCGGCCGATTGGTCGGAAAGCCATCTGATCGCCGGGGAAGTGGGTGATTTCGCCATCTTTGCGCGCAAGGACCGGAACAGCGAGGACTGGTACGTTGGCGGCGTCAACGGCCATTCGCCGCGCGATGTCACGCTCGCCATGGATTTCCTCGACGCCGGCAAGATCTATACCGCAACGGTCTACAAGGACGGGGACGGCGCAACCTACGAAACCGACGCGCGCCACAAGATCGCCTATGCAACGCTCACGGTGAAAAAAGGTGACAAGCTCCCGCTCTGGCTCGCATCCGGCGGCGGCGCAGCGATCCGGCTCCATCCGGGCAAATGACATGCAGCGCTTCCTGCTGCTTCTTGCCGCGCTGCTCCTGCCGGGGCTAGCTGCGGCGCAGGGAGATTGGGGGCGCCGCATCGAGTACGCCGAAGTGCAGGCGGCGGGCCTCCCGCCCCAGCGCCTGACAATCTGGCTGCCGCCGGGCTACGATACGTCAGGCAAGCGCTTTCCCGTCCTCTACATGCACGACGGGCACAACCTGTTCGATCTCAAGAATTCCAACTTCAACAAGATCTGGGCCGCCGACAAGGCGATGCTCGCGGTGATGGGGCAGGGGATCGAGCCGAGGATAATTGTGGGCATCTGGGCGCCGGGCAAGGACCGCTTCCGTCACTACCTGCCGCGCCCCGCCTATGATGGTAAGCGCCGACGGAACCCGGCCTTGTCAGCTA
>CAZQEH010000045.1:0-28994 GCA_964592205.1 uncultured Novosphingobium sp.
CGCGCGGCGATCGCGCCGACAGCGGGCGCGGCCTGGGCGCTCGCGCATTTCGGGCCGGAAGGTGCGATCCTCGCAGCCGGGGACGACCTGATGGACCGCCTCGCCGCGCTTCCGGTTGCGGCCTTGCGGCTAGATGACGATGTCCTGCTTCTCCTGCGCCGCCTTGGCCTCAAGCGGCTGGACGATCTCGCCGGCATCGGGCGCGAGGCGCTGGTGCGGCGCTTTCGCAATCGCCGCTCGCCCGGCGCGAACCCGCTGGTGCGGCTCGATCAGCTTCTGGGCCGCGTGCCCGAACCGCTGCTGCCGGTGGTCAGCGTGGAGCAACCCATGGTCCAGCGCCGTCTGATGGAGCCCATCCGGCACCGCCCGCTGCTGGACCGCGTGCTCGCCGATCTCGCCGAAGACATGGCGCGCGCGCTGGAGGGACGCGGGGAGGGGGCGCGGCGGCTCGAGATGGCGGCGTGGAAGGTCGATGGTGAAGTGCTCGTGCGGCGGCTGGAAATGGCGGCGGCGACCCGCGATCCCGCGCATGTCTGCCGCTTGTTCGCGGCGCGGCTCGATGATCTCGATGCGGGCTTCGGGATCGAGCTTGTACGCATCACCGCGCCGTGGACCGAGCCGCTGGCGCTCGCGCAGGCCGAGCTCGATGCCGCTGCCGAAGCGCGCGGCACCAGCCTTGCCGCTTGCATCGACCGGCTGACAGTGCGGCTGGGCGAGGGAGCCGTGCGCCGCCCGTTGCCGCGCGCCAGCCATCTGCCCGAACGCGCGCAGCGCTGGGCTCCACCGCTGGAGCAGCTGCCCGGCCTTCAGGAAGACTTCGCCTTCCATGAGCGCCCGTTGAAGCTGCTCGATCGGCCTGAACCCATCGCGGTGATCTACGAAGCGCCCGATGGGCTTCCCCGCCTGTTCCGCTGGAGGGGCGGCGTGCACGAGATTGCCCGCGCCGAAGGGCCCGAACGCATCGCGCCGGAATGGTGGCGCGAACGCTCCACCGTGCGGCTGCGCGATTACTACCGCATCGAGGACAGCACGGGCCGCCGCTACTGGATCTACCGCCACGGCCTTGCCGGCGATGGGCGTGGCGGCGCGCCCGAATGGTTCCTGCAGGGACTCTGTGCCTGAAGGCCCGCTCACCCCGGCGCGCCGCCATGTCGCGCCTGATGACGCTTCAGGCGCACCTACGCGCGCGCCCTTCGTCGAACTCGGGCTCGCTACCTGCTTCTCGTTCCTGCGCGGTGCGTCCGATCCGGTCGATCTCGTGCTGGCTGCGCACCGGCTTGGCTACGATGCCATGGGCGTGGCGGACGCCAATTCGATGGCGGGCGTGGTGCGTATCCACGGCGAGGCGCAGGCGCTCGGCCTGCGGCCGGTGATCGGCTGCCGGATCGAGACGGTCGAGGGCCTCGCTTTCCTCGCTTACCCTAAGGACCGGGCTGCCTATGGCCATCTGTGCCGGCTGATCTCGGCGGGCCGCATGGCGCGGCTTGATGGGGAGTGGCAGGCCAAGGACGTGTGCGAGATCGATCTCGCGCTGCTGGCGGCGCATGCGGAAGGGGTACACCTCGTGCTGCTCCCCCCGCGCGATCTGGATCAAGCCTTCACGATCGAAGCCGAAAGCAACGTCATCCCCCTCCCGCTTGCGGGAGGGGCCAGGGGCGGGCGTGTTGCGGCAAACATTCCCTCCCCGGCCCCTTTCCGCAAGCGGGAGGAGGGCAGTCACAGAATACCCCTGCCTTTTCCCGCGCTTCTCCCCCATCTTGTCCACAGCCTGTCCACCATGCGCCACCTCGCCGCGAGCTATCTCTACAGCGGCGACGACATTGCCCGGATCAGCGCGCTTGATGCCATGGCCCGCGAACACGGCCTCGGCCTGCTCGCCACCAACGATGTGCTCTATCACGAAGCAGCGCGGCGGCCCTTGCAGGACGTGATGACGGCGATCCGCCACAAAACCACGGTGGCGCGCGCCGGGCATCTGCTCCACCCCAATGCCGAGCGGCACCTGAAATCGCCCGCCGAGATGCTCCGCCTGTTCGAACGCTGGCCCCATGCCATCACCGCTGCACGCGAACTCGCCGATGCCTGCCAGTTCAGCCTTGATGAACTGCGCTATGAATACCCCGAGGAAATCTGCCCCGAAGGCCGCGACCCGCACGGCTGGCTGGAGGAGCAGACCTGGGCCGGGGCGGAAGGCCGCTATCCCTCCGGCGTGCCGGACAGCGTGCGCGATACGCTGGGGCGCGAACTGGCGCTGATCGGCAAGCTGAACCTCGCAACTTACTTCCTGACTATCAAGGATATCGTTGATTTCGCCCGCAATCAGGATCCGCCGATCCTGTGCCAGGGGCGCGGCTCGGCGGCCAATTCGGCGGTGTGCTATTGCCTCGGCATTACCGCGGTCGATCCGGCGCGCCATGCGCTGCTGTTTGATCGCTTTATTTCCGAGGATCGCAACGAACCGCCCGATATCGACGTCGATTTCGAACACGAGCGGCGCGAGGAGGTCATCCAGTACATCTACCGCCGCTATGGCCGCCAGCGCGCCGGGCTCTGCGCGACGGTGATCCACTACCGGCCGCGCATGGCAATCCGCGAGGTGGGCAAGGCCATGGGGCTCACCGAGGACGTCACCGCCGCGCTCGCGCGCACCGCTTGGGGCGGGTGGGGCGGCGAGGTGGCCGAGAAGAATGTCGCGCAAGCCGGGCTCGATCTCACCGATCCGCACCTCAAGCGAGTTCTGAAGTTGACCGAACAGATAATTGGCATGCCCCGTCATCTCTCGCAGCATGTCGGCGGCTTCATCCTCACCCAGGGCCCGCTGACCGAGACCGTGCCGATCGGCAATGGCGCCATGGCGGACCGCAGCTTCATCGAATGGGACAAGGACGATATCGACGCGCTGGGCATCCTCAAGGTCGATGTGCTGGCACTCGGCATGCTGACCTGCATCCGCAAGTGCCTCGATCTGCTGGGTGAGCACCACGGCCGCGATCTCACGCTCGCCACTGTGCCGCGCGAGGACCCGGAGACTTATGCCATGCTGCGCAAGGGTGATTCGTTGGGGGTGTTCCAGGTCGAAAGCCGCGCGCAGATGAACATGCTGCCGCGCCTGCGCCCGCGCGAATTCTACGATCTCGTCATCCAGGTCGCCATCGTGCGGCCCGGGCCGATCCAGGGCGACATGGTCCACCCCTATCTCAGGCGGCGGCGGGGGGAGGAGGCCGTCAGCATCCCTGCGCCGGGGCCCGCGTTTGGCCCGCCGGACGAGCTGACCTCGATCCTCGGCCGCACTCTGGGCGTGCCGATCTTTCAGGAACAGGCGATGAAGATCGCGCTCGATGCGGCCAAGTTCACTGGCGCGGAAGCGAACCGCCTGCGCAAGGCCATGGCCACCTTCCGCCGCCGCGGTATGGTCGATGAGCTGCAGGACATGATGGTCGAGCGCATGACCCAGCGCGGCTACGACCGCGATTTCGCGCAGCGCTGCTTCAACCAGATCCGGGGTTTCGGGGAATACGGCTTTCCCGAAAGCCACGCAGCGAGCTTCGCGCACCTCGTCTACATTTCCAGCTGGCTCAAGTGCCACTACCCGGCGGCGTTTGCCTGCGGCCTGCTCAATTCGCAGCCGATGGGCTTCTATGCGCCTGCGCAGATCGTGCGCGATGCGGTGGAGCACAAGGTTATGGTGCTGCCGATCGATGTGAACCATTCGATGTGGAATTGCACGCTGGAGCAGGAGGGGGAGGCGCTGCGGCTCGGCCTCAGGCAGATCGACGGCCTCCCCGAACACGTTGCCGCCGCGCTGGTTTCCGCGCGCGAGGCGGGGGGGCGGTTCGAGGATGTGGCCGCGCTCAAGGCGCGGGCAGGGCTTTCTCCCGCGATGATCGAGCGGCTGGCGGCGGCCGATGCCTTCGGCTCGCTGGGCCTGCCCCGGCGGCAGGCGCTGTGGGATGCGCGCAGCCTGATTGCCGCCAATGCCCTGCCGCTTTTTGCTGCCGCCGATGCGCGTGAGGAGGGGGAGGAGCGCGCGCGGACCCGCCTGCCGACAATGCCGCTCTCCGAGGAAGTCGTTGCCGATTACCAGACGCAGCGGCTCTCGCTGAAGGCGCACCCCATGGCCTTCCTGCGCGCGGACCTCGCCGAGCGCGGCTTTGTACGCGCGGCGGACCTGCGCGACCGCAAGGTGCGCTCGCCAGAGGGCCATGGGGTGCGCGTCGCGGGCGTGGTGCTGGTGCGCCAGCAGCCGGGGAGCGCCAAGGGTGTGTGCTTCATCACGCTGGAGGACGAGACGGGCGTGATCAACCTCGTGATCTGGCCCGATCTCAAGGAGAAGCAGCGCAGCGTGGTGATGGGTGCGCGGCTGATGGAAGTGCGCGGGCGCGTGGAGTACGATGACGAGGTGATCCACGTGATCGCGGCGCACCTCACCGATGCGAGCGAGGGTCTCGCGCGGCTTTCGGACGACGCACTGCAGCCCGCGATGGCCCGCGCCGACGAGGTCAACCGCCCGGTGCCCGGCCGCGTCCCACCGCCCGTGCGCAGCCATCCGCGCAATGTGCGGGTGATCCCCAAATCGCGCGATTTCCACTGAGCGCGCGCCTGCCACAATTGCGCCGCGAGGCGGAGCTAGGCGCGCACCTCATGAATATCGTGCGACTGGGCCCCGAAGATACGACGCGCTTCCTCGCGCTGCGGCAGATCATGTTTGATGCCGAGGCAATGAGCTTTCGCGGCGCTGGCGCGGATGACGACGCCATCGGCGTGGCGGCATGGCGCGAGCGGCTGGCGCGCGATCATGTCTATGCCGTGGTGCGCGGCGGCGAATGGCTTGCCGTCGGCGGCCTCACGCGGATCGCCGGGCAGAAGCTCGATCACAAGGGCCTCGTCTGGGGCATGTACGCCGTCCCCGCCGCGCGCGGCACTGGCGCTGCGGCGCGCATTCTGGAGCAACTTGAGGCCGATGCTCGCACGCTCGGCCTGCGCCAGCTGCAACTGACCCTGATGGCCGACAACCCGCGCGCCCAGACGCTCTACGAACGCCACGGCTATGTGCTCTACGCGAAAGAACCGGAATCAGTGCGGCGCGCCGACGGCAGCTATGTGGACGAAGCGCTGATGTGGAAGCGGCTCTAGGTCCGCAGCCGCTCGATCCCCTGCGCGAGCGCGACGTAGAGCTTGCCCATGTCCGACGAGAGCAGCGTCACGCCCAGAGCATGGCCGTCACGGGTCGAGAGCAGCTGGCGCAGCATCGCTTCGAAATCGTGGATGTAGCGGTTCACGTGGCCGCGGAAATCGGCGTCGGTTTCGTAGTGCTGCTGCACCGCGCGGGCTTCGCTGCTTTCGAGCAGGCTGACCGCGCGGCGGGTGAAGATGCCGCGGTCGCCGCGCAGGTAGGAGGCCCAGGCGGTTTCCGAAACATCCGCCGAGAGCACCTTGGTGATGTCGATCGCGGTGGAATTGAGCGATTCGGTGATCAGCGCGGTCCGGCGCGCGAAATCGTTGTCGACTTGCTCTTCGGCGCGTTCGCGGGCGCGGGCGACGCGGTTCTCGAGGTTGCCGGCCAGTTCATCAACCTTGGCGAGCTGATCGCGCATCTGGATCGCGGTTTCACGGCTGGCGGCGGCGGCGCTGTCGATGGCTTCCTCAAGCCGGGCGACCAGCTCGGCGCCGCGCCCCTGCAGCACGCGGACGATGGCGCCCGAAAGCTGTCCGTCGATATCCTGCGACAGCGCCTCGCTGTCCTCTCGCGCCGCCACGAGCAATGCGCGCAGTTCGCCAAGGCGCGCTTCCTGCTCGGCCGATTGCGCGGCGAGCGTTTTCTGCATGCGCGCGGCGTCCGCCATGGCCGCCTTGAGGCCGCTGCGTGTGCTTTCAACGTCCTGCGATAGCGCGCGCCCCGTCTCGCCCGCTTCATCCAGCGCCGTGCGCATCCGCTCGACACGGTTCTCGAATGCGCCGAGCCCTGCTTCTGCGCTGCCGAGTGCGGCGGGCAAGACAGTGCCCGCATGCTCGCCGCCGGCCTGGATCAGCTCCAGCAGGCGCACTGCCGAATCGGTCAGCGTGCCGATCTGCCCGTCAGTGCCCGAAAGCGCCTCGCGCATGTCGACAAGGTGCTGGCTGAGCACCGCCAGGGCGCGGTCGATCGTGTTTGCCGCAGAATCGCCGGCCTCGCCCGATGTCCGCAGCGTCTCGCTGAACGCGGCGACTTGCGCGGCAATCGCATCGCATTGGCTGCCAAGTGCGCGCGCTTCCTCCAGCTGGCGCTGGCGCTGCGCTTCCACTGCCAGATCGAGATCGGCCAGCTTGCGGGCGAGCGCCTCGGCAGCTTCCGCACCCGCTGCGGCCATCGCGGCGCGGCGTTCGCGGATTGCGCTGTCGAGATCGGCAAGGCTCTGCGTGAGCGCGGCACGCTGCTCAGCCGATGCGACTTCGAGATTGGCGCGGCGAGCGGAAAGCTGCTCGTCAAGCAGGCGCGCATCTTCGGCAAGGCGACCCGTGAGATCGGCAGCATTGGCCTCGAACGCAGCGAGCCGATCGCGCGAGGCCGAGATGAGTTCCTCGTGATCGCTGCCAAGCGCCTCGATGGCCTGCCGCAACGTGGCGAGCTGGGTTTCGGACCGTTCGGCAAATTGCCCGAGCGCGGTGTCTTCCGCGCTGCTGAGCGAGCGGCTGAACGCACCGCTTTCCGCACGCATCGCGGCAAAGCGCGCGCCGAGTGCGGCAAGCGTGTCTTCCTCGCTGCGCACGATCGCCTCGCGCTGGCGGGCAAGTTCTTCGCCCAGCGTCTCGGCGCGGGCGCGGATCGCGGCGAGCGCGGCGATTTCCTCTGCGTCGAGCCGCAGGCGGTGCGCCTCGGCCCCTTCTTCGAGCGCCGCGAAACGCGCCTCGCTCAGTTCGGTAATGCGGCCTGCGCTTTCTACGAACGCGGCGAGCGCGGCATCGACCCGCTCGCGCACTGCGGTGACTTGCCGTTCGCTCGCCTGGCCGAATTCGTTAAGCCGCTGGAATCCGGCGACGAGGTCTTCCAGCTGGGCATGCGCGGTGCGCCCGGCATTGGCGATGGTGTTGGTGACGTCTTTCGCCGAATTGGCGATCACCGGCAGCTGGCCGCGCAGCTTTTCCATGTTTTCAAGCGCATGGTCGGATACCGTGCCGATCCGGTCGACTTGCGCGCCGTTGCTGGCGATCAACGACTGCAATTGGCCGGCATTGCCGCTGATCCGCTCCACCGCGATGCGGCCGAGCGATTCGAGATCGCGGCCCTGCGCGGCCAGAAAATCCCGCGCGAGCGAAAGTTCGGTGTTCACCGCGGCGAGGCGGCGCTCAAGCTGCTGCGATTCGATGCGGAGAAGCTGCGCGGCATCGCCGAACCGGGCCGCCTCGCGCCGGCTGTTGCGCCGCACGAGGAGGAGCGCCACCAACACCACCAACACCGGCGCAGACCATGCCGAGATCAGGCCGGTCCACACGCCGAGCGGCTGAGCCTGCTGCACGGTGGCGAGATTGCCAAACGCAAACGCGGCGGTCCAGGCGGCGATCAGTGTTCCGCCAACGGCAGGCCCGAGCCATTCGCGCTGCAACTTCGGTGCTCCTTCATCGTCATCGTCCCAGCCGGTCGTGCTGTCGTCCGGCGCGGACGAAATCAGCCAGCCGCCATCGTCCGCCGCGCCGCCTGCCGCCGCCAGCGCTGCGCTCGCATCTTCCAGCAGCGCTTCGTCCGCCATGCGCGTATCAAGCTGAATGGCAGCCGCAATCGCTGCACCGTCGTCTGCGCCGCCTTCGATGGCGATGATCTTTCTTCCCCCGGACATGTCCGCGTGCTTATCACACTTGGGGCCGCCCCTTAAAGGCAACTTAACCTCGTCCCGATAATCTCCCGCCATGGCTTACCTTGGCGATGCGATCGATGCCCACCTGGCTGCGGCAATTGGCGACGATGCGGAGCTGTTTCGCGAATTGCGTGCGGCCTTTGTTGAAAGCGCGCGCCGCCAGCTCGATCTGCTTGGCCGCGCGCGGTGTGACGGCAACTGGGAAATGGCGGCGATGCGGTTGAAAAGCCTCGCCGCGACCTTCCATGCCGCGGAGCTCATTGCTCTGGCCGATCAGGCGCTGAACGGGGCTCCGGGGGAACCGGCGGTCCTGCGCCGCATCGCTGCCGCGCTCGATTCGATAGAACCTACCGCCTAGCACGCGGCCAAGCTTGGCAATGCGGCCGGGCGGTCCTACCATGGGGTAAAGGGAGGTCGCCACCTTGCGGGTTGCATTGTTGTCGTTGATGGACGCCGCACAGGGTGAGCCACAGGGTCTTCGCGGCCTGCTGCCGATCGGCGGGCGCTCGATTCTGCGCCATCAGCTGGGCCTTGCGATGGCGCTGGGCTGCTCGCGCATCGTCGTGCTGGCTGAAACACTCACCAACGATCTGGTCGCGCTCCAGCATGCGGCGGAGGCGGGCGGCGCGCGCTTTCACGTGATCGCATCGGCGCGGGCCCTCTCGCCGCTGGTCGCTGCGGAAGACGAACTTCTCGTCCTCGCCGAAGGGCTGCTGGCGATGCCCGAGGATGCGCTGCGTCTGCTGGGTGAGGGGCCTGTCGTCCTCACCATGCCGGTCGAGGTCGGGCTGCCACTGGGCTTCGAGCGGATCGATATCAACAATGCCGGGGCAGGGGCGATGCTGCTGCCGGGCAAGCTGATTGCCGCGCTGGGCGATTTGCCAGGCGATTGGAATCCCGGCTCGGCGTTGCTGCGGATCGCCTCACAGGCGCGGGTAGTGCAGCGCGAATTGCCTGCGCTCCTGCTCGATCAGGGCCGCTGGTGCCTGATCCGTGACGAGGCCGAGGCGTACCGGGCGGAGCCCGGCTGGGTGCGCCTGCACACCGCCGGTGCCGAAGTGCGCTCGCCGGGTTCGTGGATCGCTGCGAGGGTCGTCCGCCTGCTTGGCCCCGCTTTGCTCCATGCCGGCACGCGGCCATATATCATTGCGCTTGGCGCGGCGGTCACGGCTCTGCTCGGCGCCGGGGCGGGTTGGTTCGGCTGGTGCGGCCCCGGTTTTGCCATGCTCGCGCTGGCCTGGCTGGTGCATCAGGTGGCGGGCCTCCTCGCGCGGGTCGAGCGTGATTCGCTGATCGCCTGGTCGGGCGGAGCCCCGCTCGACCGGCTGGCGGACTGGATTCTCGACGGCATGTTCATCACGCTCTGCGCATGGCGCAGCGATATTCCCGCGATCACCGGCGTCCCTTGGGGCATCGCGTGGTTTCCCCCAGTGGTGCTGTTCCTGCTGCTGCGGCTGTTCCAGCGCCTTCAGCCCGAGGAAGCGTGGATCTGGTGGCTGGGGGACCGCTTTGTCATCGGCGCGGCGTTGGCACTATCCAGCATATTGCTTCCGTTTGATTTCGTGCTGCGCGCGCTGGTGGTGTCGTTTCTGGTGGCCGGGCTCCTGCTTGCGGGGCGCTTTGACGGGCCGCTGGCAAGAGCGGCGAAGGGCGGGGGGCGGCCAGCGTGACAGCGATGCCCCTAACCCCGAATTAACCAGCGCGGACATAGGCTGGAGGAGATGGCCAAACCTGCACCTTCCGGCGCCCCGGCAAGCGCGAGCTCCTCGCCGCTGGCGCAGGATAGCACCGCCGCGCGCAGTGCGGTGGCCCATGTTGTGCCGATCCTGCGTCATCTTCTGCGCAGCGATGACAATTCGATTTTCAGCGACGAGATCGTGGCACGGGTGCGGGGCATGTTTGTCGATGTGGCACGCCAGTTGGTGATCGCGCTCGCGGCGGCAGC
Source organism: uncultured Novosphingobium sp. (assembly GCA_964592205.1). GTDB lineage: Bacteria > Pseudomonadota > Alphaproteobacteria > Sphingomonadales > Sphingomonadaceae > Novosphingobium. The sequence continues at coordinate 9,775 of CAZQEH010000045.1, forward strand.
GGGCCATTCCGAACCCGAGGGCTGGGCGCACCAGGCGGCCGACGAACTCGCCCACGTGCTCGCCGACAATCCCGCCTTCCTCGAGCATTTCCATACGCTTGCCCTCGAATGGCAGTGGACCTTGCGGCTGGAGCGCAGCCGGACACTCGATCCGGTCCTGCCGCCGCTCGTGCAGGCGCGCATCGCCGATCCCGATCCGGCCGTCTCGGCGGGTGCGATGAGCCTCCTCGCGGCGCAAGCCCGCTTTTGCCAGAACCAGCGCCGGATGCAGTTGCCGCTGGGCGAGATGCCGGGCGATCTTGTCCATATTGCGCTGGTCACGCTGCGCGCGCATGTCGGCATGGATGCCTCGGCGGATGCCTTTGCCGTGATCGCGGAACGCGGCGTGCGTGCCCAGATCGACGAGACGCGTTCGCGACTCACCCAGATGGGCCACGTGCTCGATGCGATGGGCAGCAAGGCAGGCGCTGCGCTCGACATTGACCAGTCCGGCGCGGCGCTGTTCCTCACTGCGCTTGCCCGCGGCTCCGGCCTCAGCCGCGAAGCCACGATCATGACGACCATCGAGGGCCAGTTGCCCCGCTTTGTGCTGGCGCTGCGCGCTTGTGGCCTCACTCCCGCAGCTACCGCTGCTGCTGCGCTGGCACTACATCCCGATGCGAACCTGCCGCAGGACTACGCCGAGGTGTCGCCCGGCGATGCCGCCGAGCTGCTGGCCGAGCCGTGTCCATGAGCGCACTGCGCGAAGAAGGGGCCGCTCCGACGACGCCCGGCGGCATGATCCGCGCCCGCACCGATGGCGAGGACCGCCTGATTGCGGCGGACGAGCCGCTGGCGGGCCTGCAATTGCGCAGTGGCAGCGCTGTGCCCGGAGCTATCGCGATGCCCGCGCTGCTCGCGCTGGTGCGCCGTGTGCGCCGGACGGGCCAGGCTGCCGCGCGCACGATCCTCTCGGTCGATGAAGGCCACCCGGTCAGCGCGCTCGCCTCGGTGACCCCCGATGGCGAAGGCACTGCCATCGAGCTCAGCCAATGGCAGCGCGGCGAGGAAGCCGCTGCCGAATTGCCGGTGCCCGAAGCGCTGCTGCACCATCTTGCCGAGGCCGAGATCCTGCTCGACGAAGCTCAGCGCGTGATCGTCGCCGATGTCCGCGCGCCCGATCTGGCGGGGCTTGCCGCGGCCCTGGAAGCCGGACGAGGTCGCTATTGGACCGATTTCGTAATGATCGAGCGCGTAAGCGATCTGATGACGGCGCGCCAGGGCCCGCTGCATTGGCGCCTGCTCGATGATGCGCCGTTCACCGTCGGAGGTTCGGCGCGCAGCTGGCGCGCGCGCATCTTGCCTCGCGGTCAGGGCGGCTTTGCCTTGCTCGCGATTCCGGAAGGCATCGAAGCGCTGCCGGCAAGCCCCGCAGCGGACGATCCCCAGCGCGCCGAGGAGGACGAGCAGCCCGGCTGGAACCGCTTGCTTGGCCGCGATCTGGCCCCGGCGCTGCGCCAGCCGATCACGCGCATCATCGCCAATGCCGAAACGATCCGGACCCGGCTCGCGGGGCCCTTGGCCGATGAATATGCAAGTTACGCGCACGATATTGCCGAAGCCGGCCGTCATCTGATGAGCCTGATCGAGGATCTCGCCGATCTTGAAGCGGTCGAGGCGCCTGGCTTCGCGCCCGCGCCCGATCACATCGATCTGGCCGATTGTGCGCGGCGCGCAGCGGGCATCCTTTCGGTGCGTGCGCAGGAGCGCGGCATCACCCTTGCAACGCCGGATGCAGGCCAGCGCGTGCCGGCCATCGGCGAGTTCCGGCGCGTGCTGCAAGTGCTGCTCAATCTCGTCACCAATGCCATCCGCTATGGCCCGGCGGGCTCCACCATCACGCTCGAGACGGGGCTCGATACGCGCGGGGCGTGGATCGCGGTGCAGGACGACGGCAGTGGGCTCACGGCCGAGCAGGCCACGCGCGTGTTCGAAAAGTTTGAGCGGCTCGGCCGCAGCGGCGATGGCGGGACAGGCCTTGGCCTCTATATCTCGCGCCACCTCGCGCGGGCGATGGGCGGCGATCTGGTCGTCACCAGCGCGGCGGGCGAAGGCGCCCGCTTCGAGCTCACCCTGCCGCCCGACCGGACGGCCTGAGCGCTATCTGCGGCGCTGCGCGAGCAGCAGCAGGCCAGCCCCGGCAGCAGCGAGCACGCTGCCCCACAGGATCCACACCTTCTGCGCCAGCATGAAGCTGGATGCCGGCCACATGATGAGGCCAGCACCCTGGCCCATCCACAGCAGGCCCATGAAGAGGGCGGCGATACCGAACACGCGCAGGATCAGGGTCATGTCGCTTTACTTTCGTTTCGCCGCCCGATGGCTCAACGCTGTTCAACCGGGATGTAGTCGCGCTGTACCGGCCCGGTGTAGAGCTGGCGCGGACGGCCGATCTTCTGGCCGGGATCGCTGATCATTTCGTTCCACTGCGCCACCCAGCCCACGGTGCGGGCAAGGGCAAAGAGCGCGGTGAACATCGCGGTGGGGAAACCGATCGCCGAAAGGATGATGCCCGAATAGAAGTCGACGTTCGGGAACAACTTCTTCTCGATGAAGTAGGGATCGGAAAGCGCCAGCTCCTCGAGCCGCAGCGCGGTTTCGAACAGCGGATCGGTGACCTTGAGCGAAGCGAACACCTCGCGCACCGTCTGCTGCATCACTGTCGCGCGCGGGTCGTAGTTCTTGTAGACGCGGTGGCCAAAGCCCATCAGGCGGAACGGATCGTTCTTGTCCTTGGCCCGCGCGATGTAGTGCGGGATCTTGTCCGGCGTCCCGATTTCCTTGAGCATGTTGAGCGCGGCTTCGTTCGCGCCGCCATGCGCCGGGCCCCACAGGCAGGCGATGCCCGCCGCGATGCAGGCGAACGGGTTCGCGCCCGAGGAACCGGCCAGACGCACGGTCGAGGTCGAGGCATTCTGCTCATGATCGGCGTGGAGGATGAAGATGCGGTCAAGCGCGCGCTCGACGATCGGATTGACCTCGTATTCCTCGGCTGGCACCGCGAAGGTCATGCGCAGGAAGTTGCCGGTGTAGGAGAGATCGTTGCGCGGATAGACGAAGGGCTGGCCGACCGAATACTTGTAGGCCATCGCCGCGATCGTCGGCATCTTCGCGATCAGGCGATGGGCGCTGATCTTGCGCTGTTCGGGATCCGAAATGTCGGTCGAATCGTGATAGAACGCCGAAAGCGCGCCGACGACACCGCACATGATCGCCATCGGGTGCGCGTCACGGCGGAAGCCGCGGTAGAACACCGAAAGCTGTTCGTGGACCATGGTGTGGCGGGTGATCGTGCGGCTGAAGCTGGCCAGCTCATCTGCCGAAGGCAGCTCGCCATTGAGGAGCAGGTAGCTCACTTCCATGAAGCTCGAATGTTCCGCCAACTGGCCGATCGGATAGCCGCGGTGGAGCAGCACGCCTTCATCGCCGTCGATGTAGGTCAGCGCGCTGTCGCAGCTGGCCGTGCTGGTGAAGCCCGGGTCATAGGTGAACTTGCCGGTTTCGGCATAGAGCTTGCGGATGTCGATGACATCGGGGCCGATCGTGCCGCTCTTGATCGGCATCGAGACGGCCTTGCTGCCGTCATTCAAGGTCGCCTGGTTGTCGCTCACGCTCTACCCTCCTGTTTGCTCATTCATGGCGGCTGTCTGCCTGCTGTATCGGGTTCGGGCTGAAGCCCGGGAAGTTACATCATTCGGCCGTCCTGGCCTGGTCAGCGATCCGGGCGAGCGACTCGTCTCGTCCCAGAAGTACAAGTACGTCGAAAATGCCCGGCGAGGTAGTCGTGCCGGTAAGCGCGGCGCGCAGCGGCTGCGCCAGCTTGCCGAGCCCGAGCCCGCGTTCTTCCGCCATGGCCTTGAGTGAAGCTTCAAGCGCGGCGGATGTCCATTCCTCGTCTGCAAGCCGGTCCGCCATCGCGCCCAGCAGCGCGCGCGCATCGTCCGTCAGCAGGCCCGCAGCCTTTTCGTCAAGCGCCAGCGGGCGCTGCGCGAAGAGGAACCGTGCGCCAGCGGCCAGTTCCATGAGATCGGCCGCGCGCACCTTGAGTACCGGCATCGCCGTGGTCAGCAGCGCGAGTCCTGCTTCGTCAAGGCCGTCCAGCCGCGGCGCCACCAGCGCGGCCAGTCGTGCGTCGTCCGCCTCGCGTATGTAGTGGCCATTGAAGTTCTGCAGCTTCTTGAGATCGAAGCGCGCCGCGGCCTTGCCGACACCGCCGATTTCGAACCATTCGACCGCTTCTTCGCGGCTGATGATCTCGGCATCGCCGTGGCCCCAGCCGAGGCGGAGCAGGTAGTTGAACACGGCTTCGGGCAGGAGGCCCAGCTCATCCCGATAGGCATCGACGCCCAGCGCGCCGTGGCGTTTGGATAGTTTCGCGCCGTCCGCGCCGTGGATCAGCGGGATGTGCGCATAGGCCGGGTCTTCCCAGGCCCCTTGCCCGTTCTGGCCTTCCACGGCCTGCATCGCCCGAATGATCACCAGCTGGCGGAAGGCATTGTTGATGTGATCATCGCCCCGGATCACGTGCGTCACGCCCATGTCGCGGTCGTCCACCACCACTGCAAGCATGTAGGTCGGCGTCCCGTCCGAGCGGAGGATGACGTAGTCGTCGATCTCCACATTCTGGACTGTGATCGGGCCCTGCACGAGATCATCGATGGTCGTCGCGCCATCGCGCGGGGCCTTGATCCGTACGACCCATGGCTGTCCTGCGGGCCAGGTCGAAGGATCGGCATCGCGCCATTCGCTCTCGATCCGGAAGGGGCGCCGCTCGGCCTGCGCGGCGGCGCGGCGTGCGGCAAGTTCCTCCTGCGTGAGGTAGCAGCGATAGGCGTGGCCCGCCTCAAGCAGTTTGTGCGCGACTTCTGCATGCCGCTCGGAACGCGCGAACTGGAACACCGGTTCCTCGTCGCCACCAAGCCCAAGCCAGTTCAGGCCATCGAAGATCGCCTCGATTGCCGGCTCGGTCGAGCGGGCGCGGTCGGTATCTTCGATGCGAAGCAGATAGGTGCCGCCGTGATGGCGCGCAAAGAGCCAGTTGAACAGCGCCGTCCGCGCGCCGCCGATATGCAGATAGCCGGTCGGCGATGGCGCAAACCGCGTGACCACGCCTTTACGCACAGCAGCAGTGCCCGCGCCTGATCCTGCAGAAACGGTGTCACTGGCGCTTGCCATTGCGGGCGCGATCCTTCCTAATCCCGGTCATGTCGCGGACATTGGCCCAACCTCTTGGCGAACCCGCGTCGCGGCGGACACGCCTCTGGGACAAACTTGCCGCCTTGTCCAGCATGCACCGCACCATAGAGGCGTTCCTTAGCGCCCGGCCATTCGAACGCGGGCCGTGGCTGGCCGTGGGCTTTGCGCTTGGAATCGCGTGCTGGGCCGTGCTTCCGGGGCCGTGGCAGTGGTCGGGTTTCCTCGCATTGTGCGGTGCGGCGGCGATGGGCGGTTTGCTGATCGATTCGGAGGGTGATCTTGGCCACTTGCGGGCGGCCCTGATCGGCATGGCGCTGATGCTTGGCGCGGGGTGCGCCGCGATCTGGATCAAGTCCACGCTGGTTGGCGTGCCCGGCATTGCGCGGCCCGAAGTGGCGGGGATGGAAGGCCGGGTGCTCGACCGGCAAGTGGAAGGCGCGCGCGATCGGGTGCGTCTGCTGTTGAGCGCCCGAGTGGAAGGGCATCCGGGGCCGCTGGTGGTGCGGCTCAATCTGCCCGATGCGGGCGATTCGCCAACGTTCGTCGAAGGTGCGGAAGTGCGCTTGCGCGCGCGGCTCATGCCGCCGGCGCCGCCAATGCTGCCCGGCTCCTATGATTTCGCCCGCGCGGCATGGTTTCAGGGCCTTTCTGCAACCGGCAACGTGGTCGGGCCGGTCACGCTGGTCGCGCCGGCGCGGGAAGGCTGGTCGCTGCGGCAATGGCAACAGCGGCTTGCGGACCATGTCCGCGGCCAGTTGACCGGCTCGCCCGGTACGATTGCTGCTGCCTTCGCCAGCGGCGACCGCGGCGCGATTGCGCAAACGGATGAGGACGCCATGCGCGATGCAGGCCTCACGCACCTGCTTTCGATCAGCGGCCTGCATGTTAGTGCGGTGATTGCGGGTGCCTATTTCCTCACGATCCGGCTGCTCGCGTTGTTCCCGTTCATTGCGCTGCGCGTTCGCCTGCCGCTGTTGGCGGCGGGGGTCGGAGCGGGGGTCGGACTGTTCTATACTGTGCTGACGGGGGCGGAGGTGCCGACCGTACGCTCGGTCGCGGGATCGCTCCTTGTGCTGGCCGCACTGGCGCTGGGGCGCGATCCGCTCTCGCTCAGGCTACTGGCGACTGCGGCACTGATCGTCATGCTGCTCTGGCCTGAGGCGGTGCTGGGGCCGAGCTTCGAGATGAGCTTTGCCTCAGTTATCGCCATCGTCTCGTTCAGCACGGCGGCGCCGGCCAAGGCGTTTCTCGCACACAGCCATGAGGGGAGGGTGACCCGGCTGGGCCGGCACATCGCCATGCTGCTGATGACGGGCCTCGTGATCGAACTTTCGCTGATGCCGATCAGCCTGTTCCATTTCCACCGCGCAGGGATTTACGGCGCGGCGGCGAACGTGATCGCGATCCCGCTGACCACCGTGCTGACGATGCCGCTGATCGCGCTGGCGCTGGCGATGGATGTGTTCGGGCTGGGCGCACCGGCCTGGTGGGCGGTGGGCAAATCGCTCGAACTGCTGTTGTGGCTTGCCCATCTGGTGGCGGCACAGCCCGGTGCGGTAACGATGATGCCGGGCATGAGCGGCGGCACTTTCGCGCTGTTTGTCGGCGGGCTTTTGTGGCTGGCGCTGTGGAGCGGGCGCGTGCGCCTGTGGGGCTTCGCGCCAATCGCGCTGGGCGTGATCGCGATGCTGTTGACGCGCGCGCCGGACGTGCTGGTCTCGGGAGACGGGCACCACGTCGGGATTACCGGGGAGGGGGCCGATCTCCTCGTCCTGCGCGCGGTGCGGGATGAGAGCTATACCCGCACGGCGCTGCTCGAGAACGCGGGGATGACCGGCGATGCGGTGGCGCTGGAGGACTGGAAGGGCGCGCGCTGCAACCCGGATTTCTGCGCGATCTCGCTCGTGCGGGGTGGACGGAGGTTCGATCTGCTGATGGCGCGGGGCAAGGATCTTGTCGCGGTTCCGGTGCTCGCTGCCGCTTGTGCACGGGCCGATATCGTGGTTGCGGATCGCCGCTTGCCATCCGCCTGCAAGCCGCGCCTTCTGAAAGCAGACCGCGCGCTGCTGGGCCAGACGGGCGGGCTTGCGATTGATCTCGTCACGGGCCGGGTACACAGTGTTTCGGAAACTCAAGGCGAGCATGGCTGGTTCCGCCGCCCGCCGCCCTACCGGCCCCGCGCCCGGCGGGAAGGACTGGCTCCGGCTGCTACCAGCGAGCCGGAGCCATCGCCCACTCAGTGATAGCGGCGGAGCAGCCCGGCGAGCTTGCCCTGAACCTGGACTTCGTGCGGCTGGTAGAACTGCGGATCATATGCTGCGTTGGCCGGATCGAGCCGGACCATACCGCGCTCACGCCGCAGGTACTTGAGCGTTGCTTCCTCACCGCGGACCAGCGCGACGACGATTTCGCCATCCCGCGCGGTATCGGTGCGGCGCACGAGGGCATAATCGCCATCGAGAATGCCCGCCTCGACCATCGAATCGCCTGAGACTTCCAGCGCATAGTGCTCGCCCGAGCCAAGCAGCGCGGCGGGGACGGGGAGCGTCGAGGTGCCTTCAAGCGCCTCGATCGGGACACCTGCGGCAATGCGGCCATGAAGCGGGATCTCGATCACGTCGTTCGCGGGTTCGCGCGCCGGTGCGGGATTGCGCAGCGGAGCAAGCGCAGCGCTCGCACCTGCGGAAGCGCGCTGCGCCGGCTTGGCACCGCCCGCATCGCTATCGCGGATCACTTCGAGTGCGCGCGCGCGGTTGGGCAGGCGGCGGATGAAGCCGCGTTCTTCCAGCGCGGAGATCAGCCGATGCACGCCAGACTTCGACTTGAGGTCGAGCGCTTCCTTCATTTCCTCGAACGAGGGGGAGATGCCGGATGCTTCAAGGCGAGTCTGAATGAAGGTCAGCAGTTCGTGCTGCTTGCGCGTGAGCATTCGTGCGCACTCCCATCTAGTGAACGAATGCGGAACGAATAAGCAACGAACTATTACCCGTCAAGCAATTCCGTGCATTTACAGGAGGTATACAGGAACAAACTGACCGGCTGGCGTTTCCGCTGCATGCGCCGGGCGCACCACCAACGCGTTGGCGCGCGCGAGCGAGGACAGCGCGCCTGAATCCTGCAGGCCATCGAGCGAGACTTCGCCCGCGTCCCACACCGCACGCAGGAATTCCATGCGGCTGCCGCCGTCGGGCATGGCTGCCTTGAGCGTGGCGGGAATGGGGCGCGGCATTGCATCGGCAGCGCCCAGCGCGGCTCGGATGAGCGGCAGGAGGAAGAGGAACCCGGTGACGAAGGCCGCGGCGGGGTTGCCTGGCAGGCCAAGGATCACTTGCGCGCCGCGGCGAGCGACGAGTAGCGGCTTGCCTGGCTTGATCGCAACGCGCCAGAACGCGAGCTCGGCGCCAAGTTCTGCCAATGCGGGGCGAACGAGATCGTGATCGCCGACCGAAGCGCCGCCGCTGGTGACGATGACATCGGCATCGCGCGCCGCATCGAACGCGGCCTTCAAGGCTTCGAGCTTGTCCGGCACCGGTCCAATCCGGGTGATCCGCACGGCTGGCTGGGCGGCGAGCGCGGCCAGCATTGCGCTGTTGCTGGCGGGAAGCTGGTGATCGGCAAGCCCGGCGCCGGGGGCGGCCAGCTCGTCTCCGCCATCGATCACCGCAAGATGGAGTTGGCGGCGCACCGGGAGATGCGCGTGGCCTGCGGTAAGCGCGAGTGCGATCTGCGCGGCACTGATGCGCGTGCCCGCCGCCATCAGCAGGTCATCGCGCCGGAAATCCATGCCCGCCGGGCGGATGTGACGGGTCCGCGGCTCGGGTGGGGTGCCGGTGAGCGTGAGAGCATCGCCCGCGCGCGATGCATCTTCCTGGATGAGGACCATGTCCGCGCCGGCAGGTACCAGCGCGCCGGTGCTGATCCGTGCGGCTTCGCCCGGGCCCACCACACCCGCAAATGGGCGACCAGCCGCGCTTTCCCCGATCACGCGCCACGGGCCCGGCAGATCGGCCGCGCGCAGGGCATAGCCGTCCATGGCGGAGATATCGGCAGCGGGCTGGGTGCGCAGCGCGGTGAGCGGCTCGGCAAGATGGAAGCCGAGGCACTCGGCGGTGGCGCGGTGCTCGATGGGCAGCAGCGGCGCGATGGCCATCAGCTGGCGCTGCGCTTCTTCCAGTGGCAAGGGCGGGTTGGGGCGCCGCGGTGTCTGCGGTTCGGTCATACGGCGCGCCAGTCGCCCGATTTGCCGCCGCGCTTTTCGATCAGGCGCACGCCATCGATCACCATGCCTTTGTCGATGGCCTTGGCCATGTCGTAGACGGTGAGGAGCGCGACCGAGACGGCGGTGAGCGCTTCCATCTCGACCCCGGTGCGCCCGGTAAGCGAGGCGGTGGCGCGGGCCTCGACACCGTCTTCTACGAAGGCGAATTCGATACTGACGGCATCAAGCGCGAGGGGGTGGCACAGTGGGATCAGTTCGGCCGTGCGCTTGGCGGCCATGATCCCGGCGATGCGGGCAACGGCAAGGACATCGCCCTTGGGTGCAGTGCCATCACGCAGCGCGGCAAGCGTTGCTGCGTTCATGCGGATGCGGCCAAGCGCGCTGGCGACGCGCTGGGTCTCGGGCTTGCCGCCGACATCGACCATGCGGGCGCGGCCTTGCGAATCGAGGTGGGTGAGCTCGCTCATGCGGCGAAATTCACGCAAGTTGACACAGTTGACACAGTCCTGAGCGGAACTGCCGGGGCGGGGCCTGCGAGGCCTTCAGGGACCTTTGATGCCAAGGAAATGCTCGGTTTCATGCGCGGGGTGATGCCATAGCGACGCGGCGTAGGACAGATGCAAAAACGTCAGGCCAGCGCGGCGGCAACGGCGGCCTCGGCGTGGAGGCGCGTGGTGTCGTAAAGCGGCACGGCGCTGTCTTCCGGGCCGACCAGCAGCATGATTTCGGTGCAGCCGAGGATGACGGCAGTTGCCCCGCGAGCGACAAGGCGGGCGATCACGGCGCGGTAGGCTTCGCGCGAGGAGGCTTCTATGCGGCCCGCCACCAGCTCTTCGTAGATCACGCGGTGGACTTCGGCGCGGTCGCCCGCCTCCGGGACGAGGACTTCGAGGCCGTGCTGCTCTTCCAGCCGGGTGCGGTAGAAGGCCTGTTCCATGGTGAAGGCGGTGCCGAGGAGGCCGACTTTGGCGTGGCCGTCCGCCTTGAGCGCGGCGGCGGTGGGATCGGCAATGTGGATCAGGGGCAGGGCGCTCGCGGCTTCGATGGCGGGGGCGCATTTGTGCATCGTGTTGGTGCAGATGACGAGCGCCTCGGCCCCGGCGGCTTCGAGGCGGCGGGCGGCGTCTACCATCAGTGCATCGAGCGCGGGCCAGTCCCCGGCGGCCTGCAGGGCAGCGATCTCGGCGAAATCGAACGACCACAGCACAAGGCGCGCAGAGGCCTTGGGGCCGAGACGGTCGCGCACGCCCTGATTGATGATGCGGTAGTATTCGGACGAGCTTTCCCAACTCATTCCACCGATCAGGCCGATCGTCTGCAGGCGCGTCGTCATCGGGGCCATTTCCTTTGCAGGGCTATTCCGGCGAGGTTCTGTGCGCGCTTGATGCGGCGGATGCGCAGGCGGGTGAAGGCGGCGGTCCTTGCCTGATACTCCGCGCGGAAGGCGGCGCAGGCGGGGCCGGGTTTCAGCGTGCCGCTGGCCTGCGCGACGACCAGCGCGGAATCGCCGAGGAGGACGATGTCAGTTGCGCCGAGGTCGCGCGCTACATCGAGCGCATCGAGTAGGGCCTGCCATTCGGCCTGATCGTTGGTGCCGTGGCCGATGGCGGGGCGGTGCCAGACCCTTCCGCGCGCGGCGACGGCGGTTTCCATCTGGCCGGGATTGGGACGGCAGCCGCCGTCGAAGAACAGCTTGAGCGGGCGCTCAGCCATTCAGAAGTGCGCGGGTCGCGGCGGTGACATCGGCATGGCGCATCAGGCTTTCGCCGACGAGGAAGGCCTTGGCGCCGGTGGCGGCGAGCGTGAGCACATCCGCATGCCCGCCGATGCCGCTCTCGGCGACGAGCAGCGTGCCTTCGGGTGCCAGCGGGGCGAGGCGGGCGGTGGTGCCGAGATCGGTGACAAAGCGCTTGAGATCGCGGTTGTTCACCCCGATCAGCCGCGAGCGGAGGCGCGCGGCGCGCTCCATTTCGGCCTCGTTGTGGACTTCGACGAGGACGTCCATGCCGTGTTCGCGGGCAGCGGCTTCGATTTCGGCCATCTGGCCATCGTCCAGTGCGGCGACGATGATCAGGGTCGCATCGGCCCCGATGGCGCGGGCTTCGGCGCACTGCCACGGATCGACCATGAAATCCTTGCGCAGCACCGGCAGATTGCAGGCGGCGCGGGCGGCAATGAGGTAGTCCTCGTGGCCCTGAAAATAGGGCGCGTCGGTGAGGATCGAGAGGCAGGTGGCGCCGCCTGCCTCGTAGGCGCGGGCATGGGCGGGCGGATCGAAGTCCGCGCGGATCAGGCCCTTGGAGGGGCTGGCCTTCTTGATTTCGGCGATCAGCGCGTATCCGGTTTCGGCTCTGGCGCGGAGCGCGGCCTCGAAGCCGCGCGGGGCGGTCTGCTGGCTGGCGCGCGCGGCGAGATCGGCGAGGGTGGACGCGGCCTTGCGGGCGGCGACTTCCTCGCGCTTGGTGTTGCAGATCCTGGTGAGCGTGTCGGTCATTTGATGGCAGCGATCCAGCAGCTAAGGAGCGCGTTGGCAAGCCCCTTGTCGATCGCTTCGGCGGCTTCCTCGACGCCTTCGTGCCAGTCTGCAGCTTCGCCCGCGACCATCAGTGCGGCGGCGGCGCTGAACAGGACAGCGTCGCGGTAGGGGCCGTGCTGGCCTTCGAGGAGCGCGCGCAAAGCGGCAGCGTTATAGGCCGGGTCTCCGCCGCGCAGGGCTTCGACCGGGGCGGCGGGGAGGCCGGCGTCGGTGGCGGAGACGCGGCGCATGAGGAGCGCATTGTCCTTCACTTCGGCAAGTTCGTTACCGCCCGCGAGGCTCAGTTCATCGAGGCCTTCGTCGCCCGAGACGACCATGCTGTGATTGGTGCCGAGGCGGCGGATCGCTTCGGCATAGATCGGCACATAGGCGGGGCGTGCGATGCCGACGAGCTGGCGGCGGACGCGTGCCGGGTTTGCCAACGGGCCCATCAGATTGAAGATCGTGCGCTGCCCCAGCGCCTTGCGGATGGGCGCGATGCGGGCCAGCGCCGGGTGGTGGCTCTGGGCGAAAAGGAAGCAGATGCCGAGGTCGTTCAGCGTCAGTTTGGCGGTTTGGGCGGCGCGGTCCAGATTGAGGCCGAGGGCTTCGAGCGTGTCTGCCGCGCCTGCCTTGCTGCTGGCGGCGCGGTTGCCGTGCTTGGCGACGGGGACGCCGCAGGCCGCGACGACGAGGCTGACGGCGGTCGAGACATTGAGCGTGTGATGGCCATCGCCGCCAGTGCCGCAGACGTCGATGGCATTGGCAGGCGCGGTGATGGGGATCATGCGTGCCCGCATTGACCGTGCCGCTCCGGCGATTTCGCTCGCGGTTTCGCCGCGTTCGGCCAGCGCGATCAGGAAGGGCGGGATGGCTTCATCCGCCACCGTGCCATCGAGGATCGCGGCGAAGGCGGCCTCGGCCTCCGCTTCGTCCAGCGGGGCTTCGGTGACTTCGGGAAGCGTGATCATGCCGCGAGGTGGGTGGGCAGCTTCGCGGTGATCCCGCACATCTTCAGGAAATTGGCGAGGAGCGCGTGGCCGTGTTCGGTCGCGATGGATTCGGGGTGGAACTGCACGCCGTGGATGGGGAGCGAGGTGTGGCGGAAGCCCATGGCGTGGCCGTCATCGGACGTGGCGTTGATCACGAGGCTCTCGGGCACATCTTCCACCACGAGGCTGTGATAGCGCGTGGCGGTGAAGGGCGAGGGGAGGCCCGCGAAGAGGCCCGAGCCATCATGCGTGACGGGCGAAGTCTTGCCGTGCATCAGCCCGCCGCGCACGACCTGGCCGCCGAAATACTGGCCGATCGACTGGTGGCCGAGGCACACGCCGAGCAGCGGAACGCCTGCATCCGCCGCCGCGCCGACGAGATCGAGGCTGATCCCCGCTTCATTCGGCGTGCACGGGCCGGGCGAGATCAGGAACCCTTCCGCGCCGGTGGAAATGGCCTGCCCGGCGGACATCGCATCATTGCGCACGACTTCGACCTTCGCGCCCATTTCCATGAGGTAGTGGACGAGGTTCCAAGTGAAGCTGTCGTAGTTGTCGATGACGAGGATCATTGGTTGGCCTTTGCGTATGCGACAAACTTCGCTTCACGAAACGGGGGCAGGCTGACATGGCCGAACCAGCCCTTGTCGAAGGCGGAAAGGCATTCAAAGTCCGATATGACCTTGTTCCAGCCATCCATTTCCTCGTGGAAGAAATAGCAATCCGTTCCCGACGTTATCTCGCAGAAAATTAGATCGGTCGTGATTTCGTCGCGTTTGAAAAACTTAATACGATCAATGCTGTTGAGGTCGGGGATGGTTAGGTTCACTGCCCGAACCTCGGTTCACTCGCGACCCGCAGCGCCTCGCGCGCCGCTGCGAACAGCGCGCCGGACTTCGCCTCGCATTCGCGCTGTTCGTATTCGGGGTTGCTGTCGGCGACGATGCCTGCGCCGGCCTGCACGTGGAGGACTCCGTCCTTGAGGACGCCGGTGCGCAGGACGATGCACGAATCGACCGAGCCGTCGGGGGCGAAATAGCCGACCCCGCCGGCATAGGCACCGCGCGTTTCGGGTTCGAGTTCGGCGATCACTTCGCAGGCGCGGACCTTGGGCGCGCCGCTGACGGTACCGGCGGGGAAGCCGGCGAAGAGCGCGTCCACGCTGTCGGCACGGCTCGCATCAAGCTTCCCGACCACGTTCGACACGATGTGCATGACGTGGCTGTAACGCTCGATGGTGTAGCTCTCGGTGACCTTGACCGTGCCCGCCGCCGCCACGCGGCCGACATCGTTGCGGCCCAGATCGAGCAGCATGAGGTGCTCGGCGCGTTCCTTGGGGTCGGCGAGGAGGCTCTGCGCGTTGGCGCGGTCCTCGGCTTCGGTCTTGCCGCGCGGCCGGGTGCCCGCGATGGGGCGGATGGTGACTTCGCCGTCGCGGATGCGCACGAGAATCTCGGGGCTTGAGCCGATCAGCGCGAAGCCGGGGAGATCGAGGAAATAGAGGAACGGCGAGGGATTGATGCGCCGGAGCGAGCGGTAGAGCGCGGCGGGGGGCAGCGGGAAGGGCACGGTGAAGCGCTGGGCGAGGACGACCTGAAAGATATCGCCTGCCTCGATGTACTCCTTCGCACGCAGGACCATGCGAGCATAGTCCGCAGGCGACATGACCGGGGTACGCTCGGCAGGCTCAGTCGCATCGATGCGCGGATCGGCGGGGACGGGATCGGCGAGGCGGGCAAGCGCGGCGTCGATGCGATCTGCGGCCTGTGCGACGAGGCGTTCGGGTGCGGTATGGGACGGCCAGACGGGGGCGACCGCGATCAGTTCGTCCGAGAGGCGATCGAACACGAGGACCACGCTCGGCCGCACGAACAGCATGTCGGGCAGTTCAAGCGGGCTGGCGGGGGCGCGGGGGAGCTTTTCGACGAGGCCGATGGTCTCGTAGCCGAAATAGCCGACGAGGCAGGCGAGCGACTTGGGCAGGCCTTCGGGCACATCAATGCGGCATTCGCCGACCAGTGCGCGCAGGGCGGGCAGCGCGGACTGTGCGGCGGGAGTGAAGGCTTCGCGGTCGGTCTGCCAGACGCGATTGATCACCGCTTCGCTGCCCTCGGCGCGAAAGACGAGATCGGGATCGAGCCCGAGCAGGCTGTAGCGCCCGCGCACCTCGCCGCCTTCGACCGATTCCAGCAGGAAATCGCCGCGGCCGGGCACCATGAGCTTGAGCGCGGCGCCGACCGGCGTATCGGTATCGGCGATCAGCTTGCGCCAGACGAGGGCGGGCTTGTCGGCAGCGAGCGCGGTGCGGGCCGAGGCACCGCCATCGGGAAGCAGACCCAGCGGCCCCGCATCGAGCCGTTCTGCCGCCGCCGCCACGGCCTTACTGGCCGCCGGTAAGCTGCGTGCGCAGCGCCGAAATGGCCGCCTCGTTGCGCTTTACGCCGACGGCTTCGCGCACTGCGGCGCGCAGCTGATCGACATATTCGCGGCCCGTGAGCTGGCCCAGCTCGATCCGCGCGCGGGCGAGGAACGGATCATCGGCCTTCACTTCGCCCGGGGTGACCTTGTTGAGCACGACCACGAGGAAGCCGGCCTTGGCGGGCGCTTCCAGCTTCTTGGCAGTGCCTTGCGCCATTTCGAACATCAGCTGGAGCGCAGGCGGGATCTTGGGCTGTATCGCGTTCAGCTGTTCGCGCGGCAGCTTGACCGGCTGCGCGGCGGGCACCGCAACGCCGAGCGACTTGATCGCCTCGGCCAGCGGAACTTTCTTCGCGAGCGCCGCCATCAGCTTGTCGGTGGCAGCCTTGGCAGCGCCGTAGCCGCGCGAGGTCTGCAGATCGGCGACGACCTTGTCCTTCACTTCGGCCAGCGGCGGCGGCGCGGCGGAGGTGATCTGGCCCACGTCGAAAATGACGTAGCGTTCGCCCGCCTTCAGTTCGGCGACTTGCGGCTGTCCTTCGCGCTCCATGCCGAACGCGGCCTGCAGCAGCGGTGTCACATCGGCGTTGGGCTTGATATCGGGATGGCCGGGCACGGCGCCGCTGGCTTCGAGCGGATCGGTGGTAATGACACTGAGACCCGCGCTCTTGGCGACATCGGCAAGGCCGGTGCCGCTGCCGAAGGCTTCATCGAACTTCGCCGAAAGATCAGCGAGCGCGGCCTTGCGCTTTTCTGCGGTGAGCGCGGTGACGATCTCGCCGCGCGCCTGATCCAGCGATTTGCCCGGGTTCTGGATCACGCTGTCGAGCCGGATCACGTACCAGCCGAGTGCGCCCTTGACCGGTGCTGCGAGCGCGCCCTTGCTGGCCGTGAACACCGCATCGGCGACCGCGAGCGAGCCTTCGCTCTGGAGCGCGGTGCGGGTCGTGGCGGGGATCTTGCGCGCTGAAAGACCCTTGGCGGCAGCTGCGGACTCGATCGACTCGCCGCCCGCGATTTCGGCGGCGAGCGCCTTGGCGGCGGGTTCGGTCGGGACGATCACTTGCGTGAACGCGCGCGTTTCGGTGGACGCGTAAGTGGCGGCGTTCAGCTTGTAGCGCGTGGCCACTTCGGCGTCGCTGGGCGCGGGCAGGTTCCGAATCGCGCTCTCGTCGAAGATCGCATAGCGGATCGTGCGGCGTTCCGGGCGCAAGTAGCGCGCACCGTTTGCCATGTAGAACGCGGCGATATCGGCATCGGATGGCGGCGCCTTGGGCGCAAAGGCACCCGAGGGGATCAGCTGGATCGCGCCCTCGCGCGTTTCCTTGAGCACGGCGGCGTAGCGCATCGCAATGCTCTGCGGCATCGAGGCGCCGACACCGGCGGGAATCAGCACTTGCCGCGCGATCAGCCCCTTGGCGATATCATCGCGCAGCACCGCATCGGAAACGCCTTTCTGGCTCAGCAGCGCCTTGTAGGCGGCCTGGCTGAACTTGCCGTCCGCGCCCTGGAACGCGGGCATCTTGGAAATCTCACTATCGACGAGCCGGTTGCTGACGCCCATGCCCACTGCGCTCTGGCGCGCCCATTCCATCAGCGCGGCGCGGTCGATCAGGCTGTCCACCACTTGTTCAAGCGCGCCTTGCGCGACGAAGTCCTTCATCGTGACCGTCGGGCTTTCGGCGCGGGCGTTTTCGAGCGCGTTGCTCATCGCCTTCTGCACCTCGACCGTGCCGATATGCGCCGAACCCACCGTCACGGCGCGGTCGGCATTTCCGGTTCCGCCGAACTTGGCGCCGGAGATATCGGCACCCGCAAACGAGAGCGCGATGAGCCCGAGGAAGACCAGCGCGAGAAGTGCGCCGATACGGGACTTGGTCAGGGTGCGGATTAAGCCGAGCATCGGGGCCTGTCGTTAGCAGTGTTTGGTTTGGAGAGTATCCTTGGGGCGCATTAGGGGGCAAAGCGAATTCCCGCAATGGTCTGCGCCGATTGACCTTCGCTTGCCGGAAAGTTGCCCGCGCGGCCTGCCCGGAAAGGAGTGCTGGCAGGGAGCGCCCGCGAAAGGTGGCAGGGGCTTAACCACCAATTTTGCAATCGCGGCGCTTTGCAAACCCGGCTGCGGTTTGATAGCGGCCCGGACATGAAGGGGAATCATCTCGTGGTAGTGTGCAAGGTCCTATGAGCCAGCGTCCTTACATCGTCGGCAACTGGAAGATGAACGGTGGCCGGGTCATGCTGGCCGAAGCGCGGGCGATCGACCGCGCGGCGCAGCGCTATCCCGATGTCGAAATCGCGCTGGCCCCGCCGTTCCCGTTCCTGGGGCCGCTTCGCGAGGCGGTGAGCGCCATCGGTGTCGGCGGGCAGGATTGCCACACCGCAGCCAAGGGCGCGCATACTGGCGACGTTTCCGCCGCCATGCTGGCGGATATCGGCGCGGATTTCGTGATCCTGGGCCACAGCGAACGCCGCCGCGACCACGGCGAGGACAATGCACTGGTGCGCGCCAAGGCCGAAGCCGCGCTGGCGGCTGGCCTCGGCGTGATCATCTGCGTGGGCGAAACGCTGGAAGAGCGCGATGCGGGCAAGGCCGAAGCGGTCGTTTCCCGGCAGGTCCAAGGTTCGGTCCCGGCCGGCGAAAGCGCGGCAGCCGCTGCCGGGCGGCTGGCGCTGGCGTATGAGCCGGTCTGGGCGATCGGCACTGGCCGCGTCGCTGCGGTGGAAGACGTGATCGCCATGCATGCCGCCGTGCGCACGCAACTCGCCGCGATCTTTGGCGAGGAGGCGGAGAAGGTCCGCATTCTCTATGGCGGCTCGGTCAACGGCGAGAATGCGGCTGCGCTGCTGGCTGCCGAAGGCGTGGGCGGTGCGCTGGTGGGCGGTGCGAGTCTGACCGCCGATGCCTTTCTGCCGATCGTGGCGGCGGCCTCGCAGCCCGAGGGCTGAGGAGCCCGGAACCGGCTGGTCGCCCTGCGCCCTTGCACGCGGGCTCCTTGCGCCCTAGATGCGCCTCATTCCTTTCAGGCAGACCCCAAATGTCTCTCTTCATCTTCCTTACTGTCGTTCAAGCGCTGGTAGCTGCCGCGCTCGTCGGCGTGATCCTCATCCAGAAGTCCGAAGGCGGCGGCCTCGGCGTCGGTGGCAGCCCGGCGGGCTTCATGTCGGCGCGCGGCGCGGCCGATTTCCTGACCCGCGCGACAACAGTGCTGGCGGCAGCCTTCGTCGGCCTCAGCATCGTGCTTGCAGCGCTGGCGGTCGGCACGACCTCGAACCGTGAGATCGACACGTCGCTGCAGCGCAATACGCCTGCTGTGCCCGATCCGCTGCCGGAACACCCTGCGCAGGCGCCAGCGGATCGGGCACAGCAGGCGTATTGCGCAGGGTGTTCCGGCAGCGGGGGCCGCGCCGGCGCAGCCTGAACCGGCAGCACCGGCTCCGGCTGCGCCCGCAAAGAGCGCGCCGGCCAAGGGCGCCGCAGTCGATCCGCTTGCGGGCGGCGCCAAGCAGTAAAGCCCCAGTGCCGGATTTTCCGGCGCCAGTCCTGCGTCGTTTCTGCCCGCCCGACGGCGGACGGGAACGTTTGTTCGTGTTTAGCCCGCTCGTTTGCGTCTGTGGATTGCCCGCCGGAATCCGGCCGTGACCGCTTGCGCATCAAGAGCTTCTGACGGTAAGGCCCACCTCCCATGGCGCGGTTCATTTTCATCACCGGCGGCGTGGTTTCCTCGCTTGGCAAAGGCCTCATGGCAGCGAGCCTCGCGGCGCTGCTGCAGGCGCGTGGCTTCCGCGTGCGGATCCGCAAGTTCGACCCCTATCTCAACGTCGATCCGGGCACGATGAGCCC
>CAZQEH010000046.1:0-27818 GCA_964592205.1 uncultured Novosphingobium sp.
GAGCGCGGCGTTGATCGCGCCGCTGGTGTGGTCGGTCGCCGTGTCCTTGATGTACCTGTCCACCTCGGACACGGCGACCGACCACACCAGCGGCGCGATCAACGCCGCGCTCGTCTATGTCATGACCGAGGTCGTGCCGGGGCTGTACGAGGCCACGATCCTCGGCAGCGCGCTGGCCGCAGCGACGACGCTGCTGGCCAGCACCGCCTCGCCGCCACTGACCGCGCTCGCCGTGCTGGCCGCAAGTGCCAGCATCGAGGCCATTGCCGCCATCGCCCGTTCCGGCGCGCGCGAGGCGGCCGTGGCGGAAGGCACTGCAAGGCTGCGGGTGCTGCTCGCCCTGCCTGCCCCGCAGAGCGAAGCCGCTTCTGCGGAACGTGCGCCCCAGCCGCTCGGCCTGGGCGCATCTTCCTTCGCCGCCGGGAGCCGCATCGCGCTGATCGGACCATCGGGATCGGGCAAGACGCAAGTCATCGAAGCGCTGGCGGGCCTGCGCGCGCCGTTTCATGCCCTTGCGCTTGGCGGCACGCCCCTCGCCGAGCAGCCCGCAGCCGCGATCCGTACGCAAGTCGCGCTGGCCCCGCAGGAGCCGATGCTGATCGCCGGAACGGTTGCCGATAACTTGCGCCTCGCCCACCCGGGGATTGACTCGGCAGCGATGGAGCAAGCGCTGCGCACAGCGCAGCTCTGGGCGCGGATCGAGCGCATGCCGCAAGGGATCGATACCGT
The DNA here is from genome assembly GCA_964592205.1 of uncultured Novosphingobium sp. GTDB lineage: Bacteria > Pseudomonadota > Alphaproteobacteria > Sphingomonadales > Sphingomonadaceae > Novosphingobium. The sequence goes on from CAZQEH010000046.1 coordinate 730, forward strand.
GCTGGGCGAGGACGGCGGCGTGCTTTCTGGCGGAGAGCGCAAGCGCCTTTCGATCGCCCGCGCGCTGCTGGCCGAGCGGCCCTGGCTCCTCCTCGATGAGCCGAGCGAGGGGCTCGACGCCGCCACCGAGGCCGCGCTGGTCACTGCGCTACAAGGCTGGCTTGATGCGCGCGGAGCGGGACTGGTCATCGCCTCGCACCGCCCGGCACCACTGGCGCTGACGAGCAGCATGCTGCCGGTCGAGACGATCCCCCACTTGCGCGCCTAGCCTATTCGTCAGCCGCCGCGCCGCGCTGGATCGGATAGACATGCCGTCGGCACCGCCGCAACGAGGGGAAGCTGCCTTGACAATAACGATCCTCACCCTGCTCAAGCGCCGCCCGGACATGAGCAAGGCCGATTTCATCGCCTACTACGAGACCCATCACCGTCTGATCGGCGAGAGAGTGCTCGGCCCCTGGGCGATCCGCTATGAGCGCAAGCATCTCCATCCGATGGACAGCACGGATGCCGATCACGATTTTGATGTCGCAATGGAGATCGAATTTGCCGATGAAGCCGGAATGAGCGCGTGCTTTGCCGCGATGGCCGATCCCGCAACACGGCGCGAGATCACCGAAGATGAGGAGCGCCTGTTCGATCGGCCTCGCATGCGCGTCTACCGCGTGGAGCAGCACCGCTCGGACATGCCGGGCTGAGCGGCGCTTCAGACCACCAGTTTCGCGGCGTAGACCTGGCGTAGCACTTCGTACGAAAGGCGCTGGGTCCGGCGCGTGCGCGCCTCGCCAAACACCGGCTGCTGCAGCAGAAGGCCCATGTGCAGCACGTTCACGAAATCGCTGGCAAGCTTCATCTGTTCCCACTGGTCGCGCCAGTGGGGGAAAGCCTCGATCATCTGGGCAATCCACACTTCGTCGTAGCGGCGGGCAACCGGACCAAAGAATTGATCGAGTTCCGCATCGGTCCGCGCCGCGACGGCTAGTTCGAGATAGGCCGCATATTCGCGCGTCTGCACGCTGCGCCAATGCGCTGTCGTGGCGATTTCAAGCCGCTCGGCCTCGGTCGCATGCTCCATCTTGGCGAGGTAATCTTCCAGAAACAGGCGCATGCGTTCGTAAAAGACATGTTCGACAACGGCGCCGACCAGATCCATGCGGGTGGGGAAATGGTGGTGCATGGCCCCGCGTGAGACGCGCGTGCGCACTGCCACGGCCAGCGTGGTGAGGCCGGAATAGCCGCCTCCGACGAGGCAATCGATCGCAGCCTCCACGATGCGCAGGCGAGTGCGTGCGCTCTTCTGCTGCTGCCACCGGAGCGGCTGCGCGTCATGTCCGGCCGGTAGCAGGGCGTGCAGCACGCGCTTCTTGGTCATCGCTCCGGTCACTGGCTTGCCCCCGCCCTGCTTGCCCGCGCTTGCGGCAAAGCTGCAATATGCCTGCGCCGCGGGGCGATACTACTCGCTCGTCGCGCAACCAGCCAGCAACATCTTCTCAAGCAGCAACGGGCAGCCCGGGGCGTGTTTCAACCCCGGTCTTTCCGGCTCGCCCGCGCCTCGCGCTTGATGATGTCGAGGCCCTCCGGATCGACCAGCTGGCCGTAGAGCGCGAAGTTGTTGGCGTGGCCGAACTGGTGGAGATTGAACGCGGACTGGACCGCGTTCCACATCCCCTGCGCTTCCATCGACTGGTTGACGCTCATCTTCGCGGTCTTGAGCCCGATGGCGGGGCGCGAGGCGATCTTTTCGGCCATGGCCAGCGTGAAGGTCTCAAGCTCCGCACGCGGGACAACCTCGTTGACCATGCCGAGCGCCTTGGCCTCCGCCGCGCCGATTGGCTCGCCGGTGAACAGCATCTGCTTGGCCTTGCGGTGGCCCAGTTCGAAAGCATGGACGAAGAACTCGTGCCCGTTCATGCCGAAGGCGACGACCGGATCCGAAAACTCGGTATCTTCCGCTGCGATGATGATGTCGAACGGCCAGATCAGCATCAGACCGCCGGCAATCGCCTTGCCCTGCACCGCGACGATGATTGGCTTGGGCAGATTGCGCCAGCGCCAGCAGAAGCCGAGGTAGACTTCCTGCTCGCGCGACATGTGGCCCTGCGGCCCCTTGTGGCGGTAGCCGCCGAAGCCGAGCACCGGCGGGCGCAGATCACCGATGCGCGCACGGTCGCTCAGATCATGGCCTGATGAGAAGTTCTTGCCGTCGGCAGCGATGACCACGACGTTCACCTCGTCGTCCTCCATCGCGATGTCGAGCGCATCGTTGATCTCGTAGAGCATGCGCAGGCTTTGCGCGTTGTGCTTGTCCGGCCGGGCCAGCGTGATCCGGGCGACCCGGGCTGCGGGCCTGTCGTAGCGGATGTCCTCGAAGACCGGCGTATCGCTCATTCTGGCATTCCTTTCCTCACCCCGTACGGCCAAGTTATTGCACTTGCCGCACAGGCTTGTCCGCCAGCAGAATCGTCAGTGTACGCATCGGGCGCAAGGCGGGATGGCTGGCAGCAGGCAGAAGAGGATCAGCCGATGGATCTCGGAATTGCGGGGCGCAAGGCGCTGGTGAATGGCGGCAGCGCGGGCATGGGGCGCGGGGCGGCGCTGGCACTGGCGCGCGAAGGCGCAGAAGTGTTCATTTCCGCGCGCGGGGCGCAGCGGCTTGAAGCCACCTGCGCCGCCATCGCTGCCGAGACGGGTGCGAAAGTTCACCCCATCATCGCCGATCACGCCAGCGACGCAGGCCGCGCCGCGATCCTTGGCGCCTGCCCCGATCCCGATATCTTCGTCGCGACCTGCGCCCCGCCGCCCTTCACCGGCGATTTTCGCGACGTGACACGCGAGGAATTCGAGAAGTCCGTGGCGACCGCGCTGCTCAGCCCGATCGACTATATCAAGGCGGTTTCCGGCCCGATGATGGAGCGTCGCTGGGGCCGCATCGTCAACATCAGCACGGGCGCGGCCAAGTATCCGGCAGCGATGCGCGTCCTCTCCGGCCCGCCGCGCGCCGCGCTGGCCAACTATTGCCACGCGATCTCAAAGGAACTGGCGCGCCACGGCGTGACGGTGAACTCGGTGCTGCCGGGCATGCACCACACCCCCGGCATCGAAGACATGATGAACCCGCGCGCGGCGAAAATTGGCCGCACCTATGACGAGGAAGTCGCCGCCTTCGTGAAAGCCGCGCGCATCCCCGCCGGGCGCTTCGGCGATGCCGAAGACCTCGGCGCCATGGTCGCCATGTTATGCAGCGCGCAGGCAAGCTTTGTGACCGGCCAATCGCTGGTCGTCGATGGCGGGATGGGGACTTCGATCTTCTAATTGAGACCGTATCCCGCGCCGCGGATCGGCCTTGCGGCACGGCGCGAAGCCGACGCCGCAATTACCCATCACCGCCGCCGTCACCCCGTGCGCGGAGGATGGCGAACGCTCCTCGGCCCAGATGCACTGGCCGTCGTAATGGGTATGAACTTCGACGAAGCCGGGGGTGACGATCTTGCCCTTCGCGTCGACTTCCTCTGCGCCGAACGCGCCGATGGCGCATATCCACCCGCCCGCGATGGCCAGATCGCCCTCGATCAGATCGCCGCCGCTGCCATCGGCGATGGTGCCGCTGCGGTTCACCAGATCATAGTCAGCCATGCCTCAGGTTCCCTGCGCCACGCGCACGATCCCGCCGATCAGCGAGCCGAGCACGAAAGTGTAGTTCGGCGCCAGCGCGTTGACGATCACGACGTAGACGTACAGATCGACCATGGTTTGCGCGCCTCTTCCCCTTGCCTGGCGCCAAGGCTGGCGCAGGGAAAGCACGCACTTTTGTGGCTAACCGCGGCTCAGCAGTTCTTCCCTCAGCTTGGCCTTCCAGATCTTGCTTGCGCCGCTAAGCGGCATCGGTTCAGTCCGGATATCGAGCGTGCGCGGGCATTTGTAGTGCGCGAGGTGGGCGCGGCAATGCGCGATCAGGTCCGCTTCCGTGGCGACCATCCCCACCTTGAGCGTGGCGACGGCATGGACGGCTTCGCCCCAGCGCTCATGTGGACGGCCGAACACCGCGCATTGCGAGACTGCCGGATGTGCGACGAGCACATTCTCGACTTCAAGCGAATAGATGTTCTCGCCGCCGGAAATGATCATATCCTTGATACGGTCGATCACATGGAGATAGCCGCGCTCATCGAAGAAGCCGATGTCGCCGGTGTGCATCCAGCCGCCGCGCAGCGCCTCGGCGGTAAGATCGGGCCGGTTCCAGTAGCCCAGCATCACATTCGGTCCGCGCGCGACGATTTCACCCGCCTTGCCTGGCGGCAGTGGCCGATCCTCGGGATCGACGACGGCGACTTCGGAGAACAGGACCGGGCGCCCCGCCGAACGCAGCAGGCCGCTTCCGTGGTTTTCGGGCAAGTGATCACGGCAATTCAGGATGGTCACGACGGGCGAAAGCTCGGTCATGCCGTAGGACTGGAGAATGCCGACGTCTGGCAGCGCGGCCATGACTTCCTTGAGCAGCGCCTCCGGCATCGGGGCAGACCCGTAGGACAGCATCCGCAGAGTAGAGAGGTTCGCGCCCGGGAGCGCCGGATCATCCAGCATGGCACGCAGCATCGTGGGCACGAACGTCGCGTGCGTGACGCCGGTGCGCTCGATTTCGGCAATGACTTCGCCCGCGACAAAACGCGGGAGGAGTACATGGGTACCCGCGGCATGCGTGACCGAGAACAGGCGCGCGGCAGCCGCCACATGGAACAGCGGGCCGTGATGGAGGTGGACGATATCCGGCCCGAAGCCGAGCTCGCCATATGTGTTGGCGGTGTTGGCGACAAAGTTCGCATGGCTGAGCATGACACCCTTGGCCGCGCTCGTCGTGCCGCTGGTATACATGAGAACGGCAAGGTCGTCGCCGCCCCGGCCCTGATCGGGCAGCGGTTGCGCCTTTGCGATCAGGCTTTCAAGCGAAAGCATGCCATCGTCAGGCGTCCCGTCGCCCGTATGGACCAGCACGGCTGAGCCGCCGGCAGCCGCCAGCAATTCCGCGCGCATGCTGCAGAAATCATCGCCCAGCACGATCACATCGGGCTTGCAGTCCGCCACCTGATCGCGCAGTTCGCCGAGCGCCAGCCGATGGTTGAGCGGTGTGATCGCCCCGCCCGCATGGATCGCCGCGAAGAAGCATTCAAGCGAGCGGTGGCTGTTGAGCGAGAGCAGGACGACCCGCCCGCCCGCCGTCAAACCCTGTGCGACAAAGGCCCCGGCAAGCCGGGCAACCCGGTCCGCAAAAGCATTCCAGCTGAACGATTTGGCGCCGTCGACGACAGCTACGCCATCGCCGCGCAAATGCACCGCATGGCGCAGGGCCTGCCCCAGACTGACCGCCTTGTTCACTCGCCGGATCTCCCGTTCGGGCGGCCTTATCGGCCGTTGCGTGATCCCAATTGCAGGGGCCGCTGCCGTTTGACAATGCACACCGAAGGGTTCCCCGAGCATTTGCCCGGACGCGCCTGCCGTTATCACCGCATAAGCCCCCACCGGGGTCTTGCTCAGGCGAGCGCAACCGGGCCATGCGGCGCGGGATGACTTTGAAGGTGGACATGGGATTCGATGGTGCCGGCGGTCCGGCACTGGTCGACTTGGAGGAGCTTCTTGCGACGCGCCTGCTCGTCCAGGGCAATTCCGGCTCGGGCAAATCACATCTGCTGCGCAGGCTGCTGGAGAGAAGTGCCGGACAGGTCCAGCAGGTGATCATCGATCCAGAGGGCGATTTCGTCACCCTCTCGGGCCCATACAGCCACGTCTCGGTTGAGGCGATCGACTATTCCATCGGAGAGATCACGCATTTCGCGCGGCGCTGCCGGGAGCATCGCACCTCTGTGGTCCTCAGCCTTGAGGGGCTGGAAATGGAAGGGCAGATGCGCTGTGCCGCTGCGTTCCTCATGGGCTTGTTCGATGCCCCGCGTGAACACTGGTTTCCCGCGCTAGTCGTCGTGGACGAAGCGCAGATCTTCGCCCCCGCTGCCGGTGCCGAAGTAACCGAGGAAGTCCGCCGAGCCTCGCTTGGCGCGATGACCAACCTCATGTCACGCGGACGCAAGCGCGGACTTGCCGGGATCATCGCCACCCAGCGCCTTGCAAAGCTTTCCAAGAACGTCGCCGCCGAAGCCAGCAACTTCCTGATGGGGCGCACTTTCCTCGATATCGACATGGCGCGCGCGGCAGATCTCCTGGGCATGGAGCGGCGGCAGGCCGAATCGATTCGCGACCTGGCGCGCGGCACATTCCTCGGCCTTGGCCCCGCCATCGCGCGGCGGCCGGTGATGCTGAAAATCGGTCCGGTCGAAACTTCGGCGCGCAGCAGCAGCCCGGTGCTGGTGCCGCTGCCCGATGCGCCTTCGATCGACATGCGCGAGTTTCTGCTCGGCGGGTTGGACGAGGCCCCCCTGCCCGCTCCGGTACCGACGCCGCGCCCGCAGCCCGCCGCGCACGTGCTCGATGAACTCGCGCGTTTACCGCTGGATCCTATCGCCGAGGAGCCAACCGAACCGGTCGATCCCGAACCGGTCATGGCCGCCGCCCTGCGCGCTATTGCCCACGACGAGGAAGCAACCGGCAAGACGACGGCAGTGCTGTTCCAGGACTTCCAGGTTCGCTGCCGGATGCTGGGGCTGCGGCAAGCCCCGCTCGATCTTGGCGGCTTCACCCGCCGGTTTGCAGCGGCCCGCGCCGGCATCTTCGAAGGGCTGGAGGATGAATGGGCCCCCGCACTCGAAGCTGGACGCCGTGTGCCCGACGACATGCTCGGCGCCTTCCTCCTTATCGCGCGCGCCGCAAGCGAGAGCCGGCCCTGCCCGAGCGATCAGGAACTGGCGCTGGTCTACGGCACCAGCTCGCTCGGCCGCGCGCGGCGCGTACTGAGCTACATGGAAGAGCGCGACATCATCGTGGCGCGCACCGACCTTTCAGGTCGCCGCTCGATCACCATTCCCGCGCTGGGCTGGACGACCTCACCGACCGAAGCCTGAGGTTGTCGCCCCGCCCTATTCGAGTTCCGGGAAGCCTGCCGCTGCCCACTGGTCAAGCGCGTCGTAGTAGAAGTTCGCGCCGCCGAAATGGATCAGCACGCACGCGCCCTTTTCCGCGCGGTTGGCGCCCATCATCCAGGAATGCCTTGCGTCATGAGCGTCTGCGCGTGGATGTGGGCGGTCTGCTTGGTCCAGCTGCTTCCACATCGGCCTTGGGCAAGAACGTCTTCCAGCCTTCGTGTTCCAGCTTGCGGATGCAGGCGGTGATCCAGATGACATTCTGCTCGATCGAAATCGGCAAGTTGGCGACGGGTGCCTGCGGGCCGGTGGCCATGAACATGTTGGGGAAAGCCGCCACACAGACCCTCATGATGCTGCCCGAAACGGTGCCCAACTTCTCGTTCAATGTCCGGCCGCTCGAACCGATGATCGGGAAAGCTTCGAGCGCGCCAGTATAGGCCTTGAAGCCGGTGGTGAGGAGGATGACTTGGCCGGAACTCATCGAAACCGATGCCGCGGCGATCTGCTACACCTCGGGAACAACGGGCCTGCCCAAAGGGCGTCGTCTATCACGCGAATCCGGGCCGGAAGCCGAAACCCCGTGGCGCGCCAAGGCAGGGCGGCCCGTTCCCGGCATGCACGTGCGCATCGTCGATGACGAGGACCAGCCCCTCCCCGAAGACGGCATCGCCGTGGGACACCTGCAATTGCGCGGTCCATGGGTGACCGGCGGCTACCTCCACGAGGCGCCCGGGACTCGCGCTTCACCAAAGATGGCTGGTTGCGCACTGGCGAAATCGGGCAGATTGATCCGTTGGGCTTCGTCGAGGTGACCGACCACGCCAAGGAGCTCATCACGTCTGGCGGCGAATGGATTTCCTCCGCCGATCTCGAAAACGGGATTGCTGCCCTACCCGGCGTCGCCGAAGCGGCGGTTTACCAGATTCATGATACCCGAGTATTGGCCAGTTTCGGACGCCATCCCGAGGACCACTGTCGGCAAGTTCGACAGGAAGACACTCAGGGAGCAGTTCGACGCCGGAGGGATGACTGTCATCGTGGAAACCGGGTTTACCTCCGGAAACTAGGATTGAACGTCAATATCCCCGCTCTCGGCGAACTTCCGGTCGAGCGCCAGAAGCTGACCCAGGGCGAATGCGCGGGGTATAGCCGCGGCCTTGCCAGCAACCGGTTCGGCTCGAAGGAAACGCTGTTCAGCTTCCTGGTGCGGGATATCAACGAGAAGTGGGCCGCCGAACTGCGCCGCTTTGTCGGTAAGAATACGGGGCGCGCGGCGATCGAGGGCGCGCTCGATGCGGCGGAGTTCTTCCTGCTCAACCGCACCAGGCAGATGCAGGCAATGTATATTCTGCGGTTCGAATCGATCAGCAGCTACCCGCCGGTGCGCCGCCGCCTTGCGGCCAACCACATCGCCTACCGCAAAGACACCACGCGCTGGCTGCGCCGGTTTATTGTCATCCGCGCTGTGCGCGCACAGCATTGCGATCAAGCATCTCCGCCAGTTGCGCTGCGGTGCGTTCGATCGGTTCGCGGCTCGATTCCACCCGGGCCATGACGAGGCTGCCCTGCACCGCATTGGTGCACGCCATCGCCAGCCCCTCTGCCGTCACCGCATCGTAGCCATCCTCGATCAGCTTGTCCCGCAGCAGTTCCAGCCGGACCGACAAGGCCTGCTTGCCCGCTTCGGCAACCTTTTGATCATCAGGTGCGAGCTCGAGCAGGACCGTGGTGATGGGACACCCATCGCGAAAGCCTGACGCTTCCATCATGGCGGCGAGGAAGCGCGCGTGTTCGACCAGCAGCTCGGCTGTGGTAGCAGTACGCGCGGCAATTTCCTCGATCGATTTCAGCACCCGCCGCGCAGCTTCCTCGATCGCAGCGACCGCAATCGCCGGTTTACCCTCGGGAAAGTAGTGATACATCGATCCCTTGGGCGCACCGCTTGCCTTGACCAGATCATTGAGGCCGGTCGCTGCATAGCCATGCCGGCAAAACAGCTGCACCGCTGCGTCGATGATCGACTGCCTGTGTTTTGCTGCTGTCATCGCACTCTCATACGGGGTTATCCTGCAAGTCATGCCTGACCGGCATCGCTCCTGCCGTCAATGATGCTGACAGGCCCAGTTTATATTGACTGGTCTATATATACCACATAGGCTGATACCATGATCAGGGAGTGGCGGTACTGATATTCAGTGCATGCTGCGCTCTCGAAAACAGCACCCTGTCCGGGCCGCAGCGAATCTCGCGCCGATCCCGATCCGGCGCGTTTACCCAGTGGTGGACCGATCCATCAGGAGTCCGACACGTGAAACTGCCATTGCTTGCCGCTGGTGCGGCGGTCCTCAGCGTCTCAGTGCTCGGCGCCACTGCCAATTCCCGAGCCGCAGGGCCCACTGCCGCACACTTCACCGCGGCAGGCGAGCTGGTCTTTCCAGCGGACTACCGCGAGTGGATCTTCCTGACATCGGGTGTCAACATGAACTACACCGACGAGGGCCTGGGAATGGACCATGACATGGTCGACAACGTCTTCGTCGATCCGCAGGCATGGCGCGTCTTCAAGCAGACCGGCCACTGGCCCGATGGCACCGTTCTGGTCAAGGAACCGCGCGCGGGTGCGCACAAGGGATCGATCAACAAAACCGGCACGTTCCAGACCGAGCAACGCTTCGGCCTTGAAGTCCATGTCAAGGATACGCACCGCTTCAAGGGCGGGTGGGCATTCTTCGACTTTGCCGACGAAGCGTCGGCGAAGGCGATCCCGGCGGATGCGGATTGCTATGCCTGCCACACCGGCCACGGCGCCGTGGATTCAACCTTCGTGCAGTTCTATCCCACTGCCAAGCCGATCGCGGTGAAAGCCGGATCGTTCGACGCCGCAAAGTAAGCGAAAACCGCCGCCGACCCGTTATCGGGAACGGGCGCAGCGGCAATACTCCAGGTTCCTGCACCGTTTGAAAAGTCCCGCACCATTCCATTTTCCGGAATAGTGCCTTGATTTTTATCCGCGTTCTCCTCGCCCGGCGCAGCGCGCATTACAGGGGTGCAAGAGGCCTAGGCACCACCCCCGCTACGGCAGATGCATTCTGGAGATCACGCGATGAAGCTCTACTATCACCCGCTTTCCGGGCACTCGCACCGCGCGCGCCTGTTCCTTTCGCTGACCGACACGCCGTGCAAGCTCATCCTCATCGATCTCGCCAAAAGCGAACAAAAGGCCCCCGAGTTCCTCGCGCTCAACCGCTTCGGGCAGCTTCCGGTGCTGGATGATGAAGGCACGGTGATCGCCGATTCCGCCGCAATCCTCATTTACATCGCCACGAAGCGCGGCCTGACCGACTGGCTGCCGAACGACCCGATCGGCGCCGCCGCCGTCCAGCGCTGGCTCTCGGTAGCCGCTGGCCAGATCGCGTTTGGCCCGGCCGCCGCGCGTCTCATCACCCTGTTTGGTGCCGGCTTCAACGCCGCTGAAGTAATCGGCCGAGCCCACGCTGTACTGCAGCACATCGATGCCGAACTGGCCGACAAGCAGTGGATCATCGGCAGCGACAGCCCGACGATCGCCGATGTCGCACTTTACAGCTACATCGACCGCGCGCCTGAAGGCAATGTGGACATTGCGCCTTATGCCAATGTCGCCGCCTGGTTGAAGCGCATCGAGGGTTTGCCCGGCTTCGTGCCCTTCGCACAGGCCCGTGTGGGCCTCAACGCCGCCTGATCACCGCGTCGGCCACGCGCCTGCCTGAACGGGCGGGTGGCCACACGCCGCACAGGAAGGTTTGCCATGGGATCGAACGAGCCAAGCCCCGCCGGTTCGCCCTTCCACAGCGGCGAGATCAAACTGCAGCGCACGCTTGGTGTTGCCGAACGCATGGAAAGATTCGGTCGGCGCGTGATCCAAGATTTCATGCCGGATCAGCATCGCACGTTCTTCGCGCAGCTGCCGTTCGTTGTCGCGGGAACGGTCGATGAAGCGGATGACGCGTGGGCCACGCTGATCGCCGGCCAGCCCGGCTTCGCGCAAAGCCCCGATCCGCATCTGATGGCCATCGCCGCCACGCTCGATCCCGCCGATCCCGCGCTGGCCGGGCAGACGCAAGGCGGCGCGATCGGCCTTCTCGGCATCGAGCTCGATACCCGCCGCCGCAACCGCATGAACGGTACGATCGCTGCGCTCGAAGAAACAGGCCTGTCAATCGCGGTCCAGCAGAGTTTTGGCAATTGCCCGCAATATATCCAGACCCGCAGCTGGCGCACGGCGGACCCCGGCCCGGCGGCAGAGCCGGCCGAATACCTTGATGCGCTCGATCCCGCCGCGCGCGCCATGATCGAAGCAGCCGATACCTTCTTCGTCGCCTCTTTTGTCGATCTGCCAAGCGGGCAGCGCCAGGTCGATGCCTCACACCGCGGCGGCAAACCCGGCTTTGTGCGGATCGACACCGAGGGCACCCTCACCATCCCCGACTTTGCCGGAAACCTCCATTTCAACACGCTGGGCAATTTGCTTGCCAACCCGCGCGCCGGGCTCCTGTTCGTCGATTTCACCAATGGCGATATGTTGCACCTGACCGGCGAGACCGCCGTGATCCTCGAATCCCCCGATATCGCGGCGTTTCAGGGCGCCGAGCGGCTATGGACCTTCACGCCTCGCAAGCTGGTTCGCCGCCGCGCCGCGCTGCCGCTGCGGTTCGATTTCCTCGATTGGTCGCCCAATTCGCTGATGACGGGCGATTGGCAGCAGGCTGTGCAGCGGCGCAAGGCAACCGAACTCGGCTCGGCATGGCGGCCGCTGCGGGTGGCGAAGATCGTCGATGAAAGCAGCGTCATCCGCTCGTTCCACCTCGAGCCGAGCGATGATGCGGGGCTGATCACCAACCTTGCCGGGCAGCACTTGCCGATCCGCGTCTGTCCGGATGCCGATGCAGCGCCGGTCATCCGTACATATACCCTATCTTCCGCCGCATCGGACGGCGCGTACCGCATCAGCGTCAAGCGTGATGGTCTGGTCTCGCGCCATCTGCACGATACCCTTGCAGTGGGCAGCGTGATCGAAGCGCGAGCGCCCGCAGGCAGCTTCACCATTGATGCCGCAGAACGCCGACCCGCCGTGCTGCTGGCAGCTGGCGTTGGCATCACGCCGATCCTCAGCATGCTGCGCCATGTCGTCTACGAAGGCCTGCGCACGCGTCGGGTGCGGCGGACGACGGTGTTCTACGCAGCACGCACCAAGGCGGAACGCGCCTTCGACGCGGAACTGCGCGAGCTTTGCGCCCGCGCGAACGGTGCGGTGCGGATCATCCGCGTGCTCGCTGAGGTGACGGGCGCGGCGGAAGGCGAGGACTACGAGGCGATCGGCCGGATCGACATGGACCTGCTGCGCGCCACGCTGGGCTTTGATGACTACGATTTCCTGATGTGCGGCCCGCCATCGTTCATGCAGGCGGTCTACGACGGCCTGCGCGGGATGAACGTCGCGGATGATCGCATCCATGCCGAAGCCTTCGGTCCCGCCTCACTCACGCGTGAGACCGGCACGGCAGAGGCGCCGCAGCTGACGCAGCCTGCCACGGGCCCGGTGCCGGTTGCATTCGCCGCATCTGGCAAGGAAGCCCACTGGACGCCCGAGGCTGGAACGCTGCTGGAGCTTGCCGAAGCACGCGGGCTCACCCCCGAGTTCAGCTGCCGGGCCGGAAGCTGCGGCAGCTGCAAGACCCGGATCGTGGCCGGCGCGGTCACATATGCTGCTCCCCCCGCCTTCAAGACCGCCAAGGGTGAAGCGCTCATTTGCTGCGCCGTTCCTGCAGCAAATGACGGGCGCGAGCCGGACCGTCTGATCCTCGATCTCTGATCCGCATTTGCCCGCAGCGATTGGCGCGGCCGCCCTCTCATTTTTCCGGGCTTTGACAGCAGCGGCCGACGGCATGCATATCATGCACGGGTGCCCCTCCGGGCACGAGGGGGAGAGATGACATGAGCGATGCGACGCTATTCCTGACTGACGAGCGGACGTTCTGGCACTGTACAGGGGTTCAGGCGCTGTTCTTTCCCATCGGCGACTGGGTTGAACCGCCATCGGGAAGCTATGGCGCCGATACGCCTGCATCGAAGCGGCGCCTGCTCAATCTGGTCCGCGCCGCCGGGCTTGATCAGCATCTCGAAATGCGCAGCGCAGCACCGGCCATGCGCGAGGATTTGCTGCGCATCCATCCCGCCAGCTACATCGACGAATTCAAGCGGGTGAGCGACGCCGGTGGCGGCGAGCTTGGCCTGTTTGCGCCCTTCAGCAAGGGCGGTTTCGAACTTGCGGCCCTCTCGGCCGGACTCGCCATCGAGGCGGTTGACGCGGTCGTGACAGGCCGCGCGCGCAATTCCTATGCGCTGTGCCGCCCGGCCGGGCACCACTGCCTGGCAGACCAGCCGATGGGCTTCTGCTTGCTCGCCAACATTCCCATCGCCATTGATGCAGCCAAGGCGCGGCACGGCATCGGCAAGGTCGCGGTGGTCGATTGGGACGTGCACCATGGCAACGGCACGCAAAGCATCTTCTACGATCGGAGCGACGTGCTGACGATCTCGATCCATCAGGATCGCTGCTTTCCCCCGGGCTACTCCGGCCATGATGATCGCGGCGAAGGCGAAGGTCTCGGTGCCAACCTCAACGTGCCGCTTCCAGCCGGCAGCGGTCACGAAACCTACTTGCGCGCGCTTGACCGCGTGGTGATCCCGGCGCTGCAGCGCTACCAGCCCGATCTCATCGTCATCGCCAGCGGGCTTGATGCCAATGCGGCCGATCCGCTCGCGCGGCAGATGCTGCATTCCGAAAGCTACCGCGAAATGACCGAACGCATGCTCAAGGTGGCGGACGAACTGTGCGGCGGGCGCCTGGCCGTGATCCACGAGGGCGGCTATTCGGAAGCCTATGTGCCGTTCTGCGGGCTTTCACTGATCGAGGCGCTGAAGGGCGTGCGCACCGCGGTCGTCGATCCTGAAATGGACTTTTTCGGGCCCCAGCAACCCGATGAGCGCATGCTCGCGTTCCACTTCCAACTGATCGAGGAAATCCGCGCGGGCGCGGGGCTCTGATGCCCCGGGGCCGGCTCCTCAAGAGCCGGCCCACCCCGGCGGGACCAAGCGTGAATGGCGGGCCGGGCCAGTTAGTTGGCGGCTCGCGACGTTGCATCACACGCCGTCTTGGCGAAATTCTCATGGCATAACCGGCGCGATCCCTGTCGCAGCCGGACATTGGCCGAATGGGAGCGTGATGTGACCGAAGTAGTGGAAAGACCGCAGCAGGGTTCGGGCACCGCGACGCAGGATTTCGATGTCCTGATCGTGGGTGCCGGCATCTCCGGCATCGGCAGTGCCTATCACCTCAAGACCCAGAACCCCGACAAGAGCTTCGTCATGCTCGAGGCCAAGGACGATATCGGCGGCACCTGGCACACGCACAAATACCCCGGCGTCCGTTCGGATTCGGATCTCTACACCTTCGGCTACCGCTTCAAGCCGTGGGTCGGCCCGCCGATCGCCACTGCCGAGGAGATCCGCAAGTATCTGCGCGATGTCCTCGCGGAAAACGATCTCGGCAAGTCGATCCGCTTCGGCACGCTGATCACTCGCTGTTCGTGGTCCACCGCCGAGAAGCTCTGGACGGTCGAGACGAAGCTCACCGATGGCTCGGAAGGCCCGACCTACCGCGCGAACTTTCTGTGGATGTGCCAGGGCTACTATGACCACCAGAACCCCTACCTGCCTGATTGGCGGGGCATGGCGGACTACAAGGGCCAGCTTGTCCACGCGCAGCTCTGGGATGACAGCATCGACTATTCCGGCAAGGAAGTCGTGGTCATCGGCTCGGGCGCGACGGCTGCGACCGTGATCCCGGTGCTGGCCGACAAGGCCAAGCATGTCACCATGCTGCAGCGCTCGCCGACCTACTTCTACTGCTATCCCAACCGCAGCGATCTGGCGGACCGGCTGCGCGAGATCGGCGTGGACGAGGATACCGTGCACCGCTGCGTGCGGCTCGATTACCTCCACAACCTCAAGATGCTCGATCACCGCGCACGCGAAGAGCCTGACCTTGTGTTCGAGGAACTCAAGGAGCTCATCCGCCAATATGCCGGGCCGGACTTCCAGTTCGAACCGCATTTCACCCCGCGCTATCGCCCCTGGCAGCAGCGCCTTGCCTTCATTCCCGATGGCGACATGTTCGAGCGCATCCGCGACGGCAAGGTGAGCGCGATCACCGATACCATCGATCATTTCACCGTCGACGGGATCAAGCTCGGATCGGGTGATGAACTGAAGGCGGACATCGTCATGGCCGCCACCGGCTTCAAACTGCTGATGATGGGCGGCATCACTTTCGAGGTGGACGGCAAGGACGTCGATTGGTCCAAGAAGGCGACCTACCGCGGCATGATGTTCGAAGGCGTACCCAACATGGTCTGGGTCTTCGGCTATTTCCGTGCGGCGTGGACGCTGCGGGTCGATCTGCTCGGCGATTTCGTCTGCCGCATGCTGCGCCACATGGACGCGAAGGGCGCGCAAGAAGTCAACATCGTCATCCCGCGCGCGCTCGCGAACGAGCCATTGCTGCCATGGATCGAGGACGACAACTTCAATCCCAGCTACCTGATGCGCGATATGGCCAAGCTGCCCAAGCGCCTTGGCGAACAGCCTGAATGGCGCCACACGCAGGACTACTGGCGCGAGGCGGAAGACATTCCGGCAGTCGATCTGGACGGCGCCGAGTTCGCTTATACATGAGACCCTGTGTGGCAGGCTCAGGCGAGACGACTGTTCCTCGCCTGAGCCTGCCGCCGATATTCCAGCGCACCCATGCCTGACCAGCGCTTGAACGCGCGGGAAAAGCTTGAAGGTTCGGCAAACCCGACCGCGACCGCAATCTGCTCGATCGCCATATGGCCATCCATCAGCAGTTCCCGCGCACGGCCATAGCGCGCTTCGTCGATCATCGCCGAGAAGCGCGTGCCTTCTTCGGCCAGCCTGCGGTGCAGCGTCCGTTCCGAGAGCGCGAGCATCCGCGCAGCTTCGCCTGCGGTGGGAAAATCGCTGTCGCTGCGGCTGAGCCGCGCCGCCAGCCGCCCCTTGATCGTGCCATCAGTCTGCGCGCGGCGAAGCATGGTATCGCAGCGCGAACTATACAGGGAAACGAGGTCGCTGTCGGCCATCGGCAGCGCCAGATCTGCCGCGCCCGGCACAAACAGCCACTGCGTATGATCCGCGTTGAACTGCACGGGGCACGGGAAGTGGTGCCTTTGCTGCGCCCAGTCCGGCGGGGGCGGCGTGGTCACCGTGACTTGCTCGAGCGGCAGTTCGCCGCCCATCAGGTCCGCCACAAGCGTCCGGATCGCACCAAGATCGCGGTAGTGCGTGAAATCATAAAGCGGCTCAGCCAGCTCGCCGCAGCTGCCGATCAGCGCACAGGCGCCATTGGAGGCGCAGGCATAGCGGTAGTTGATCAGCGAATAGGTGAGCGACTGGCAGCGGCACGCAATCTGCAGCGCCTCACCCAGCGTGCGCGCGGTCATCATCGCGAGGCCGAGCTCCCCATACTTGATCGCACGGTAGCGCAGGCCGACATCGAACCAGATATTGCGCGCCTCTGCCGTTCAGGCGGCGAACGACTTCTGCAGCTGCAATTCTTCCTGCGCGAGCAGCTGGCCGGAGTTGGCGTCGAGCCGAACCGGCCGTACATGGCTGCTGCGGCAGAAATCATCCCAATCGACCCTGGTCTCGCTCGCCAGGGCACTGCGCATGATCCGCGCGCTCAGATCCGGCAACGTCGCGTAGAGTGCATTGGAGTCCATGCCCCATCCCCTCGTGATTGGCCTTGTCCAGCCCTTTTTCGGCGAAGGTAGCGGGCGCTGGCCACATCCGTCAATAACTTGGCGCGCAGCGTCATGGCGCGGAACAATCTGTTCGCCTAACTTTCCCGATACATGGACGTGATACTCGGGTATTTTATTATTTTTCATATGTTTACTGCGGCATCAGGTCAGATTGGCTGCAGCGGTGCGGTTTGCGCCGCAATGCGGCTATCCGCCGTCGACACCCGCTCCCATGCATATGGCGGGTTGGATGTGATTTTGCAGATGGCAGGAGCCTGTTGATGGAACAACCGTTTGTCTTGCCTGAAACCGCGGCAGTGCTGGCCGGCATCGCCGAACAAGGTGGCCCGCACCTTGCCGACATGTCGGCAGCGGACATGCGCGCGACCTATCTCGCGATGGGCGGGCTATTCGATGCGCCGCCGGAACCGGGCGTGCGTTGGACCGATCTTGCAGGCGGCCCCTGCCCGCTGCGCGCCTATTTCCCGGGCGATGCGGTGGGGGGGCCGGTCGTGCTCTACATGCACGGCGGCGGCTGGGTGATCGGCGATCTAGAGACCCACCACCCCGTCTGCACGACAATCGCGGCGACCACCGGCCTGCGCGTGGTCGCGGTCGATTATCGCATGGGGCCAGAAGATCCCTTCCCCGCCAGCCATGACGATTGCGTGGCGGCTGCCCGCTTCGTTCTCGGCAGCCCAGGCGCGCTGGAAGCACCGGTGACCGGGCTCGCGACGGCGGGTGACAGCGCGGGCGGCAATCTGGCGCTTCATGTGGCGACCGTGCTTGGCTCGGATACGGTCAAGGCGCAGCTGCTGGTCTATCCCTGGCTCGATTGCACGGCGCCCGATCGCGGCTCCTACACGGCCTTTGGTGAAGGCTTCATCCTCGATGCCAAGCTGCTGGCGCGCTTTGCTGCGGACTACCTCCCCGCGGACGGGGACGCGGCCGGAGCCGCTGCATCGCCGCTGCTCCACCCGCTACCGGCCGAACTTCCGCCGGCCGTCATTCTCACCGCCGGGCTCGATCCCTTGCGCGATCAGGGCCGGGCCATGGCCGGACGCATGGCGGACGCCGGGATGGAAGTGCATTTCATGGAAGCAAAGGGCCTGATCCACGGCCTCGCCACCATGCGGGCGGCCTTCCCCACGGCAGACCGCATCCTGCGGCGCGCCATCACCACTTTTGCGGAGTTGCTAAGCAGCTGACCACCGCCATCCACGCCTGAAACAACGATAAACGAAACATCAGAGGAGAGGGAAATGAACAAGATCCGGCGCAGCATGCTTGCTGCATCCACCGCCATCGGCATCGCCAGCATTGCACACCCTGCCTATGCGGCCCCCGCCCCAGCCCCTGCTGACGAAGCCGCTGCTGCGGAGCAAGCCCCCGTCGGCGAAATCATCGTCACCGCCAACAAGCGCAACGAAAACATCAGCAAGGTCGGCGCCAGCATCGCGGCGTTCGATACCTCGCTGCTCGAACGGCGCAACATTGGCAAGGCGGAAGACCTCGTCAAATATGTCCCGGGCTTGACGCTTGCCCCCTCGACCCATGGCACGCCGGTCTACACCCTGCGCGGCATCGGCTACAACGCAGACGCACTTGGCGTGTATCCGGCGGTCAGCGTTTCGATGGACCAGGCACCGCTTACCTTCCCGGTCCTCGCCGGCCATTCGCTGTATGACCTCGAACGCGTCGAAATCCTCAAGGGTCCGCAAGGCACCCTGTTCGGCCAGAACTCGACCGGCGGTGCGATCAACTATGTCGCCGCCAAGCCGACCAAGGAACTCCAGGCCGGCTTCAACCTCGACTATGGCCGCTTCAACGAAGTCCACGGCACCGCCTTCATCAGCGGGCCGATCAGCGATACGCTGGGCATGCGCCTCGCCATCGACGCGTCGCATCGCGACGCCTGGCAGTACAACTTCCTCGATCCGAAGCAGAAGAACGGCACGCAGAACTATATTGCCGCCCGACTGATCACCCACTGGGAGGCCAGCGATCGCCTGAAGTTCGAACTGAACCTCAACGGATCGGTCGATCGCTCTGAGCCGCAGGCGCTCCAGATCATCGCCTCGGTTCCCTCGGTTCCCTCCGCACCGTCGTTCGCCGAATTGAATGCTCCGTTCACGCCGCAGAACCTGCGCGCCGCCAGCTGGACGACGGTTGCCCGCATTCCGGGCCCGCTGACCGGCGGCATCCCGTTCCCGGCCAACCCTGCGCCGGGCTACACGCCGGGCTTCCAGTATGCGACCCCGCCCGCCGTTCCCGCGGGTGACCGCACGCTGTTCCAGGCGACCCTGCGCGCCGACTTCCAGATGACGGACACCATCGCGCTGACCTCGATCACTGGCTACAACCGGCTGAGCCAGAAAATGTCGTTCGACCTCGACGGCTCGCCGTACGAGATGGTCGACGCCCCGCGCGACGACGGCACGATCGACGACTTCTCGCAGGAACTGCGCATCTCGAACGCCGCAGCGCCCGGCCAGAAGTTCCGCTGGACCCTTGGTGGCAACTACAACCACAGCAAGGTCAACGAGATCCAGGACATCACCTATGGTGACAACTCGCTGTCCAATGCGCCCAACGCCTGGATTCATATCAGCACTGTCGACAGCCGGGGCAAGATGGACAACATCGCCGCCTTCGCCAACGGCGAGTATGACCTGTCCAGCCAGCTCACCTTCAAGGCCGGTATCCGCTATACCCACTCGGTCAACAGCGAGCGGATGTGCAACAACGACGTCGCGCCTGACCAGCGCGTTTCGGTGCTGTTCGGCCTCGGTCTCAACAATCCGGGCGCCTGCTACTCGTTCTTCCCCGATTTCACGAACGGCAAGCCCTACCTCGGCCGTCTGGCCGAGAACAATGTGTCATGGAAGGCAGGCCTCGACTTCAAGCCGACGAGCGACCTGCTGCTCTACGCCAACGTTTCGCGCGGCTTCAAGGCGGGCAGCTTCCCCGTGATCACCGGTGCCACGGTCGATGTGTTCGCCCCTGCCCGGCAGGAGCGGGTCACCTCGTATGAAGGCGGCTTCAAGGCCAAGTTCATGGGCAACGCGATCTCGTGGACCGGCGCGATCTTCTATCAGGACTACAAGGACAAGCAGATCCAGGGCACCGTCGATACCGCCCTGTTCGGCCTGCTCCAGCGCCTCGACAACGTGCCCAAGTCGCACATCTTCGGCGTGGAAACCGATCTTGTGGTCCGGCCGGTCTCGGGCCTGACCCTGACCGGCTCTGGCAGCTACCTCAAGACCAAGGTGGACAACTACACCGCCACCACGGTCTTCGGTAACATCCTCGGCAGCGGGTATGGCAGCGCGGGCACGCCCTACAACTTCGCCGGCAACCGCCTGCCCTTCGCACCATCGTGGAGCCTCACCGGTGACATCGATTACCGGGTCCCGCTGGGCAATGGCGGAACCTTCTTCATCGGTGCCTCGGCCAACTACCGCTCGGACGTCGATGCCTATATCGGCGGCAGCGCGCTGAAGATCCCGGCGGCGCCGTACCGGTCGATCAAGGCCTATCCGTTCCGGATCGACGGTTACACCATCGTCGATGCCCGCATCGGCTATGATTTCCCCGGGGACCGCCTGAGCATCTCGGCCTGGGGCAAGAACGTGTTCAACAAGTTCAACGTCCAGAACATCATCTCGTACAACGACATCATCACCCAGGCGACCGGCATGCCGGCAACTTACGGTGTATCGCTCAAGGTCAAGTGGAAGTAAGCACCTGATTCAAAGGGGGGCAGTGCCGCTGGTGCTGCTCCTTTTTTGCTGTCTGGCGGTCCTCACGACCCGAACGTTCAAAGGGTTCCCATGTCTGCGGCAACGCATCCCGATCCGGTTGTTGAATCCGGCATTGCCCGCGGGCGGGCGCAATCACTGTCCGCCATGCTCACCCGTTCGGCGGAGCGGCACGGCGCGAAAACTGCGATCATCTGCGGCAATGTAACGTGGAGCTATGCAGAGTTTCACCGCGAGGTGGAGCGGCTCGCCGCGGGCCTGCGCCGTCTGGGCCTGCAGGCAGGCGATCGCGTTGCGATCCTTGCGCGCAACAGCCATGCGTTCATCGCGCTGCGCTTCGCCATCGCGCGGGCGGACGCGGTGCTGGTGCCAATCAACTTCATGCTCAACGCCGAGGATGTGGCCTATATCCTCGCGCATTCGGGCGCACGGGTGCTGTTCGTTGACGAGACCACGCGGGAGACGGGGCTTGCCGCGCGCACCGCGGAAATCGAGCACGTCTTCGGCATGGCAGGGGAACATGCACCGCCGCCGCAGAGCCTTCCCGCATGGACCGAACTGCTCAGCAACGAACCGCTGAACCCGCAAGAGCGCGGCGGCGAGAACCTGCTGCAGATCGTCTACACCAGTGGCACAGAATCGCGGCCCAAAGGCGCGATGCTCTCGCACAATGCCGTGCTCTGGGAATACCAGAGCTGCATCATCGATTGCGAATGGACGGCGAGTACCATCGCACTCCACGCCATGCCGCTGTTTCATTGCGCGCAGCTCGATTGCATGATCGGCCCCGCCCTGCATGTCGGCACCACCAACATCATCACCGGCTCGCCTGCTGCAGACAACGTGCTGCAGCTTCTGGAGCAATATAAGGCCACCTCGTTCTTCGCCCCGCCGACGGTGTGGATCTCGCTCCTGCGCTCGCCGCTGATGGAAACCAGCGATCTTTCGGCGCTGGAAAAGGGCTACTACGGCGCCTCGATCATGCCGGTCGAAGTGCTGCGCGAAATGAACGCCCGGCTTCCGCAGTTGCGGCTGTGGAACCTCTATGGCCAGACCGAGATTGCGCCCGTGGCAACAATCCTGTTTCCCGAAGAACATGCCGAGCGGTTGGGTTCCGCTGGCCGGCCCACCCTCCATGTCGAAACGCGCATCGTCGATGATGCCATGCAGCCGGTGGCCCCCGGAGAAGTGGGCGAAATCGTCCACCGCTCGCCCCAGCTTCTTAGCGGCTACTGGAACGATCCGGTACGGACGGCCGAGGCCTTCGCCGGCGGCTGGTTCCACAGCGGCGACCTCGGCGTGGCGGACGCAGCGGGCTACATCACCGTGGTCGACCGCAAGAAGGACATGATCAAGACCGGCGGCGAAAACGTCGCCTCGCGCGAGGTGGAGGAAGTGCTCTACCAGCACCCCGCGATCAGCGAAGTCGCGGTGATCGGCATGCCCGATCCCAAATGGATCGAGGCCGTGACAGCCGTCATCGTGCTGCGCGAGGGGCATGCGCTCGAAGCCCAAGCCGTGCTCACGCACTGCGCCGAGCACCTTTCGGCGTTCAAGATCCCCAAGAAGGTGGTCTTCGCCGAAAACCTGCCGCGCAACGCGAGCGGCAAGATATTGAAGCGCGAACTCAGGCTTTCGCTGCTCTAACGCACAATCCGCCCGCCTTCGTCACCTCCGCGAAGGGTTCATTGGACGAACGGCGATTAGACGTCAGGCCGCGAGATACTCCCCGCCCGTCACGAACACCACTTGCCCCTGGATCATCGCCGCCGAGGGGCTGGCGAGGTATTCGATCAGGCTGCAGTAGTCGTCATGCGTCACGTTGCGCCCGCTCGGGCTGGCAGCTGCGGCGGCAGCGAGGATTTCCTCGGTCTTCTCGCCATAGACCTGCCGAAGCGCTTCGGTATCGACCGCGCTGGGTGCGACGCAATTGGCCCGCACGCCCAGCGGCGCCAGTTCGCGCGCGAGGTAGCGGATCAGGGCTTCCGCCAGCGACTTGCCCGCACCGACGGCGGCGTAGTTCGGGATGACCGTGCGGCTGCCCCGGCTGGAGAGGAAGAACACCGTGCTGCCCCGGCGGAACAGCTTCACCGCAGGCTGCACGAGATAGACGAGCGCAGTGCCGTTGAGATTGATCGCCTCGGTAAAGGCCACCGGATCGACCGTCAGCAGCGGCTCGGGCAGCACTTTCACGGCGCAGTGGACGAGCTGGTCGAGCCGGTCGGTCTTCGCCGCCACTTCTGCCAAGACGGCCCGTGCGCCTTCCGGCGTGCTCACATCGCCCTGGATCACATGGCAGCGCGCGCCGAGCGCTTCGATCTCTGCCTTGGCGCTGTCGGCCGAGGCCTGATCGGCGCGGAAGTTGAGGAACACATCGGTATCCGGTTTGGCGAAACGCTTGGCGATGGCAAGCCCGATGCCCTTGGTGCCACCGGTGACAAGAATGGACATGCCCCTCCCCCTCAGCCGACGTGGCCGATGGAGGACACCAGCGTCACTCCAAAGCGTTCGATCATCCCGCCCGCATCGGCGCGCAAGGCGAGCCACTCCGGCGTCTGCTCATCACGCTCAAGCGCGGCTTTGTTCGGCCAGGTCATGATCGCGAAGCGGTACGCTCCGGCCTCGGCGCCCTCCAGCCCTTCGGCCACGAGGATCGTCTCGAGGCTGGTCAGGTTGGGCAGCGCGCGCGCCAGCGGGGCGTGGACATTGGCATAGGCGGTTTCGAAGGCTTCACGGTCTTCAGGCTTGGGCGCCGACCACACGGCAACGAGCTTGAGCATGCATCCTCTCCCACGGCGCGTGAATGGTTTGCACGACCTTGCCGCACCCCTTGCGCCTTCGTCCGGAGGCTACCAAACAAGTGTTTGCTATGGCAAGGGCCGGATGATAGCAATCGGCCCTGCCGGGAGCATTTTCGAACGCCATGACCAAGCCCGCACTCGTCTTCGATCCGCGCGATCCGGACGTGATTCAGCGCCCGCTGGAAACCCTGCTGCGCCTGCAGGCCGAAGAACCGGTGCACTGGTCGCCGCTACTGAAAGGCTGGGTGCTGACCCGGCACGACGACGTGAAGGCAGTGCAGATGAACGGCGGCGTCACCTCGGACCGGCTGACGCCCTTCTTCGACAGCCAGCAGGGCGAGGAACGCACGCGGCTCTCCGATCTGATCCGCTACCTGAACACCTGGGTCGTGTTCAAGGATCCTCCCGATCACACCCGCCTGCGCACTCTGCTAAACAAGGTGGTGACGCCCGCGGTGATGCGCGATCTCGAAGCCGGGATCGCTGAACTGGCGGACGGCCTGCTCGACAAGATCGAGGCGCGCGGTGACGGCCGGTTCGAATGCATCAGCGAATTCGCCAATCCCCTCCCCGCCAGTGTCATCATGGATCTGCTCGGCATCCCGCGCGAGGACATGGAGGCCTTGCGCGACTGGTCGATGCAGTTGCAGCCCTTCCTCGGCAACGCCACCAGCACGGGCGACAAGTACGAGACCGGGCGCGCGGGCATCGTCGCGATGGCGGACTACTTCCGCGCCGCCGCTGAAGGCCGCAAGGCGAACCCGCGCGGCGATGTGATCTCGCACTTCGTCATGCTGCAACAGACCGGCCAGATCACCGAGGAAGAGCTGATCGGCTCTTGCATCCTGTTCCTCTTCGCCGGGCACGAAACGACCACCAATCTCATCGGCAACGGCATCCGCGCGATCCTCGCCAATCCCGATCAGAAGGCCAGGCTGCTGGCGGATCCCTCGCTCGCCGCAAGCGCGGTAGAGGAAATGCTGCGCTTCGAAGGCCCGACCGGCGCAGTAGTGCGCGTGGTCAAGGAGAGCTTCGAAATGCGCGGCAAGCTGCTGCGCAAGGGCGACCGCGTCTATGCGATGGTCAATGCCGCCAACCACGATCCCGAAGTGTTCGAGAACGCGGCACAGTTCGACATCACCCGCTCGCCCAACCGCCACCTTACGTTCAACCACGGCATCCACTTCTGCCTTGGAGCACCGCTGGCCCGGGCGGAGGGCCGCATCGCGATCACCTGCCTCTTCGCGCGCTTCCCCCATGTCGCGCTGGCCACGGACGCCGCCGAATACATGGACACCCTCACCATGCGCGGCGTGCGCGAAATGCCGATGGTGACGGGATGATCGCGGCCCCCGCTTTCGGCATGCCCAGCGTTTGGGCGACCCACGCCCGATTTGCGCCCGGCAAGATCGCGGCGATCTGCGGGACGCGGCAGCTGACCTGGGGCGAGTTCGACCAAGGCACCGCACGCGTCGCCAACGCATTGATCGGCCTCGGCATCCAGCACGACGACCCCGTCGCGCTGGTCATGACCAATTCGCTCGAAATGGTGCAGGTGATGTTCGGCATTGTCCGCGCCGGTGCCTGCATGGTCCCGATCAGCGGCCTGCTCACCTCGGCGCAGATCGCCACGATGATGGCGGATAGCGGTGCCAGGACCGTGTTCGTCTCCGCCAGCAACCGCGCGTTGGTGGAAGGCGCGGACCTCCCGGCAGACACCCGCCGCATCGCCATCAGCTTCGAAGGCGAAGGGTGGGAAAATGGCGACGCCATGCTCGCCGCCGCGCCCGACACCGACCCCGGCGTGCGCATCCACCCCGAAGACCGCTTCAACATCATCTACAGTTCCGGCACCACGGGCCTGCCCAAAGGCATCGTCCAGAGCCACGGCGCACGCACGCACTTCGCGTGGTCGAATGCGCTGGAGCTCGGCATGACGCGGGACAGCGTGACGCTCGTCACCACTGCGCTCTATTCCAACGGCACGATGTTCATGGTCCTGCCGCCGCTGTTGCTGGGCGCGACCGTGGTGATCATGGAGCAGTTCAGCCCCGCCGGCGCGCTCGCCCTGATCGAGAACCACCGCGTCACCCACGCCTTCATGGTGCCGACCCAGTGCATCGTCACACTCGATGATCCAGCGCTTGGTCAGCACGACCTCTCCCGCCTCAAGTCCCTGCTCTCCGGCGGTTCCGCCCTGCGTGCCGATACCCGCGCGGCCGTGATCGAGCGCATGACCCCGCATGTCTTCGAGCTCTACGGCTTCAGCGAAGGCTTTGCGACCATGCGCAAGCCGGGCGACAATCCCTCCCGCCCCACCGCTGTCGGCCGCCCGGTGATCGGGTTCGACATGCGCATCGTCGGCGGCGATGACCGCGAAGCCGCGCGGGGCGAAGTGGGCGAGATCGTTGGCCGCGGGCTCGGCATGATGGCGGGCTACCACAACCGGCCAGACCTCGACGCCGCGATGCTGTGGCAGGACGAAGCCGGCACGCAGTACCTGCGCAGCGGCGACCTCGGCTATATCGACGAGGAAGGCTTCCTCCACATCGTCGACCGCAAGAAGGACATGATCCTCTCGGGCGGGTTCAACGTGTTCCCAGCCGATCTCGAAGCCGTGATCGGCGCACACGAACAGGTTCAGGACGTTACCGTGATCGGCATCCCGCATGCCAAGTGGGGCGAAACCCCGCTCGCGCTGGTCATCCCGCGCGGAGACCCCGACCCGGCCGAACTGCTTGCCTGGGCCAACGCCCGCCTGGCGAAAACGCAGCGCCTATCGGAGCTTGAATTCCGCACCGAATTCCCGCGCAATGCGCTCGGCAAAGTGCTCAAGCGCGAGCTGCGCGCGATCTTCTGGGAGAAGGCCGGATGACAGACGTCTACATCGTCGGCAGCTATTCCAGTGCCTTCGGCAAGTTCCCCGATCGCAGCTTCAAGGACCTGACGCGCGAGGTCTACCTCGGCGTGCTCGCCGATGCCGGCCTTGCCAGCGGCAATGACATCGGCATGGCCTGGTTCGGCAATTGCGGCATGTGGACCGATGGGCAAGGCAGCATCCGCGGCCAGGTTTGCCTCACCCCGCTGGTGCGCGAGGGCTTGTTTCCCGAACGCGTGCCGGTCATCAACGTCGAAGGCGGCTGCGCCACCGCGTCCATCGCGCTCCACGGCGCATGGAAGGACGTGCTAAGCGGCCAGACGGACCTCAGCATCGCGTTCGGCGTCGAGAAGACCTTCAACCCCGCGCACCCCGAGCGCACCAAGGCCCTCTTCGATGGCGGCATCGACCAGTACGTTCAGGACGAGTGGCTCACCTATTATGCCGCTGCCGGCGAAGCCTCCGGCAAACCGTTCGAGCCCGGCCCGGGCCGCACGATCTTCATGGACACCTACGCCATGCAGGCCGCGTGGCACATGCGCACCCATGGCACCACCGAGCGCCAGATCGCGATGGCCTGCGCCAAGAACCACAATGCCTCGGTGCACAATCCCAAGGCGCAATACCGCTTCCCGCTGACGGTGGACGAAGTGCTGGCCGACCGCCCGGTCAGCTGGCCCCTCACCCGCTCGATGTGCGCACCCATCGGCGACGGTGCCGCAGCCGCCCTCGTCTGCTCGGGCGCATGGCTCGCGCGCCAGCCC